>NZ_JALEGT010000086.1 GCF_022763305.1 Marivita sp. | reverse complement strand
GAGAAGCGGGTGAACCCGAACGACCTGCCGTTCTTCATCGAACTGATGCGCCATCTGGCGGCCAAGGGGCTGAACGTCCCCAGTCCGATGCCGGGTCGGGATGGACGCACCCTGCGCGAACTGAACGGCCGGCCGGCGGCGGTGGTGTCCTTCGTCGAGGGGGTGTGGCGGCGGCGGATCCAGCCGTTGTGTTGTCGCGAGCTCGGCATGGCCATGGCCCGGATGCACGTCGCCGGCGGCGACTTCGCCATGGTGCGGGAGAACAACCTGTCGGTCGCCGGCTGGCGGCCACTGTTCGACAGCTGCGAACTGCCGGCCCGCGAGATCTACCACCCGCTGCACAACCAGTTGAACACCGAGCTGACGCATCTCGAGGCGCACTGGCCGCGCGGCCTGCCGACCGGCACGATCCATGCCGATCTGTTCCCCGACAACGTGTTCTTCCTCGGCGACCGGCTGTCCGGGCTGATCGACTTCTATTTCGCCTGCACGGACATCCTGGCCTACGACCTGGCGATCTGTCTGAACGCTTGGTGTTTCGAGAAGGACGGCAGCTTCAACGTCACCAAGGCGCAGAATCTGGTCGGCGGCTACGAGAGCGTGCGGCCGCTGGCGGCTGCCGAGCGCGAGGCGCTGCCGGTTCTGGCCCGCGGCTCGGCCCTGCGCTTCCTGCTCACCCGCCTGTACGACTGGCTGAACCACCCGGAAGGGGCGCTGGTGAAACCCAAGGATCCCATGGAATACAACCAGAAGCTTCGCTTCCATCAGAGCGTGTCCGGCCCGTCGGCCTACGGCCTGTCATGACCGGCGAGATAGGGGGGGAGCGGGTCCAGGTGTTCACCGACGGGGCCTGCAGCGGCAATCCCGGACCCGGCGGGTGGGGCGCGATCCTGCGCTGGCGCGGCAACGAGAAGGAACTCTCCGGCGGCGCGGAGGAGACCACCAACAACCGCATGGAGCTGATGGCCGCGATCGCGGCCCTGGAGGCGCTGACCCGTGGCATGCCGGTCGATCTGACCACCGACAGCACCTATGTCCGCGACGGCATCACCAAGTGGATGAAGGCCTGGAAGGCGCGCGGCTGGAAGACCGCCGACAAGAAGCCGGTCAAGAACCGCGACCTGTGGGAGCGGCTCGACGCCGCCGTGCAGCGACACGACGTGGACTGGCACTGGGTGAAGGGCCATGCCGGTCATCCGGAGAATGAACGCGCCGACGAACTCGCCCGCGAGGCGATCAGGGCGCTACGGGAGGGGTGACGGAACCCTTCGACTCTCTCCACACTTCCCGGATTTGGTCGAAACCTATATACGTGGCTGAACACAGCTCAATCCCCACCTATCAAGGTGTAAGGAGAGAGCCATGGATTTCACCGCCAAAATTTACCACGACGAAGACGCCGCCCGTGAGCACCTGGAGGCCATTCGATGGCCCCACGGCGCCGTGTGCCCGTCCTGCGGTGAGACTGAGACCGTCGCCCCTCTCGGCGGCAAGTCCATGGGGCCTGGTTGGTATCACTGCAAAGCCTGCCGCCAGAAGTTCACGGTTCGCGTCGGCACGATCTACGAGCGCTCCAAGATCGCCCTGCACAAGTGGGTGCTGGCCACGCACCTGATGGCTTCCTCCAAGAAGGGCATCAGCGCGCACCAGCTACACCGCATGCTGGGCATCACGTACAAGTCCGCATGGTTCATGACTCACCGCATCCGCGAGAGCATGCGTGAGTTCTACCCTGACCAATTCGGCGGTGAGGGCAAGACGGTCGAGGCTGACGAGACGTTAATCGGCGGCAAGCAGGCGAACAAGCACAAGTCCAAGCGCGCTCCCCAACGCCTCGGTAGCTCATGGGGCAAGGAGACTGCGTTCGCCCTCGTGGAGCGTGGTGGCCGCGTCCGCACCATCCACACGCCCCGTGTAAACGCTGCGACCCTGCGTCCGATCCTGAAGCAGCAGCTTGATCCGGCTACCCGCCTGACGACCGACGACGCCGGCCAGTACCGCCACATGCACCGCGACTTCGAGCACCATGTCGTAAACCACAGCGCTGACGAGTACGTGCGCGGCGACACCCACACCAACACCGTCGAGAACTACTTCTCCATCCTCAAGCGCGGCATCACGGGCGAGTATTAGGCTGTCTCCAAGAAGCACCTCAAGCGCTATCTCGGGGAATTCGATTTCCGACACAACTACCGCCACGTCGATGACTTCACCGGCGCGGCCATCGCCATGAAGGGCGCGGCAGGCAAGCGCCTCACCTATCGGCGGGCTGGTATCGGGGCGTAGCAGCGGCGGGAATCTCTCCCGCGAGCATTTTCGAAAAGCCCTCAAGCGCGCACTGCTCGAATCGACCCTCATCGACTCGACTCATCCGATCATGAGAGTCAGAGTTGGAAGACGTTGAGGAACGGCCAATGTCACCAATCAAGAACCCGCCCCACGCAGCCATTGTCGCCATGATCAAGGGCTCTCGCGAACAGGCCGCTCGGCGGATCACAGACCCACGCAATGGCGACGAATGGTACTGGCCGGCGGAGCAGGGCACGCACGCCGAAGGTGCGGCGCATCTTGGTGTTCCGTATGATCGGCGGCCCGGAGAGGGCGACATCGTCACGCTTTAGTTTTCAACGTTTCCTTCTTCGGCTTATGCGGCTTGGGCGGCGTCTGGAGCATGCGCTTCAACAGCTCGTCGCCTTTCCGCTGACCCTCGGGGGTTACTCTAGGTTCGTCGTCTTTCTTGGAGTCGGTCATGCAAGAAATGCCCGTCGTTACAGATCTGCCGGATGACATGCTTACGGCTATCGGCCAAGTGATTGTCGAGTACGCCTTTCTCGAACTTCAGCTTAGCAGGATCATCTACGATCTTCTCGCCGTTGATCCAAAGGCTGGTAGACTGGCCGTTAGGGAGCCGCGCGCATCTGATCGTCTGGATGTGATCTTTGATCTTTGCGCACTGCGAGGCGTTTCCATTGAAGAAGAAAAGAATCCGCTCAAGAAAGCATTAGAGTTTTCAGTGTCTCAACGAGACAGGATCGCTCATGGTATTTGGGTTTTCGACGAAGAAAGTGGCGACCACATGCTTCGCATAACGCGCGGCAGTTGGCCAAAGTCTCCAGGAGAAAAACGCCGGCGAAAACGGATTGTTGAGCCCGAAGCCGTAACGCTGACGCCTCAGAACATCTTTGACATAGCGGTCACTATCAACCACGCATCACGCTACGCAGTGCAGATGCGAGAAGAGATCCAGGCGCAACTTCGATCATCTCACGAGAAATAGCCGGGACTATGTCCTCTGAACTATCGAAATCGCGGTCGCACTGACGAAATGCGTCAGCACTCGCCTCTGCCATCTCCGGAGTGATCTCAATCTCAGCGCTGGCCTGTCGCTCTTTAACATGGTTCCCGGATGATGTTCAGTCAGGTATATAAGTGCTGATTGAGTCCGGGGCCCACACCAGGAGAGGTACGGTCGGAGGCTGGTGTCGATGTTTGGTGCCGCCGATGAGTGGCCCCCGGAACAGGCCCGGGAAGTGCGTGAGAGGGAGAAGTGCCGGTGAGTCCTCACCCCTGCGCCAGGACCGGCACCATGGAGGCCACAAGCAGGATCGCCATGGCGATGTTGAACCGGGCGATCCGGTTG
>NZ_JALEGT010000085.1 GCF_022763305.1 Marivita sp. | reverse complement strand
TTGGCGGCACCAGAAGTTCAAGCGGGTTGCCCTCGCGTGTGTAGGTGTAGTTTTGCCATTGGTTGCCGCCTTCGGCATCTGCGGCACCGATGCCGATGTAGTCGTCTTTTTCGTTCGGTCCGTCCCAGCCCACCTGGATCGTGCTGCCCGCAACTGCTTCGGCAGGCGCGATGAGGCGTGCGGTCTCCTGCGGTTCCGGGAAAGCGATCTCGACCGTCGCGGCGTCGCCAATCGCGATGAACTGGCGAGACAGTTCAGTCTCCAGAACCGTGCTGTAGGCCAGCGCGGTATAGGACCCCTCAAGCAGCTCGAGCTCGATCGGGTTGCCTTCGGTTTCCGAAATGATTGTCTCGGAGTCGCTGTTGACCTCCCAGAGAACCTGTCCGGACAGCAGGGCACCGCTGCCTTCGACAACGGCGGTCAGCGTCGTCGGGACGCGCACGGGCTCGGGCTCGGGCTCGGGTTCCGGTTCTGCGACAGCCACCTGTGTCAGCGCGGCGGTGAGCTGATCAGCGGTGTCAGCGGTCAGAAACTGGCCGCCGGTTTCGTCCGCAATGCATTGCATCTGGGCCAGCGCCTCGGGGTCCGAGCCAACGTCAAAGCCGATCACATGGGCGGTAAAGTCGATGCCCGCCTCTTCGAGCAGGCGCATCGCGGCGCAGGGATCGGGGTTGCAGGTCTCGACCCCATCGCTGACGAGGATCACCGTCGCCTTTTCCTCGGTATAGCGCAGCGCTTCGGCGGCGGCGATCACGGCATCGGTCATCGGCGTCTTGCCCAAGGGCTTGATCCGGTTGACCGCGTCCGAAATCTGGGCCGCCGTGCCGGGCGCGGGGGCGACCACGGTTTCGATGTCCGTACATTCCCCACGTTCCCGATGACCGTAGACTGTCAGGCCCAGCCCCTGTTCCGCCGGGAAATCCGCAAGCAGCGTGCCAACGACTTCTTGGGCGATGGTGATCTTCGAAACCCCGTCCACCTGCCCCCACATGGACCCCGACCCATCCATCACAAGCACTGTATTGGGTTGGTTCTGTGCGCAGACCATCGTTGCAAAGGCGGTCAGCATGAGGGCAAGCAAATGTCGCATCGGGAAGTCCTTGAAATCAGGGCGTTTGAATGCTGCCACAAAAGCATGTTGCCGGTGGTCTGCCCAGCCCTTTGCCGCAGGGGCATGCAGCTTTTTTCGCCACGCCGCTGCATGGGGACTGCTCATCATTTGGGCAAGATCACCAAAACTGCGTACCAAAAGGGCGCTTCTAGGCCGATGGAATGCGAGACACCTGCTTTGCATTCCGTTTCCCGGGCCGATGGAACAGGTTGGCGCGAAGAAACTGGAGAGAATCCTGATGCTGAAAAAGACATTGGCGGTCGTCGCCACCACATTGAGCCTTGCAAGCGCTGCCTTTGCGGAAGCGGATTTCCCGTTCGCGCTCGACTGGAAATTCGAAGGGCCGGCGGCCCCCTATTTCGTGGCCATCGACAACGGCCATTTCAAAACGGCGGGCCTGTCGGTTGAGATTTCCGCAGGCCAGGGGTCGCTCGATGCGATCCCGAAAGTGGCGACGGGTGCCTTCCCGGTCGGCTTTGCCGACATCAACTCGCTGATCAAGTTCCTCGATCAAAACCCCGGCGCGCCTGTGACGGCGGTCATGATGATCTACGACAAACCGCCCTTCGCCATCATCGGTCGCAAGTCGCTTGGTGTCGAAGTTCCGAAAGACCTCGAGGGCAAGGTGCTGGGCGCACCGCCCCCCGATGGCGCATGGGCGCAGTTCCCGGCATTCGCCATCGCCAATAACCTCAATGTCGATGCGATCACGGTGGAGCCGGTCGGCTTCCCGACCCGCGAGCCGATGCTGGCGGAAGGCAATGTTGCGGCAGTGACGGGCTTTTCCTTCTCGTCCTACCTGAACCTTGTGCGCCTCGGTGTCCCGGAAGAGGACATTTCGACCATCCTGATGGCGGATTATGGCTTGGCGCTCTATGGCAATGCGATCATTGCGAACACGAATTTCGCGGCGGACAATCCTGACCTGATCAAAGGCTTTCTGGGAGCTGTGGCGGCGGGTTGGAAAGACGCCATCGCCGATCCGGATGCAGCGATTGCCAGCCTGATCGAACGCAATCCGGCTGCGGATGCAGAGCTTGAAAAGCGCCGTCTGGAGCTGTCCATCGATGCGAACGTGGCGACCGACTATGCCATGGCAAACGGCATGGGCGGGATCGATGCGGAGCGTATGGCCAAGGCCATCGAACAGATCGCGCAGACATACGAGTTCCAGAACGAACCCGATGCGAGCCTCTATTTCACCGACGCATATCTTCCTGATGCAAGCGCGCGGATGCTGAAGTAATCTCTCTCCTCCGGGCCGGTGCCGCAGTGCGGGATCGGCCCTATTCCTCGGACGGATCGCGTGTCGGAACATCTCATCGAAATCAAGGGCGTGCGGCACGCCTACCAGACCAAGGCCGGCCCATTGCCGGTTCTCGACGGGCTCGAGCTCAGCATTCCCGAAGGTGGATTCGCGGCGGTTGTCGGTCCTTCGGGCTGTGGCAAGTCAACGCTGACACGGCTCATCGCCGGATTGATGAAGCCGGACCACGGCGAGGTCTGGCTGCATGGCGAACTGGTCAAGGGACCGAAATCCATTGTCGGGATGGCGTTTCAGAATCCGGTGCTGCTGGAATGGCGCACCATTCTGCAGAACGTGATGCTGCCGCTGGAGATCGTTCCGACAAAGATGTCAAAGCGCGAGCAGGAAGAGAGGGCACGCAGGCTGCTGGCGCTCGTCGGCCTCGAAGGCTTCGAGGACAAGCGACCCAGCGAGTTGTCCGGCGGGATGCGCCAGCGCGCGTCGCTGTGCCGGGCCATCGTTCACAAGCCCGAGGTGCTGATCCTCGACGAGCCGTTCGGCGCGCTGGACGCTTTCACGCGCGAGGACCTTTGGCAGACCATGCACAAGGTCAAGGCGGAAGAACCGTTTACCGGCGTGCTCATCACTCATGACCTGCGCGAGTCGATCTTTCTGGCTGACCAGGTTGTCGTGCTCTCGGGCCGTCCCGCGCGCACGCAATATGTGATGGACGTGCATCTGACCGGTGACCGCGACATCGAACATCTCTACACGCCCGAGTCGGCCGAGGCGTTGAACATCCTGCGCCGACAGATCCAGATCGCGCAGGGGCGCGCCGGGGATGAAGAGGTGACGCAATGAACCTGCGCAACGTGCTTGTCCCGGTGGCCGCCATCGTCATCTTCGGTCTTCTTTGGGAATTGCTTGTTTGGGCCAATGGCTGGCCCAACTACGTCATGGCCTCACCCTCAGATTTGCCGCCGGCCTATGCGCGGTACTGGGATCTCTTCATCGTGATGGGCTGGCAAACGCTTTGGCGCACGGTCGTCGGTCTTCTGTTGGCCATCGCCTTCGGAGTGTTCCTCGGGATGATCATGGGGTTCTCGCGCACGATGCGGGATGCGCTGTATCCCCTGCTCGTTGGCTTCAATGCGATTCCTAAGGCGACTGTGGTGCCCATCGTCGCGCTGCTTTTCGTCGGGGATCACAATTTCAATACGATCCTCATCGCCTTCATGATCTCGTTCTTTCCGATCGCGGTCTCCGTGTCGATTGGGCTCAGCACGTTGGAGCCGGAATACCGCGACATCCTTGCGTCGCTTGGAGCATCGAAGACCAAGATCTTCTGGAAGATCGCGCTTCCCAAGACGTTGCCCGAATTCTTCGGGGCGCTGAAGGTCGCCGTCACGCTGGCATTCATCGGTACGAACCTGATGGAAATCGTGTCGCCCCATGGTCGCGGGCTTGGCGCGCTCTTCGATTCCGGCAAGACCAATTCCGACTACCCGCTGATGTTCGCGGTGCTCATCGCCTTGGCGCTGATGGGGATCGTGTTGTATTACGTGGTGGTTGCTCTGGAAAAGATCTTCGCAGGCTGGGCCGAGCGCTCGCCCAGCTATTGATCACCCAGCCACCGGCGCTCTCTCGGAATTCGAGAAAAAAATCTCGCACAAGCGTGTTGACTCGTTTTGCGCCAATCCCTAGCTATGCCACGTTAGCACTCGACGACAGTGAGTGACAACAGTCCTTCGGGGAGCGAGGGACTCTTAGTGAAAACCTTTGAGCAAGGAGACTCGAAGATGGCATTCAAACCGCTTCATGACCGCGTGCTGGTCCGTCGCGTTGAGAGCGAGGAAAAAACTGCTGGTGGCCTGATCATCCCTGATAGCGCCAAAGAAAAGCCGGCAGAAGGCGTGGTTGTTGCGTGTGGCGAAGGCGCGCGCAAAGACAGTGGCGAGCTGATCGAGATGGCCGTTTCGGCCGGCGACAAGGTCCTCTTCGGCAAATGGTCGGGCACGGAAGTGACGGTCAATGGCGAAGAACTCCTCATCATGAAGGAGTCGGACATCCTCGGCATCATCACGGACGACGCAGCTGCAAAGGCAGCCTGAACGCCCGTCGTGGTTCTGAACGAAACACTCTGACTACATTAGTGGAGACTTAGCGATGTCTGCAAAAGACGTGAAATTCAATACAGACGCTCGTTCGCGCATGCTGAAGGGTGTCAACATCCTCGCCGACGCGGTGAAGGTGACACTCGGCCCCAAAGGCCGCAACGTCGTGCTCGACAAATCCTTCGGCGCACCGCGCATCACCAAGGACGGTGTGTCCGTGGCTAAGGAAATCGAACTGGAAGACAAGTTCGAGAACATGGGCGCGCAGATGGTGAAGGAAGTTGCTTCCCGCACCAACGACGAAGCCGGTGACGGCACCACCACAGCAACCGTTCTGGCACAGGCCATCGTCAAAGAAGGCATGAAGTCGGTTGCAGCTGGCATGAACCCGATGGACCTGAAGCGCGGTATCGACCTCGCGACCTCCAAGGTCGTCGAAGCGATCAAAGCCGCAGCGCGTCCGGTGGAAGATTCCGACGAAGTTGCACAGGTCGGCACCATCTCTGCAAATGGCGAAGTCGAAATCGGTCGTCAGATCGCAGACGCGATGCAGAAGGTCGGCAACGAGGGTGTGATCACCGTCGAAGAGAACAAAGGCCTCGAGACCGAGACCGATGTCGTCGAAGGCATGCAGTTCGACCGTGGCTACCTGAGCCCCTACTTCGTGACCAACGCGGACAAGATGACCGCAGAGCTCGATGACTGCATCATCCTGCTGCACGAAAAGAAACTCTCCTCGCTGCAGCCGATGGTTCCGCTGCTCGAGTCCGTGATCCAGTCGCAGAAGCCGCTGCTGATCATCGCGGAAGACGTTGAAGGCGAAGCGCTGGCGACCCTCGTGGTCAACAAGCTGCGCGGCGGCCTCAAGATCGCTGCCGTGAAGGCACCGGGCTTCGGTGACCGTCGCAAGGCGATGCTGCAGGACATCGCAATCCTGACCGGTGGTCAGGTGATCTCCGAAGACCTCGGCATGAAGCTCGAGAATGTCACCATCGACATGCTGGGTTCGGCCAAGAAAGTTCAGATCACCAAGGACGAAACCACAATCGTCGACGGTGCTGGCGAGAAAGCCGAGATCCAGGCACGTGTTGCCCAGATCCGCAACCAGATCGAAGAAACCACTTCGGACTATGACCGTGAAAAGCTGCAGGAACGCGTTGCGAAGCTTGCAGGCGGCGTTGCTGTCATCCGCGTTGGCGGCATGACCGAAGTCGAAGTGAAAGAGCGCAAGGATCGCGTTGATGACGCTCTGAACGCGACACGTGCCGCTGTTCAGGAAGGCATCGTTGTGGGCGGTGGTGTTGCTCTGGTTCAGGGTGCGAAGGCGCTTGACGGTGTCGAAGGCGCAAACAGCGACCAGAACGCAGGTATTGCAATCGTGCGCCGTGCGCTTGAAGCACCGCTGCGTCAGATCGCAGAGAACGCAGGCGTCGACGGGTCCGTCGTGGCTGGCAAGGTTCGCGAAAGCAGCGATACCAA
Source organism: Marivita sp. (assembly GCF_022763305.1). Lineage (GTDB taxonomy): Bacteria > Pseudomonadota > Alphaproteobacteria > Rhodobacterales > Rhodobacteraceae > Marivita. The sequence continues at coordinate 64,696 of NZ_JALEGT010000085.1, read as the reverse complement.
GTTCGGCTACAACGCGCAGACCGACGAATATGGCGACATGTTCAAGTTCGGCGTTATCGACCCGGCCAAAGTTGTCCGTACCGCTCTGGAAGACGCAGCTTCTGTTGCAGGTCTGCTGATCACCACCGAAGCGATGGTGGCCGACAAGCCGCAGAAGGAAAACGCTGGCGGCGGCGGCATGCCCGACATGGGCGGCATGGGCGGCATGATGTAATCAGCAGGTCTCCTGAGGGAGTCCTGTCAGCCCAAGCTGATACATTGCAAAGCAAAGGCGCCTTCGGGCGCCTTTGTCTTTTGCGCCAGTGGCAAGCGCCTCCGTGCGACTGTCCCGTGTCGTGATCATCACACGGTGTTCATCGCAGGCACACCCTTGCCCGAAAATGTCGTCTGGCAACTGCCTGCGCAAAGCGGTAGCCAATCGCATGCGTCTTTTTCTGCTGACCATCCTGACTCTGATCTGCTTTGCCTCGAACTCGATCCTCAACAGGGTCGCTCTTGCTGAGGGCGATATCGACGCAGTGGCGTTCGGCGTTGTGCGCTTGTGCGCCGGGGCAGGGATGCTGACGTTGCTCGTGATGCTCCGCGACAAACGCATGAGCCTTGCCGGAAAAGGGCGATGGGTGGGCGTGGCGTCGCTTCTTGTCTACATATTCGGATTCTCGCTGGCTTACGAAAGCCTAGACGCAGGATTGGGCGCGCTTGTGCTCTTCGGTCTCGTGCAGATCACGATGTTTGCCGGTGCCCTGATCCAAGGCGAACGACCCGCGCTGCGCCGCTGGATCGGCGCATCCGTTGCGTTTGGAGGACTCGTCTGGCTGCTTTGGCCCGGTCACGCTGCGGCGCCCAGCCTGCAACATGCGGGCCTGATGGCCATCGCCGGAGTGGCTTGGGGGGTCTATTCGCTCAACGGGCGTGGCACATCCGATGCCTTGGGGGCGACGGCGACGAATTTCTGCATATCCGCTGCAATCGCCGCTGTCGGCGCGGTGGCCTTCACGGCCCTTTTCGAAGGGATCCACCTTGGGGCAGCCACACCCTTTGGACTGGCAATGGCGATCCTGGCCGGGGCCGTGACGTCCGGTGTCGGGTATTCGATGTGGTACACCGTGTTGCCGCATCTGCGGGGCAGTACCGCCGCGGTGACCCAACTGACGGTTCCGGTGATCGCGATTGCCGGCGGTGCCGTTCTGCTCGCCGAACCCGTGACCGCGCGTCTTGTCGTGGCCGCGCTTCTGGTGCTGGGCGGTGTCCTTCTCGCCGTGACGTCGCGACGCTAGACCCTTTCTAATCCCCACGGCACCGCGTATCTGACGGGCATGATCCGTGCCTTCATCCTGTCCCTGGTTTCCTGCATCGCCATGACTGTCGCAGCTCCCGCGCGTGCGGAATGCGTTGTGCTGCTGCATGGGCTGGCGCGGACCGAAACGTCCTTCGCGCTCATGCAATCCGTGCTCGAGGCCAAGGGTTACACGGTCAAGGCCCCTGGCTATCCGTCAACCTCCGCCCGCATCCAGACGCTGGTCGAGGAAACGCTGCCCGACGCGGTGGCCAGTTGCGAAAAGGACCGCATCCATTTTGTCACCCACTCGATGGGCGGCATTCTTCTGCGGTTCTGGCTCAAGGACAATCGTCCCGCCAATCTGGGGCGCGTGGTGATGCTGGCCCCGCCGAACCAGGGCAGCGAACTGGTCGACGAACTCGGAGGGCTGGAGCTCTTTGAATGGCTCAACGGTCCGGCAGGTCAGCAATTGGGGACGGCGCCCAATGATTTGCCGAAATCGTTGCCGCCCGTGAATTTCGAGCTTGGGGTGATTGCGGGCACGCGGTCGCTCAACCCTGTGTTTTCCAGCCTCATCCCCGGTCCCGACGATGGCAAGGTGTCCGTCGAGTCGACAAAGGTGGCCGGCATGCGCGCGCACCTGACCATGCCGGTGACGCACACCTTCATCATGCAGGCACCGTCGGTCATTGCGCAGGTCGATCTCTTCCTGCGAACAGGACGCTTCGATCCCGAGCTCGACTGGACCGAGAGTTTCAACACGAGCGATCTGGTCTGTTTTTTCGGTCTTTGCCCGGAGCCTGCCGATGAGCCTTGAACTGACCCTTTCTGGGGCCACTGTCCTGACCCCCGATGGCTGGACCGATGCGCCGATCTCCTTGGCGCAGGGAGTCGTGGTTGCTGACCCGGCCGGGCGAAAGGTCGACCTGTCCGGCTACCTCGTTTTGCCCGGGATCGTGGACCCGCATGGCGATGGGTTCGAACGCCACATGGCCCCGCGCCGTGGCGCCCTGCGCGAAGCGGAACATGGCGTCGTCGCCGCCGCATCCGAGCTTGCCGCGAACGGCATCACCACAGCCGTGCTGGCGCAGTTCTTTTCGTGGGAAGGGGGGATGCGCGGACCTGATTTTGCCGAGCATGTCTTCGAAAGCGTGGCCGCTGTGCGCGACAGCGTCGCGGTTGATCTGCGTTTGCAACTCCGTCTGGAAACCCATCTGCTCGACGACTTTGCCCGGGCCGAAGCGGCGGTCGACCGGTTCGGCATTCGATATGTGGTGTTCAACGACCACCTGCCGCATCAGCGCCTTGCCGAAGGGCGCAAACCGCCACGCCTCACCGGTCAGGCACTCAAGAGCGGACGCAACCCCGAAGCGCATCTGGCGTTGATGCAGAATCTGCATGCCCGGTCCGCCGAAGTCCCCGCGGCGCTGGATCAGTTGACTGCGCGATTGGCTGCAAAAGGCATTGTTTTGGGCAGCCATGATGACAGCACGGTTGCGGATCGTGCCGAATGGGCGTCACGCGGAGCGAGCGTCAGTGAGTTTCCGGAAACCCGTGAAGCGGCAGAGGCGGCGCGGGCGGATGGGGCACATATCGTTCTGGGTGCACCCAACGTCGTGCGCGGGGCCAGTCATGCAGGCAATATCGCCGCAGCGGACCTCATTGCAGAGGGGCTGTGCGATGCGCTGGCCTCAGACTACCACTACCCGTCGCCGCTCCGTGCCGCGTTCCGTCTGGAAGAGCTGGGCCTGTGCGATCTGGCGTCCGCATGGGCGCTCTTGTCGTCCGGGCCTGCGCGTCTGTTGGGGCTGACGGATCGCGGTGATCTCCTGCCCGGCCAGCGTGCCGACCTGATCGTGGTCGATCCGGAGACCCGACGCGTCGAGGCCACGCTGGCCGCCGGATGTATGGCGCATATGACCGGTGCGGTGGCAGAGCGGTTCCTGCGCGCCTAACCCCGCTTGATGTGGTTCACATGACCCATCTTGCGCCCGGGCTTGGTGTCCGCCTTGCCGTAGAGGTGCAGCGCGCAATCAGGTGTCTTTGCCAGTTCGGGGACACGATCCATGTCATCGCCGATCAGGTTTTCCATCACGACATCCACATGCCGCTTTCCGTCCCCCAACGGCCAGCCGGTCACGGCGCGGATATGCTGTTCGAATTGATCCACCGTGCAGCCGTTCTGCGTCCAATGTCCTGAATTGTGCACGCGCGGCGCAATCTCGTTCACGATCAATCCGCCTTGGGTGACAAACAGTTCGACACCCATCACCCCGACATAGTTCAGCGCATTGGCAATTTTCGCCGCCAGAAGCACAGCATCCGTCCGCTGGCTGGTACTCAGCCGGGCCGGGACAGTCGTTGTGCGCAGAATGCCGTCCCTGTGAACGTTCTCGCCGGGATCAAAGGCGGCAACCGCGCCATCCAGACTGCGTGCCGCGATCACCGACACTTCGTGCGAAAAGTCCACGAACCCTTCAAGGATGGAAGGAGCGCCCTGCATGTCGGCCAGCGCCTGCATCGCATCATCGGGTGACATGATCCGGGCCTGTCCTTTGCCGTCATAGCCAAAGCGCCGCGTCTTCAAGATTGACGGTGTGCCGATCTGGTCAAGCGCGGCCTCAAGGCTCTCCGCATCTGTGATGTCTGCGAAGGGGGCAGTCCGCAGGCCCAAATCCTGCAGGAACGTCTTTTCCGTCAGCCGGTCCTGACTTACGCGCAGCGCCTCGCGTCCCGGATGGATCGGGGCGAGGTCCTGCAGAAGGTCCAGCGCTGCCGTCGGGATGTTCTCGAACTCGTAGGTGATCACATCCACCGACTGACCAAAAGCGCGCAGCGCCGCTTCGTCATCATAGGCGGCGGTTGTCACCTGATCCGCGACCTGTCCCGCCGGCGGGTTGGCACCGGGTTCGAAGATATGGCAGCGAAAGCCAAGGCGACTGGCCGCAACCGACAGCATCCGGCCAAGCTGACCGCCGCCGATGATGCCGATGGTCGATCCGATGGGAAGCGCCTGTGTCATGTCATTATCCGTCGTCAGAGGGGGCATCGGGAATGGAGGCTGACAAATCCGCGCGCCATTGGTCAAGACGGGCTGCCAAGGCGGGATCCTGCAGGGCGAGAATGCCCGCTGCCATCAACCCGGCATTGGCTGCACCGGCGGCCCCGATGGCCATGGTCGCCACAGGAAAGCCGCGCGGCATCTGGAGGATCGAATAAAGACTGTCGACGCCGGACAGGGCACGCGTTTGGACAGGAACGCCAATCACCGGAACGCGGGTTTTCGAGGCCATCATGCCCGGCAGGTGCGCCGCACCGCCTGCCCCTGCTATGATGACCTGCAGACCCCGATCCACGGCGGTCTTGCCATAGTCCCACAGCCGGTCGGGCGTGCGATGCGCCGACACGATCTTGGCCTCGTAGGGCACGTCGAGCGCGCCCAGCATGTCAGCGGCTTCCTTCATCGTGGGCCAGTCCGACTGGCTTCCCATGATGATGCCGACCTTGATCGATTCTGGCATGGCGCTTTGCCCCTACAGCTGTTCGGAGCGCGCACTATAGCCAGATCGGATCGGGGGGCAACTCGGGCCGAACCTCAGGCGATGATATCTGGAAGCAGCCGGTCTTCGATCAGGGAAATCCGATCCTTCAGCATCAGCTTTTTCTTCTTGAGACGCTGCAACGTCAGCTGATCCGCCGTTCCGGTCTGCTGCAGGGCCCGGATCGCTTCGTCAAGATCGCGGTGCTCGCGGCGGAACACCTCGAGTTCGACCTTGAGGACGTCGTCTGTTTTCATCGACAGATCGGTAGGTGCATTCATGAAGCTGCGCAGTCCCCGGATAATGGCTGAGACCCGGAAGATAGCGCCAATCCGTGATTCCGCAAAGCCCTTGCGTCTTGGCTTTTACCTCCCCATATTTCCAACAGACCGGTCGCCAGAATGGGGCCGCACCAACACAGTCGCTTGCGCAAAAGGACGTGTCGATGACGAAACTGACCTTGGGATCCTATCCCCATCTGCTTGGGTTCGAACAGCTTGAGCGCCTGCTGGAACGCACCGCGAAATCCGGCAACGAGGGATACCCACCCTTCAATATCGAACAGACTTCCGAGGGGTCCTACAGGATCACCCTCGCTGTTGCAGGTTTTCGGGAACAAGATCTGGCCATCACCGTTGAGGACAGACAGCTTGTGATCCGCGGCCGACAGCAGGACGACGCCTCTGACCGGGTTTTCCTTCATCGCGGGATCGCGGCCCGGCAGTTTCAGCGGAGCTTTGTGCTCGCCGACGGTGTCGAAGTGGGAGAGGCGATCATGGAAAACGGGCTGCTGCATGTCGATCTGACCCTGTTGCGTCCCGAGACCGTGGTTCAGACAATCCAGATCAGGAAGGGGTAGACCATGAATACGCCGTTCGATTTCAAAGATGCAGATCAGTCCAACCTTGTCTACGTGCGCCCGGTTGCCGTGGCAGACCTGCCCGACGAAGTCCGCGTCGAACTGGGAGACAAGAAAACCATCTATGCCGTGCACCGCGCGGATGGGGAACGTCTTGCGCTGGTCAAGGACCGCAAGCTGGCGTTCATGCTGGCGCGACAGAATGATTTCGCGCCTGTCACGGTGCACTGATCCCGTCTAGTTGCCCGCGCGCAATCTTGCGCCGACCGCGGGGCATTTCACCGGACCAGAAGATGTGGCAAAGCGGAACGGCAGCGTTTGGCTTGTCACGCCAACCTGGCCCCGGATGACATCAAAGTGCAGATGGGGTCCGGTGGATTGACCGGTGTTTCCCGAATATCCGATCAACGTGCCGGCCCGAACGCGGTCTCCCAAATCGACGATCACGCCACCCTGTCTCAGGTGGAAATACTGCGCGAGTGTTCGATCCGAATGCTCGACAATGACATAATTCCCCAAGTCCTTGTACTGAGCGCCCGCCCCACCGCTTCGTGAATCCTCTTTGAGATCGACGACAATCCCATCGCGAGCAGCGTGGATCGGTGTGCCTTCAGGCATGTCGAAATCGACCGAATAGCGCAGCGCGCCCACATGGGTGAACCTGCCGTTGCAGCTTTGGCCCACGGTAAAGGCCTGACCCGGAGCAAACGGCAAACGATAGGTCTGCCGATCGTCGTGCCGGGCCGTGAAATCACCACGGCTCCACGTGAAATTGTAGCGATAGGACCAGGCACCATTCTGCCGTTGTGACAACGTGAAAAGCGGCACCCGCGCGTTGCCGTCCAGCACGAAAGGTCCGGCGCTGCCTTTGGTGCGTTCCAGGTTCTTCAGGTCCAGCGTGATGTCCAACGTGACCGGGAGGAACGGATAGCGGTTCTCTGCAAAGAATGCGATTTCGCCGTCATTTTGCACGGTTTCGATGCAGACTTTCTGGAACTTCGTGTCACAGGACCGGTCAGCAGCGGCAAGGCTTGGCGCACACAGCGTCAGAACAAACAGCAATCTTCTTAACATGGCGCACGCCCCTTGTCGAGATCCGGGATCATTTGGGCATGATGCGGGACCATGCGCAACGGTGTTCCCGCAGCGGCTGCGCCGAAAAGGAAAGGGCCGGGAAATGACCCGACCCTTTTGCGATGTTTACTGCCCGGCGATCAGACCCAGGCTTTCCAGCTTGAGGATGACCTGATGCGCACAGTTGTCGACCTCGACATTCTCGGTCTCGACCCGCAGTTCCGGGTTCTCGGGCACGTCGTAAGGATCGGAAATTCCGGTGAATTCCTTGATCTTGCCTTCGCGCGCCAGTTTGTAGAGCCCCTTTCGGTCGCGCCGTTCACATTCCTCGAGGCTCGTGGCGACATGCACTTCGATGAACGCCCCAAACTGTTCGATCTCTTCCCTCACAGCGCGGCGCGTCGTGGCGTAGGGGGCAATCGGCGCACAGATCGCAATGCCACCGTTCTTGGTGATTTCGGAGGCGACATACCCGATGCGGCGGATGTTCAGGTCGCGATGCTCCTTCGAAAAGCCCAGTTCGGAGGACAGGTTCTTCCGGACGATATCGCCATCCAGGAGCGTGACCGGACGCCCGCCCATCTCCATCAGCTTGACCATCAACGCGTTGGCAATGGTCGACTTGCCGGAACCCGAGAAGCCGGTGAAGAATACCGTAAAGCCTTGTTGCGAGCGCGGCGGCTTGGTTTTGCGAAGCTCGGCCACCACCTCGGGAAAGCTGAACCATTCCGGGATGTCCAGGCCTTCGGACAGGCGGCGGCGCAGTTCGGTGCCCGAGATGTTGAGGATGGTCACGTTGTCCTTGTCGGCAATCTCGTCCATCGGTTCGTACTGGGCGCGTTCCTGCACGTAGACCATGTGTTTGAAATCGACCATTTCGATGCCGATTTCCTCTTCATGCTCGCGGAACAGATCCTGCGCGTCATAGGGCCCGTAGAAATCCTCTCCTGCCGAATTCTTGCCGGGGCCCGCGTGATCGCGGCCGACGATGAAATGCGTGCAGCCGTGGTTCTTGCGGATCAGCCCATGCCAGACCGCCTCGCGCGGGCCGGCCATGCGCATGGCGAGGTTCAGAAGGCTCATCGTGGTGGTGGATTGCGGATACTTGTCCAGCACCGCCTCGTAGCAGCGCACGCGGGTGAAGTGATCCACGTCGCCGGGCTTGGTCATGCCAACCACCGGATGGATCAGCAGGTTGGCCTGCGCCTCTTTCGCGGCGCGGAAGGTCAGTTCCTGATGCGCGCGGTGCAGCGGGTTGCGGGTCTGGAAGGCCACGACCTTGCGCCAACCCAGCTTGCGGAAATAGGCGCGCAATTCGTTCGGCGTGTCGCGGCGGGCCCGGAAATCGTAATGCACCGGCTGCTGGATGCCCGTGACCGGACCGCCCAGATAGACCTTGCCCGCCGTGTTGTGCAGGTAGTTCACCGCCGGATGCGCGTCGTCATCCGCCCCGAACACCTTTTCCGCCTCGCGCGCCTTGTTGGGCACCCAGCGGTCGGTCACGGTCATCGTGCCAAGGATCACGCCTTCCTGATCGCGCAGCGCGATGTCCTGACCGATCTCGAGACTGTCGGCAAACGCCTCGGACACATCCAGTGTGATCGGCATCGGCCAAAGCGTGCCGTCTGCCAGACGCATCTTTTCGACGACGCTGTCGTAATCCGCCTCACTCAGGAACCCTTTAAGCGGGTTGAAACCGCCGTTCATCAGCAGTTCCAGATCACAGATCTGGCGCGGCGTCAGGTCGTGGCTGACCAGTTCAGCCGCTTCGACTTTCAGCTTCTGCGCGCTGTCATAGGAAACAAAAAGTTCCGGGATCGGGGCAAGGTTCTGGGGATACATCTGTCTGCTCACTATTCAAATTTGCGCGCTGGTTACGCCCGCAGCAGGACAGAAGTCCAGTGACAAGGCCACGCAGCCCATCAATTCGGGAAGATGTGCGGGATTTGCGCCAGTTTTGACGACAGATTACCGAAAATCGCGGTCAGATCAGAGTGGACGCTCGGACGCAATTGTCCGAGCGACGTTTTATTCCGCTGCAGGCACCTCTGCGTCGTAGCCCAGCGGTTCGGATGTATCCTTGCCTGCGTCGTCCCCGTGCTCGGCCAGGAACCGTTCAGCTTCAAGCGCGGCCATGCAGCCCATGCCGGCCGATGTCACGGCCTGACGGTATTTGTGATCGGTCAGGTCACCTGCCGCGAACACACCGGGGATCGAGGTTTCGGTGCTGTCGGGCTTGGTCACCACATAGCCGCCCATATGGGTTTCGAGCACATCCTTCACCAATTCATTGGCCGGCGCGTGGCCGATGGCGATGAACACACCCTTGCAGGGAATCTCGGTGATCTCTCCGGTTTCGACATGCTTGACCCGCACGCCTTCGACACCCTTGGGCATATCCGTGCCGAACACCTCGTCCAGCTGGTGATGCCAGAGCGTTTCGATCTTGGGGTTCTTGAACAGGCGATCCTGCAGGATCTTTTCCGCCCGCAATTCGTCACGGCGATGGATCAGCGTGACCTTCGAGGCGAAGTTCGTCAGGAACAGGGCCTCTTCGACGGCTGTGTTGCCGCCGCCGATCACCACGATTTCCTGACCGCGATAGAAGAACCCGTCACAGGTTGCGCAGGCGGAGACCCCAAAGCCCTTGAATGCCTCTTCCGACGGCAGGCCCAGCCACTTGGCGCGGGCACCGGTTGCAAGGATCAGCGCGTCAGCCGTGTAAACCGTGCCGCTGTCCGACTGTGCGGTAAACGGACGCTTCGACAGGTCGAGCGAGGTGATCAGGTCGCCGATGATCTCGGTTCCCATCGCGCGGGCATGGGCTTCCATCCGCACCATCAGGTCGGGGCCCTGAACCTCGGTGTCGCCGGGCCAGTTCTCGACCTCGGTTGTGGTGGTCAACTGGCCACCGGGCTCCATGCCCTGTACCAGGATCGGCTCAAGCATCGCACGGCTGGCATAGACTCCTGCGGTGTAACCGGCAGGGCCGGAACCGATGATCAGGACCTTGGTGTGGCGTGTGTTGGACATGGGGCAGCCTCGCATAAAAGCAGTCAGGGACTCGGGTGTTCTCTGGATATATGCGCCTGTGGCGCAGTTCGCAAATCAATGCAGGCCGGTATGCAAGGCAGACAAGGCAGTCTGCAATCGTTTAAGATTGTTGCGCGTTGTTGAAACAATATTGCGTGTGGCTTGGGGGTGATATAATATTGCCGCAACAGCAAGGGTGCTTTGAATGCCGTCACATCGTCTGGATCCCATCGATCGCAAAATCCTCGCAGAGCTTCAGGCTGACGGGCGGATGACCAATGTGGAACTGGCCCGCCGGGTGGGTATTTCGGCGCCGCCCTGCCTGCGCCGTGTCCGTACGCTCGAAGAGCAAGGCTTCATTCGTGGATACCACGCGGATGTTGACCCGCGCGAGCTCGGCTTTGAAGTTCAGGTCTTCGCCATGGTTGGTCTGCAAAGCCAGGCCGAAGCGGATCTGCGTGCCTTCGAAGACCGTTGCCGCAGCTGGCCGCTAGTCCGGGAATGCCACATGCTGAACGGCGAGGTCGATTTCATCCTGAAATGCGTGGCGCCCGATCTCAGTACGTTCCAAAGCTTTCTGACGGGAAGCCTTCTGACATCGCCCAATGTGGGCAGCGTCAAGACCTCGCTGGTCATTCGGGGTGCAAAGGATGAACCGGGCGTACCGTTCGACGTGCTCGAGGCGCGCCTTGGTGACGCGCCCTGATCATGGTTTGATCACGCGACGCGCAAGGTTTCGATAACCTCGCGGGTGGTGCGCGGAAAGGCAAGATCACCGAACGATTCCAGCGCATCCAGATGCGGGAACATCGACTGCAGCATCGCACGGACAGACGTCCCGATCTCTGCGGCGGACACGCGCCCCGGATGATAGCTTTCGAGCTCATGACCGTTGGCACGGATGATCCCGTGGCGGCGCAGCGCGATATGATAGAGCTGCACCGGCCCGGGCGGGGTGATCCGCAGCACGCGATCGCCATCGACATAGTCGCTGGCCGGTGCCAGCACCGCGTCACAATTGAGAAGATCGGCAAAGCGATCCTGCCGGATCACCAACCGGGCGGCAGGACCAAGGGGGAGATCACCCTGGCCCATGCCGTAGCCCGGCAAACGGAGCAAATGTGTGAGAGAGGTCGTGTCACCGCCGAAGTCCGGCAGATACGGCGTGCTGCCGATCCACATTACGGGCTGCGGTCCCCGGTGGGTTTCGACCAGATCACCGGGGATCAGGTCTTCTACGGCGACCGGCCCCATGACCGTCGAAATCAATGTGCCCCGCGCAAAGGCGGATGCACAGGCTTCGAACGTGGCCGAGGCCGGAACGGTAAAACTGGACTCGGACACGGTCTGGTCCGCGAGAAGGGCGGCAGCCTCGATGGTGCGGGTGAGAGGGGTGTCGCGTCGAGGCTGCCCGTCGAACGTGGCAACTTTATCGGTAGAAACTGCATAGGCATTGAAGTCAGTCGTCGCGGCGCGATCGGTCGAGGTCTGAGCCATGTGTACCCTTTAACATGAGGTCACATCCGCGTTGGCCCCCACCAACAACACCAGAAGGACGGTGCAATTTCGGTAGGCAAAAGATGGCTGATCCGTGTTTGATTCGTCAAAAAACAACGAAAATTGGCCGCGAAATCGCGGCCAATCTGGAAAATCATCGGGGATTGTCAGGAGGGCGGGAACAGCCTTGCCACAATTGGTCTGGATTGTGGCGGCAATGCCTTGTCGCGGACCAGACTCAGGCGCGTTTGCGCGCAGCCTCTTCCGCGGCCCGCGCCTTGATCCGGGCAAACATGGCCTTGCGTGCCGCGCCGCGCTGGAAAGGCAGTGCGGGCATGTCCTCTTTCGAGGTTGCAACGACAGAGGCGATGAATTTCGAAGTGCGCGACATTGGACTGCTCCAAGGGTGTTTTGTGTGTGATGATGCCAATTAACCCACGCAATGGGGCGCGTTTGTGACCAAACGTGGACAATCCCGGTGTATTCCTGTGATTGATTTGGGCAGCGCGCCAAAGGCGCGGCAGTGCGTCAGAGCCGAATGACCGAGATGAGCCGGCCGTAATCCGCCTCACGGGCGTGGGTCGCGCGACGGTACGAATAAAAACGGTCTGCGTCGGAATAGGTGCAATGCCGTGTCCATTCCGCGGCGACCCCGGCGCTGCGCAACTTGTGCAGCCCGAACCCCGGCAAATCGAAATGGAACTTGTCTTCCACGCCATTGACGAAGAAGCGCGCGTATTGCGGATCTTCGGCCAGAAAGGCATCGAGGAATTCCGGACCCACCTCGTAGGCGCGCTGGCTGATGCTGGGGCCGATCACGGCCGTGATCGTATCGCGCTGCGCCCCGAGCGCGATCATGGCGTCCACGGTCGCTTCAAGAACACCATCCAGTGCCCCGCGCCAACCGGCATGGGCGGCACCGACGACACCGGCGTCATGATCCGCAAATAGAACCGGCTGGCAATCCGCAGTCAGGACCCCAAGTGCCACACCCGGCGTGTTCGTCACCATCGCATCCGCCTGTGGCTTCGGCGTCCCAAGAGGACCGTCCACCACTTCGACCTTGGCGGAATGTACCTGATGCACGCTGACAAGCTGGTCGCCGGTAACCTGCATGGCCTCGGCCACCCGGGCGCGGTTGATCGCGACGATCTCGGATTGATCCGATGATCCGGCCCCACAATTCAGACCTGAAAAAACGCCGGATGATGCTCCGCCTCGCCGCGTGAAGAACCCGTGGCGGATGGGGCCTAGGCTGTCTGCCGTTATGATTTCCAGCGTCATGGATCCAGTCCGGGCGGAGGCGATTCGGTGCCGGGATAAAGACCCAGCACCTTGAACAAGGAACCCATTTCATCGGGATGGGTCAACCGCCGATGTGCGGCCACATGCGCGTCCAGCGCATCGCCCGCAAGCCCCTTGGCAAGGCTTTGTGCGCGGGGCGTGATCCCAAGCCTCTCAAGGAAGACGCCCTGATTGGTGAGTTGCGTGGCGGCGCATCCGGCGATCAGCGCAGCGCGGGCCAGCGCTTCGAAATCCACATGCGCAGTGAGATCGGCGCGACCCGGTTCCGCGAAGGGATCGACAGGGCGATGTCCACGCACCGCCTGGAATGTGTCTCCGTCGGAGTGCCAACCGCCATAGTCGATGATCAGCGCCATGCCACCCTGTCCGGCAATGCGCCGGGCCAGCGCGTCGATGATGGCAGTGCCATGCGCACAGGTCTCGATCAGCGCGCCCGGCTCTGTGTCATCAAGACGCCGGTTCAGGGCATCTATCGGGGCTGGATCGCTCAGACCGCGTTCAAGGCGTCCGTCCTGTGCAAGACCCACCATAACCTCGCGCCAGCCCTTTGGATCGCGCTGGAACTGGCGGATCGGGAGGGCGTCGAAGAACTCGTTCGCGATGGCATAGACCGGAATGTCGTCGGGCAGGGTCTCGGCCGTATCGTGCCAGGTCGGCCGGGCCGCGGGCAGGGCGGCCGCCTGCTTGCCTCGCATGCGTTCGGAGGCCTCGACCAGGTGCAGTTCGGCTGCCGCGTGAAATCCGGGGACCTGAAGCGTGGCGCGCATCACGTCCGCGATCAGCGTGCCCCGCCCCGGGCCGAGCTCGACCAGTGCAAAGCGTTCCGGTGCGCCTTGGTCAATCCACGCCTGCGCAAGGCACAGTCCGATCAGCTCTCCGAACATCTGGCTGATTTCGGGTGAGGTGGTGAAATCGCCATCCGCCCCAAGCGCATCCTGCGTCGTGTAATATCCATGTTCGGGATGCAGCAGGCAGGCGGCCATGTATTGCGCCAGCGTCATTGGCCCCGTCGACCGGATCTGTTTGCGCAGAAGATCGGCCAGAGCGGTCATGCGGGACGGTCTTCCAGCTTCTGCCGCGCGGTTGTCCAGAGATAGAGGCCGATCACGATCATCGGCAGGGACAGAAGCTGTCCCATGGTCAGCCCATACCCGCTCACATGCCACGCCAACCCGAGCGGATTGCCCTCGGATACGAATTGCGCATCAGGCTGTCGCACGAACTCTACGAGGAACCGCGCCAGACCGTATCCGCCGATGAAAAGCCCAACAATCCGACCGGGTGCTCTCAGCGCGCCGCGCCGGAACGCCAGCCAAAGCAGCGCGGCACCCAAAAGCAGACCTTCCAGTAACGCCTCGTAAAGCTGCGACGGATGCCGCGCGCAAATCTCGCCAAGTGCCTGTCCACAGGCCTGCGCGGCCTGTCCGGGGAATTGCACCCCCCAGGGCAGATCGGTCGGCCGACCCCAAAGCTCGGCATTGATGAAATTCGAGATGCGCCCCAGAAACAGCCCCGGCGGTGTGGCCATGGCCATCATGTCCGCAGTGGGCCGCAGCGGGAGGCCCTCCTTGATGCAGTACACCAGCGCGGCGAGGATCACCCCGATCAGTCCTCCGTGAAAGGACATGCCGCCTTGCCACACGGCCAGAATTTCGGCTGGGTTCTGCAGGTAATAGGCCGGCTGGTAAAACAGCACAAACCCCAACCGTCCGCCCAGAATGACACCGAGGATCACCCAGGTGAGCAGTTCCTCGACCTGCTCGGGGCGCATTGGGGGGACGGTCCCCGCCCACAGAGCAGGACGCTTTACAGCCGCGACAGCAATGCGCCAGCCGATCAGGATACCCGCGATATAGGCCAGCGCATACCAGCGCAAAGCGAACTCCATCCCCAGGATCGAGATGGAAAACAGCTCTGGCGAGACATTCGGAAAAGGCAGACCGGTCGACATGCGCGCAGATGCTCATTGCTCTGCGGCGAAGTCAACCTTGTGCCCAAAGGGTCTCCAGCCCATATAGAGGTCAAGCAAACGCCGGAGGCATCTCATGCAAACCCGTAACAAGGTATTCGAAGACCTGTCGCAGCTCATGACCAACGCGATGGGTGTGGCGCAGGGCGCCAAGGAAGAAGCGGAAACCGCGATGAAGTCGATGATCGACCGGTGGTTGGCCGACCGCGATTTCGTGACTCGCGAGGAATTCGATGCCGTCCGCGCGATGGCGATGAAAGCGCGCGAGGAAAACGAAACGCTCAAGGCCCGTCTCGACGCGCTCGAAGCGGCACAGAAATAAAGACACGGGCCCCGGGCTTGATCCGGGGCCTTTTGACTGTCCGTCAAAGAACCGAGGTGCGGCGCACTTACCGGAGTATCGCTTCGGCCTCGATCTCGACCTTGTAGTCACCGATCAACTGACCGATCTGGAACAGCGTGTTGGCCGGTTTGATGTCCGCAAAGATGCGCCCATGCGCCTTTGACACGGCAAGCACATCATCGGCATCGCTCAGGTAGACCCGCGTCCGCACGACATCCTCCATCGACGCCCCAAGCGCGGTCAGTGCGGCGCTGATCTTGTCGAGGATGAAGGTCGTTTGTGCGCCTGCGTCTTTTGGAGCAACGGCGTGGCTCAGACCTGCGGTTGCCGTCGTGCCCGAGACAAACACGCGGTCCCCGATCCGATGCGCGCGGCAGTAACCCGCAATGTCCTCCCACTCGCTGCCCGAAAGCACCCGCTTTTCGCCGGGCCTGCCGGGCACGTCCTCGACCGTGACGGCCAAAGGCATCGTGTCGAGGTGGTGACTCAGATCGCCGCTTGCCGTCAGGAAGGGCGGCTTGCGGTATTCATCACCGCAATCGCCGGGCAGGGGCGTGGTCACGGCAAAGGCCGCGTTCAGGCGCGCGTGATCCTCTTCGTCCAGCGCAAACCGGAACAGCTTTAGGTTATCGTCCGTATGCCGCGCCTCGCCCAGACGCGCGCCGATGATGACCCCGGCAACTGCGTCGTTCTCGAGCACCCAGCGCGTTGCGACATTGGCAATGGACACGCCATGCTTGGCCGCCACATCCACCGCCGCCTGTAAAACCGTCTGATACGCGTCCCATCCCCCGGCATGGTCGATGAAGCGCTTGTACTTCATCTTGCTCCAGTCGGTGATTTCGGCCGGTTCCGGCTTGCCCAGCCAACGCTCCGACAGGAACCCGCCCTGCAACGTGCCGTAGCACAAAAGCTTCACGCCCCACGCGGCACAAACTTCCGACAAAGGCCCGGTCGCGCGGCGATCCAGAAGCGAGCAGGGCACCTGGTTGCTGACAATCGGGATCCCGTCCGCCAGCGCCAGATGCAGGTGCGCGGCATCGAAATTGGTCAGCCCGATCTCGCCGATCAGACCCTCCTCGCGCAGTTTGGCCATCTCGTGCAGCGCGTCGAGCCATGCCGGGTGCTCGAAGCTCCACCAGTGGAATTGCAGCAGATCGACCCGATCCACGCCCAGCCGGTCCAGCCGTTCCTGCACCCCGGCGCGCACCACCTCCGCCGTCATCGGGCCGGGTACAGGACACCACTTGGTACCGACAGTGGCCTTGACCCCACGGTTCAAGAGCGCGCCTGTGATGATCTCAGCTGTCCCGTAATGATCCGCCATGTCGAAACTGTCGAACCCGGCATCCGCATAGGCCGCAAGATGATCCGCGCCCACCTCGGGGTCGATGATGTCGCCGTCTTTCTCGATATCGGCCACCTGCCACAGCCCCACAAGTGCACGGCGGATCGTCAGGCGGTCACTCAGGGCGATACTGTCAGGCTGGGTCACAAGCGGTCCTTTCGGCTGTCTGCCCATGAGTTGCCGCCCCGAACCCGTTTGACAACCCCGAAAGATCCCAGCAACCATATGGTTAACAACAGGGAACAACTGCGCGAAACCGCGCACTGGGGAACGATGAGCGCGGCGCAGGACGCGGACGACTTCTGGCTTTATGACCTGCGCGTCGAAACGGTGGTGGGCGACCGCACATCCGTGTGCCGACACATCGAAGGCGAAAGCTTCCGCGTCGAAGGCGAATTGCTGATCTTCGACGGGCAGCAGAAAGTGTCGATGTACGCGCTGGCCGCTTTGTTGCCTCTGCTACCCGCCAAGCAACGCCCGACCTCCCCAAACGACTGGATGTCCACCGACGCCGAGATCGCCTGCCCCGACCCGAATTGCGGCGGTCGGTTCCGGGTGACACGCACGGGCAAACGCACCTTCCGCCACTCTGAAACCACGGGCCTGCCGGACCAGCGCAGCACACCCTATTGGAAAGTCCAGACATGAGCGTTGAAACCATCGACCTTCGCCCCGGCCATACCATCGCCCGTGTCATTCGCGGCGGCTGGCAACTGGCGGGCGACCACGGCCCGGTGGACCGCGCGCAGGCGATCCGCGACATGGAGGCGTTCGTCGACGCTGGTCTCTTCACCTTCGACTGCGCCGACATCTACACTGGCGTCGAAGAGATGATCGGAGACTTCATCGCCGACCTGCGCGCCCGGCGTGGGGCATCTGTGGCGGACCGAGTCTGCGTGCATACCAAGCTGGTGCCTGACCTCACGAGGCTGGCTGACCTCCGGCCAGACGAGGTGACGGCCATCGTCGACCGCTCGCTTCAACGTCTGAAGATCGACCAACTCGATCTGGTGCAGTTCTTCTGGTGGGATCTCGGCATCGGCAATGCGGTCGAGGCTGTCGATGTGCTGAAGGACCTGCGCAAAGAGGGCAAGATCAAGAACCTCGGCACCACCAACTGGGACCGGCAGGCGATGCAGCCTTTTGTCGATGCCGGGTTCGATATCGCCTCGGCGCAGGTGCAGTATTCCGTGCTTGATCGCCGCCCCGCCAACGGACTGACCGACTGGGCTGCCGCCAACGATCTGCAACTGATCTGCTACGGCACGCTCGCCGGCGGCTTCATCACCGAAAAATGGCTGGGCGAACCCGACCCCGGGTTCCAGTTCGAAAACCGCAGCCTGATCAAGTATCGCCTCATCATCGACGAATTCGGCCCTTGGGACCGCTTCCAGGCTCTGCTCAAGGCGCTGAAAACCGTCGGCGACAAACATGGCGTGTCCCTTTCGGCGGTCGCCACCCGCTGGGTGCTGGACCAGCCGCAGGTCGCCGCCGGGATCGTCGGCGCGCGTTATGCCCGGCACCTGCCGCAGACCCTCCAGACTTTCGCCTTCGCACTCGATGCCGAAGATCACGCCACGCTGAACGCCGTGCTCGATCTGGCGGATGGCCCCAAGGGTGATGTCTATTCCCTCGAACGCGACCGGACGGGGCGGCATGGCCGGATCATGAAATACAACTTGAACACCAACCCGAACGACGCGGTGCATGGGTAGCATGGCTGAACCGATCCTCAGCATCCGGAATGTCAGCAAGACCTTCGGCGAGTTCCGTGCGGTCAACGACGTGTCTCTCGACATGAGGGCAGGGACGATCACGGGCCTGATCGGCCCCAATGGGGCTGGCAAGACCACGCTCTTCAACGTGCTGACCGGGATGCTGAAGCCGACCAGCGGCACCGTCCATCTCGACGGTCAGGACGTGACCGAGTTCGCACCCGACGCCCTGTTCAGCCTTGGCCTTGGTCGCACCTTCCAGATCCCGCGCCCATTTTCGCGAATGAGCGTTCTGGAAAACGTCATGCTCGCGCCCAAGGCGCAGATGGGCGAGCGCCTTTGGGGGCCGTTCTTTGGCGCTGCCAAGGTCCGTGATCAGGAGGCGGCCATTCGCAAACGCGCGATGGAGGTGCTGGATTTCGTTACGCTCGCCCCATTGGCCGATCAGGCGGCGGGGCAAATCTCGGGTGGGCAGATGAAGCTTCTGGAACTGGCCCGCATCCTGATGGGTGATCCCAAGCTGATCCTGCTGGACGAACCCGCCGCCGGGGTGAACCCGTCCCTGACACGGACTCTGATCGAGAAAATCGAGGAACTGAATCGCGGCGGCAAAACCTTTGTCATCATCGAACATGACATGGATTTCGTCATGCAGCATTGCGACCCGGTGATCGCCCTGGCCGAAGGGCGCAAGGTTTTCGAAGGCACCGCCGAAGAGGCGCAGAACAATCCCGTTCTTCTTGATGCCTATCTGGGGGCGCAGGTCGAATGACGGCGCTGGTGGCACGGAATGTCGTCGCGGGCTACGTGCCGGACCTGCCCATCCTCAAAGGCGTGTCGCTGACCGCCCAAGCGGCCAAAGTGACGGTCATCATCGGCCCCAACGGTGCGGGGAAATCCACGCTGATCAAGGCGATTGCCGGGCTGGTGCCGGTGTCGGGCGGCACGGTCCACCTGAACGGGGCCGAGATCACCAACCCGCGCCCCGACCGTATGGGCGCGCTGGGCGTGGCCTACGTCCCGCAATCCGACAACATCTTCCGCTCGCTGACGATCCGACAGAACCTCGATCTGGTGCTGCGCAATGCCGGGAAAGAGGCCGCAGCGCGGCGCGAAGCGCTGTTCACCCGCTTCCCGGCTCTGGCTGACAAACAGACCGAAAAGGCGGGCGCCCTCTCCGGTGGGCAACGCCAGTTCCTTGCCGTGGCGATGGCGCTCGCCATCGACCCAAAGGTGATCCTGATGGACGAACCGTCTGCCGGGCTGTCACCCAAGGCGGCGCAGGAGGTGCTGGAATACATTCGTGCCCTGACCGAACAGGGCGTGACGATCCTGCTCGTTGAACAGAACGTCAAACAGGCGCTGCGGTTGGCGGATCACTGCTACATCCTTGCCGATGGCCGCAACCAGGTCGACGGCGCGGCGCAGGATCTGCTGAGCGATCCGGTGGTTGGCCAAATCTACCTTGGCGGCAAACGGGTGGCATCGGCATGATCCAGAACCTTGTTGACGGAGTGCTGGTTGGTTCGATCCTGTCGCTGGGGGCGATTGGCCTGACGATGGCGATGCACATGCTGCGCTTCGCCAATTTCTCGCATGCCGAACTGCTCTCCATCGGCGCCTATGCTGCATTGGTGTTTGACGGCCTCTTCGGTGCGATCCACCCCGCACTGGCCGAGGCGATCCCGCCTCTCAGCCTCACATGGTCGCTGACGCTAGCGCTTTTGCTCTCGATGGCGCTGACGGGTCTGTCGGCTGTGGTGATCGACAAGCTGGTGTTCAAACGCGTCCGCGCCAAGGGCGGCGAGTTGTCGATGGTCTTTGCCTCCTTCGGCGTGGCCATGATCATCCGCAACATCCTTGGCCTGATCTTTGGCCTGAACCCAAAGCTCTATTCGCAGGACATCGTCTTCGCCATCGTCGTCAGCCGCGATCCGTTCCTGCTGATCAAGCCGGATCAGGTGTTCACGCTGGTGGCGGCGCTGCTGATCATGTTCATCCTGCATCTCGTCCTGTCGCGCACGACCTTCGGCTATTCCCTGCGCGCGGTGGCTGAGAACCCGACGCTGGCTCAGGTGTCGGGCATCAATCTCAGCCGCATGATCGTTCTGATCTGGCTGATCGGCGGCGGGCTCGCGGCCGCCGCAGGTGTGTTCTACGGCTTGACCAACCAGATCAGCCCGGTGCTGGGCCGCGATCTGGTGTTGCCGATCTTTGCCGCCACCATCGTTGGTGGCATCGGCAGCATATATGGCGCGGTGCTGGGTGGGTTCATCGTGGGCCTCGCCTCAAACCTCGCTCTGGTGCTCCTGCCATCGGGTTACAGCCCGGCGGTGCCTTTCCTCATCATCCTTGCCGTGCTGATCCTTCGGCCACATGGGCTCTTCGGGGAAGAGCGCACATGATCGGCGTCATCTCCTACCTCGTCTTCTTCGCCACCGTGGCGTCGATCCTGTCCATCGCCGTGATGGGCCTGAACCTGCAATGGGGCAACACCGGCCTTTTCAACGGCGGCGTCGTCGCGTTCTTCGGGGCGGGGGCTTATGGCACGCTGATCCTTGGCGGTACGCCCCAGGCCGGGCAGTTGGGCGGGTTCGGCCTTCCCTACCTGCTGGCCCTTTTCGGAGGCATGGTCTGCGCCGGGATCGTCGCCTGGATCGTCGGGCTGCTGACGATCCGCCTCAGGCACGACTACCTCGCCATCGCAACCTTCGGCGTCGCCGTCGCCTTCGAGACCGTGATGCGCAACACCGACGCTTTGGGCGGGGCGCAGGGCATCCGGGGCTTCGAACGCCCGCTCCGGGAAACGCTCGGCAACGGGTTCACCTACAACCTCGCGTTCTTTGTCTTTGTCCTGATCCTGCTGATCGCAACCTACATCTTCCTCGAACGGCTGATCCAATCCCCGTTCGGGCGGCTGCTGCGCGCCATCCGCGAAGACGAGACCGCCGCGCAATCGCTGGGCAAATCGCCCTCGCGCATCCGTCTCACGTCCTTTGTGGCCGGGTCGGTGATCATGGGCCTTGCCGGTGGACTCTACGCCACCTTTTATGCCTTCATCAGCCCACAGGATGTGCTGCCGATCCTCACCTTCCAGATCTGGGCGATGCTGATCGTCGGCGGTGCAGGCAACAACAAGGGCGCGGTGATGGGGACCTTCCTGATCTGGGCCGCATGGACGGCCAGCGGTTGGGCCTTGTCGCGCTTCGCACCGCTGGAGGTGCAGCTCTATACCGGGTCGATCCAGTTCGTGCTGATCGGCTTCGTGATCGTGGGGATGCTTCTGTGGCGACCACAGGGGCTCTTCCCGGAAAAACTGGTCGTGTCACAATCGGCACGGCCCAACAAATGAAGAACTGGGAGTTATGGAATGAACGGACTTAAGACCTCGGCCCTCGCATTGGGCCTTGCTGCCGGGTTTGCCAGCCTCGGCACGGACGCAGCCGCACAGGATTGCACGACCAAGATCGGTGCCGTGCTGCCGACCTCGGTGGATTGGGGCAAACCGATTGCGGCCACCGCGCAATATGCCGTGGACATCGCGAACGAGACCGGCGGTGTTGCGGGCTGCCAGATCGAAATGGTGCTGCGCGATACGCAGGTCGATCCCAAGGTCGGCGTGGACGCCGCCAAGGCGCTGGTCGATCTGGATGGCGTTCAACTGTTGCTGGGAGCTGTGTCCTCGGGCGTGTCCATGCCCATCCTGACCTCGGTCACGGTGCCCGCAGGCGTGATGCAGATGTCCTGCTGCTCGTCCTCGACCGCGTTCACCCGTCTGGCCGAAGAGGGCAAGACCAACGGTCTCTTCTACCGCACCTTCGCCACATCCGGCGTGCAGGCCGCTGTCGGCGCCATGGTGGCGCGCGATGCGGGCTACAAATCCGTGGCCGTGTTCTACAAGAACGACGACTGGGGACAGGACATCGGCGGTCTGGTTGCCGACGACCTCAAGGCGCTCGGCATAGACGTCACCGCCTCCATCGCCATCAATGACGGGCAGGCCTCGTTCCGCGCCGAAGTCACAGAGGCGCTGAAGGGCAATCCCGAAGCGATCTACATGGCGCTCTATCCGAAGGAAGGCACTCAGGTCGTCCGCGAGTGGATCTCGCTTGGTGGGACGCAGAACATGATCGCCGCCAATGCGCTCAAGTCCGACGAGTTCCGCGACAATGTCGGCATGCAGTTCCTCGGCAACTTCACCGGCACCGACACGGCGTCTCCGCGCACCGACTCCGCTGATGCGTTTGTCGCGGCCTACACCGCAAAGTTCGACGGTCCCCCCAACGGTCCGGGTCTGGCCAACAGCTATGACGCCACCATGATTGCCCTCATGGCGATGCACGCGGCGGGCAAGGATGCAACAGGGGCCGATATCGCGGCCAAGATCGGTGCGATCACCGATCCGAACGGCACGCCCGTCACCGCCGATGCAGCAGGTTTTGCCAAGGCGAAAGAGGTTCTCGATGGCGGCGGCACGGTGTCCTACCAGGGCGCAACCGGGAATGTGCAGTTCGACAGGAACGGGGACGTGTCCGCGCCGGCCGTGACATGGGTCTTCTCGGAAAGCGGCATCGAAGAGCAGAAATATCTCTCGCTGACAGAAGTGAATGACTTCATGGCGTCGCTGAACTGACGCAGGTTTCGAATTGGCGCTGCCAATCCGAGAGAGGGACGATGCGACATCGCATCGTCCTTTTTCGTATCCGAAAAAGGGGGGCGCTGCCCCCGTCGCCCTTTGGGCGACTCCCCCGAAGTATTTCCGAACCAGAGAAGCGGGTCAGTGTCGGACTTCTGACCGCATGTGCCCAAATTTTGGACGGCAGCGCTGCCACGCGGAACCTGACTGCAGAGGCATGCATTGACGCGTTTTCGCAGCAGTTGCAGCCGTCGCGGCGCGTTGCACGATTTTTCCGGTGATTTTATCCACAAATTGTGGCACTATTCGCGTCCACCACATTGGCTGGACTTCTCCACAACTTATTGCGTCTGTCATCGAAAATTCGCTTTACGCGACGCGGCAGGCCATGCAGCATATGTTGTAGGGGGATGTCACGGCAACGCAGCCCCTAGAGCAGGCACCGAAAGGTAGGGCAAAGCCCACCTTTCCGCACAGGCAACAGGAGGCGGCATCATGGCCCTGTCCGAGCAGTATCTTGAAGACGACATCCACCCGATCGATATCGTTGAGAGCATCGCCAACCACCATGAATGGGACTTCGACCGCATTGCGGATGATCAGATCGCCATGGCGGTCGAAGGCCAGTGGCGGACCTATTCGATCACGCTGGCCTGGTCGGCTTTCGACGAAACACTGCGCCTGATCTGTACATTCGACATGGACCCGCCGGAAGATCGGATGCCGGCGCTGCATGCCGGTTTGAACCTCGTCAACGATCAGTGCTGGGCCGGGGCCTTCACCTATTGGGAAGAGGCCAAGCTGATGGTCTATCGCTACGGTCTGGTTCTGGCGGGCGGGAATGTCGCCAGTGCCGAACAGATCGACACGATGATCACCTGCGCGGTGATGAGTGCGGAGCGCTATTACCCCGCCTTCCAGTTGATGGTGTGGGGCAACCGCGATCCGAAAGCTGCGCTTGAGGTCGCCATTGCAGAGGCCTACGGGCGCGCGTAACACTGGCCCCCGACGCAGAAAAACGTGGGGGGCATCATGCAGAATTCCAACATCGCAAAGCGCGGCCTTGTTCTTTTGGGCTGTGGCAAGATGGGGTCGGCCATGCTCGAGGGCTGGCTGGCAGGCGGGCTGCCTTCGACTTCGGTCTGGGTGAACGATCCCAACCCGTCCGACTGGGTGCAGGCGCAAGGCGTACACCTGAATACGGATTTGCCCGAAAGCCCGGCCATCGTGCTGGTGGCCGTCAAACCGCAGATCATGCGTGAGGCGCTGCCCACGCTGGCCCCTCTGGGCAACGGCGACACGCTCTTCCTGTCCGTTGCGGCGGGCATTACCATCGCCACCTTCGAAGAGATGCTGGGGGAAAAGACCCCGGTGATCCGGTCCATCCCAAACACACCCGCTGCCGTGAAGCAGGGCATCACCGCGATCATCGGCAATGCGCAGGTGTCCGAGACGCAGATGCAGCAGGCCGAGACGTTGCTGTCGGCCATCGGGCAGACGGTGCGTCTTGAGACCGAAGATCAGATGGACGCGGTCACTGGCCTCAGCGGTTCAGGCCCGGCTTATGTGTTTCACATGATCGAATGCCTTGCCCGCGCAGGTGAAGCACAGGGCCTTGCCCCGGACCTCGCCATGACGTTGGCCAAGGCCACCGTCGCCGGGTCCGGCGCGCTGGCGATGCAGGCGGGCGAAACCCCCAGCCAGTTGCGCGTCAATGTGACCAGCCCCAATGGCACGACGCAGGCTGGGCTGAACGTGCTGATGGACGAAGAAGCCGGTCTGCCGCCGCTCATTGCGCAGACCATTGACGCGGCCACGAAACGATCCAAGGAGCTCGCCAATGGCTGACCAGATTACGTTCGACGAGTTCATGAAGGTGGATATTCGGGTCGGCACCGTCATTCAGGCGGAGCCGTTTCCAGAGGCACGCAAGCCCGCGATCAAGCTGTGGGTCGACTACGGTGACGAGATCGGCGTCAAGAAATCCTCGGCCCAGATCACCGTGCATTACGACCCGGAGAGTTTGATCGGTAAGAAGGTCATGGGTGTCGTCAACTTCCCACCACGCCAGATCGGGCCGTTCATTTCCGAGGCTCTGGTTCTCGGGTTCTATGACGCGGATGAGGCCATCGTCTTGGCCGTCCCCGACAAGGATACCCCGAACGGAGCGCGCCTGTGTTAAACCTATTGATCACCCGCAAACTTCCCGATCCTGTCCTAGACAAGGCTAGGGAGGTGTTCGACGTCACCGTGCGCGACAACACCGCGCCCCTCAGCCGCGATGAGCTGATCCAGAGCCTTTCGGCCTATGACGTTGTGCTGCCCACCTTGGGCGACGCCTATCGCGCCGACATCTTCGACGCCGTACCGGAAAAGCGGACCAAGCTGCTGGCGAATTTCGGGGTCGGGTACAACCATATCGACGCTGCGGCTGCTCGGGCTGCGGGGATCGAGGTGACCAACACGCCCGGTGCCGTGACCGATGCCACCGCCGACATCGCGTTGACGCTGATGCTGATGACCTGCCGTCGGGCCGGTGAGGGCGAGCGATTGGTGCGGTCCGGACAGTGGGAGGGCTGGCATCCGACGCAGCTTTTGGGTCTGCACATGTCAGGCAAGACCCTGGGTGTGGTCGGCATGGGCCGTATCGGACAGGCCATCGCGCAGCGTGCCCATTTCGGCTTTGGCATGGCGGTGAAGTTCTACAACCGCTCTCCAAAAGAGACGCCGTTCCCTGCCGAACAGGTGGCCGAACTGACCGATCTTGCGGCTCGGGTGGATGTGTTGGTGATTGCCGTGCCCGGCGGGGCAGAGACCCATCACCTGATCGACGCGGCGGTCCTGTCTGCCATGCAGTCCCACGCACATCTGGTAAACATCGCGCGGGGGGATGTGGTGAACGAAGCTGATCTGATCGACGCCTTGACCCAAAGCCGGATCGCGGGGGCGGGGCTGGATGTCTACGAGTTTGAACCCAAGGTGCCGCAGGCGCTGATCGACATGGAGAACGTGACGCTCCTGCCGCATCTGGGCACTGCGGCGCTCGAGGTGCGGACGGCGATGGGGCTGATGGCGGTCGACAACGCGATTGCCTTTGCCAAGGGGCAGCCCCTGCCGAACCGGGTTTAGACCTCGCGCTCTCCGGGGCGTGGGATCGGGCCGTGTTCGAACGGATCGCGGTGCGGCGACCATTGCGGATCGTTGTTCTTGATCAGGCGCGAGACATAGTACGCGCTGGGCCATGCCATCAGAAAGCCGATGACCGCAGCCGCGCCGATCACCCACCATGAATAATAGCCCATGGCAAAAGCTGTCGTTGCCAACGTGCCGGTGATCAAGGCACCGCTGAGTAGCGAAAGTATGATCGAAAGTCGGTCCATTGTTTGCCTCCTTTGGCTGACAAACGCGTGCGCCAAAGCGCAGGTTCCGAAGTCCCGCAGCGTCGCACTTGACCCAGGTGCATCGGTGCAGTCTGGTCCCCGCACACAAGAAGGACCCCTGCCATGATCCAGCCTGCAATCACCGGAAGTGGTGTGTTCACCCCGGAGCATGTCATCACCAATGACGAACTGGTGGTGGCCTTCAATGCCTATGCCGATCGCATGAACGTGGAAAACGCCGAGGCGATAGCGGCCGGCGAGATGGCCCCGGTACCGCAATCCAGTGCCGATTTCATTCTGTCGGCCTCGGGCATCGAACAGCGCTATGTAATGGACAAATCCGGAGTTCTCGATCCTGATCGCATGTTCCCGCACCTTCGTGCGCGGACGGATGAAGAGCCATCGCTCATGGCCGAGATGGCGGTCGATGCGATCACCAGGGCGCTGGCGCAGGCCGGGCGCGCGGCGTCCGAGGTGGATCTGGTGATCTGTGCCGCGTCGAACCACGAACGCGCTTATCCCGCGATCGCGGTGGAAATTCAGAGCCTGATCGGTGCAGGCGGCTTTGCCTTTGACATGAACGTCGCCTGTTCTTCGGCCACCTTCGGCATACAGACCGCAGCCGACATGGTACGGTCGGGCTCGGTCAGATGTGCCATCGTGGTGAACCCCGAGATCTGTTCGGCCCATCTCGAATGGCGGGATCGGGATTGCCATTTCATTTTCGGGGACGTTGCGACAGCCGTCGTGATCGAGCCGGAAACCAACGCCAAAGGCGCGCATTTCACAATCCATGGCACCCGCTGCGCGACCGAGTTCTCCAACAACATCCGCAACAACGACGGCTTCCTGCGCCGCACCCGTGACCAGATGGAAGACCGCCGCGACATGCAGTTCATGCAGAACGGGCGGAAGGTCTTCAAGGAAGTGCTGCCGATGGTGTCGGCCCACATCCTTGGGCATCTGGCAGACGAAGGATGGGGCGCAGACAGTCTCAAGCGCCTCTGGCTGCATCAGGCCAACAAGACGATGAACGACTTCATCGGGAAGAAAGTCTTGGGCCGTACGCCCGAACCCGGCGAACAGCCGAACATCCTGCAGGATTACGCGAACACATCATCAGCCGGGTCCATCATCGCGTTCTCGAAATATTCGGACGATCTGCAGCCGGGCGACCGCGGCGTGATCTGCTCTTTCGGTGCAGGTTATTCCGTCGGGTCGGTGCTGATCGAACGGGCCTAAAAAAGAGGGCCGATTGGCCCTCTCTCTTTTCGCGATCAATGCGACCGGCCTCAGTTCCAGAAGCCTTCGTCGACCGATTCCATCTGTTCCAACTGCTCTTCGTTGTGCTTGGTCACGAAGGCATAGCTGCGATCGTCGACAGCCACGAGATTCACGTCCGAGACCGGGATCATCACGTGCTTGTCCGCGATATCAAGAAATCCGCCAACCTCGGCCACGATGCCGATCATCTGACCGCTCGTGTTGAGGATAATGTCCTCGATCTCGCCGATATCGTTCCAATCGGCACCGACTTCGGTGTGGATCGTATCCATCGACCAGCCTTCGTCATTGGCGGCATTGGTCGTGTAGACGGTGCCACCGGTGATGTCGCGGGTGCGGATCAGGTTGGCCGGATCGTCCATCGACATGTCGTCATTCGACGCCATGTTGGTGCTGTCCGTCATTTCGGTCGTCGCAGACCCGGTGGCCATGTCGCCGGATGTGTGGCTTTCGGCCCATGCGCCGGTGGCGCCGAGTGTCAGGGCAAGTGCGCTTGCGAAAAGTTTGTTGGTGGTCATTGCATCCTCCTGGGTTGCGTTGCTTCTGCAGGCACAACCAAGCTGCCGGACACGATGTTCCACGGTATATTTTTGCGTCGTGATGGAACTTTATCTGCTCAGGCCGCGCCGGTTTCCTGTCGCCAGTGTTTCCGGCAGAGGCTGACATAGGTTTCGTTGCCGCCGATCTGGACCTGCGCACCTTCGGTCAGGGCGCGGCCTTCGGAATCCTTGCGCACAACCATCGTCGCCTTGCGCCCGCAATGGCAGATCGTGCGCACTTCGCGCAGCGAATCCGCCAAGGCAAGCAGCGTGGCGGAGCCGGGAAAGAGCTGTCCACGGAAATCCACCCGCAGCCCGTAGGCCATCACCGGCACATTCAGATCATCCGCCACCCGGGCCAGTTGCCAGACCTGATCGGGCGTCAGGAACTGCGCCTCGTCGATGAAGATGCAGGCCAGCTCTGTCTCCGCCAGAACGCCTTCGATCCGCGCGAAAAGGTCATCCGCCGGAGAAAACGTGTCCGCTTCGCGCGCAAAGCCGATGCGTGAGCCGATCCGCCCCTGACCGGCCCGATCATCGAAGGCGGCGGTCATGCGATAGACCGACATCCCGCGTTCTTCGTAATTGTGCGCAGCCTGCAGCAGCAGGGTCGATTTCCCCGCGTTCATGGTGGAATAGTTGAAATAGAGCTTCGCCATGTCCTGCCATCTGCCCCAACCGGACCGGGCGCGCAAGAGAGCCCGGTGCAGGATGCGTCGCCGTCCGTCCCGTGAGTGGCGGTTTCCCGGCCTGAAGCTTGCCTGTATCGACGGTCCGGCAGCGCATCCGACCCCCGACACAGTGAAGGAACTGTGCCAAGTGTGCCGTTGTGCCCGATGAATTCGGGTCTGGAACACCTGTGTCATTGCATTACGATGAAAGTCAGGGGAAAGAAGCGGAACTGTTCCCATAGGGTCTTGGGGTATAACGAGGGGGCATGAGATGCCGGCATTTGGTCCGTATCTGAAAAAACACACAGAATTGCTGGTGAAGGATGTGGGCATCGAGAAAGCCTGTGAATTGACCGGCAAGTCCAAAGCCACTCTTGGCCGCTACTACGCCGATCACGACGAACACGCCGACCGCTTCATCCCGGTGGATGCTGTTGCCGCTCTCGAACAGGTGTCGAGCTATCCTCATGTGACATCTGCGCTGGCTGAACTGAATGGCATCACGCTCTCGTTCGACGAACGCCGGGACAACACCAAGAAGAAGGGCGGCGTGAATTCCGACGTTGTTGTCCTGAGCCAGCGCTTTGCGATGTTGATGGCGGAATATCATCAATCCATCGAGGATGGCGTGATCAGTGCCAATGAAGCGCGTCGTCTTCTGCGGGAAACGCTGGCGCTGCAGCAGGTGCTGATCGACATGAAGCTGCATCTCGAAGATGAGACAATTTGAAGGCGTCATCTCGGATCGCGGCTCCAAATACGCGGTCAGCGGCGGACCGGCGTCCAGTCGGGCGGATGTCGACGGGTTTCTCAAGTCCCTGAAACGCGCCAAAAAGTACGCCAAGGCCACGCATAACACATGGGCCGTCGTGTTCTCGGACGGCACCCCGCTCAAGAACGATGACGGCGAAGGCGGGGCAGGGCAGATCATCCTGCAGATGCTCGAACGCGAAGGCCTGACCGATCACGTGATCGTCGTCACGCGCTGGTATGGCGGCAAGCATCTTGGCGGCGACCGGTTCCGCCATGTGCAGGATTGCGTGCGGCACTACCTCGACAACACCCGATAGGCACCGGGATGGAATTCCTCAGACGCCTGAAACTGCGCTGCATCTGGTCCTGGGCCGGGGTTGTCGCAACCTGGACGTCCGAGCACAGTTTTCGCAGCTGGGTCTGGGCGAACCTTGTCTCGGGGGCAGTAGCTTTGATCCTGCCGCTCTCACCGGGCGAACGGGCGCTGATCCTTGCGCTCGGGATCCTGATCCTCGCGGCGGAACTGCTCAACACCGCCATCGAAGATGCGGTCGATTACATCTCGACCGAGGATCACCCATTGGCCAAACGCGCCAAGGACGCAGGCAGCGCGGGCGTCGCCGTTGCGGCGATTGCGGCGGGGGTGGCGTGGGTCGTTATCCTGATTGGGTAGCGCGACGCGCCTTGCGGCGCAGGTGCCAGCGGTAGATCAGGGGGGCAAGGATGTGGTCATAGACGACGGATGCGCCCTGCCGGATCCCCGGCAGCCCCACGACACGGGCCAGCCAGCGATAGCGCGGCATGTCTTGCCACAACACAAGAAAGGCCGGAATGCCGCTGGTCAGTTCGCCATCCCGCAGCACGTAGAGCCGCCGCGCGGCGGTATCCTCGTCAATCCCCCAGGCTGCCCGGTCCGGTCCGTTCAGGTCGTCGAACCGGATCGGCAAACCCTGTCTGCGAGCGTAGTTGGCATAATGGTTGATCTCGAAGGAACAGACCGGGCATTGATCGTTATAGAGCACGCGTGTTTCTGATGTCTCAGGCATGCACCGGAGGTAAGGTGGGTCGCCCCGCCGGCAAGTGCGACACACCGTTTCCGTCACCGGAAACGGCTGATGCGCCACGGCATCAGACGCGCCGACCCCAAAGGTCGTATTCCCCGGCCTCGTCCACCTCGACCGTCACGATCTCGCCCACAGACAACCCGTCCGTTCCTTCGTCGATGAACAGGTTTCCGTCGATCTCGGGCGCGTCGGCCTTGGTCCTACAGGTGGCGATGCCGTCTTCGTCGATGTCGTCGATGATCACGTCGATCCGCTGACCGACCTTGGCCGCAAGCTTCGCTTCGGAAATCGCCTGCGCCTTTTCCATGAACCGGTCCCAGCGCTCCTGCTTGACCTCATCGGGCACATGATCCGGCAGGGCGTTCGACCGCGCACCAGCGACGTTTTCGTACTGAAAACACCCCACGCGATCCAGTTGCGCTTCGTCCATCCAGTCAAGCAGGGTCTGGAACTCGGCCTCGGTCTCGCCGGGATAGCCGACGATGAAGGTCGACCGCAGGGTGATGTCGGGGCAGATGTCGCGCCAGGCCGCGATTTCGTCCAGCGTCCGCGCCGCTGCCGCAGGTCGGGCCATGCGTTTCAGCGTGTCGGGATGCGCGTGCTGGAACGGGATGTCGAGGTAGGGCAGCACCAGACCATCCGCCATCAGCGGGATCAACTCGCGCACATGCGGGTAGGGGTAGACGTAATGCATCCGCACCCACGCGCCCAAACCGCCCATATCGCGGGCCAACGACAGGATCGGGAACTTCTCGTCCCGGTCCTTCCAGTCCGTGCCATAGGCCGAGGTGTCCTGGCTGATCACCAGCAGTTCCCGCACGCCCGACTCGACCAGCTTTTCCGCCTCGCGCAGCACCGCTTTGGCCGGGCGCGAGGTCAGCTTGCCGCGCATATCCGGGATGATGCAGAACTTGCAGGTGTGATTGCAGCCCTCGGAAATCTTGAGATAGCTGTAATGGCGCGGTGTCAGCTTCACGCCCGAGGCAGGCAGCAGGTCGATGAACGGATCGGGATCAGGCGGCACGGCGGCATGCACCGCATCCAGCACCTGTTCGTATTGATGCGGGCCCGTGACGGCCAGAACCTTGGGATGCGCGCCGGTGATATACTCGGGCTCGGCCCCCAGACACCCTGTGACGATCACCCGACCGTTCTCGGCCAGCGCCTCGCCAATGGCCTCGAGGCTTTCCGCCTTTGCCGAATCGAGAAACCCGCAGGTGTTCACGATCACCGCATCGGCCCCGGAATAATCCGGGCTGATGCCATAGCCTTCAGCCCGCAGACGCGTCAGGATCCGCTCGGAATCCACCAGCGCCTTGGGACAGCCCAGCGACACCATGCCGATGGTCGGCTGGCCTGCACGGGGCGCATCGGAAAACCGCGCGGCAGGCGCAAGGTCGGGGCGTAAAGAGGGCGGGTTCTGGGACATGCGCGGCATATAGAGATTTGCACATCGCGGGGGAAGGCCCGATTGCACTCAACCCGTCGGCATTCTGTGCAACATTGCTTGCCAAATCACAGGCTGCGTGGTCGGGTTGAGAAAACATCAACCGAGCCAACCCTATCACGCGCCAAGATCTCTCCCGCAACCTGACTCTCCTGCCGTGGGTGAAATTCGCCCAGAACCTTCTGTTCTGGCAGGCGACGTGGTTCCTGTTTCTTCAGGACACGCTGTCGGCGGCCGAAGCGGTGTTGCTCTACGCGGTCTACGACATCTGCACGACCGTGTTCGAAGTGCCGTCGGGATACATGTCCGACCGTATCGGGCGCCGGGTGACGCTTGTGGCGTCATCGGTGGCCGGGATCATCGCGATGGTCTGTTTCACGATGGGCGACAGCTTTGCCGTCTTCGTGCTGGCACAGTTGTTTCTCGGAGCATCGGCGGCCTTTGCATCGGGAACCGACAGTTCGTTGCTTTATGAAAGCCTCGCTGCAGAAGGCCGTGAAGATGAAGTCGAACGCTACGAATTGCGGCTCTGGCGGTTCACCTTTGCGGCTCTCATGGTCTCGGCGGTCACCGGTGGGATCATGGCGCGGGCTCTCCCTGTCCTGCCGTTCGTGATGTCCGGCGCTGCCTTTGTGGCGATGTTGGCCCTGGCTTCCCAGCTCCGGGATTCGTCCATCGATCCCGAAACGCCGCCGGTGCGCGCCGCCATTGGTCCGGCCATTGCCGCCGCCTTCCGTAACCCGGTGCTGCTCTGGCTGTTTGCGCTCAGCGTGGTGATGTACGGGTTTTCCCATGTGCCCTTTGTCTTTGGTCAACCCTTTATTCTGAAGACGCTGGAACAAGTGGGCCTCTCCGGCGAGGCGCCTTTGGTAAGCGGGGCCGTATCGGCCACGATGATGGCCGTGTCCGTGGCCGCGTCCTTTGCTGCGCCCGCGATCCGCCGCCATGCCGGGCTGGCTGCAACCCTGCTGATTGCCTTTGCGATGCAGGTCTTGCTCTGCGCGGTTCTTGCCTTCAACCAGAGCCTCTTTGCCATCGGCATTCTCTTGCTGCGGATGGTGCCCGATTCTCTGTCCCGGCCATTCATCCTCGCCCGCACCCAACCGTTGCTGACCGACGGCATGCGGGCCACGTATCTGTCGATCCAGAGCTTTGCCGGCCGCATCGCCTTTGCGGCAAGCCTCTGGTTCGCGTCGCGCAATGTCAGCGATGTCGGGGAAATGCCCGTGGCGGATCTGGTTCTGGTGCTCTGGGGCTTTGCCATTGTGGGCGCTGTGCTCTGGCTGGCGCTTGCAATTTGGGTCCGCCGCATTCCACTTGATCCGCGACAGCCGCGCGGACACTCATGACGAGATGACTCCATGATCCTGCATTGCGTCTTCTGTTCCTTCCGGGGCGACACCCACCAGACCGAACGGCAGGCGGTCTTGACCGATCTTTCCGGGTTCACCCTTGGTCTGGAGGGCGTTCTTGGCTTCGATCATGGCCCAAATGCGGATTTCGAAGGCAAGTCGCCCAAGTTCACCGACGGCTTCGTCATCCGCTTTGCGGATCGCCGGGCGCTGGCAGCCTATGCCGACCACCCGACACACAAGGCGTTGGGCGCGAAGCTCTGCGATCTGTGTGAGGGTGGTGCGGATGGGATCATGGTGGTCGATCTTGTATGTGATGACGTACAATCAGGAAGAGGGCCAGCACTTCAGGTTCTGCCAGACCCCACGTCTCGCGCGGATCAGATCGCTCAACTTTTCAAGGACAGCTTTACCGACTCCGAAGGCGCGGAGGAGGGGGCGGTGATCCACGATCTTGCCCGCGATCTGCTGACCACGACCCCGAAAGACGACCTTCGCGTCTTTGTGGCCGAGGCAGACGGGACGCTTCGCGGCTGTGCGATCTTTACCCGGTTGCGCTTTGCAAAAGATCCGCGAACCGCGTTTCTGCTGTCGCCGATGGCGGTGGCCACCACGTCTCAGGGGCAGGGCATCGGGCAAGCGCTGATCCGTCACGCTCTTGAGGTTTTGCAGGCCGAAGGTGTGGACGTGGCCGTGACCTATGGCGATCCAAGGTTCTATGGGCGCGTGGGGTTCGAGCCTGTCACCACCGACACCGTACCCGCACCGCTGCCACTCAACATGCCCGAGGGATGGATCGCGCAGTCCTTGACGGACGCGCCCCTGACACCGTTGGTCGGTCCGTCGCTCTGTGCGCCAGCGCTGGATCGCCCAGACATCTGGTAACCTGCAACAAGAAAGGGGCGGTCTGGCCGCCCCTTGGTCTGTCTGATGAATGCGCCTCAGCGACGACGGTCGCGACGGGAGCTCATGGGTTGGAACGCGACGCCGACATGCGCCTCGCAATAGGGCTTGCCCTGCTGGACGGGCAGACCACAGAACCAGAAATTCGGCGTTGCCGGATCGCCGACGGGCCATTTGCAGGTCTTTTCGGTCAGTTCCATCAGGGTCAGCTTTTTGGCCTTCTTCTCGACCGCGTTCACCTTGGCCAGCGCTTCGGGGCTGATCTCGTTGGCCGAGGGCTGCGGTGGCAGAGGCTGACCTGCCGGAATGATCTGGCGGCGCGGACTTGCGGGTGGTGTTGCGGACTTCGTTTCCATAACGACCTCGGGTTCAGCAGGCTTGGGGGCGGGTGCCGGTTTCGGTGCCGCCTTGGGGGCCGGTTTCGCCTCGGGCTTGGGCGCGGGCTTGGCTTCCGGCTTGGCTGCCGGACCGGCGGCACCGGCACGGTTCGACAACCCCAGGCGATGCACCTTCCCGATCACGGCATTGCGCGTCACGCCGCCAAGTTCCTTGGCGATCTGGCTGGCAGACTGGCCTTCGCCCCACATCTTCTTCAACAGCTCTACGCGTTCATCGGTCCAGGACATCGTGCCCTCCATCAAAAAGAGCGGCCGTTTGCGTTGGCCGCCCGAAATCTCTAAGTCGCACCCTATTCTAATCATGCGCGGGCGAGTTACAACCCGCACTGACAGGCAAGAGGACCCCCAATGCAGCAGACAGGACAGATGGTCACGAACGAACGCCGTTTCGGACGGGTGAACTGGCTTGGGCTCTACACCCTCGCACAGCGCGAAGTGCTGCGGTTTCTCAATGTCTGGACCCAGACCGTGCTGGCCCCGCTGGTGACGGCGGGTCTCTTCATGCTGATTTTCACCATCGCCATCGGCCCCCGCCGGGGTGGCGTGATGGGGGTCGATTTCACCACCTTCATCGCACCGGGTATCCTGATGATGACGGTGATCCAGAACGCCTTTGCCAACACCTCGTCCTCGATCGTCATCTCCAAGGTGCAGGGCAACATCGTGGACACGCTGATGCCGCCGCTCTCGGCGGGCGAGCTGGTGCTGGGCTATCTTGCCGGTGGCGTCGCGCGGGGGCTGTTGGTGGCCGTTGTCATCGTGCTGGCGCTCTGGGTGTTTCTGGGCATCGTGCCTCAACACCCGCTGGTCGCCTTGTTCTTCGTGATCGTGGGCGCTGCGCTCTTGTCGGGCATCGGCATGGTTGCGGGCATCTTTGCCGACAAATTCGACCAGATGGCCGCGATCACCAATTTCATCGTGACGCCGCTCGCCTTTCTGTCGGGCACGTTCTACTCGGTCGAGGCTCTGCCGCCCATCATGTATGACATCACGCACGCCAACCCGATCTTCTACCTGATCGACGGGGTGCGCTGGGGCATCATCGGCGTGTCCGACAGCAGCCCCGCTTTGGGCGCGGTCATCGCCGTTGGCAGCACCGTGGCCATCAATCTGCTGGCGTGGTCATTTTTCCAACGGGGATACCGGCTGAAGGCCTGATGCGGCCTTCGCGCCACATCAGAAGCCCGGCACCGCAGAGAATGATGGTCGTCCCGATCACGGATACCCCGTCCGGGCGGACCCCGAAGACGACGAAATCGTAGAGCGCTGCAAAGACCAGCGTGGCATAGAAGAATGGCCCGACAAACCCCGCATCAGCCCGCGCCAAGGCGTTGATGAAACAGGTTTGTGCCGAGGCCATCAGAAACCCGATCCCGGCCAGCGCGGCCCATTGCGCCGGCGTCGGTGCGATCCAGACCCAGAAAGCGGCGGCCGACGCGATGCAGACTCCGATCACGTTGTTGACCAGCAGGATCTGCATCGGACCTTCCCGCCCCGTGAGCCGTTTCATCACGATCAACTCAAGCCCCAACGCAACCGCCGCCCCAAGCGCAAGCAGAGCGGCGGGCTGGAACGCCTCGGGTGTTGGGCGCAGCAGGATCATCGCGCCCGCAAGTGCAATCGCAGCGGCCGTCAGGCGCACCGGACCAATCCGTTCTCCAAGGAAGGGAATGGCCAGAAGCATGCCAATCACCGGATTCAGAAAGCTGATCGCCGTCGCATCTGAGAGCGGAATGAACGCGGCAGCTGCGAACATCAGCGTCACACCGCCCCACCCGAAGGCCACGCGCACCGTGTGGGTCCTCCAGGCGATGTCGGTCAACCGCAGGCGCATGATCCATGCCGCCACGGCAAAGGCGAGGCAGGCAAAAACAAAGCGCCCGTGGCTGATCTGCAACGGGTTGAGCGCAGGCCCCAGCGCGTCGGTTCCCAGCATCTTGGCCAGCAGCGTCGTGCCCGCAACAAAAGCCGAGGCCAGCAGCGTCAACAGCGCGGCTAGAAGTGGGTTTTGGTCTTTGGGCACGAACATGGATCAGCCTTGCGCCGCTTTGCGGCCAAAGGCAATCACTGGCTGCGTGTCGGTACAATCTGCTGAACGATCCCGACGAGGATCAGATAAAGCGACGTGGCGATGAGGCCCCAATGCGCCCAGCTTTCCGGGTGAAAGTCGACCCACGCCGCCCATCCGGCGAAAAACGTCCACGCGAGCGCAATCGGCAGCGACAGGTTGCGCCAGCGCATCGTGCGCACAGGGTGGATGAATTTGAGCGGCAGGAACATCGCAATCGCCAGCACGGCGACGATGGCCAAAGAGACCCAGAAATTGGGTTCGATGGCGAACAGCACCAGCACAAGCATGTTCCAGCATCCGGGGAAGCCCTGGAAGGAATTGTCCTCGGTCTTCATGCGGCTGTCTGCGAAATACATCGCCGAGGCAAAGGTGATCACGATGATCGCAAACCAGCCCGTCCAACCCGGCAGAAGGCCGGACTGGAACAGCGCGAAAGCGGGAATGAACACGTAGGTCAGATAGTCGATGATGAGGTCGAGCAGAACGCCGTCGAAGCGCGGCGCATTTGCCTTTACATCAT
This sequence comes from Marivita sp., assembly GCF_022763305.1. Classification (GTDB taxonomy): domain Bacteria; phylum Pseudomonadota; class Alphaproteobacteria; order Rhodobacterales; family Rhodobacteraceae; genus Marivita. The sequence goes on along the minus strand of NZ_JALEGT010000085.1, from coordinate 27,717 downwards.
ATTTGCGTGCCAATGGCCCGTCGATGCCATCGACGGCGAAGGCGACGACCAGCCACAGGAACATGATGGACCACTTTTCCTGCGCCGCTGCCAGCAAAGCCAGCATGGCAAAAACGGCTCCGGTCGCGGTCAGGAGATGGACGCACAGCGCGCGGGATTGATCACTCATTCCGAGGTTTTGGCCGAATTGTCGGAGCGGTGCAATCGGTCGCGCGATTTTTTCCCGCGGTTGTGAGGGACCCCGATACGTCGCTGCAAACGCGCTCGTCCTGATCACGCGACCAGCTGGTGCCCGTCCTGCCCGGTGATTGTCGCGCGCACGATCTGGCCCACGGGCTGCTCCGCCGCAAACCTGACCTCGGTGAACTGCTCGGTCCGCCCCATGTCCGGCGCTTCCATCAGCACGTTGTGAGTCAGCCCCTGCTGCGCCGTCAGATGGCGCGACACAGCCGCGTCACCCGCTGCCCTCAACCGCGCGGCACGCTCCTTGATCGCGCGTCCGTCCACCTGCGGCATCCGTGCGGCGGGCGTGCCTTCGCGCGGCGAATAGGGAAACACGTGCAGCCATGTCAGATCACACTCCTCGACCAGCTTCAGCGAATTCTCGAAATGCGCCTCGGTCTCGGTCGGGAAGCCCGCGATGATGTCTGCGCCGAACGTCATGTCATGCCGCAGCCTGCGCGCCTCTTCGGCAAAGCGGATCGCGTCGTCGCGCAGATGCCGCCGTTTCATCCGCTTGAGGATCAGGTCGTCGCCATGCTGAAGGCTCAGATGCAGGTGCGGCATCAGGCGTGGTTCGGTGGCAATCGCCTGCATCAGGTTCTCGTCCACCTCGATGCTGTCGATCGAACTGATCCGCAGGCGCGGCAGATCGGGCACCAGCCGCAGGATGCGCATCACCAGATCGCCCAGCTTTGGTTGCGCAGGCAGGTCGGCGCCCCAGGAGGTAAGGTCGACCCCGGTCAGTACCACCTCGTTGAAGCCCTTGTCCACCAGCCGCTTGATCTGATCCACGATCACCCCGGCAGGCACCGAGCGCGAATTGCCACGACCATAGGGGATGATGCAGAAGGTGCAGCGATGGTCGCAGCCGTTCTGGACCTGCACATAGGCGCGGGACCGCGTGCCGAAACCGTCGATCAGGTGCTGCGCGGTTTCCGTCACCGACATGATGTCGTTGACCTGAACCGCCTCGGTCTCGCCAATGAAATCCGCTGACAGCCCTTTCCAGGTGTCCGGCGTCATCTTTTCGGTATTGCCGATCACCGCATCGACCTCGGCCATTTGGGCAAAGGTCTCGGGTTCGGTCTGTGCCGCACAGCCGGTCACGATCAGCTTGGCGTTCGGGTTGTCCCGGCGCAGCTTGCGAATCTCCTGCCGTGCCTTGCGCACCGCCTCGGCGGTCACGGCGCAGGTGTTGACCACAACGGCATTCTCAAGCCCTGCCTGCGCGGCAAGGTCCTTCATCGCCTCGGTCTCGTAAGCGTTCAGGCGACAGCCCAGCGTGGTGAACTTGGGCGGGGTCATGACACCGCCTCCAGCCAGTCCGCCGTGAAAGTGCCAGAGAACACATGCGCTGTCGGCCCGGTCATCCAGACGCCATCCTCGCGCCAGTCGATCTCGATGCGCCCACCGTCAAGGTCGATGCTCACGCGCCGCCCGGTCAAGCCGCGCCGTGCCGCCGCAACCGCCGTGGCGCAGGAGGACGACCCCGAGGCGAGCGTGACACCCACCCCGCGCTCCCAGACCCGCATCCGAAGATGATCGGGTCCGATGACGCTGGCGAACTGCACATTGGTGCGCTGCGGATAAAGCGGATGATGCTCGATCTCGGCACCCCGCGTGGCAAGGTCCACCGATTCCGCATCCGCGACAAAGAACGTACAATGCGGATTGCCCATGCCCGTCGCCGTCGGCGCACCGTCGATGGGCAATTCAAGCGTGTCCATCTCGTGCGCGAGCGGCACCTCGTCCCAACGCAACTGCGGCAGCCCCATATTCACCGAGGTCAGCCCGCCCCCCGCATCCTGCGCGATCAGACGCCCCCGTTCGGTGACGAGCACCACTTCGGTCAGGCCCGCCTCGTCCATCAGGTGCCGCGCAATGCAGCGCGTGGCATTGCCACAGGCCCCGGCCGTCGATCCGTCGGAATTGTAGAACACCAGCCGCGCATCCGCCCCGTCCGTACCCGGTTCGATCAACGCAAGCTGGTCAAACCCCACGCCGCGATGCCGATCCCCGATCGCCTGCGCCAACGCAGCCGTCATTCCGACAGGCCGCACACGCGCATCCAGCACGACAAAATCATTGCCGAGGCCATGCATTTTCATGAAGGCGATATTGCGCGGGTCGTGGGTCATCATGGCCGCGCATATACGCCTGTCAGGTGCATCTTTCCAGACCGCGCCAGCGGCCCCGCTGCGGCATTCTGGAAGATAGCTTGGAATTGTGCCGTTTTGGGGGTTGACCGCACTCCGCCCTCTTTCTAGATAGCCCGCCAGTGGGCCGTTAGCTCAGTTGGTAGAGCAACTGACTTTTAATCAGTGGGTCGCAGGTTCGAATCCTGCACGGCTCACCACTGATCTCCGAACATCGTGATATCAAAGGCGTAGCGCAAAGCGGCAGGATTGCGCTTATTTCGGGCGGCAGCCCTTGCAGGCGTGCATTCCGTTGCTACCTAATTGCGAGTGATTTGCATTTTCAAATATCGACCGTCATACTGAACAGGGAGGTTCACAGCATGCGACGGAACGTTTCAGCCCTGATATCGGCCGCAGTTCTGGTGGCAGGGGCGCAGGGTGCAGCCGCGGACGAGCGGATGAAGGTGGTCACGACCTTCACGGTACTGGCTGACATGGCCGCGAATGTGGCCGGTGATGCGGCCGAGGTCGTCTCGATCACCAAACCGGGGGCCGAAATCCATGGATACGAACCCACGCCACAGGATATCGTGCGGGCCTATGACGCCGATCTGATCCTGTGGAACGGGCTCAATCTTGAACTGTGGTTCGAACAATTCCTCGCCAATTTGGACGACGTGCCTTCGGTCACGTTGAGCGAGGGCATAGACCCGATCTCGATCTCATCGGGCAGCTACGAAGGCAAACCCAACCCGCATGCCTGGATGGGTCTGGATAATGCGTTGATCTATATCGACAATATCACCAAGGCCTTTTCCGAGCAGGACCCCGACAATGCCGCGCTCTATGCCGCGAATGCGGAGCGCTACAAAGACGATCTGCGCGCCACGATCGAGCCGCTGCGCAGCGCTGTTGCGGCGATTCCCGAAGATCAGCGCTGGCTTGTGACCTGCGAGGGGGCGTTCAGCTATCTGGCCCGCGACATGGGGCTGAGAGAGCTCTATCTCTGGCCGATGAACGCCGATCAGAACGGCACGCCACAGCAGGTCCGCGCCGTGATCGACGGGGTGCGCGAGAACGACATCCCGGTCGTCTTCTGCGAAAGCACCGTGAACACCGCGCCGGCCGAACAGGTCGCCCGCGAAACCGGTGCCGTTTACGGCGGTGTGCTCTATGTCGATTCGCTGAGCGAGGAAGGAGGCCCGGTGCCGACCTATCTCGACCTGTTGACCGTCACGACCCGCACGGTTGCTGAAGGACTGACCACCGCCGTCACCAACTGAGGCGACGGGGACACCGAAATCATGGCCCGCAGCTGCACGGCTGCGGGCGCACACATGTCAGGCCGTCGGCCTGCAAGGCCGTCAGGCCCAAGGCCTGCAACAACAAGGACAAGCCATGCTCGACGAGCAGAGCCAGACCACAACCAGCACCGCCACGACCCGCGACGGTCTGTCGGCCCGCGACGTGACCGTCACCTATCGCAACGGCCACACCGCGCTCTGGAACGCCAGTTTCGAGATCCCGCGCGGCACCGTGACGGCGCTTGTGGGCATCAATGGCGCGGGCAAGTCCACCCTTTTCAAGGCGATCATGGGCTTCGTGCCCGCTGCAAAAGGTGACATCCGCATCCTCGGCATGAGCGTGAAAGAGGCGCTCGCGAAGAACCTTGTTGCCTATGTGCCGCAATCCGAAGAGGTCGACTGGGCTTTCCCGGTGCTGGTTGAAGACGTCGTGATGATGGGCCGTTACGGCAAGATGGGCTTCCTGCGCCGCCCCAAATCCGCCGACCATCAAGCGGTCGATGAGGCACTGGCCCGTGTGAACATGACCGAGTTCCGCCACCGCCAGATCGGAGAGCTGTCCGGCGGTCAGCGCAAACGCGTGTTCCTGGCCCGCGCCTTGGCTCAGGACGGGCAGGTGATCCTGCTGGACGAACCGTTCACCGGCGTGGATGTGAAAACCGAAGATCAGATCATCGCGCTTCTGCGCGAGCTGCGCGACGAAGGCCGCGTGATGCTGGTCTCGACACACAACCTTGGGTCCGTGCCGGAATTCTGTGACCGCACCGTGTTGGTCAAGGGCACCGTGCTGGGCTATGGGCCGACCGAAACAACCTTCACCCGCGAGAACCTCGAACGTGCCTTCGGAGGTGTGCTGCGGCACTTCACACTGGGCGGCGATGCCCTGCATGACGACGAGGACGCGCGTTCCGTGACGATCTTCACCGATGATGAACGGCCCTTCGTCCAATACGGCGACAAGACCCAGGTCACGGAGACCAAGCCGTGATGGATCTGCTGCTCGAACCGTTCGGATATGGCTACATGGTCAATGCGATGTGGGTGTCGGCCATGGTGGGCGCGGTCTGCGCGTTCCTGTCCGCCTATCTCATGCTCAAGGGGTGGTCGCTGATCGGCGATGCGCTCTCGCATTCGGTGGTGCCCGGGGTGGCCGGGGCCTACATCCTTGGCCTGCCCTTCGCGCTCGGGGCGTTCATCGCGGGCGGGTTGGCCGCCGGGTCGATGCTGTTCCTGTCGGAACGTTCGGGCCTCAAGCCTGACGTGATCATCGGGCTGATCTTCACCTCCTTCTTCGGGCTGGGGCTCTTCATGGTCTCGATCAACCCGATGTCCGTGTCGATCCAGACCATCACCATGGGCAACATCCTGGCCATCACACCCGAGGACACGGTGCAGCTGGCCATCATCGGGATCGTGTCGCTTGGCGTTCTGCTGCTCAAGTGGAAGGACCTGATGGTGACGTTCTTCGACGAGAACCATGCGCGGACCATTGGATTGCGCCCGCAGCTGCTCAAGGCGGTGTTCTTCGTTCTGCTGTCGGCCAGCGTCGTGGCCGCCATGCAAACTGTGGGTGCGTTCCTGGTGATCGCCATGGTCGTGACACCGGGGGCGACGGCCTACCTGCTCTGCGACCGTTTCCCGCGTCTGATCGGGACTGCTGTTGCGATCGGTGCCGGGACCAGCTTCGTCGGAGCCTACGCGAGCTATTTCCTCGACGGGGCCACCGGCGGGATCATCGTCTGCCTGCAGACCCTCATCTTCCTCATCGCTTTCATCGGTGCCCCCCGGCATGGCCTGCTCGCGGCCCGCCGCATGGCGGACGCGGCTCTGCGGGATGGGCCAAAGGACAGCCTCGTGCGGGTCGATCCGGCTGAGGGAGGCGCATGATGGATCTCGAGACCCTGCTCTTCCCGTTCCGTTTCGCCTTCATGCAGAATGCCTTCCTCATTTCGATGATGGTGGCGGTGCCGACCGCATTGCTGTCCTGTTTTCTGGTCCTCAAAGGCTGGGCTCTGATGGGTGACGCGGTGAGCCACGCGGTTCTGCCGGGGATCGTGCTGGCCTATATCCTCGGTATTCCATTGATCCTGGGCGCTTTCGCCGCCGGGATGACCTGCGCAATCGCAACGGGGTATCTGTCGACCAACAGCCGGGTCAAGGAAGACACGGTGATGGGTGTCGTCTTTTCCGGCATGTTCGGCCTCGGGATCGTGCTCTATGTCTCGGTCGAGACCAACGCCCATCTCGATCACATTCTGTTTGGCAACATGCTTGGGGTCGAGCCGCACGAGCTTTGGACCGCAGGCATCATCTCGGCACTGGTCGCCGGGGTGCTCGTGCTCAAGTGGAAAGACTGGCTGCTGCACAGCTTTGATCCGGCTCAGGCGCAGGCCTCGGGCCTCTGGGTCAACGCGCTGCATTACGGGATGCTGACCGCGCTGTCGCTGACCATCGTGGCCACACTGTCGGCGGCTGGTCTCATCCTCGCCATCGGGTTGTTGATCGCGCCGGGGGCGATTGCGTTCCTGCTGGTGCGACAGTTCAAGACAATGCTCTGGGTTGCGGTTGGCGTGAACATGGCGGCAATGCTGCTCGGCACTTACCTCAGCTTCTTTCTCGACAGCGCACCGGCACCGACGATCATCCTGATCCTCAGTGCTGTCTTCGTTGTGGCCTTCATCCGTCGCCAGATGCTGACCCGCCGCGCGTCCCGCCTGCGCGTCCAGCAGGGGTAGGGCGAAGGACTTTCGAAAGTCCTTCCCAACGCGGTTTCGAAACCGCGTGCCAAGCCCTTTCGAAAGGGCTTCCGCGCTCAGGTCATCACGTCCGGCGCTGTCCGACCCGTACGCTCGGTCAACCCGCTGATCAGCGCCGTTGCCTCTGCAATCTCGGTCAGCGCCGCCTGTGTCTCGATGTTCAGATCGCCCTCCGGCGCCTCGTACCGCTCCAGATAGACACGCAGCGTCGCGCCCTCGGTGCCGGTGCCAGACAGACGCAGCACCGCGCGACCACCGCCTTCGAAATTGATCCGAAGCCCCTGATTGTGGCTCACCGATCCATCGACCGGATCATGGTAGGAAAACGTATCCGCCATCGTCACCGTACAGGCCCCGAAGGTCTTTCCCGCCAGAGCGTCCAGCTTCACCGTCAGGTCCGCCACCAACCCGTTCGCCGCCGCCGCATCCACCGCTTCGTAATCGTGGCGCGAATAGTAGTTGCGGCCATAGGTCTGCCAATGGTCCTGCAGGATGTCCTTCACCGACATCTTGCGCACCGCCAGAATGTTGAGCCACAGCAGCACCGCCCACAGCCCGTCCTTTTCCCGCACATGGTCGCTGCCCGTGCCAGCACTTTCCTCGCCGCAGAGCGTCACGCGCCCGGCATCCAGCAGGTTGCCGAAGAACTTCCAGCCCGTCGGTGTCTCGAAATACTCGACCGCCAAAGCCTCGGCCACGCGGTCACAGGCGCCGCTTGTGGGCATCGACCGTGCCACCCCGGCGATGCCGCGCTCATAGCCGGGGGCCAGATGCGCGTTGGCGGCCAGCACAGCCAGCGAGTCGGATGGCGTCACATAGACCCCACGCCCAAGGATCATATTGCGGTCTCCATCCCCGTCCGACGCGGCCGCGAAATCAGGCCCGTCGTCGGACATCACCAGATCAACCAGCGGCTTGGCCCAAATCGGGTTCGGGTCGGGATGCCCGTTGCCGAAATCCACCGAGGGCACACCGTTCAGGACCGTGCCCTCAGGCGCACCCAGCGTGTCCTCCAGAATGGCCTTGGCATAGGGGCCTGTCACCGCATGCATCGCATCGAATTTCATTGTGAAGCCACTGGCGAACAGCGCCCGCAAAGCGCCGAAATCGAACAGCTCTTCCATCAGCAAAGCGTAATCCTCGACCGGATCGACGATCTCGACCGCCATCTCACCCAGAGCCACCGTACCGATCTGCCCAAGGTCGATGTCGTCGGTGTCCAGCGTCTTGTAGCTGCTGATGGTCTTCGTCTGCTCGAAGATGGCGTCGGTGATCGCCTCGGGCGCAGGGCCGCCATTCGAGATGTTGTACTTGAGCCCGAAATCCTCGTCGATGCCGCCGGGGTTGTGGCTGGCCGACAGGATCAGCCCGCCATCCGCGCCGCGCTTGCGGATCAGGTTCGACGCGGCCGGTGTGGACAAGAGGCCCCCTTGACCCACAATCGCCAGTGCCGCGCCATTGGCCGAGGCCATGCGCAGGATTGTCTGGATCGCCTCGGCGTTGAAGTAGCGCCCGTCACCACCGATCACGAGAACCTTGCCCGCAACACCGTCGATCCCGTTGAAGATCGACTGCACGAAACATTCCAGATATCCCGGCTGCATGAACACGCGGGTTTTCTTGCGCAGACCCGAGGTGCCGGGTTTCTGGCCCTCGAACGGGGTACAGGTCTGGGTCAGGATCGTCATGCGGGTGCCTCCTCGGGGTGGTCCGTGTCGTCATGGTGTGCGGGCGTGCCGCGCGCGTCGCGCATCACGTCCGATATATGCAGCAAGGCCGCGCTCTGTTCCATCGCCTCGACCGGCACGCTCAGCCGTCGCCGCCAGTTGGGGTGCTCGTTGATCGTGCCGGGCAGGTTCTGCGCTTCAAGCTCGCCGAACACATCGTCCATCTGCACCGATACCAACGCCGCTGGAGACTGCGCCAAGCCGCGATGGATCGTGTCCGCGATCTCGTCAATGTGCGCCGTGCTGGGGATCGCGCAGACATCCCGCAGGCTCGCGCGTTGCTTGGCGCGGTGGCTGTGCCGCGCGGCACGGTCGCCGGAGGACAGCCAGCCAACCCGCTGCCACCAGTCGATGTCTGTGCCGTGCCAGAATCCGCTCAGCGTCGGGGTGTCATGGGTGCCGAAACAGGCAAGGCTGTAGGGCGGCAGCGTGTCCGCAGGCAGGATGTCGCCCAGATGGGTGCCCTCGAATTGCCAGACCGCATAGCTGTAAAGCCCCGCGTCATTCATCGCCTCGCGGAACCCGTCGGGCACCAGCCCAAGGTCTTCGCCCACCACGAGACAGCCCGCGCGATGTGCTTCGATGGTGATCACCGCCAGAAGCGAGTCGAGCGGCTGTGTGATATATCCGCCCGGACTGCCGTCCTCGGGCAGCCAATAGCTGCGCAACAGCCCCAGCGCATGGTCGATGCGCAGCACACCGCATTTCGCCATCAACCGCCGCAGCATCGACCGCAGCGGCGCGTAACGTGCCCGCGCCAGCGGTCCCGGCGCGTGCGCTGCCAGCGCCCAGGATTGGCCTTCCGGGCTCAGGTGATCGGGCGGTGCGCCGATGGTGACGCCTTTGGCAATCGTATCGGCATTCATCCAGACCTCGGCCCCATCGGGGCGCGGGCCCACGGCAAGATCAAGATAAAGACCAAGGGCCATCCCCTCCTGTGTCGCCCGGGCCTGTGCCGCGTCGATCTGGGTGTCGGCCAAATATTGCAGCCACAGATGGAACTCCGCGCGTTTCCCCGCCGCCTTGCGCGCCGCCGCTCCGGGTGTTTGCAGCGCGGCGGGCCAAGTGCGGAAATCATGCCCGTGGATTTCGCTGATGGCTTCGAACTCTGCGAACTGGCAGGTTTCCTCTGAACAGGTCGCGCACCATGCTGCAAAGGCCGCCTTGTCGCGCTGTTTGAACTGCGCCTCCAACGCAGCACGATGCCGTCCCCGGAACGCGGCATAGTCGATGAGATCGCCCTTTGGCGTCGGTCCCAACACGTCTTCGACCGCGATATGGTCGATGTTGAACATGCCGCGATGTGAGGGCGAGTAGGGGCTGATGATCTCGTCCATTGCCCAGCCCAGCGCATGCAGCGGGTTGACGCCCAGGAACTGCGCCCCTACGTGCCCGAAGGTCGCCGCAACGGCCCCCAGATCGGCATAGTTGCCCAGCCCGCCATTCGTGGCGGACCGCAGACCGTACAGCGCCCCGGTCGTGCCCCAGCACCGGTCGATCCCGGCTTTCGACGCAAGATCAGGCGCGCGCTGCGGGCGGACCATCACGAAGATGGTGTCCTCCTTTGCGTGATCCATGTGCAGGTCGTAATACCCGACGCCAAGATGCGGCAGGTCAATCATTCCGTTGCTGTGCCCTTCAGCCACGACATTGCCCGCCTCACTCAGGAGCGACCAGTCGCAGGCGCGCGGCACGGGGACGGTGATCGGATCGCCGGCGTGGGCAATGACCTGCTTGACCGAAGAAGAGCGGGCCAGCGCGTCCTCGATCTGCGCTGCGCCGTCCACATCGACGCCCAATGCCCGCAGAAGTGCGCGCAGCGTGTCGGGGTTGGCTTCGTGTCGAACGCCATGCAGGTCGTGAAAGTCGAGGTGAACGCCCTCGGCGCGGGCAAGGGCGCGCAGATGCGCGTCATCGCCGCTCATGTCTCGGACCCCCGCCGCAGGATGAAGGCGCTGATGGAGTGCGCCGGCACGACGATGCGTTCGCCAACAATCGGAGTCGCCGTCTGTTCCGGCTCAGAGGTGTCGATCTCGCGCACCCAGAGGTCCGGCGCGGTGGGCGGCAGGAGCAGGTCGGCATCCGCATCGCTGCGGTTCACAGCAAGGAACGCCTCGTCATCAAGGGCCTTGCCGGTCACGCTTTCCGCGTTGCCCCGCAAATGCAGGCAGAGTTGCGCCAATTGCGGGTCCGACCAGTTGAGCGGCTTGCCATCAAACCCGCGCCATTCCACGTCCTTGCGGTGGTCGGTCTCGCGCGTGGCACCGTGCAGGAAATCCATCTGGCGCAGCACCGCGTTCTCGCGACGCACGCGCGCCAGCGCGGCGGTAAAGGCGATCTGTTCGGGGTCGAGGGCCGCCCAATCAATCCACGTGGTCTCGTTGTCCTGACAATAGGCGTTGTTGTTGCCCAACTGCGTATGGCCGCCTTCGTCTCCGGCAAGAAGCATTGGCGTTCCCTGTGACAGGAAAACGGTCGCCAGCATGTTGCGCCGCCGCTGCGCACGGGCGGCGATGATGGTCGGGTCGTCGGTCGGGCCCTCGATTCCGAAATTCTCGGTGAAGTTCACCTTGTGCCCATCGCGATTGCCTTCGCCGTTGGCTTCGTTGTGTCGCTCTTCGTATTGCGTGGTGTCAGCCAGTGTGAACCCGTCATGCGATGCCGCATAATTGATCGACGACCACACCCGCCGTCCGCGTTTGTCGAACACATGCGCCGTGCCCAACAGCGCCGATCCAAGCTCCTGCGCGCCATGGGCGTCACCGCGCCAGAACTTGCGCACCGTGTCGCGGAAGCGGTCGTTCCATTCGGCGAACTTGGCCGGGAACCCGCCAAGTTGATACCCGCCGGGACCAATGTCCCAAGGCTCTGCGATGAGTTTGACCTCGGCCAGCACGGGGTCCTGCCGCAGCGCGGTCATGAATCGCCCGGTGCGGTCAAAGCCATCAGCCTCGCGGCAGAGCGTGCTGGCAAGGTCAAAGCGGAAGCCGTCGACCCCCATCGCCTGCACCCAGAACCTCAGGCTGTCGAGGATCAGCCGCGTGACGAAGGGATGTGTGACGTTGAGCGTGTTGCCGCAGCCGGTGTCGTTGACGTAGTAGCGCGGCGCGTCGGTCTGAAGCCGGTAGTAGGACGCGTTGTCCAGGCCCCGGAACGACAGGGTTGGCCCAAGGTGATCGCCTTCGGCGGAATGGTTGTAGACGACGTCGAGGATCACTTCGATCCCGGCGGCATGAAACCGGTCCACCATCGCGCGGAAACCCCTGACGCCCGCAGGGCCCAAATAACGCGGTTCGGGGGCGAAAAAGCCGATTGTGTTGTAGCCCCAGTAATTCACGAGGCCGCGCCCCGACAGCGCGCCTTCGGACTTGATCGCCTGCACAGGCAGCAATTCCACCGCCGTCACACCAAGACGCGTCAGGTGATCCAGCATCGCCGGAGTGGCCAGCCCGTCGAAGGTGCCGCGCAGGGGGGCGGGCACGTCCGGGTTGCGCATGGTGAGTCCCCGGACATGGCCTTCATAAATCAGTGTGTCCGGCCAGCCACGACTGAGCGGTTGTGCATCCAGCGGAAAGTCGGCCGGGTCCGACACCACGGACTTTGCCACAAAGGGCGCGCTGTCGCGGCTGTCAAAGCTCAGATCGGCTTCGGGGGCCGAACTCAGGTAGCCGAAAGTTGCTGTGTGATCGGTAAAGCTGCCCCGAAATTCGCGTGTGTATGGGTCGATCAGCAACTTGTTGCGGTTGAAGCGATGCCCCGCCTCGGGGCGATACGGGCCAAGCACGCGATACCCGTAGACGGTGCCCGGCTTCACGCCGGGCAGGTAGCCATGCCAGATGGCACCGGTGCGCTCGGGCAGCGGCAGGCGCATTTCTTCCGTCTTGCCGTCCGGCGAGAAGAGGCAGAGAAGCACCTGATCGGCATGTTCCGAAAACACCGCAAAATTCGTGCCGCCCCCGTCGAAATGCGCGCCAAGCCGGAACGGTGTCCCGGGTTCAAGCTGCGCGGATACGGTGGCGTGATAGGTCATCAGACGAGATCGGTGTAAAGGTCTCGATAGGCTTCGGCCGAGCTGTCCCAGCCGACCGGATGGCGCATCGCCGCGCGTTGCATGCCTTGCCAGAGTTTCGGGTCGGCATGGGCCTCGACGACGCGGTCGATCACCTGGGCAATCCCTGCGGGTGTCACATCGGAGAAGACAAAACCGGTCGCCGCCTTGGCGACAAGGGCCGCGACATTGGCGTCGATCACCGTGTCGGCCAATCCGCCGGTGCGGGCGACGACGGGCAGGGTGCCATAGCGCAGGCCGTAAAGCTGCGTCAGCCCGCAGGGTTCGAACCGCGAGGGGATCAGGATCGCATCGCTGCCCGCCTGAAACAGGTGCGACAGTGCCTCGTCATAGCCGATATGGGCGGCAACCTGACCGGGATGGGCCTGTGCCGCATCGCGGAATCCCTGTTCCAACTCGGGCTGCCCGGTGCCCAGAACGGCAAGTTGCGCCCCACGCTGCACCAGATGCGGTACGGCCTCCAGCAGGGCGTCCAGCCCCTTCTGGCTGGTCAGGCGGCTGACCACGCAACACAAAGGCCCGGTGCTCGAGGGATCAAGCCCCAACCGCGCGCGCAAGGCTGTCTTGTTGTCGGTTTTGCGTTTCAACGTCCTGACATCATAGGTCTGTGCCAAGGCGCTATCGGTCGCCGGGTCCCACGCTTCCGTGTCGATGCCGTTGAGCACACCGCTCAGCGCCCCGGCCCGCGCCTGAAGCACACCCTCAAGCCCCATGCCGAACTCCGGCGTCAGGATCTCGCGCGCGTAGGTCGGGCTGACCGTGGTGATCCGATCCGAGAACATGAGCGCCCCCTTAAGGACGCTCAGATCGCCGTGGAACTCCAGCCCCTCGGGGTGGAACCAGTCGGTCTTGAGGTGCAACTGCGCCAGAACCTGCGGTCCGAACCGGCCCTGAAAGGCGATGTTGTGGATGGTGATGACCGACCGGGGCGTGTCGCGCCCGGCCATCCTCAGATAGACCGGGGCCAGCGCCGCCTGCCAGTCATGGGCGTGAAGGACATCCGGCTGGTAGCCGTCGATGGCCCCCATCGCGATCCGCGCGCCTGCCATCGACAGGGCCCCGAACCGCAGGTGGTTGTCGCTCCAGTCGCGCCCGTTCTCGTCGACATAAAGCCCACCGGGCCGGTCAAAAAGCTGTGGGGCGTCCAGCAGCAAGAGCGTCATGCCCTCTGCGGTTACCTTGACGATGCGCCCCGGCCCGCCCGGCAGGTCGTCGAACCGTGCAACCTCTTCGCCCTTGGGCAGCAACGGAAAGAGCGGCGGATAGGCGGGCAGCAGCACCTGCGCGTCCACGTCCACCCGTGCCAGAGCAGCGGGCAAGGCACCCACCACATCCGCAAGACCCCCCGTCTTCACGAAGGGCGCACATTCCGAAGCCACCATCAGGACGTTCATGTCACTTTCCCAGCTTGTCGATCATCGCTTGCGTAATCAGGCAGATGCCCCCGTCGGTGCGGCGGAACCGTTTCGCGTCTTCCTTGGGGTCTTCGCCCACGATCAGCCCCGGCGGGATCTTCACACCCCGGTCCAGCACAACGTTCTTGAGATATGCGCGACGGCCCACCTCGGCATAGGGCAGTGCGACCACGCCTTCCAGTTGCGAATAGGAATGCGTTTTGACACCCGTGAACAGCAGGCACCGATAAAGCGACGAACCAGAGATGATGCACCCGCCCGACACCATCGACGACACCGCTTGACCGCGGCGGCCTTCTTCGTTGTGGATGAATTTCGCGGGCGGGGTCAGTTCGGAATAGGTCCAGATCGGCCAGTCGGTTGCGTAGATGTCCAGTTTGGGTTCGAAATCGGTGAGGTCGATATTGGCCTGCCAATAGGCGTCGATGGTGCCCACGTCGCGCCAGTAGGGTTCGGTTTCAAGCCCCGACATGACGCAGGACCGGCTGAACGGATGCGCCCGCGCGCCGCCCTCGGCGACGATGGCCGGGATGATGTCCTTGCCGAAATCGTTGTCCGACTTGGGGTTCTGCGCGTCCTTTTCGAGGATCTCGTAAAGGTATTCCGCCTCGAACACGTAGATGCCCATGCTCGCCAGCGATTTGGTCTCGTCACCGGGCATGGCGGGGGGATCGGCGGGCTTTTCCACGAAGTCGAGGATCTTGTCGCTGTCATCGACATGCATGACCCCAAAGCCCTTGGCTTCTTCACGCGGCACGGCGATGCAGCCGACCGTGACCTTGGCACCCGAGCGGACATGCTCTTCGATCATCACCGAATAGTCCTGCTTGTAGATGTGATCGCCCGCGAGGATCACAACGTATTTCGGCCCATAGCCGCGAATGACCGAGATGTTCTGGGTCACGGCGTCGGCGGTGCCCTTGTACCAGTTGTCCTCGTTGATCTGCTGCGAGGCGGGCAGGATGTCCAGCGACTCGTTGCGCTCGGCGCGGAAAAAGCTCCAGCCGCGCTGCATGTGGCGGATCAGGCTGTGCGCCTTGTATTGCGTGGCGACACCGATCCGCCGGATGCCCGAGTTCACCGCGTTGGACAGGGCAAAGTCGATGATGCGGGTCTTGCCGCCGAAATAGACGGCGGGTTTGGCGCGGATGTCGGTCATTTCCTTGAGGCGGCTCCCCCGTCCGCCCGCAAGAATGAACGCCATGGATTGCTGCGCCAGGCTGAACCTGTCTTCTCTCATGTCTTTCCTCCCCCTTTGTGTCATGTGCCGCCTCAGTCGGTTGTCAGTTCGAAGAACACGGTCGCCAGCGGCGGTACGGTGATCTCGATGGCATAGGGACAGCCGTGCATCGACACCTCCTGTGTGTCGGCCCCTCCCGGTGTTCCGGTGTCCGTTCCGCCATAGATCGCGGCATCCGAATTGAACCGCTCGGCCCAGTGGCCCGGATGCGGCACGCCGATCCGGTACTGGGTGCGCGGCACCGGGGTGAAGTTCGACACCACCAGAACCGGCGCGCTGCCGTCCTTGCCATAGCGCACCCACGAAAACACCGACTCCGCCGCATTGCCGCCGTCGATCCAGCGGAACCCGTCCTGCGACGTGTCCTTTTCGTAAAGCGCAGGCGTGCTGCGATAGAGCGTGTTCAGATCGCGCACCAAGGTTTGCATCCCCTTGTGCGGCGCGTAGTCCAGCAGGTGCCAGTCAAGGCTGGTTTCGTTGTTCCACTCACCGCCTTGCGCAAACTCGCCCCCCATGAACAACAGCTTCTTGCCGGGATGCCCCCACATGAACCCGTAATAGGCCCGCAGGTTGGCAAAGCGCTGCCAGTCATCCCCCGGCATCTTGCCCAGAAGCGAGCCTTTGCCGTGCACGACCTCGTCATGGCTGAGCGGCAGGATGAAATTCTCGGAAAACGCGTAGTGCAGACCGAAAGTCATCTTGTCGTGGTGGTATTTCCGGTTGATCGGGTCTTCGGCCATGTAGCGCAGGGTGTCGTTCATCCACCCCATGTTCCACTTGAAGCCGAACCCAAGTCCACCACTGCTGGTGGGAGCGCTGACCCCCGGAAAGGCGGTGCTTTCCTCGGCGGCGGTCAGGATGCTGTCATCGGCGGCATAAACCACCTCATTCATCCGCTGCATGAAGGCGATGGCTTCAAGGTTCTCGCGCCCGCCATGCTGGTTCGGCACCCATTCTCCCTCTTTTCTCGAATAGTCGCGGTAGAGCATGGAGGCCACGGCATCCACGCGCAGACCGTCGATGTGATATTCCTCGAACCAGAATTTCGCGTTTGCGATCAAGAAGTTCTGCACCTCTGTCCGGCCATAGTTGTAGACCAGCGTGTTCCAGTCGGGATGGAAGCCTTCCTTCGGGTCTGCATGTTCGTAAAGCGCCGAGCCATCGAAGCGGGCCAGCCCGTGCTGGTCGGTCGGGAAATGCCCCGGCACCCAGTCGATGATCAGGCCAAGCCCCGCCTTGTGGCAGGCATCGACAAAGGCGCGGAAGTCCTGCGGCGTGCCGAACCGGGATGTGGGCGCAAAAAGGCCCACGGGCTGATAGCCCCACGATCCCCCAAACGGGTACTCGGAGATCGGTGTCAGCTCGATGTGGGTGAAGCCCATGTCCTTGGCATAATCGACAAGCATGGACGCATGTTCGAGATAGGTCAGCGACCGGTTGCCTTCTTCCGGGACGCGCCGCCAGCTTTCCAGATGCACCTCGTAGATCGAGATCGGTTGATCTGTCTTCTGCTTTGCACCGCGCTTTGACAGCCACCCGGCATCGGACCACTCATACCCGCGCAGGTCGCGCACGACCGAGGCCGTCGCAGGCGGCAGTTCCGCGCCGAACCCAACCGGGTCGGCCTTGAGCGGCAACAGATTGCCCGCGCCGTCGATAAGTTCGTATTTATAGGCGATGCCATCGCCCAGATCCGGCAGGAAAATCTCGTGTACACCCGTCGCACCCCGGCGGCGCATCACGTGGCGGCGGCCATCCCAGCCGTTGAAATCGCCCACGACCGATACGCGCAAAGCATTGGGCGCCCAGACGGCGAAATGCGTGCCCTCCACACCCTCATGTGTGCAGACATGCGCACCAAGGGCATCCCAAAGCTGGTTATGTGTGCCTTCGCCCAGTAGATACTCGTCCATCTCGCCCAGCTTGGGGCCAAAGGCGTAGGCGTCCTGTTCCTCCCAGACATCGCTGCCGCGTGTCATGCGCAGACGGTAGGGAAAGCGTTTCTTGCGGCGCGGGATCACGCCTGCGAACAGCCCGTCCTTCACCCGGTCCAGCGCGACAAGCGTCTTCCCGGTCTTGGCGTCGATCACCTCGACGCTGTCCGCCTCGGGGCGCATCGTGCGCATCACCAGCTTGCCACCCACCTCGTGCAGGCCCAGCACCGCAAACGGGTCGCCATGCCTACCCTGCGCAATCGCTTGCGCCGTGGCGTCGTCGATCAGCGCCGCCGCATCCGTCATGCCGTCTTCCCAAGCTTGGCTTTGGTCAGGCTCTCGGCCCCCCAGATGTCGCGGGCATAGCCCTTGATCGTACGGTCGGACGAGAACCAGCCCATGCTGGCCGTGTTCACAACCGCCATCGCGGCCCAGTTCGCCGGGTTGCGATAGGCGGTGTCGGCGCGGCGCTGCGTGTCGAAATAGCTGTCGAAATCGCAGGTCACGAGAAAATAGTCATGGTCATACAGCATCCCCACGAGCCCATGATAGCGGCTTGGGTCATGTGGTGCAAAACGCCCCTCGGCGATCTGGCCCAGCACCCGCTGCAGACGCGGGCTGGCCTCGATGGCGGTGCGGGAATAGCCGTGATGCGTGCGACGCTCCATCACCTCCTGTGCGGTCAGGCCGAAGAGGAAGAAGTTTTCCGACCCGACATGATCGCGGATTTCAACGTTCGCACCGTCCAGCGTGCCGATGGTCAGCGCACCGTTCAGGGCGAATTTCATGTTGCCGGTGCCCGACGCTTCTTTGCCCGCCGTCGAGATCTGTTCCGACAGGTCCGCCGCCGGGATCAGCCGTTCGGCCATCGTGACGTTGTAATTCGGCGGATACACGATCTTGAGCCGGTCGCCGGTGATCGGATCGGCATTGATGACGCTGGCCACGTCATTGATGAGGCGGATGATGTCCTTGGCCACGAAGTATCCCGGCGCAGCCTTGCCGCCGAAGATCTTGACCCGTGGGGTCCAGTCGCCATTCGGATTGTCGCGCATGTCGTTCCAGAGCGCGACAGTCTCCAGAAGGTTCATCAACTGGCGTTTGTATTCATGGATGCGCTTGATCTGCACGTCGAACATCGCGTCGGGGTCAAGGCTGACACCCATCGTCTGACTGATCCAGTTGGACAGGTTGACCTTGTTTTCGCGCTTTGAGGCGGTGAACGCCTCGATGAACGCGGCATCGTCGCGCTTTGATTTGAGCGCGGTCAATTGTTCCAGATCCGTCACCCAGCCTTCGCCGATCGTGTCGGTGATCAGGTGCCGCAGCGACGGGTTGCAGCCATAAAGCCAGCGGCGCGGGGTGATGCCGTTGGTCTGGTTGATGATCCGCGTTGGGTGGATGCGGTGCAGATCGGCGAACACCGTTTCCTTGACCAGTTCCGTGTGCAGCGCAGACACGCCGTTGACCTTGTGCGCCATGATGAACGCCAGTTCCCCCATCCGCACATCGCCATGTTCCAGAATACGGGGGCTGCCGGGGAATTCGGTCTGATGCGCGTGTTCGATGGCGCGGATGATCTCCAGATGGCGCGGCAGGATGCGGCCCATCAGATGTTCGCTCCACCGTTCCAGTGCCTCGGGCAACAGCGTATGGTTGGTGTAGGCCAGACATTTGCGCGCCAGCGGGATCGCCTCGTCCATCGGGATGGCGTGCTCATCCACCAGAATGCGCACCAGCTCCGGCCCGGCAATGGCCGGGTGCGTGTCGTTCAATTGGATTGCCACGTAATCGTGCAAGGCGCGAATGTCGTCGTGATCCTTCAGGTAGCGGCGCAGCAGATCCATGATCGACGCGGCAGTGAAGAAATACTCCTGCTTGAGGCGCAGTTCCTTGCCGCTTTCGGTGGTGTCGTCGGGATAGAGCACCCGGCTGATCGTGCGCGCCAGCGCCTCTGACCGACCGGCGGCAAGGTAATCGCCGCGGTTGAAGCTTTCGAGGTCGAACTCCTTGGCCGGTTCCGCCGACCAGAGGCGCAGCGTGTTGCCCCATGCGCCTTTCCAGCCGACCACGGGTGTGTCATGCGCGGTGGCCATCACCACCTCGCCGGGGTGCCAATAGGCCTTGCCCTCGTGATGATCGACATGCCCGCCAAAGCCGATCCGATAGCGTGCCTCGGGGCGTTCGAATTCCCACGCATGGCGCTGGGTCAGCCAGGTCTCGGGTTTCTCGACCTGCTGTCCCTGGGCAAAGCTTTGCTCGAACAGCCCGTGTTCGTAACGGATACCATAGCCAAACGCCGGGATTCCCAATGTCGCCAGCGAATCCATGAAACACGCCGCCAGTCGGCCCAGCCCGCCATTGCCAAGTGCCGCGTCCGGCTCGTCATGCACGATGGTATCGTAATCCTGACCCAGCTCGACCAGCGTCGCCTTGACCGTGTCCTCCATCCGCAGGTTCGAGATCATGTCCTCGATCAACCGCCCGATGAGGAACTCCATCGACAGGTAATAGACCCGCTTGGGCGAGGCCGCGTAGGTTTCCTTGGTCGAGCGGAACCACGATTCGACCATCTGATCTCGCAGGACCAGCGACAGCGCGATGCGCCAGTCATAGGTCGAGGCGTTCTCGGCATCCTTGCCCAGCGAGTATTTCAGACGGTTCAGAATATCGGTTTTCATGGTCATTCAGGTGCGTTCCAACGTCGGATCCAGATTTACGATAGCGCTAACATGAGTGTCTATTACCGCATCCCATCAAAAACACCATTGCACATTCTGCAACCGTGACCGGAGTTTTCTTCATGTGGTCGATGCGCAATACCGCCCTGTCGGGTTGGCATAGCCCGAACTTTCAGCGCTTCAAGGATACGGGACAGGCCGTGCTGTGGCGCTAGATGTCGGGCAGCCGCGTTTTCTGAACGCCCTCGGCATCGAAATTGTCGGGGGCCAGCCACCGCAGGAACCGGGCTTTCAGATCAGGCCATTCGGTGTCGATGATGGAAAACCACGCCGTGTCGCGGTTTCGGCCCTTGTAATGGGTCGCCTGACGGAAGGTGCCCTCATAGGTGAACCCCAGCCGTTCGGCGGCCCGCCGCGATGGCGCGTTCAGTGCATCGCATTTCCACTCGTATCGGCGATAGCCCAGCTCATCGAACGCGCGCTGCATCATGAGAAACTGAAATTCGGTCGCGGCACGGGTGCGTTGCAGGGCGGGGGACAGGTTGATGAACCCGACTTCAATGCTGGCGCTTGTCGGATTTATCCGCAGGTAGCTGGCGTGACCGACCGCGCGGTCCTTGACGACTATGGCGTGCATCAGCGGGTCGGTCCACGTGACCGCCTCTTCGACCCATGCGTTGAAATCTGCAGGATCGTGGTAGGGACCGTTGGGCAGGTAGGTCCAGATGCGGTCCTCTTCATCCGCGCGGAAGGCGGTGTAAAGGTCGTCCGCGTGATCCGGCGAAAGCGGCACCACAGAACAATATCGCCCCACCATATCGGAGCGCGGAGGCACCGGGCGGGGCGATGTGTCGGCAAGAGGCAAGCCGACGCGTTGGGCCAGCGCGTTCAGGCACTGACCCGTGATCAGGGGATCACTCACGCAAATTCGCGGCCCAAAGCCTCGTCAACCGATGCGATGATCTGGTTGATGTCGTCCTTGGTGGCGATCAGCGCGGGGCTGAAGCAGAGCGTGTTGTTGTAACCGGGCAGGGAGCGGTTGGTCGCGCCGATGATGATACCCTGCTGCATGCAGTCGGCGACCACCTTCTGCACCCGCTTTTCGGCCATCGGCTTGCGGGTTTCCCGGTCCTCGACCAGTTCGGCCCCAAGGAACAGGCCCTTGCCGCGCACATTGCCGATGACGGCGTGCTTGTCGGCCAAAGCGTGCAACTGGTCGAGCATGTACTCGCCCATCGCCGTGGTATTGTCGAGCAGGCCTTCGTCCTCGATGATGCGCATGTTCTCCAGCGCCGCCGCCGGACCTGCGGTGCAGCCGCCAAAGGTGGAAATATCGCGGAAGTAGTTGAGCGGATCGTCGGCGTTGTCCTTGAACATCGAGAACACGTCCTCGGTCGTCACAAGGCAGGCAATCGCCGCATAGCCGGACGCCACGCCCTTGGCCATCGTCACCATGTCGGGCTGAACGCCGTAATGCTGGTAGCCGAACCATGTGCCGGTGCGGCCCACGCCACAGACCACTTCGTCGATATGCAGCAGGATGTCGTACTTGCGGCAAATCTCCTGGACGCGGTCCCAATAGCCCTGCGGCGGGGTGATGACGCCACCACCGGCTGTGACCGGCTCAAGGCAAAGCGCGCCCACGGTGTCCGGGCCTTCGCGCAGGATCACCTGTTCGATCTGGTCAGCGGCCCATTCGCCGTAATTCTCGGTCGGGGCGCCCTGATCGCCCGCGCGATATTCAAGGCAATGCGGCACGCGCACGAAACCGGGTGTGAACGGCCCGTACTGCGCGTTGCGCTCGTCCTGACCGCCGGCCGACAGACAGCCGATGGTGGTGCCGTGGTAATCGCGGTCGCGGTAGAGGATCTTGTGCTTCTGGCCACCATAGCGCTTGTGCGCGATCTGGCGGACCATCTTGAACGCCTTCTCGTTCGCCTCGGACCCCGAGTTCGTGTAATACACACGGGTCATGCCCGGCATCTTGGTGATCAGCTTTTCCGAGAACAGCGCTCCGGGGATCGACCCGGCGGACCCGGCAAAGTAGTTCAGCTTCAGCAACTGGTCATAAACCGCCTTCGCGATGCTTTCGCGGCCATAGCCCACGTTCACCGTCCAGACACCGCCGGACACGGCATCGAGATGCTCTTTGCCCTTCTGGTCCCAGACGCGCATGCCCTTGCCCTCGACGATGATCCGGGGATCGTTCGTCTCGAAGGGCTTGTGCTGGATCAGGTGGTGCCACACATGGGCGCGATCGGCTTCGACCACGTGGGAAAGATCGTTTTGGGACAGGACACCGTCCATGGTCGTCACCTCCGTTTGAGAATCACAATGGGCCGGATGCGGATATCGCTCTGGCGTCTTCATCTTGATCAGATCACCCGCCCGGCGTTAGGGCCAGACGATTTTCACAGATAAGTCCAAATTCTGGCAGTCCCTGGCCCTTGCTGCACAGGGACGCGGCACGTCATGACCCGTCGGTGGTCGGGGGCTCTGGTGGTGCGCCGTTGATCATGTCTACCAGCGGAGCCACCTGCGTGTCGAGCCAGGCGCGCAACTGATCGACCAGCGCCACATAGGTGTCCATCGGTGCCTTGAGCTGCGGGACGGTGTCGCCCACCTGCGGGGCGTAGACATAAAGGACCGTTCCAAGGGCGAAAATGAGCACGGTATAAAGAAACCCGCGTCCGAACCCGGCTTTCGACTCGTCATCATCTTCGAGATCTGCCTGTACCGTTCGCATCTCGCGCCGTTCGTTCGACGCGCGCAGGGTCTGGTTGATCTCTTCGACATCCGGCAACATGTCGCGCCGCGATTTCGGACGCTCGGCCACTGCAGCGGTTGCGGCCGCCGCCGCGGCCGCCTCGGGGTCTTCGCCGCGCAGCTTGCGCATCCGCTCCTGCGCCTGACGCGCGCGTTTGGCCGCTTCGTCTTCGGGCTCCTGCAAGCCCAGTTCCGGCTGTTCCTCGATTCCGCCTGCCACGCTTTGACGGGCACGGGCCTCGCGCTCGGCCTCTTCACGCAGGATTTCCGCGACTGATGGATCAAGCTCACGTCGTTTGGGCGGAGCGGGCGGCGTCGCTGTGCCGGGTGCGGCCTCCTGATTGACGGACGGGCGGTCGTTCAGATCGGCATCAACCTCGGGATGCCAGACCGCATCCTTTGGGGCCTTGGCCTCGGCTTCGAGCGCTTCGGGGCTGTTGGAGGTGTCGCGCGTCTGAAACCACGTGTTGCCGCAGTTCGAGCACTGAACATCCCGTCCATCTTCGGGGATGACATCTTCGGGGACTTCGTATTGCGCCCCACAGCTTGGACATTTCAGCCGCATTTTGCCTGTTGCCCCCAACCCAGCTGACCTTGGTTTTGCGGCCAACCCACTCGTTCCCTGTTGAAATCACACAATAAGGGCGGGTTTCCGCATGTAAATGCCTATTCTGAGACTTCCGACGCATTGAAACCGGCACGATGCTCAGGCACAACAACGCCGAACCACGGGCAGGGACAGTACCGCTGTGATCGAGTTGGAAAATGTGGCCTACAGTTACGGCGGCGGAGAGTTGTTGACCGACATGACCCTGAACGTGGCGCCGGGGTCGTTTCATTTCCTGACCGGGCCATCCGGATCAGGCAAGACCACGTTTCTCAAGCTGTGCTATGGCGCGCTGCAGGCCACCGCCGGGCATGTGCGCCTGTTCGACCGTGACGTGCGGGGCCTCAGCCGGGACGATGTTGCCGTCCTGCGGCGCAAGATCGGTGTCGTGCACCAGGATTGCCAGTTTCTCGACCATCTGCCGGTGACTGAAAACGTCGCCTTGCCGCTGACCGTGTCTGGGCAGGACCCGGATGGAGCGGCGGCCAATCTCAAGGAGTTGCTGGCCTGGGTCGGATTGACCGGGCGTGCCGACGCCTTGCCGCCGGAACTGTCGGGTGGCGAACGCCAGCGCGCCGCTCTGGCGCGGGCGGTGATCATGTCACCGGATGTGATCCTTGCAGACGAACCCACTGGTAATATCGACTGGGAGATGTCGCAGCGCCTGCTGACCCTTCTGGTCGAGCTGAACCGCATGGGCAAGACGATCCTTGTCGCGACCCATGATCTGGGTCTGATCCGTGCGGCCAAGGCGCAGGTGCAGACCCGCGTGCTGCGGATTTCGAACCGGCGGCTGCAGATGGCGGGAGCGGATCTGTGAAGTTCGATCTGCGGGCCACGGCGCGGATGCTGCAATTCGACGAACGGGCCGACCGGGTGGTGCCGCCCACCGGGTTCACCGCGCGGCTCACGCTGTTCAGTGCCTTTGCCATGTCCTTTCTCGCCGTGTTTGCCCTGGCGCTGTCGCTCGCGGCGGGCCGGGTGGCAGACCGGTGGGGCAATGAGCTGGCGCAATCCTCGACCCTGCGCATCTCGGCCCCGGCAGGCGAAGTGGCGACCCAGACCGAAGCCGCGCTGCGCGTGCTGCGTACCACCCCGGGTATCGTCGATGCACAGGCGCTGACGCTGGACGACCAGCGCGCGCTGCTGTCGCCGTGGTTCGGCACCGACCTGCCCATCGACGACCTGCCGCTGCCGCAACTGATCGACATCACCGAAACCGACGAAGGCTATGACGCCGCAGGTCTGCGCCTGCGTCTGGCCGCCGAAGCGCCGGCCGCCGTGCTGGACGATCACGCCCGCTGGCGACGTCCGCTGATCGACGCGGCGGCCCGGCTGCGTCTGCTGGGCTGGGCGTCCATCCTTCTCATCGCCACGGCCACCGCCGCGATGGTGACGCTGGCCGCCAATGCCGCCCTTGCCGCCAATGCACAGGTGATCGCGGTGCTCCGGCTGGTGGGCGCCAAGGACACCTATATCGCCAGCGCCTTTGTCCGGCGCTTTGCGCTGCGCGCGCTGACCGGCGCAGCCTTCGGCACGCTGACGGGCATTGTGGCGCTGATGCTGGTGCCGTCCGGCAGCGACACCGCTGGCGTGTTGACCGATCTGAGCATCCGGGGAGCGGGCTGGATCTGGGTTTTGCTGATCCCGCCGCTGTCGGGGCTGGTTGCCTTTCTCGCAACACGCTATGCGGCAGGTCGGGTTTTGGAGGACTTGGCCTGATGGCATATGCAATTCAGTGGGTCCGCTCGCTGCTGTTCGTGATATCGGTCTACGTGGCCATCGCGGTGGTCGGGCTTGGGCTGTTCCCGTGGGCGCTGGTGTCGCGCAGAGGCGCGCGCGCCGGGTGCATGAGCGTTTGCCGCTATGTGCGTTGGGCTGCGCCATGGATGATCGGTCTGAAGACAGAGATCCGGGGCACCCCACCGGATTACGAATGCATCGTCGCCTCCAAGCATCAAAGCTTTCTGGATGTGTTCATGGTGTTTTCGGCCCTGCCTGCGGGGAAGTTCATCATGAAGCGCATTCTGATGTACTCGCCCATTGTCGGCCAGTACGGGCTGCGCATTGGCTGTATCCCGGTGGACCGGGGCAAGCGCGCGGCTGCGATCAAGCAGATGGTCGAGGCGGTGAAGAAGGGCAAGGCGACGCCCGGACAGTTGATCATCTACCCGCAGGGCACCCGGATCGCGCCCGGTGTGAAAGCGCCCTACAAGGTGGGGACGGCGGTGCTTTACGAACAGCTTGGTCAGCCCTGCGTGCCGGTGGCGGCCAATGTCGGGCTGTTCTGGCCAAAGCGGGGCATCTACCGCAAACAGGGAACCGCCGTGGTCGAGTTTCTTGAACCGATTCAGCCGGGGCTTGCCCGCGATGCGTTCCTGACCCTTCTGGAAACGCGGATCGAGACCGCCTCGAACCGCCTGAACGAGGAGGCCGGGTTCCATGCGCCGCATTGAGAGCATTGACGCGCTTGAAGCGCTCTATGACGCGCCGGTACCTGTCTCGCTGAGCAAGGTTGCGGATCACCTGACGCCGAGCTATCGGCGTTGGGTCGAGGCCGCGCGCTTCTGTGTGATCTCCACCGCAGGTTCACGCGGCACCCACGGCACGCCGCGTGGAGACGTGGACCCGGTGGTGCGTGTGACGGGTCCGAACACGATCCTGCTGCCCGACTGGCGTGGCAATAACCGGCTTGATGCGCTGCGCGATCTGATCGAGGACCCGCGCATCGCGTTCTTGTTCATGATCCCGGGCACCAAGACCACGGTGCGGGTGAACGGCAAGGCGTGGATCACCGATGACCTTGAGTTGCGGGAAACTTTCCGGAAGAAGAACATCCTGCCCGCCACGGTGATCGTGACTGAAGTGGCGGAGGTCTACACCCAATGCGCCAAGGCGCTGATGCGCTCGGGCCTGTGGGACGGCGCGCCTCTGCCCGAAGGGTTGCCGACCGTGGGTGAAATCCTTGCCGATCAGACCGATGGCGCGATGGGTGGTGCAGAGTATGACGCGACCTACGAAGTGAAGGCCATCCCGCGCATGTGGTAGGGTGACCGTACGGCCGGTTTCCAAAACCTTAACGGCTTGCACGGCAGTCTGCCCCACGTTGCTCAACGAGCGGAGAGGGTCACTCCCACACCGCGATCTGAACGATGGTTTTCCGAATTGGGGCTGACGCCCCGACCTTGAGAAACCGGTTTCACGAAGGCCCGGCGACGGGCACAGGTCCGGGGTATGATCCCCGAAGTTTCGGAAAACCGTCAGCCCACGGGGGCGGCGCCGCTTCTTTCAGAGACAGACAAGGGTCTTCGAAGACCCTGTGACGCGCGGTTTCGACACCGCGCCTCCAAGCGCGTTCGAACGCGCTTGGAGGACGCCTTTTCGAAAAGGCGTCCCCCGCTCCATGCGTTTACATGTGGATGGCACCGTCGCCGCAGGCGAGGGCCGCTTCGCGCACGGCTTCCGAATAGGTCGGGTGCGCGTGGCAGGTGAGCGCCAGATCCTCGGCAGAGGCGCCGAATTCCATCGCCACGCAGATCTCGTGAATGAGATCGCCCGCCATCGGCCCGATGATATGCGCGCCCAGAATGCGGTCGGTGTCCTTGTCCGCGAGGATTTTCACGAACCCATCGGCGGCAAAGTTGGCCTTTGCGCGGCCATTGCCCATGAAGCTGAACTTGCCGACCTTGTAGGCGCGGCCTGCATCCTTGAGTTGCTCCTCGGTCTGGCCGACATTGGCCACTTCGGGATGGGTGTAGATCACGCCCGGAATGACGCCGTAATTCACATGCCCCGCCTTGCCCGCGATCACCTCGGCGCAGGCCATGCCTTCATCCTCGGCCTTGTGCGCCAGCATCGGGCCGTCGATGCAGTCTCCGATGGCGTAGATGCCTTTGACATTGGTCTGCCAGTGGGCGTCGGTCTTGATCTGGCCGCGCTGCGACATCTCGATCCCGAGCGCATCGAGGCCCAGACCATCGGTGTAGGGACGCCGACCTGTGGAGACGAGAACCACATCGGCGTCCATGTCGTGTTCGCTGTCATCCTTGCGCAGCTTGTAGGTGACTTTGGCCTTGGACTTGCTGGCGTCGACGGATTGCACCGCCGCGCCAAGGGTGAATTTCAGGCCCTGTTTCTGCAGCAGCTTCTGGAAGGTCTTCTGCACCTCGCCGTCCATGCCGGGGGTGATCGTGTCGAGGAATTCGATCACATGCACCTCGGTGCCCAGACGGCTGTAGACCGAGCCCAGTTCCAGACCGATCACACCTGCGCCGATCACGATCATCTTCTTGGGGATCTTCGGCAGTTCCAGCGCGCCGGTGGAGGTGACGACGACCTTCTCGTCGATCTCTATGCCGGGCAGGCTGCTCGCTTCGGAGCCGGAGGCGATGATGATGTTCTTGGCGTCATGTACCTCGTCGCCGACCTTGACCTTGCCCGCCTCGGGGATGGAGCCCCAGCCCTTGAGCCAGTCGATCTTGTTCTTCTTGAACAGGAACTCGATGCCCTTGGTGTTCTGGCCGATCACGTCGTCCTTGTAGGCCAGCATCTGCTTCCAGTCGACGGACGGCGCTTTGCCCTTGAGGCCCATCTTGGCGAAGTTGTGTTCCGCCTCGTGCAGCTGGTGGCTGGCATGCAGCAGCGCCTTCGAGGGGATGCAGCCGACATTGAGGCACGTGCCGCCCAGCGTTTCGCGTCCCTCGACACAGGCGGTTTTCAAGCCCAGCTGCGCGCAGCGGATTGCGGCCACATAGCCGCCGGGGCCGGAGCCGATGACGATGACGTCGTATTGTGCCATTTTGCGGTGTCCTTTGTATTGGGTGAGGAGAGGGGGCGCTGCCCCCGTCGCCGTTCCGGC
>NZ_JALEGT010000084.1 GCF_022763305.1 Marivita sp. | reverse complement strand
TATTAACCTAACAGGCGTTAGTTAGGCGTTGGGGCGATACGAAAGTCTATGGCACAAAACACGGCAATCAAAGTCAACGAGACATCGCGCAGCGCGGTTGGACGGGACGGGGTGCTGGACATTGCCGCGCGGCTTTTCCGCGAACAAGGCTACGGGTCCGTTTCGCTCCGAAAAATTGCCGAGGCCGCCGGGATCAAGGCGGGTAGCATATACTATCATTTCGGTTCCAAGGACGAGATCGTCGCGGCCGTTCTTGATGCAGGGATTCGGGTCGTTCACGCGAGTATGAGAGACGCCATCACCGACCTGCCAGCCGATACCGATGGCGAAACGATCCTGCGCTCTGCGATCCGGGCGCATTTGCGCGCGCTTCTTGATGTGAGCGATTATACATCGGCGAATGTGCGTATTTTCGGGCAGGTGCCGCAATCCGTCCGGGATGCCAACTTGCCCACGCGCAGGGCCTATGAGGCAGAGTGGGACAGTCTTCTGTCCCAGCTTAAGAAAGATGGCACGCTGAAGCAAGACGTCGATATCCGTCGCCTGCGCCTGATGCTGATCGGTACATTGAACGCCACGCTCGATTGGTTCGACCCGGACCGCGGTAGCGCCGATGCGTTGTCACGCACCTATGCCGATGTGTTCCTCAACGGGATACTCCAAAGACAGGATACCTGACTTCATGGCACGTCTTGAAACAGCGGTGCTGACCGCATCAGAGACCTACACCCGCAACCACGCCGCACAAAGCGAGCGCGTCGAAACGCTGCGCGCGCGGATCGCCGAAGCAACGGCTGGCGGCCGCCCCGACATGGTCGCGCGGCATCGCAAGCGCAGCAAGCTGTTGGTCCGCGAACGGATCGACCTGCTGGTGGATGCGGGCACTGCGTTTCTTGAGCTGTCGTCGCTTGCCGCCTACGGTCAATACGGGGGCGAGGTGCCCGGTGCGGGAATCGTGACCGGTATCGGGATCGTCCACGGGCTTCCCTGCGTTGTGATCGCCAACGATGCGACAGTGAAGGGTGGGTCTTTCTATCACGAAACCGTGCAGAAACACATCCGCGCCCAGGAAATCGCAGCCGAGAACCGGCTGCCCTGCCTCTATCTGGTGGATTGCGGCGGTGCCTATCTGCCAGAGCAGGACCGGGTTTTCCCCGATGCCCGCCATTTCGGCAATTCCTTTTATCGTCAAACCAACATGTCCGCGAGCGGCCTGCCGCAGATCGCGGCGGTCTTTGGAGGCTGCACGGCCGGTGGGGCCTATATCCCGGCCCTGTCGGACGAAGTCATCATGGTACGCGGCAACGCACGCATCCATCTGGGCGGCCCCTCGATCGTCAAGGTGGCGATCAACGAAGAGGTTGATGGAGAAACATTGGGGGGGGCCGAGATGCATTCGCGCGTCTCCGGTGTGTCTGACCATCTGGCCGAGGACGAGTATCATGCGCTTGCTCTGATGCGCGACATCGTATCCGAACTGGGCCTGTCGCGCCCGATGGGTCCCGATGCAACCTGCGCGCCGCCGGCGCGCAACCCAGAGGAACTGCTTGGCGTCATCAGCGCCGATCGCAAACAGCCCTATGACATGCGCGAGGTTCTACTGCGCATGATCGACGCCGGCGAATTCCGCGAATTCAAGCCCGGATGGGGTGAGACGCTGGTCTGCGGCACCGCGCGGATTCACGGCTATCGAGTGGGCATTCTCGCAAATAATGGGGCGCTTGTGTCCGACAGTTCGCTCAAGGGCGCGCAATTCGTGTCGATGTGCGATCAACGCAACATCCCGCTTTTGTTCCTCCACAACATCTCGGGCTTCATGGTCGGCACCGAAGCCGAGCGCGGCGGCATTGCCAAAGACAGTGCCAAGCTGGTCTATGCCATGTCGGTTGCCAAGGTGCCGCGCCTGTCGGTCCTCTTGGGCGGCTCATACGGGGCAGGCAACTACGGCATGTGCGGACGTGGTTTCGCCCCGAATTTTCTCTTTGCCTGGCCCACGGCGGAACTGGCCACCATGTCTGCCGACATCGCTACAAATGTGATGCTGGAACTGCGCCGCCAGAAAGGGGGCGACCCGGGCAAGATGGAGGCCGACATGAAGCTGATCGAGGAGCAGGTTCGGGCCCAGTATGGTGAACAGTCCGATCCCTATTATGCCACCTCGCGGCTTTGGGATGACGGGCTGATCGAACCCGCGCAAACCCGCGATATCCTTGGCCTGTGCCTGGCCATCGTGACATCGGTGCCCGAAGCCGGTCGCCATACGCCTGTATTCAGAATGTGAGGCTTCAAGTTGAACAATACCTACAACACGATCCTTGTCGAAACTGATGCGCGCGGCGTCGCCACGCTGACGCTCAACCGCCCCGACAAACACAATGCGCTGAATGGCGAATTGATCGCAGAGCTATACGATGCCGCCGAAAAGCTGGCTGCAGATGACGATGTGCGTATTGTGGTCCTGACCGGCGCGGGCAAGAGCTTCTGCGCGGGCGGCGATTTCAACTGGTTCTCGTCAAACATCGAAAAGTCCCGTGCCGAACGGGTAGACCAGAGCGCCACGCTGGCGCGGTTGTTGCGCCGTCTCGACACGCTGCCCAAACCCTTGATCGGGCGGATCAACGGCCCGGCCTACGGTGGCGGTGTCGGCATGATTTCCGTCTGCGACTACACCATCGGCGCCGAAGGCGCGCGCTTCGGTCTGACCGAGGTCAAGCTGGGCCTTCTGCCCGCGAATATATCGCCTTATGTGGTGGCCCGCATCGGCAAGGTGCATTCGCGTGAGACCATGCTGTCGGGGGCGTTGTTCGACACCGCCCGCGCCGAGCGGATCGGTCTGTTGACCGAAGTTGTCGCGTCGGGCGACTTGGACGCCACGGTGAACCGGGTGGTGCATGATCACCTTCAGGCCGCGCCGGGTGCCGTGGCCGATACCAAGGCGCTGATCGCCTATGTCGCGTCCCACGATCTGGAGACCAACATGATCTACACCGCCGACCGGCTGGCCGATGCGTGGGAGACGGAGGAAGGTATCGAAGGCATCAACAGCTTCATCAACAAGGGCGTTCCGTCATGGCGGGTGAAATGAGCTTCACCCGCGTTCTGATCGCCAACCGGGGCGAGATTGCCCGGCGCATCCAGCGCGG
>NZ_JALEGT010000083.1 GCF_022763305.1 Marivita sp. | reverse complement strand
TGGCCTGCCGGAACCAGATCATATCGGTCATCTTCCGGGTCGGCCCCTGCATGATGACCATGATGCTCATGTGCAGAATGGGTCTCCAAATCCGCTTCGGACACGAGATGCATCCCGCATTTCGGACAATCGCCGGGCTGATCCTGTCGCACCTCTGGGTGCATGGGACAAACGTATACCATAGAAGCCGCTGCGGTTTCAGAACTGTTTGGGGTGCTCATTTCGCGGTCCTTTCTGGGAATGCTTCTCTTGTTTGAGGCTTCCGTCCACGGGAAGGTCAAGAGAGATCAGTGTCGGGGTCATAATGCGGCCTTGTGGGTTGGCGTCGTCCGGCTCCGATCGCGGCGGGCAAACACGATTAAGCCCAGCCCCACCAGCACCATTGGCATGGACAGCAACTGGCCCATGGTGAAACCCCACTCACCAAAGTGGAGCGCATGGCCAATGGGATTGTCTTCCGTGACGAACTGTTGGTCTGGTTGCCGAAATAACTCGACGAAGCTTCGGGCAAGACCATATCCGGTCAGGAATACTCCGGCCAATGCACCGGGCATTTTCAACCAGCTGCGGCCCCACGCGAGATAGACCAGCAGCGTTCCAAGAATGAGTCCTTCCAATATCGCCTCATAAAGCTGGGATGGGTGCCGAGCGCAGAAACCTGTTATCCCTGAGCAGGCCTGTGCAACCTCTCCGGGAAAAATCACGGCCCAGGGAACGTCCGTTGGCCGACCCCACAATTCGTTGTTCGTGAAGTTGGCCAACCGTCCCAGAAAAAGGCCGGGCGGCGTTGCCAATGCCAGCAAGTCGGCAGTGCTGAGCACTGGCGCATTCTGTCGAAGGCAGAACGATAAGGCCGCGATGACGACGCCCGCGAAACCCCCGTGGAAAGACATGCCGCCTTGCCAAACCATCAGAATTTCCAATGGATTGGCAAGATAATATGTGGGCTGATAAAACAGAACAAAGCCTAGGCGGCCGCCAGCAATCACACCAATGATGATCCACGTCAGGAAATTTTCGAGCTGGGTCCGGTCAAGCGGTGGTCCATCTGGCTTCCAGAGCGCAGGACGGCTCATAGCACTCAGACAAATGCGCCAGCCTATAAGGATACCGAAAATGTAGGCTAACGCGTACCAGCGGAGTGCGAATGTGATCCCCCCGATCTCGATTGAGAACAGATCGGTTCCAATATCCGGAAATGGCAATCCCGCTGACAGCACTGGGTGAATTCCTCACTAAAGGTTTATTTTGGGATTACTGACATGGATCGAGCACCGCTTTTTGCGCTCGATCTGCAAGAGGGTATTTCGAGAATAACACCCAACCCGACATCACGCGGCATCCAGCGCGTTCCTCAGGAGATCGCGAACTTCGCCGGCGACAGCGTGCAAGTCTACGTTTTGTACTGCCTGCATCGAAGCGACAGGATCAACTGCGCTGACTTCGGTACCGCCGTCCACCTCGCGCAGGATGACGTTGCAGGGAAGCATTGCGCCGATGCGCGGTTCGATCTCAATCGCCTTGTGCGCCATGCCCGGATTGCAGGCGCCCAGGATGCGGTACGGGGAAATATCCGCGTCGAGCTTCTTTTTCATCGTCGCTTTGACATCAATCTCAGTCAAAACGCCGAAACCTGCGTCTGCCAGCGCTTCTCGAACACGCATCTCAGCGTCATCAATGTTGGTGTCTTTCAGGATACGATCATAGGTATAGGCCATGGATCTTCCTTTCCTCGTCTCAATCTGTTGCTGTACCGAGGCCAAACGGTTCAGGCCACGGTTCGGTTCAATGTATAAGCCGCGTCTGGTTCTGGCGTTTCGACGTCGGGCGCCGGAGCAAGACCCCGGCACCCGATGGATCAATTGCCCTGCATCATGGAACCGTCGCCCATACCCTGACCGTTGCCAGGCCGAGCGGGCGCATCTGTCATGTTTGAGCGCATATTCTGCATTCGTTCCATCCTATTCGCCTGAGCGGCCATTTCTTCCGGCGTCACCGCGCCATCGCCGTCGGCATCGAGATGTTGGAAGCGATCCACCATCATCTCGCGGATCATCGCGCTGTGGAGGGCTTCGAATTCAGCAATCGAAAGGCTTCCATCCCCGTCGCTGTCATATTCTGTATGCTTGGTCTGAAGCTGCGTGCGCATCTCGTCGGGCGTGGTTGTGCCGTCTCCATCGGCGTCGAACATTTGCATCATGCCGCCACCCATGCCTGCGCCCATCATGCCGCCACCCATAATGTTTCCGTGCATGCGCGCCATCATGTCCATCATGCCGCCCATGTTCCCCATCATGCCCGGACCCCCGTTCTGCATCATACTCGGTCCGCCCTTGTCACCCGGTTGACCCCCATGCCCGTGATGGGATTCCGCCGAAGCGGCAGTTCCAAGTGCGGTTGCGGCCAGGGCCATTGCTGCAAGCAGTGTGTTGCGTTTCACTTCGATCACCTCGTTTCAGTGTTGCGATACGCATCATATGGGGAGTGTTTGGTGGTGCGAAACGCGGGAGAACGCGTGTTTTGTATCACCAGGTCGCACAGAGGATGCCTGTTACAATTTGCGACAAATCTATCCGGTCTGAGCGCTCCTATTCATTTGTGGAACGCGATATACGCAGATTTGGGCGGCGTTTGACGCCGAATTTATTGGACCAAAAACAGGATGTCGGGAAAAACGGCGTGAAAAGCGTTGGGGTAAGGCAGTGATCATTTTTCATCGGATCGTCCCGATTTTGACTGTTTTGATTTTGTTCGGATGCGGGACCGCAAACGACATAAGACCGGATGCTTCTGCTGAGGTAGTCAGCAGTGCATCCTACTCTCATGACGGGCCGACCGCCTTGACACTATACACAATGATCAACAACAGGTCGGGAGCAGGAGCGCATACCAGCGTTATGATCAACGGATCACAGCGCGTCATCTTCGATCCCGCAGGTACAGTTCGGCTTCGTTCCGTCCCCGAGCGCGGCGATGTGCTATACGGGGTCACTCCGGAAGTGGCTGACTTCTATGCTCGGGCGCATGCACGAGAGACCTATCATGTCGTCATCCAGGAGGTCGAAGTGTCTGCTGAAGTTGCAGAACTGGCATTGCAACTCGCAGTGGCGAATGGCCCAGCGGCTTCTGGCTTTTGTAGTGTGAGCACGTCTGCGCTACTCAGACAATTGCCTGGGTTCGAGTCGATTGGCCGGACTTTCTTTCCCCGACGTCTGATGGATGACTTCGGAAAATTGCCGGGTGTGCAAACGACGAAGCTTTTCGAAAACGACGAAGATGACAAGTCTTTGGCTATCGCGCAATTTGAACGGGCGCTTGGTACTCGACCGTAAATGAACAAAACCAACGCTTTTGGGCGTAAGGCGTTGGTTAGACTGTCGTGTTCG
>NZ_JALEGT010000004.1 GCF_022763305.1 Marivita sp. | reverse complement strand
CGCCACCCTGCTGGCCGGTCTCAATGGTCGTCACGGTCTTCATTGGGGGCTGATGGCAACGCGCAGCACGGGGTTGCGCGACCTCGAGGATCTCAGATTGACCTACCTCGAAGAAGAGCCCGATGCTTATGATGACGTTGAGGGCTTCCTGCTGGTCGGCAGCGCCGCCTGGACCGAAGAACGCCAGGCGCTGCTCGAACAGGCGCTCCGGAAACGGCCACGTCCGGTCCTCGTCGGCAATCCCGATATCGTCGCCCCACGCGAAGCCGGCTTCTCCGTCGAACCGGGCCACTTTGCGCACCGGTTGGCCGATCACACCGGGATCACACCCGAGTTTTACGGCAAGCCCTTTCCGGACATCTTCGATCTCGCATTCCTGCGCTTGGATAACGTGGACCGGTCTCGGGTGGTGATGGTTGGGGACAGCCTGCACACCGACATCCTTGGCGCGCGCAATGTGGGCATCGGGTCGGCGCTGATTGCGAGCTACGGTTTTTTTGCAGGCCAGAACGCCGAAAAAGCCGCGGTGATTGCCGGTATCATACCGGATTTCATCCTGGAGCGGCCATAACGGGAGGCTTTCGGCCCTGCCCCCCGTTGGACAGGGATCAGCATGCATTCACCTGCCTCTCACAATTCCTGCCTGTCGATCTGAGACAGCGAGACGTTCGATCCGAGGACGTGTCGCGCGAACTGCCAAAATGGGTTCGATCCCCATCAAAGGGCCAATTCAAGGCACCGTTGCTCATGTTCAATGGGGCGCATGCAAATCACGACGTTCAACGGTTCGAGGGAGCACAGCGGCACCTACCCATCTTCGTCGCTCGTTGACCTGGGACCAAGGCGCCGGGTTGGTCCAATATGCGCAGTAGCGGATCGACATTTACTTCTGCGATCCACAGAGCCACCGGAAACGCGCAGCGCACTCTCGGGTATTTCCACGCCAATTTCACACCGCGAAAATTCCAGCTAAGTCATACGAATGGATATTGTTCTCGTTACAACGATCATAGCGTCCCTGTTTCTCGTCATCGGCGTGGCAGAACCGCTGGCTGCGCGCTTGCGGTTGCCATACAGCGTGATCCTTGCCGTCCTTGGCGTGATGATCGGTGTGGGAGCGCTCTTTCTTCTGCGGACTGACCTGACCGACGCACTCAATCCCGTGGCTGAAGCGATCCTCGGTTTACCGATCCGGTCCAACGTCTTTCTTTACGTCTTCCTGCCCACTCTGCTGTTTCAGGCGACACTGGGGATGAATCTCCGGCGCATGCTTGACGATTGGGTGCCCATCCTCGTGCTTGCAGTTGTGGCGGTCGTCGTCGCGACCCTGAGCGTTGGCTATGCATTGTCGTGGGCAAGTGCATTGCCGCTGGCCGCCTGCCTACTCGTCGGTGCGATTGTCTCGACCACCGACCCGTCTGCGGTGGTGACGATCTTCCGATCAATCTCGGCGCCGCGCCGGCTTGCGCGGATCATCGAAGGCGAGAGCCTTCTGAACGACGCTGCGGCGATTGCACTCTTCGGCTTGTTCATGGGCTTCGTCATGCTCGGAATCCCAGACCCGGACCTGCCCGAGGCCCTCGCGCGCTTTCCCGTCCTGATCGCCGGTGGGGCGTTCACCGGCTGGTTTGTCGCGCGGCTGGCGGTCTGGCTCATGGCGCAGTTCGGGCGCCACGAATTGGCGCAAATCTCCATTTCGGTTGCGCTTCCCTACCTCGCCTACATCGGCGCGGAGCAAAGCATCGGCGCGTCGGGCGTCATCGCCGTGGTCGCGGCCGGCCTGACGTTGAATCTCACCGGACCCGGTCGGCTGCCGCCGCAGGCCTGGGCGAACCTGCGCGAACTGTGGGATGTCTTGGCGCATTGGGCCGGTGCGCTGATCTTCATCCTGGCAGCCCTTTTGATCCCACGCCTGCTCGAGGGGGTGCGCTTCGAGGATTTCGCCCTGATTGGCGTCGTGATCATTGCCGCCATCGCGGCGCGGGCGATCATCCTGTTCGCGCTCCTGCCTGCCATGGCGGCACTGAAGCTGTCGCCGACGGTTGAAAGGCCCTACCGGGTGGCCATTCTGTGGGGTGGTCTGCGCGGGGCTGTGACGCTGTCGCTGGCCCTCGCGGTGACCGAGAGCTTCCGCGTGCCGGACGGCATTCAACGCATCGTCGGGATTCTCGCGACCGGCTTCACGCTTTTTACCTTGATTGTGCAGGGCACCACCCTCAGGTGGGTGATCGGAAAGCTCGGTCTCGACCGCTTGTCTTCAATCGACGAGGCGCTGTCGCGGCAGGTCGTGGCGGTTGCGCTGCAGACCGTACGCGAAGAGGTCGCGCGCACGTCCGAAAACTACGAACTGAGCCGCGAGACCGTGCGGTCCGAGGCCAAACGCTTTGGCGAGCGGCTGGACACGGCGGTAAAGTCGGCCGAGGACAGTGCCGACATACTCGACCGCGACCGGATCACGCTGGGTTTGATTGCGCTGGCCGGCCAGGAGCGCGACACGATCCTTGCGCGTGTGCGGGAACGGACAATCTCGGCACGGATGGCGGAACAGGTGCTTTCCGATGCCGACCGACTCATCGAAGGGGCGCGCAGCCAGGGGCGCAGCGGCTACAACCGCGCAGCGCGCCGCAGCGTGACCTATGGCCGGGAGTTCCGCATCGCCGTGGCGCTGAACAGCCGACTGCGCCTGTCCGGACCGCTGGCGCGCATCACGGCCGATCGCTTTGAACGGCTTCTTTCGCAGCGACTGATCCTGCGGGACCTCGGTACGTTCATCGACGGTCGCATCCGACGCATTCACGGCTTGCGGGTGGCTGACCTTCTGCACGAGCTGCTGGCGCGCCGGATCGAGATGGTCGAGACCGCCCTGGAAGGTCTCCGCCTGCAATATCCGGGCTACGCCGAGGAACTCGAACGCCGGTTCATCCGCCGCACGGCACTCCGGCTCGAAGAACGGGAATACGCCACGATGCGTGAGGATGGGCTGATCGGTGCCGAGGTCTACACGGCCCTGATGCAGGACCTCGATGCCCGCCGGGCCGCCGCCGAGGGGCGCCCGCAACTAGACATCGTTCTGCAGCGCGCCGAGCTCATTCGGCAATTCCCGTTCTTCGCCGAAATCGATGAGGCCGGTCTCAAGCGTCTCGGACGCGCCCTCAAAACCAAGTATGTCAACGCCGGCGAAGTGATCCTGCGCAAAGATAGCCCTGCCAAACGCGTGTTCTTCATAGCATCGGGCGCAGTGGAGCTTGAAATCGCCGGGCAGACATGGCGGCTTGGCCGCGGCGAGATGTTCGGACAGATGGCGATCCTGCTGAAGAGACTCCGCCGGGCCGAGGTCCGCGCCATTACCCCTACAACCCTGCTCGTGCTGGACGAGGTACGCTTCCGACGCTTGCTCGACCGCAGCAATACCTTGCGCGATGCAGTTCTCGAAAGCGCCGAGAAGCGGGGCATAAGACCGGAAGAGTTCGTCCAGGGCGAAAAAGCATGATGGTCGGCAGAGGCCATCCCACCGTCACGTTCGGGTTGCGCCCGACGTGTCAATTGGCCTGTAACCGGTGTTCCTATCGGAGAACTTCCATCTCGACAGCTGTCGACAAAAGGACGGCGCGCGTCCTTCAGCCCGAAGGGTCCCCACGTTCACGACCCGACGCCTCCGACGTTTCTTCAGCTTCCTGATCAATCTCGGGTCCAGACACCTCACCGGCGAGCGCAACTGTTTCCGGTGTTGACGCCCGCGCCAGAGGTTTCGCCCTGAACGCCACCTTGTCTTCTGCGGGAACCGACGGACGCAGCTTCAAGCGCACAACGGCAAACAGGATCAACAGCACATGCGCCGCCCCTGTCACGGCAAACAGGTAGGCGGCTCCAAAGCTGGTCATGACGTATCCGGCAAGAGTTGGACCGAAGATGGAGCCTATGCCGAATACCAGCAGCAGACCCCCACTGACCTGGATGAATGCGCCCGGCTCAGCATGGTCGTTCGCATGGGCCACGATCACCGGATACATGGCGAACACTGTTGCCCCGAAAAGCGCCGAAAGAGCGAGGATGATTGCCGGCTGAGTTGCACCTGAGAACAAAAACAAAGCATCCGCGACAAGGGCGATTGCGGCGATCACAATCAACACCACCCGACGGTCGTATCTGTCGGATGTAATGCCAACCGGGATCTGAGACGCTGCACCGGCAAGGATGGGTACACTGGCAAAGAGTGCGATCTGGTCGATGGAAAAGCCGATGCGGCTGGCATAGACCGCCGCCAGCGTGCCGAAGGACGCATTCGAGACACCAACCATCAGTATGGCAAAGACGGCTATGGGAGAGTTCTTCCAAAGACCGCGCAGGTTCAAGGAGACTTGTGTCAGCGGCTTTGGCGTGGTCGTGGCCGAAATCGCGGTCGGCAGCAACGCCAGACAATAGACCATCGCGGCGAGTACGAAGAAGAAGAACCCTCGGGCGTCCCCGAGCGTGAGAACCATCTGGCCCGCTGTTGTCGCAGTGAGGTTCACCATCGTGTAGATGCCGAAGATGCGACCACGAGAGGCCGCATCCGTTCTCTCGTTGAGCCAGCTTTCCACAATCATGGCTGCACCGGCGAAACAGAAACCGGACAAGGCACGGACAGGCACCCAGACCCAAGGCGTGATCAGAACCAGCGACAGAAGCACCGCGATGGACGCCAAAGCACACATCGCCCCGAACGCGCGGATATGACCAACCCGCGCCACCAATTTGGGTGTCCTCAGACATCCGGCGATAAACCCAAGCGCCCAGCCCGTTCCAAGAAGTCCAAGGGAAGTGGCCGTAAAGCCTTCGGCATCGCCGCGCACTGGAAGGATGAGGCCGTTGACCCCACCCGCAAACACCAGGAACGCGGAGCCAAGCAGAAGCGCGGCAAGCGGGAGTATGCTTTTTACCATCTCAGCCCCGTGGTCTCTTCGCGTCGGGCGTGACGGGTGCCCTGTATGATCAGAAGTCCGTGTATCACGGGGATAAGGTAAACCTGCTGACGGCCAGATTAAAAGACAGCTCCAGCTTTTTCGCCAACTTGGACCAATTAAAAGAAAGGCGGCCTCCAATTTGACCAAAACCCGACTGCCAGTGATTTCAATTGGCAGGGCTGAATTGCGGCGAATGTGCCGATCAGGAGGCGACAGGGATCAACGTATTCCGGGGCGTTTGAGCTGCCGGTATGAACCGCTGGCGAGGCTGTCGTTTCAGCCCATTCACGTGGTTGAGCAAATGAGCGAACAGCGCAAAGCTGCGCGCCCGGTTTTCATAGCTCCGCTCAGCCCCACAATCCTGCAATTTGTTGGAACTGATAAAAGATCTCAATTCAGATTGCACTTTCGAGCGGTGCGATCCCGAATTTAGCCAGAAAGAGCAGAAGCGGTTGGGCAAGCCCCGTCGCCATAGACCCATGGCCTTGCTTCAACATTTTTCCGGAAATGACCGCAGAACATCGAATCCTGCGTTTACTGTCGCCGAGACGTCGGCGTGACCGGCAGATAGGATGATCCGACAAGCCGCAAATACTGATCTTCGGTGACGGTGATCTTGGTCTTGTCGGCCTTGCCATCGAGAACCAGAAAGCAATGGCCGTGCACGGCGCACCAAAGCGCATAGGCCCGCGCATTGACCTCCGGGTCGTCCATCGGACGGTCCATATGCTCGGCCACCACCTTGACGACGATGGCGAATTTGCCCTGCCCTTCCTCGGCAAGGGCGGGCACATCGGCATGATTGCTGCCGGACCCGAACATCACGGCAAAGACACCGGGCTCTGATTTGGCAAAGTCGATATAGGCTCGTCCAAGAGCCACGATCCGCTCAGGGTCTCCGGCCGGATACGCGTCCGCTGCGGCCTGCATCGCGGCACCCATTCGATGCATCGCCTCAAGGATCACCGCGTGCAGGATATCTTCGCGATCCTTGAAGTGCTTGTAGGGCGCGGCGGTACTGACGCCTGCCATCCGACACGCCTCGGCGACCGAGAAGCCGTCTGGGCCTTTTTCTTCGATCAGATACCGCACAGCTTCCAGAAGCTGCGTCCGCAACTCGCCGTGATGATAATTATTTTTCTTTTTGGTCAACTGCTTACCCGCCGGAAGTTAGCGATACTAACATTTTTTCTTGCCTAAGTTAGCGCCACCAACATATGTTAGAGACGCTAACTTCGCAACCCTACAGGAGGCGGTCATGGACGGCAAGGACGCAACAGAACCACGCATGGCGCTGCGGCGCGTCTTGGCCGCACTTGGCCGCGTGACGGTAACACTCGCCGTGATCGGTGCGGCGTCAGGTGCCGGGGTGGCAGGATATGGCATCCTCTCTGCGCGCGGCACAGGGCGAGGCCCCACTCGCTGCCCCCCGAACGACCGTTGCCACCGCCCGACTGAACATGACCGACACGGTCACGCTGACCCGCCGTTTCACCGGTCAGTTCGAGGCTGCACAGGAAACAGCACTCGGCTTCGAAGAGGGCGGTACCATCGCCGAGGTCATGGTGCGCGAGGGCGATGCGGTGTCGCGGGGGGCCGTTGTTGCCCGGCTCGACACCCGCCTTCTGACCGCCGAGCGGACGCGTCTGGTGGCGTCGCGCGCGGCGCTTGCGGCACAGGCGGAACTGGCCAGGCGCACAAACCAACGGCAAGCAACGCTCCTGCGCGAGGGTCATGTCGCCCAGCAACGGGTTGACGAAACCTCTCTTCAACTCGCGCAACTCGAAGCCTCGCTGGCCGAGATCGATGCGGGCATCACCGCCACCGATATCCGCCTGTCCAAGGCCGAAATCCGGGCACCGTTCGCGGGCCGGATCGGTGCCCGTCTGCTTGACACGGGCGCGGTGGCTGGCCCCGGTACGCCCGTCGTCACCCTGCTGGAAGACGCGCCTGCGCGGTTCCGGGTCGCCCTTGATCCCGCCTTGGCAGATCGGCTCGAAACCGGCGCGGCGGTTCAGATTGAAACGCAGGGCGTAATCCTGCCTGCGACACTCGCGCTTCTGTCGCCCGAACTCGACGCTGCGACCCGTGCGCGCTTTGCCTTTTTCGACCTCGCCGAAGGCACCAAGCCCCCCCCTTCCCGCGCCTCGGGCGACATCGTTCTGAACGACACGCGCACCGAGCGCGGTGCGTGGGTTCCGCTCTCGGCCTTGCGGCAGGGCCCGCGCGGCGCATGGATGCTGCTCACCTTAGACGACGATGCAACCGTCACGATCGAGGCCGCAGAAATCCTCCATCTCGATGGGGACCGCGCCTATGTCCGCGGCACGTTCGCAGATGGCACGCGCTACATCCCCAACGGCACGCATCGCGTTGTGCCCGGCGAGGCTGTCACCCTGGCGGAGGCCAAGTGATGCGCAACACCCTTGGCACCCTGACATGGCGCGAACCCCGCATCGTCGCGCTCGCGCTTCTCGTGATCCTTGCCGCCGGGCTTTCCGCTTTGGTCTCCATCGGGCGGCAGGAAGATCCGACGATCACCAATATCTTCGCCACTGTGACCACGGCCTATCCCGGCGCGGACCCCGCGCGTGTGGAATCGCTGGTGACCGTCGAGGTCGAGAAAGCGCTGCAGGAAATCCCCGAGGTCGACACGATCGAGACAACCTCTGCCACCGGCATCTCCATCGTCTCGGTCGAACTGGTCGAAACCATCGCAGACGAGCGCATCGAACAGGTCTGGTCCGAGATCCGCGACGCGCTGTCCGACGTCGCGCTGCCGCGCGGCGCAGTTGAGCCGGAACTTTCAACCGATGGCGGGGGCGCTTTTGGGGCCATCGTCGCGCTGACATCATCGCGGGACGGTGCGCCCCTGACGCTGGTGGGCCGCTATGCCGAGGCGCTGGGTGATACGCTCCGCGCCGTGCCCGGCACCAAGATGGTCGAACTCTACGGCCTGCCCGAAGAAGAGATCACCGTCACGCTCAACGCCGCCCGCGCCTCGGCGCTCGGGCTGTCGGCGGCACAGGTCGCCCGCGCCGTCGAGGCTGCCGACGCAAAACTTCGGGCGGGCGCGGTTACCGGCGAGCAGGACGAGTTGGTGGTCGAGGTTGCTGGCGAAATCGAGAGCCTTGCGCGCCTGTCAGAGATCGTCCTGCGCGACGGCGCAGAGGGTTCCACGCTGCGGCTTGGCGACATCGCGCAGATCACCCGAGGCCCCCGCACGCCCATGGCCGAGGCCGCTTTGCAGGACGGTCGTCCGGCCATCCTCGTTGCGGCCAAGCTTGAGGACGGGCTGCAGGTCGATGCCTGGGCGTCCGACATCCGCGCGGCGCTGGCAGAGTACGAGACCGGGCTGCCCGGCGGCATGGATCAAGAGTTGGTCTTCGACCAGTCCACCTATACCGCCGACCGGCTGGCCGAGGTCGGAACCAACATGGCGCTCGGCGTGGGGCTGGTGGTCGTCGTGCTCTTCGTCACGCTTGGGGTACGCGCCGCACTGATCGTCGCCCTGATCCTGCCACTGGTCAGCCTCGCAAGCCTTGCCACGATGAACGCCATCGGTCTGCCCATCCACCAGATGAGCGTGACCGGCATGATCGTGGCTCTGGGTCTGCTGGTGGACGCGGGCATCGTCATGACGGACGAGATCGGCCGTCGCCTCCGCACAGGGGCAGGTCGGGCACGGGCCGTGGGGGACAGCGTGTCGCGCCTTGCCATGCCGCTTTTTGCCTCCACCGTAACGACCGCACTCAGCTTTCTGCCGATGATCCTGCTGCCGGGGCCTGCGGGCGATTTTGTGGGCTCCATCGCCATGGCCGTCGTCATCATGCTCGGTTGGTCCTTTGTGGTCGCCGTTGCCATCACTCCCGCCATTGCAGGCTGGTTTCTCCCCGACCAGAGCAAAAGCACGCTGTCGAATGGCCTCCCTGCGGGGGTGCTTGGTCGTGTCTTCGCCGCGACGCTGGGCTGGTCGGTGCGCAACCCGGTGCGATCCATCGCGCTGGCGCTTGTACTTCCGGTCCTTGGCTTCGCCAGCCTGCCGCTCCTGACGGCGCAGTTCTTTCCCGGTGTGGAGCGCGACCAGTTCACCATCGAGGTGGACATGGCCCCCGGCACCGCGTTGTCTGCAACTCAAGGCGTTATCGCGCGGCTCGACGCAGCGCTTCGGGCGCAGGACGAGATCGACCGCGTGACCTGGTTGATCGGCCGCTCGGCCCCTGCCTTCTACTACAACATCGTCGGCGACCGCGACGGCGCACCGGGCTATGCCCATGCGCTGATCCGCACCACCTCTGCCAACGCGACGGACTCTCTCCTGCCCGAGTTGCAGCGCAACCTGCCGACGCTCGCCCCCGAAGCGCAGGTCTTGGTGCGCGGCCTTGTGCAGGGCCCGCCGGTCAATGCACCGGTCGAGCTGCGCATCGTCGGGCCCGACATCGCGGTGCTTCGCGAAGAAGGCGTGCGGCTCCGCCAACTCGTAGCGGCGCAGGATGCCGTCACGCTGGCCCGTGCGTCGATCACCGAAGGCGCGCCGAAACTCGTCCTCGACATGGACGAGGCCGAGGCACGGCGATTGGGCCTCAGTCTTGCCGATGTAGCCGGGCAGATGGAGGCGGCGCTTGTGGGTATCACCGGAGGATCCCTGATCGAGGGCACCGAGGAGCTGCCGGTCCGCGTCAGGCTCGGTGACGCGCTGCGCGCAGACCCGTCTGCCATCCGCGACATGGGCCTTCTGCCCTCCGACGCGATCCAGCGCAGCGTGCAAGGGGCGTATCCCGCCTTGCCGCTGTCCGCCGTGGCCGAGGTGCGGCTCGAGCCTGGCCAGGGCACGATCACCCGCCGCAACGGCGAACGCGCCAACACGGTCGAGGCGTTCCTGCTGCAGGGCGTCCTGCCGGAAGAGGCACTCGCCGAGATCCGCGTCGAGTTGGAGGCACGGGGGTTTGCCCTGCCATCCGGCTACCGGCTCGAGATCG
This sequence comes from Marivita sp., assembly GCF_022763305.1. Lineage (GTDB taxonomy): Bacteria > Pseudomonadota > Alphaproteobacteria > Rhodobacterales > Rhodobacteraceae > Marivita. The sequence continues at coordinate 6,903 of NZ_JALEGT010000004.1, read as the reverse complement.
GCGGCGACAGCGACGCCCGCAATTCGACCCTGCAGAACCTGCTGGCGCCGCTGGGCCTGATCGTCACGCTCTCAATCGCGGTTGTGGTGATGACCTTCCGATCCTTCCGCCTTGCCGCAGTGGCCCTCGTGGTCAGCGGCCTCTCTGCGGGTCTGTCGATGCTGGCGCTGGCGATCTTCCAGTACCCGTTCGGGATCAATGCGATCATCGGGCTGATCGGCTCCATCGGCGTGTCGATCAACGCAGCACTCATCATCATGACTGCCCTGCAGGAGAACCCCGACGCGGCTGCGGGCAACCCCGAAGCGATGGTCGGCGTGGTCATGGACAGCACGCGGCACATCGTGTCGACGACGATCACGACCGTGGGCGGTTTCCTTCCCCTGATCCTCGCAGGAGGCGGGTTCTGGCCCCCCTTCGCGATGGCCGTTGCAGGCGGGGTGCTGCTGTCGACGGTGGTCAGCTTCTACTTCACACCTGCGGCTTTCCGGTTGGTCTACGCGCGGGAACGGACCCAGACGCAGGTGCACAAACAGACGCCAATTCCGTTCTTGCAAGCTGCGGAATAGCCTTCAACGAAAGGATATTAGTGTGTCCGCCGGAAATTGATGCAAGCGACAATGAGATTGCCAAGTTGATTTCGCTTGCGTGAGAGGTTTGGGTCATCCGGATTTCAGGATATCATTTCAAAAGCATAGCCGTTCCAGAGGTTGAATGCATCAGCGTCTGACGCAAGATCGCGGATCGGCCTGAAATAGCTACGCAGCTTGTCTGTGATCACAACACGCGGTTCGCCCGATCGGGCAATCAGCCTTGTCAGGAAGCGCCTTGCAGCCTTGGCATACCGTTGCGGCTAGACAAGGAAATCCAGTACATCGCCGTGCGCATCCACCGCCCGCCACAGCCAGTATTTCCAGCTACTGATAGAGCTGAACTTCATCCAGATGTCACTTGTTGGCTACACGAGGCCCATCGTGCCTTATGCAATCGGCAAAACAGCGGCCAAAACGGTTCACCCAGTGCCGGACGGTCTCCCGGCTGACCAGCAAGCCCCGCTCGACCAGAAGATCTGAGACATCGGCTGTGCTGAGAGCGAAACGATGGTATGTCCAGACCGCGTAGGCGACGATCTCACGCGGGATACGAAAGTCTTTTTGGCGCGGCACTGTCGAGGGCATCGTCATCCAGGTGATCTCATCAAGCGAGCGCCCTCGAACGACTTGGCAATCCCCGGCGAACACAACCTCGCGCGCCTCTTCATTTGGAAGCGGAGAAAACGCGAAGCCTGCCGTGAAAGCACCTTTTCAAGAAATGTCGAAGACGACGAACATTGATGGCTTGGACAAAAAAAATTCGGCTGTGATTTCGTCTCGTGGTTCGACATGGCGTTGCGGGTAAATCGCCCCCCATCCACGCAGTTGGCGGGCGACCGCATCGTAAAGGACCTGTCACACGGCCGAAGAGGCAACCGCATCCTCCAGCTCTTTCGTCAATTGACGTTCCTGTTCAGCACGGGGTTTCGAGAACCGCGCCAGCAGGAGATAGGCGACGGGGGTCAGGTAGAGGGTCGACAGCGTGGCCAGTCCAAGCCCGCCAACAATGACCCATCCAAGGGCCTCGCGCGCTTCGGCTCCGGCGCCTGTCGAAAGGATCAGGGGAATGCCGCCAAGCACCGTTGACGTCATCGTCATCATCACGGGACGTAACCGGATGGTCGAGGCATCGTGGATAGCCTGGCGAACGTCCTGACCTTCGTCGCGCAGCTGGTTCGCGAATTCGACGATCAGGATCCCGTTCTTGGCCATGATCCCGATCAGCATCACCAGCCCGATCTGGCTGTAAACGTTGAGGCTGAGACCCGTGAACAGCAAGGCGAAGATCGCACAAGCCAATCCGAGCGGAACGGTCGCCATCACCACAACGGCCGACACGAAGCTTTCGAACTGCGCCGCCAAGACCAATAGAACGACGACGATGGCAAAACCGAATGTCAGGAAAAGCCCGGACGTGGTTTCGTCAAGCGTTGCAGCTTCGGCCAGCGGCACGATCCGGTTTTCCTCGGCCAACACCTCGTCCGCAAGCCGATTGACCTCGGCCAATGCATCGCCGAGTGACAGCTCCGGAGTAAGCCCCGCGGATATTTCGACGGACCGGTTCTGGCCTTCTCTTTCAAGTTCAGGTGCAATCGCACGCTCCTCGAGTGTAACAAAACTCGACATAGGCACCATCTGGCCATCGCCGGCTTGCACGAACACGTTCTGCAGATCACCCGGATCGTCCACAGGATCGGAGGTCGAGAGCATCTGGATGTCGTAACTCAGATCGTCGATGAAAACGGAGCCGATGGTCCGTCCGTCCAATACAGCCCGCAGGGCTTCGCCGAGACCGGCAATCTCGATTCCGAGATCCGATGCGCGGGTCCGGTCGATCTCGATGAAGAGTTGTGGCTGCGTTGTTTCGTATTCGAGGCGAACTTGGCCAAATCCCGGATTCTCCTGCATGCGCGCCACCAGGCTCTCCGAAACCTCGGCAAGTTGCTCGTAACTGTTCCCTGTGACGGCAAAGGTCAGCCCCCGACCGGCGCCCCGGATCCCCAGCGAGTTGGGCTGAATTGCAAACGCGCGCACGCCGATGATGCCGCGCAGCTGTCTGTTGATTTCGCCGACGATTTCGTCCTGGCTGCGGTCGCGCGCTTCCCAAGGTGCAAGGGTGAACACCATGAAGCCACGATTGTCAGCCCCGAAGCCGGTGATCGAAAAGCTGTTGGCGATCTCGCCCGATTGACGCAACGGCTCTACGGCGTCCTCGATTTCGCGCATCTTGCGCGTGGTGTAGTCGAGCGAAACACCCTGCTGTGCCGTGACAGACAGCAGCGCGACCGCCCGGTCCTCGCGGGGTGTCAGCTCTTGGCGGATGGACCCGAAGACCATCGCCGCAGTCATGGCGAAAAGACATGCAACCAGCACGACGACAAACGGAAGGGCGAGGGCCCAGTCCAGAGTTTTCGCGTAGAAGGCGGCAAGGCGGTTCCCCAGCCAGATGAACGGTCCCCGCGGATCGGGGTCCGGGTCCTTCGTCAACAGGCGGCTGGCGAGGGTTGGGCAAAGCGTCAGCGCAACGACCGACGAGAGCATGACAGCGATCGCCAGAGTGAAGCCGAACTCGCGAAACAGACCGCCTGCCTGACCGGGCAAGAATGACAGTGGGATGAACACCGCAGCGAGCGTTGCAGTCGTCGTGACAACGGCAAAGAAGACCTGACGGGTGCCCAGAACGGCCGCGGCGCGGGGCCCCATGCCTTCGCCGCGACGCCGCACGATATTTTCAAGAACGACAATGGCATCGTCAACCACCATGCCGGTTGCAAGGACCAGGGCAAGAAGTGTCAGGATGTTGACCGAAAAGCCCACGAGATAGATTGCGGCAAGCGTGCCGATGAGCGCCACCGGCATTGTCAGCGCGGGGATTGCAGTCGCTCGGATATTGCGCAGGAACAGGAAGATGACGACCACAACGATGCCGACGGCAAGACCGAGTGTCTTGATCACCTCGCTGATCGCCCCGTTGATGAAAACCGCATCGTCCGACGTGACAAAGATACTGATGTCTTCGGGCAAGGTGCGATCCAGTTCGGCAACCACAGCTCGCACGGACGCAGAGATTTCGAGCGTGTTGGAGGTTGCCTGCCGGATCACACCGATGCCAAGCCCGGTCTGACCATTGGCGCGCAGGATGGTCTCGTCGCTCGCCGGCCCCAGAGACACAGACGCCACGTCTCCGACCCGAACGTCCTCCGCGATCACGAGGTCTTCGAATTCCTGCGGCGCAGACACTGTGGCGGTGGTGCGCACACTGATGGATTGGCTCGATCCGGACAGGTCACCTGCCGGTGCGTCATAGGCGACATCGGCCAAGGTCCGCCGCAGATCAGCGAGCGTCAACCCGCGGCTTGCGAGTTCCGCCATATCGATATCCACACGAAATATCGGCGCCCGGTCCCCGTAGATTTGAAGGTCGGCGACACCTTCGACCGAGATCAATCGGTCCTCCACCCGCTCTTGAACGATACGCGTCAGCTCTTGCGGTGACCGCCCTGGCGACGTGACCGCGATCCGGATCACCGGTTGCGCATTGGCGTCCGCTTTCACAATGCGTGGTGTGTCCGCCCCTTCTGGCAACTGGTTGGCAATTCGCGCCACGGCGTCGCGCGTATCGGTTGCAGCCACGTCCAGATCGGCCCCTTCGTCGAAATCGAGCGTCACGCGACTGCGGCCAAAACGCGAGTTTGAGGAAATGTTCTTCACGCCAGCGACACGGCCGACAGCCCCTTCAATGCGGCTTGTGACATCCTGGTCGACACTCTCGGGTGAGGCGCCGGAGAATTCGGTCGTGATCGTGATGACGGGCCGGTCGACATTCGGAAGTTCACGAATCTCAACGCCGAAGAGTGCGGCGATCCCGGAAAGAACGATGAGCGCGCTGAGAACGAAGGCAAGGATCGGCCGTCGGACAAAAAGCGCGACACCAGACCCGAGCACCGCCGCTGCTGTTTCCGTTTTGGACATCGGATGCCTCCTCAAAGCCGCGCGCGGTCTGTTCGGGACGCTTCTACAGCGCCTGTACTCTGCACTGAGGAAACAGACACCTCTGCGCCCGGCCTCAAGTTCTGCACGCCTTCAACGACGACCCTGTCACCCACGGCCAGGTCGTTGGTCTCGACCACAACGCTGTCACTGTTGCGCTGACGGATGATGACGGATGCGCGTTCGGCCTTGTCTTCGCGCACAACCCAGACAAAAGACCCCTCGCTCGACCATTGAACCGAGAGCGGATCAACGGACAAGAGCGTTTCTCCCGGAAACGTCATCGTCACGGAAAACGCCATCCCTGCCCGCAATCGGTCATCGCGATTGGGGATGCGACCTTGGACACGCAGCGTTCGGCTTGCGCGATCGACAACGTTGTCGACAGCCGCAATCTCCCCGGTGATCTCGAAGTCTGGAATGCCCAGGGCGCGCACCTCAATCGGTGTACCCGGCGATACCAAACCGATCGCACGTTCCGGGATCCGGAAATCAATCAGGATCTCCGAGCGATCCGTGATCGTCCCGATCACGTCCTGCGGCGACACCCGATCCCCGACAGCAAGGTCGATCACGCCCAGCCACCCGTCGATCGGCGCGCGAATGGTGCGCTGTGCAAGATCATACTCCGCCTGTTCTGCCGCCAATTCCGCCGTGCGGAGTGCAAGCCGCGCTTCACGCAGCCGCACTTCGGTCACGGCACCAGTCCCATCGAGCCGTTCGACGCGCGTTGCATCATCTTCGGCGTTCGCCAGAAGTATCCGTGCACGCTCCAGCGCGATGCTTTCGGCTTCACCGTCCAGTTGCAGAACGACATCACCCGCGTCGACATAGCCATGCGCGGTCTCGATCACGCCAATAACCTGACCGGCAACCTCGGACCTCAGCGTGACGGAGCGAACGGCGCGACCGTCCCCGATCGCCTCGATCCGGTCGCCAATGCGACCTTCTTCGACCTCGGCGACCACGACGCTGATGGGCCCACCCCTGCCAAACGCGCTGCGTTCAGAGCCTTCGTTTGCCGTTGCGGGTTCTATCCCGAGCAGCTCGGTGAGCCCGGCTTTTTCCAACCAGGGCAAGGAAGACGGAACATATGTGATCCAGATGAATAGGGCCGCGCCAAGGGCGATCAACGAAATGACTGTTTGTCGGATGAAATTCATGTCGCGCCCTTCGCCTTTCACTATAAGTTCAATTGCTACAGCAATAGCCACATCCAAAATGCGTCTTTGATCCTGAGGTAGTGCGCCAGTCTCGCTTTGACCTTTTCACACGGCTTCGTGAACTCAAGTGTTATCTTGAGGCATCTGCTGTCATCTGTTTGTGCCGACCCAGCAGCCATTTGGGGCCGCCCTTCTTCGAGAGCCCAACCAGCAGCATGTGCCCTCTCAACGGATCGACGACGACATGCGCCATAGCGGTGTTTCCGGTTTGGTCGCTCGAAGGTTGGCGTAGAGACTCGCGGCACTTCTCCAAAGCGAAACGAGCCGAACCGAACGCGACCTCTGTACGATTTGCCTCGCCGCCGCCGTTTGGTTCGCCGCGCGCAACACCCCTACCTGACGAAGAACACCGCGGTCATTGTTGCTCCAATGAGAGTGATGAAGCCTCGAAGTATGTCGGTCCGCGTGATCCGGCGGCTGATCCGCGCGCCGGCATAGCCGCCGACGGTTGTGCTGAGTGCCAGCAAAAGGGCTTGCTCCCACGCGATCAGATCGGCCCAAACGAAAGCCAAAGCAGAAATCAGCGAAAGCAGCGCCGACAGGATATTCTTGAGCCCGTTCATCCCGTGCAGGTCCACATGGCCCAGCAAGCCGAACGTGGCCAGGAGCATGATTCCAAGCCCACCATTGAAATATCCGCCATAGATCGAAACCGCCAGGATCACGGCACCGGACAGCACCGGCCCGAAGGCTCCACGCCCACGCTGTTGCAGCCCCCGAAGCAACACCGGACCAAAAGCGAAGAGTGCCGTGGCCAGTGCAAGGAGCCACGGCACGATCCCGAGGAAGGCATCACCCGGCGTGGCGATCAGGAGAAGCGCGCCCAGAACACTGCCGAGAGCCGCCAGCGCCAGGATCGCGCGGAAACCCAACGCGCCTTCTTGGCGCATATCGCTTCGATAGCCCCAGGCGCTGCTGAGGTAGCCTGGCAGCGCACTCAGAGTTGCGGTCGCGTTTGCGGCGACCGGTGGCACACCGACATAGATCAAGGCCGGAAGACTTAGCCCGGATAATTCATGAAGCCGCAGGCTTTTAGTCACGAGGCCGGTTTCCCTTGGTTCAGGTTTGTCTCGCGCACTCGATATTTGCGTCCGGGT
>NZ_JALEGT010000082.1 GCF_022763305.1 Marivita sp. | reverse complement strand
GGCGATGTCTTCGGCCAGTTCCTCGACCGAGATGCCGGCCTTGATGCGCCGGACGTTGGACTGGCTCAGCACGAGCTTGTCGAAGGGAATGTCCCGGGACGGGGACAGGGTGACTTTCTGGGCGGATTTCACCATCAGATCTTCTCCACGACGGGCGCCGGAAGCCACTCTTCCGATCTCACTTCCCGTCACCCCTTTCACAACCCCTCTCTCCCTCGACCGTAGTTGTCCGCGGACAATTTCTTGGCGGAAGCAGTAGAGCACTGTCTGACTAAATCGGTTGCAGCTGTGCCCGAGAGAGTCGCCGAACGAGCTGCTCTGGAACGAAGTCAGCGCTGTTTCTCCCTGACGTTATCGACCGAAAATAGGCACCGACCTTTTGGATTTTGTCGTGGAACTGCATGATCGCCCAGACGGTAAGCGCTGCTCCTTCTATGCCCAGCTGTTCTTGAGCATCTTGGTAGTTTCTCGAGTCTATCCCGAGCATTGGTGCGAGAGTTCGTGCGTGTGAAACCACGTCGGACATAGTCTTCACTGGTGTGAGTGAAAATTGGGCTGCTTCAGGGCAGGCGCTAAGGATTTCTGGAACGCTAAGGGGTATTGCCCTTGGATGTGTTGGTCGAGTTTTCGACGGGTGGTGCTCTCTCTTATCAATATGTTCTTTGTTTGAGTTATGATGATGGCGGACATTTTGGCCGTCGTTGCCGGACATTTTTTCCTCTCCGGCGACGACGGCTTCACAAGGTTGTTCGGCTTCCACCGCTTCGATATCTAGGCCAGCCAAGAGGCTGTGGCATTCATCCAGTGAAAGCTTTCTGCGAAGGGTGCGCATAGCGATTATCGCTTCAATGTCGTCGGGTTCGGCTTGCAGGATGTCGTTTGCTGCGACACGTATTTTTTCTTTGAGGTAGGCGATCTGGTCGTTTTCGCGAACGGCCTGGGCAGCAAGGTCTGCGATCTCTTGGAAGCGTTGGAACAAGGGTGTGAGGTCGAACCCAAATCGAAGGGCGGTGCCTTCGATTACGTTTCGCTTGCTGAACCTTTTTCGATTTGCGCTATCACGGCGAACAAGCAGCCCGAGTTCTTGGAGAATGGCCGCATGGCGCCTAATTGTTCGGTCGGAGATCCCATTGCGTCGGAATGCAAGCGTGGCGTTAGATGCAAAGACGGTGTTGTGCTGCCTTCTCGGTGGAAGGCACGAGAGCATCGCGTCGAGCGTCGCAATGACTGATGCTTTTAGACCCATCAACGGAGCCGCCTGGCGCAGTGTGTCGATGATGATGTGACGTTCGGGGCGGGCGTTGTCCGCGGACAACATGATCTCTGTCCGCTCTCCAACGGAGGCGGATGCCTGAGTGAATGCCATGAATTTTTCACGACAACCGGTCGGGAAAGGCCCAGATCCCCCGATTTCTTGAGAAAAGGCAACAGATCATCGTTCAACCGATTCGGTTGTTATTGACTGCTACGGAGAAGCTGGTACATCTGAGGGTGCTAAGAACAGATTGGGCTCTCCGGGGATGACCTTGGGGGGCTCTTTCTTTTCTGGCTGTTTTCGTGCTCCTTTTTTGTTGCTCTGCTCGCCTATCTGTCAGCCGGATTGCTGGTCCGACTTCCACGCCTCATAGAGGCGTTTCAACTCAACTTCCGCGTTGTCTCGCATCCATTGAGCGAACTCCGGGGTATCAACCTTGGACATTTTTACCGTCAAAGCGCGCGGGCTATCCTTGACCTCTGCAAGTGTCTTGCCGTCGCTTGAGACAACCATATGTGCTTCGGACTTTGTGGACCTCGCGGGTTTGCCAAGTTTCGAAATGGCGTCGCTGACGCGCGCAAAGCGGTCGTCCGACGTAGGGATCTGATCCAGACCCAAATCGGAAGCTACTCGAACTAGGTCAGCATTGCTGCCCTTCGCCTTGTCTGCTAGGTCTTCCCACCGGCGACGTCCGACGCCATGTGCCGAGCCGATCAACTGTATCACAGTCACCGGTATTGTGCGGGCAACCTTAGTCATTCGCGACAACATAGGTTTGTCGATGGCAAGTGCGTCGAGGATCACTGGCTGTTCGTAGCCATTGTCGATGAGCTGGGCGGCGAACAGGGCCTTTTCAATGAAACTAGGGTCCAGTCTGTGTGAGTTTTCCTGGCCTTGGGCAAGGATCGCCTCCTCGTCCGAAAGAGTGCGCACCAAGGCTCTGGCCGATACTCCGATCGATTGCAGGGCCCGTAGTCGGCGACGACCATAAACGATCTTGTACCGACCCGGTTTGTCCGCAAGCGGACGGACCATGATCGGCACCTGCTGCCCATGATCCTTGATGCTCGCGGCAAGAGACGCGACGTCGGCATCGGAGAATGAAAGACGGTCTTTCGGCCCGTCTTCCTCGATGAGATCGACTGGAATTTCCCGTACAGCGTTGCTGGATAGATCCTTCAGGGTCGATTTCACACCGCTCATCGCACCGGTGTTGGGGAAACGAGGCTTAAGGTCAGCCGTTGCCTCGTCCTCGGTGGTGTCCGGTGGGGGAGGGGGCTGGAAAAGGTTTCTACGCGCCATTACTCGACCATCCTCCCCCAAGCCTGTTGAATCGTCTTTTCGAACTCGTCTGCGACGCCGTTTACGCTTTCGAGTATCCTGTCCAATGTCTTCTTGACGACCTGGCTCGGCTCTAGTTCATAGATCGTCTGCTGCGTCATCCCGGCGTCCGAAATGGCAGTGGATTTCAGCATGGGCGTGTTGAGAACCTGGTCGAGCAAAATCGACCTAAGGAACCCAGCCATCTGGGATTGTGGGACATCGGTCGGTTCGAACCTCGCGACGAGGTACTTGAGGAACGACCAGTCGATCGGTCCTGTTGCTTCCTCTAAAGTCCTGACGGTTTCTCCCGCCATCTCAAGGAATTGCGCCATGGAGGCGACGTCCAGCATACTCGGCACCACGGTAATCAGGAGGCCGGTTGACGCGAGCAATGCCGTCATCGTTGTGAAGCCCAACTGCGGTGGGCAATCGATGATCACCAGATCGTAGTTGGCTTCGATCTCATCGAGCGCAATGGCCAACCTCTGAGTGAACGGAGGATCGACCTTGTGTTGAAGTGCGTAAGCCGTTTCGGTTTCATACTCAGACAGCAACAATCCGGCTGGCGCGAGGTCGAGGTTGTGGAAGTAAGTCTTGCGGACGACTTGGCTCAGGGGAACCGGATCCTCGTATTTCAGGGCGTCGTACACCGTGCCGCTTTCGGCAAATTCGATTTCTGGGCGGTATCCGAACATAGTCGTTAGGCTGGCTTGGGGATCCAAGTCTACGGCCAAGACGCGATACCCTCTGAGGGCATAACGTTGGGCTAGATGAATTGCTGTCGTCGTCTTGCTGGACCCGCCTTTGAAATTCACGATGGATATGATCTGAAGTCCATCGCCATCCCGCCGGCCTGGCAAATAAGCTTCCCCGTTGCGACCGGTCCGCGCCATCACCCTGCGGATTTGATCGATCTCTTCAGCGGAATAGAGACGCCTGCCGCGAGAGTCTGTCTCGACTTCGGGAAAATCACCTTCCTGATGGCGCGTTCTCAGATTCGACATGCTGATGCCTGTCAGCTCAGAGACCTCTGCAGGGTGAAACTTCCGCAGCGTCTTTCTGCTTTCCGGTTGAAAGCTGTTGCGCATATGATGGTTGAGAGCATCCGACAGGCGCGCGGCGTTGGCAGAAATGGAAGCTGCAATGGATTTTGCGCCGGGGAAGTCTGCCTTGCTGTTCATGCTGCCCTCGTTCCCTCTTGGTGGGTCGATTGTGTTTCGTCGCTAAAGTGCGCGATTTTCGCTTTTTTGCGACTACAGCACTCATGACACGCAACTTATCGTCAGACAACAATTTTTTGAAGGCGGAGGGCGCGAACTTGAGCTGGGCGTGCATTCTGGCGTGAGAAAGTAGTCTAAGTATCTAGTAGATCAGGATAAATCTCAGTCTGCTCTAGCGCCTTGTTGAACATGTTGTGGCTTCACTGCAGCCTACCCCTAGGTATCGCGGCGGGGTCTGCCGACGAATCGTCGCTTCTGAAGGATTGAGCGATTGGCACCGAATAGCCGATTAGACGAGCCCGAGGCGCTCTGCCCGCTCCAGCAACATTCTGACTGAGGAAGGCTGCCAGCTGGTGCGACCGCGAGGGGTGCGCTCACGCATGGATTCCAGTCGGTCGCAGATTGCCTGCAAGGTGATCTCGGGGTCAGCACCTTTGATTGC
>NZ_JALEGT010000081.1 GCF_022763305.1 Marivita sp. | reverse complement strand
TTCTGCTGCTCTATGCCGTCTTTAATAACTTTTTTTCTACGGGGCTTCCCCCGTCCGACCCGGGGGGGGCGCGCCCCCCCGCACCCCCCGGAGTTTATTCGGCAAGATGAAGGGGTCCTCTGTGACCGGCTACATCCTCAAACGGCTGCTCTCGGCCATTCCGGTGCTTCTTGGCATAACGGTGATCGTTTTCCTGATCATGGCGCTGATCCCCGGCGATCCTGCAACGGCGATCCTCGGCAGCTATGCGACGCCCGAGAATGTCGAAAAGCTGAACCGCGATCTGGGTTTGGACAAGACGCTGGTGCAGCAGTATTTCATCTGGCTGGGCAACATGCTGCAGGGGGATTTCGGCACGTCCTTTGCGCTGAACCGGCCTGTGCTCGATGAGGTGCTGGAGCGGTTCAACGGAACGCTGATCCTTGCTGGGACGGCCTTTGTGCTCTGTTCGGTTCTGGGCATCCTGGCCGGGGTCGTTTCGGCGGCGAACCAGTATGGCTGGGCCGACAAGGCCATCACCTTCGTGGTTCTGCTGGGGATTTCGATCCCGTCCTTCTTTCTGGGCATGATGATGATCCTGCTCTTCGCGGTGAACCTGCGCTGGTTCCCGGTGTCGGGCATGTGGCCGATCTATGGCGCGCGGGACATCTGGGCGCTGCTGTCGCATCTGACCATGCCCGCCATTGCGCTGGCGGTGGTGGCGACGGGTGTGATCGCGCGGCTGTCGCGTTCGGCCATGCTCGAAGTGTTGCGGCAGGATTTCATTCGCACGGCCCGGGCCAAGGGCGTGCATGAGCGCGGCGTGATCTGGCGACACGCGCTGAAGGCCGCGATGGTGTCGATCATCCCGGTGTTGGGCATTCAGGCGGGGTTCGTGCTGTCGGGGGCGGTCTATATCGAGATCGTGTTCCAGTGGCCCGGCGTCGGGCGCATGCTGGTCGATGCGATCCTGAAGCGCGACATCCTGCTGGTGCAGGGGGGCGTGGTGTTCGTGGCGGCCTGCTACGTGCTGTTCAATATCATGGTGGACGTGGCGCAGAGCCTGCTTGATCCGAGGATCAAGACATGAGGGCGTTCCTTGTCCTTCTGGCGCGCAACCGGCTGGCGCTTGCCGGTGGCATCGTCATGGCCTTCGTCGTGCTGCTGGCGGTGCTGACGCCGATCCTGCCGCTGGCCGATCCGGATGTGACCAACACGGGCAACCGGTTCCAGCCGATCTTTTCGGATGGCGCGCTTCTGGGCACGGACCATCTGGGGCGGGATCTGCTGTCGCGGCTGATGTGGGGGACGCGGCTGTCGCTGGCGGTGGGCTTTGCGGCGGCCATTGTCGCGGCGACCATCGGGGCGGCGATCGGGATCATCGCGGGCTTTTACGGTGGGCGCACGGACAACATCATCATGCGCGGCGTCGACATGCTGATGGCGTTTCCCTACATCCTGCTCGCCCTGGCCATTGTCGCCGCACTGGGGCCGGGGCTCTTCAATGCGCTGATCGCGGTGGCGGCGGTGAACGTGCCGTTCTTCGCGCGCAACATCCGGGGCATCACCGTGGGGATCGCGCATAAGGAATTCGTCGATGCGGCGCGGCTGGCAGGGCTGTCGAACACGCGCATCATCCTGTCCGAAATCCTGCCCAACGTGATCCCGGTGATCGTGATCGCCATGTCGACGACCATCGGCTGGATGATCCTCGAAACCGCCGGTCTGTCCTTTCTCGGGCTGGGCAGCCAGCCGCCGCAGGCCGATCTGGGGTCGATGCTGGGCGAGGCGCGATCGGCGCTGATCACCAATCCGCACACCTCCATCGTGCCGGGGGTGATGATCCTGATCATCGTCATGTCTATCAATCTGCTGGGAGACGGGGTGCGCGATGCGCTTGATCCCCGGCTCAAGTCCGGTGCGCTGTCGCGGCCGATGGCGACGACGCAGGTGGCGCGCAGCGGTCCTGTGCCTGTGCCGTCCGGCAAGGGGCTTCTCGAGGTGCAGGGGCTGCAGACGCAGTTCCATGTGAAGGACCGGGTGTACCGCGCCGTGGGCGGTGTCGACCTGCATGTGGAAAAGGGCGAATGCCTTGGCATCATTGGCGAAAGCGGGTCGGGCAAATCGGTGACCGCGCTGTCGCTGATGGGGCTTGTGGCCTCGCCGCCCGGGGTGATCACCGGCGGGGCGGTGCATTACGATGGCGAGGATCTGATCGGCGCGCCTTACAGGCGGCTGCGCGAGATGCGCGGGCGGAACGTGGCCTATATCTTTCAGGACCCATTGGCGACGCTGCATCCGCTGTACCGTGTGGGTGACCAGCTGATCGAGGCCGTCCGGGCGCATCGGCCCATCGGCAAAAGCGAGGGGCAGGCGAAGGCGGTCGAGCTGCTGAAGGCGGTGCGCATCCCCAATGCCGAGAAACGCGTGTCGGACTATCCGCACGAGATGTCGGGCGGCATGCGGCAGCGCGTGGGCATCGCCATGGCGCTGGCGAACGATCCGGACATCATCATCGCGGACGAGCCGACGACGGCGCTCGACGTGACGGTGCAGGCGCAGGTGCTGACAATCCTGGACGATCTGAGACGGTCGCGCGGTCTGGCCATCATCTTCATCACCCATGATTTCGGCGTGGTGGCGCAGCTCTGTGATCGCGTGGCGGTCATGTATGCGGGCAGGATCGTCGAAGAGGGCGCGACGGAGGACATCCTCCGGGCGCCACGCCACCCGTATACCGCGCGGCTCATGGCCTGCGTGCCGGAACTCGGTGGTGGCAAGCGGCGGTTGGAGGCCATCGCCGGGCTGCCGCCGGTGGTGGACAATCTGCCCGAGGGCTGCGCCTTTGCCGACCGGTGCCACAAGGTGCAGCCGGATTGTCGGCAGGGGGAGATTCCGCTGCAGCAGACGGGAGCGCGCAAGCTGCGCTGTCTGCATCCCGAGGACGGCACACGGGAGGCGGCGGAATGAGTGTGGCGTTGAAACTGTCCGACGTGTCCAAGACCTTTCCGGTGGGGCGGACGTTGTTCGGAGCATCCAAGGGATCGGTCAAGGCGGTACATCCCGTCACGCTGTCGGTGCCGCAGGGGGAGACCCTCGGCATCGTGGGCGAGTCGGGCTGCGGGAAATCGACACTGGCGCGGATGCTGGTCGGGCTTCTGGAGCCCACAACCGGCACCATCGAGATCGAGGGCGAGGCGCTTGACACCGCCGATCCTGCGGTGTTCGGCAAGAAGATCCAATATGTGTTCCAGGACCCGATCTCCTCGCTGAATCCGCGCAAGACCATCCGGCAGGTGATGGACGCGCCACTCAGGCATCTGTACGGGATGGGGGCTGCCGACCGCGCCAGGCGGATCGCCGAGATCTTTGACAGCGTGAACCTGCGCGAAGAATTCCTCGACCGCTATCCGCACGAGTTCTCCGGCGGGCAGGCGCAGCGCATCGGGATCGCGCGGGCCTTGGCGGCGCAGGCGCGCATTCTGATCCTTGATGAGCCGGTCTCGGCTTTGGACGTGTCGGTTCAGGCGCAGGTGCTGAACCTGCTTGCGGATCTCAAACAGGAATTCGGCCTGACCTATCTGTTCATCAGCCATGACCTTGCCGTGGTCGAGGCGGTGAGTGACCGGATCGCGGTGCTCTATTTCGGCTCGGTGATGGAGATCGGACCGGCGGACAGGGTCTTTGCCCGGCCAAGCCATCCCTACACCCGGCTTCTGGCCCAAAGCGCACCGGTGGTGGGCCGGCCCCTCACGGAGCCCGAGGCGCAGGGCACGGAACTGCCCGATCCGCTCAATCCGCCGCCCGGTTGCGCCTTTGCCGCGCGCTGCCCGCTGGCGACGGAGCGGTGCCGGTCGGAGGTGCCCAAGCTGGCACCCACAGGTGCCGGCACCGAAGTGGCCTGCTTTCATCCGCTGGGCGCGAAGGACTGAGCGTGTCCCGCGAGGGTCGGACGCTGTGCGGGTCTAGCGATAGAGCACCACAGCGCAGCAATCGCCGACGGGGCCGTTCTTTTCGATCTTCTGATCATCGAGCCAGATCATCGACCCGCTGATCGGATCGGTGCGCCCGTAGATGGCGTGCCACATGACGGATTGCGGCGACGACTCTAGCACACGCCGCGCCTCGGACCCGCGCACCAATCCCTTGCCGGTGCTGACACGCTGGACCGTGCTTTGCGTGTTGTGGTTGCGGGTGATGATCACGATGAATTCCTTGCCCTTGTCGAACCCGGCCTCGCCCGATTCGATATCGCTGCCGTGCATCACTTCGCATTGATCGAGCCCGTAGTGGTTCGCGAGGCACAGGACCGCACGGCTGTCATCCGCGTCGAACCCGGCGGTGTTTGCATGACGTCCCATATTGGACGCGGTGTCACTCACATAGCTGAGCTTGGTGAAAGCCTGGTAGATGCACCTTTCCTTGTCCTTGAGCTGTTCGTAGGTCTTCGGCATATCCGTCTCCCGATCAGAACATTTCACGCACGCCAGACACTGCGCGCGCCTCCACGCACAGGGTGCGCGTGTTCGGGCAAGAACGCAAATGCTGTGAGTTTTTGGGGGGAGGGTATTGGGGGGTGACTTTGCCGTCGTCACCGCGACAGGTGTCAGATGGTGCCCCCACACGGAGGTTGTGATCCTCCTACAGGCACTTCTTCAGCCGGTATCCCCAGCAAAATAAGGCCTATCGCCATCGACCATCCGGCGTCAAGAGGCACCAGATGGTCTACGGTTTGGTCTACGGTGACCTGCAGTATCCT
>NZ_JALEGT010000080.1 GCF_022763305.1 Marivita sp. | reverse complement strand
CTTACAAGGTCATCAGAAGCAGCAGC
Organism: Marivita sp.; assembly: GCF_022763305.1. Lineage (GTDB taxonomy): Bacteria > Pseudomonadota > Alphaproteobacteria > Rhodobacterales > Rhodobacteraceae > Marivita. Next base: position 13,863 of record NZ_JALEGT010000080.1, on the reverse strand, counting down.
ACGGCGCAAACGTTCTCTGAAAGTTCACCTTTAGAGTAATCCTACGCACAAACCTTCCGATTGGGCCTTCTATGCCACCCGCCGCAAACCGACCAAGACCCGGTTCTGGCGCGAGGTAGCGGCCGACTGCAAGGCGAAAGGGTTGGCACCACCCTCGATCCGGCGCCTTGGCCGCTGGCTGGAGTTGAAGGATCAGGCAAAACTCATGGCCAGGCGGGAGGGGAAGGACAAGGCGGATCGCCGCCACCTTGCCACGCCCGGAACGCTCACCGCGGCCCACCCGCTCGACATCGTCCAGATCGATCATACCAAGGCCGATGTGACGGTCGTGGATCCGGTCACGCGGTGCCCGCTTGGCCGGCCCACTCTGACTGTCGCGATTGATGTGAATACTCGCATGGTTCTGGGGTTCCACCTGTCGCTGGAACCGCCCTCGCTTCTCTCGGTCGCGCTCTGCCTGACCCATGCTGTGATGGACAAGTCGCATTGGCTGGCGGCGCGTGGGATCAATACGGACTGGCCCGCCCATGGCATTCCCAGGGCGATCTACGTGGACAACGGCGCGGAATTCCATGCCCGCGCCTTCGGGCTCGCCTGCGCCGAGTACCAGATCGATCTCCGGTATCGCCCGCCCGGCACCCCGCGCTACGGCGGCCATATCGAGCGGCTGATCGGCACGATGATGGGGGCGGTCCACCTGCTGCCGGGCTCGCATTTCTCGAACATCTTCGAACGTGGCGATCTCGACGCCGAGGCCGAGGCGGTGATGACGCTCGGCGAGTTGGAAACCTGGCTCGCCCTCGAAATCACCGGCTCCTACCACGCGCGCATCCACAGCGCCTTGGAAACGACGCCCTCAGCGGCCTGGGTTGCGCAGGCGGACACGGCGAAGCTCCGCATGCCCGCTGATCTGCGCCAGTTCCTGGTCGATTTTCTGCCATCGGAACAGCGGGTCTTGCAGCGTGACGGCTTTCATCTCTTCCATATTCGCTATTGGTCGGATGAGCTGCGCTGGCTGATGGCGCAGGAAACCCGCAAATACACACTCAAGTACGACCCGCGCGATCTTTCGCGCATCTTCGTGCTGACCGAGGAGGGGATCATCGAGGCCCGCCCAGCGGATCTGACCCGCCCTGCGATTACGCTCTGGGAACACCGCGCGGCGCGGCGAGCCTTGCGCGAGGCCGGGCGCCGGTCGGTAGACGAGGAGCTCATCTTTCGGACGATCGAGGCGCAGCGCGACCTCGTGGATAGCGCCGCGCGGCAGACCAAGGCGACACGGCGCCACCAGGCCAGGCGGGCGCATCTGGACCCACGCCCGATGATCGATATGACGCCTAGGCCAGATGCGCCGGAAGCGCTTCCTGCGCCGGAAAACAAGAACAATGCGCTGAAAGACCACCCGGGCTTCTATGTCGAGGAATGGTACGATGACGACTGAGTTTCCGCACCTTTACCCGGGCGCCGGCAGGATTGCCGCTCTCAGTGCCGAGGAGCGCATCCTGCGCATCCGTGCCGACCGATGGGTGTCCTATCCCCGAGCGGAGGCGGCACTCGCCAAGCTGGAAACCCTGCTGTCATTCCCGGAGCGCGCCCGGATGCCGAACCTGCTCCTGGTCGGCGAAAGCGGCATGGGCAAGACCATGATCATCGAGAAATTTACGCGCGATCACCCCTCGAGTTTTGACGACACCACTGGTCGGTTGCATATGCCGGTCGTCGCAGTGCAGATGGTTTCCGGCCCGGATGAGACACGGTTTTACCGCCGTATTCTGGCTGCAATCGGCGCCCCGGAACCTCCCCGCGCAACGCTTGCTGTCCTCGAAAGCCTGGCCCTGCGGCTGCTCACCGAGCTGCGCCCTCATATGCTGGTGATCGACGAAATCCACAGCCTGCAGGCGGGCACGATACGCGAACAGGCACGGTTCCTGAACATGCTGCGATTTCTGGGCAACGAGCTGCGCGTTCCTCTCGTTTGTGTCGGCACCGCCCAGGCCCGTAATGCGCTGCGCACCGATGACCAGCTGGTGCGCCGGTTCGAGGCCTTCGCCCTGCCGCCCTGGCAGGACGGGGCCGATTTCACCGGGTTGATGAGCACGCTCATGCGAAGCCTGCCGCTCCGGCGCGAAAGCGAGATCGACGAGAAGGCGCTCTCGCGGATGATCAAGGTAAGCGGCGGCATCACCTCGGGGATATTTTCAATCATGTCTCAGCTGGCAATCGCTGCCATCGAAAGCGGGGAGGAACGCATCCTCTCGCGTGATATTCTGGGCGGCGACCGGTTGCAGGCGGTCCTCGGAGAGCCGGTGTGATCGGGCAGGGCCTCCTGCCGGTGGTGTTCCCACCCGAGGTTGACGAGCGCCTGTCCTCATGGCTCGCCCGCATGGCGCCATTCTACGCGATGACAGTACCGGAGTTTCTGGCCGAGCTTGGGCTGTCCGGCCGCGACGTGTTCGCTCTGGAATGGCGAATGTCGGAAGGGGAGGGGGCTCGGATCGCTCTGCGGACCGGACTTTCGGTCGAAGCCATTCAGGATATGACATTCTGTGAATTCATCCCCGACGCCCGGATGATGGTCGCGCGCCGAAACCGCCATCACTGCCCGCATTGCCCGACCGATGTGCACCGGAGGTCAATGTCGTTGCCCTGGGTTTTTCTCTGCCCGGTCCACGGCGCGGACTTGCAGGATACCGCCAGCGCGACGTTGCCCGCGATGATGGGTGGCACTCGGATGGCCGCTTTGGCAATGCACGCAAAAGCCGGGTCCGCCGTTCTTGATGCTTGGCTACGTGGTGCGGGGCAGGGGGCTCTGGACGCGCCGGAAATGCTGGCCGTCCTGACTGCGCGACACCGCCGCGCCTCGCCTCCCTCTCTAGCCGAGCAACCGTGCATGTCGTTGCAGACCCGGCGCGACTACCATGACTTTCTCACGACGCCGATCATCCGCCAGGCGCTGACGGTTGTCGTTCCCGAGTATGACGAGGTCGCGCCGGTCCTGGCCAAGCCCGTGCGTCCCAGCCTGCACGCTCTGGCGCAGGGCTCGCTGCTACAGGGTTTCGCCTTGACCGTCGGCATTGGTCGTATCGTAGAGGACCCTGTCGCTTGCGCGATCAACGTGTTGCTCGCCAGCGACGTGGACGGGCAGGTGCGGGTTCGCGATGCGCTTGCGGCATGGCCTCTCTCGTTGAGGAGACGCATCTCAGCCCGGCTCTGGCGTGCTCAGCGCGACGAGAGAGAGCGTCAGAGCGCTGCAAAGCCCAAGAAACGTCGCCAGTCTCACGAATTCCGACTCATCCAGTCTCATGAATACCGCTCCAGAATCTCATGAACCCCGGTTCGTTTTTCAGGGAAGTGCTTGAATCTCATGAATTCCGGTCATCCGACACTCGATTTCTCGGCGTGTTCTGACATGTCGCTGAGCCTATCCATTTATGTCCGATAATGCAAACTTATTGGACATAACTGACACCGGCGAAGCGGGGCGGTTAGTGCGCTATTTTCTGGAATAAAGCGCCGCGCAGGTGTACGCTCTGGGCATGACATTTGCTCGGCCCGATCATATCTGCGACCTCGACACGCTACCCAGGATGCCCGCCTGGGTCACCTCCGCGCGTGTGGAAACCCTTGAAACTGTGGCCTTTCTGTCGGGCGCCGCGCTGAGCCATCTGCATGTAGTGTTGAGCCGCGAGGACGTTCCCCAAACCTTGTTGCGAGACAGGCTCGCGCTGCGGGCGGCCGAGGCTTGTGTCGCGTTTTCCGGGCGACCGGAGCGGGCCGGAGAGTTGCGCGACCTGGTGAACCTTCTGCGCCCCGGCGATCTGCCCGGACCGGCCGGTGAAACCTACCTGGCCTGGCGGCGCGCTGTGGAACGGCCGGTGTCGATCAAGGCTCTGGGCCGAGCCTTGCCGGCCTTCGACCCGGGCCAGATTGCCGCGTGGCTTGATGCGGAGAAAGGGGCGCCAATGACCCGTGCCGCGATGGTGTTGGAGGCGATACTGCGCGAGGCGCCACGCGCAGACGTAGCAGGACTGATCTTCGCCGATGCGGCCCTCGCTCAGGCGCTCGGCTGGGATCATCTTGTGCCGCTGCTGGCCATGGGCCTGAAACGCGCCGACCTGCGCAAGCAAGATGGCGACTTGCGTCTGGCCTGTCATCGGGCACTCATCTCTTCGGTGATCGAGGCCGCCCGGCGGGCTGCCGACCTCGCGCGTCGTGCGGCGCATTTGAAAGCGGTCGCGCCAAAGCTTCGGGCCAAGGGGGCGGCCGACGCGGTTGAGATGCTCCTGACCCGCGATGCCGTGGCGCCATCGGCCTTGCCTTTGCCGGATCGCGCCGCGCGGCGGCTCTGCGACCGGCTGGTCGACCTCAGCGCGGTGCGCGAGCTGACCGGGCGCGACACCTTCCGGCTCTATGGGGTGTGAGCATGGCGAAGGATCGCTCGGAACCTGACCTGGACCGCGAGTTGGCCGACCTGCCGCCCGAGCTGCGCTGGCGGGAATGGATGCGCCGGATCGAGGCGGTCCTCTTCGCCTCTGCCTCGCCTGTGCCGCGCGAGGACCTCGCGCGCGTGGTGGGGCAGGGGGCCTCGGTCAATCTGCTGGTAGAGGACCTTGCCGCCGATCTGGAAGGGCGGGCTTTTGAAATTGCGCAGGTCGCTGGTGGCTGGATATTCCGGACGCGGCCTATCTACGCCCCCGCGATCCGGGCCGCGGCGGATGTCGGGGACCAACTGCTCGATCTGAGCGAGTTGGACGTCGCGGTCCTGGCCGCCATCGCTTACCACCAGCCGATCACCCGTGACGGGCTCAAGGACATCTTCGGCAAGGAAATCAGCCGTGACCTGATTGGGCGGCTGCATGCCCGCGGGCTGATCGGGACCGGGCCGAGGTCACCCCGGCGGGGAGCGCCCTATACATTCGTCACCACCGAGCAGTTCCTCGTCGCCTTCGGGTTTGAGAGCTTGCGCGATCTTCCCGATCGCGAGCAGTTGGAAGACGCGGGGGTTGTGGGCGAAGCGCCTCTAGTAGATTTAGGGTAGCGCTTTGGCGAAGCTGCGGGTGAAGTCCGCCGTTCTGATTATCGTTTCAACCGCCGTGCAACGATTCATCCGCGCGCTAAGAAAGCCGCATGATTGCAATGTGATAATCGTTTCACGATTTCTGGATAAGGCCTCGTGCGTTTATTAGCGACAAGGCATTCCCTACTCGTCGTTGCGGGCGGAAAGTGGAAGTCGCCGCAGTCTTGAAGGCCTCGCGGACCGATGGAAGGAGCGGACCTTGAACGACTGGTTTAGCTGAATCCAGACAGCTAAGGAACGCGCGCCATGAAATGGATGCTCGCCTGGCAAATCAGCTCCGGTCCACTGCATCGGGATTGGGCTCCACGATCGGCCAAGGGTGCCCTGACGCAAGATCCGGATGGCGTGGTTCCGATTCTGGAGCACCGCACTCGTCCCGGAGGTCATCTATTAGGTTGAGACAGCGGGCGGCGGGATCACCCTTGCCGCCACTGCTCGTCATTGCCAGCAGCTTCTGGCGCAGTTCGACCGCCGGGACGGGCACGACATTGTAAGCACCCTCCCAGTTCTCTGCTGGAACATGTTCCGTGATAACGCGTTGAATCGACTGCCACGTCATGAACGAACGTCCGGTTTTCATCTCAAAATCGATCAGCATCAATACGCCATCCGAGCAAGGATCTTCGGCGACTGCGCTAGCTAGCAAAGCAAGCTGATTCGTTGTCGGCCCATCCTTCAGGAGGTCGTAGACATAGGTACGGACCTCGGAGAACTCCGAAATCAAGCTACCCAATTCGCGTTGCCAACGCCACCCGTCGTATGACGGTCCGTCGAGCGCGCCGCTGACGGTCAAGTCAACAAGGCGGCGCGCGGCGGATACTGTGCCAAACCTCAACACGGTCGTGCGCCACTGATGGTTCTGGTAGAAACGCTTGTCATGCTCGGCGATGGTGAAAGTCACATCTTCTGCGTCGCTTGAGGACGAACTGCTGAGTCCGCGGACCATCTCTTCGAGCATTCGTGGATTGCGATACGCCTCCGGCATGCCGCGCACGATGGCGGGCAGGTCGGAGACAGGCGTGGCGAACGGCAAGAGGCGCAACCAATCGCGTAGCTGATACGCGTCGCTCTGTGTCAGGATCCAAGTTTCCTTCTTGGCCGCCTCGAAGGTCTGAGCGATGCCATCGGCAACAAGCGTGATGTCGATGTCCTCGCCAGAGAGAACAAGCGACAACAACAAGGCTGCGCGCGCCTGCCTCGGCGCGAGAGAAATGAGCTTCTGGATCGTCACGTCACGCTGGCCGTGGGGGAGCCGCGATCCGACAACGCCGAGCGCAACCCCCAGCTTCATCTGCGCATCCGTCGAACCATCGACAATCAACGTGTCGATTGCGTCGAAGATCGCCTCCGCCTCGGTTGATGTCGCGGCGGGATCGACGGCGCGGGCTTCGCGGCGCTCTTCCACGCGCGAGAAATCCTCGCCGCTCCGGAATTTCTTGTCGTCCTTGGGTTCGTTGGCCTCGAACCACTGGAAGGCCAGCACACGCGCAGCCAACTCGCCAAAATGCTCATCCGTCAGGTATTCACGCATCAGCGTAGCGGTCTCCGGCGCATTGATCGCCAAGAACGCACGTTGGTACTCATGCATGTGTGGATGCTGCGCTTCGTGCACAGCGTCGCGATCCTTCCAGCCGCTCGCGATAGCTTTCTCGCGGAAAGCCCGATAGCGACGTAAATTGTCGTCAAGCATTCTCTTCAAGAGTGGAAGATGCGCGACGGACGGTGCGTGGCTCATCATCGTTGCAATGGTAGCCACTCGCCAACGCTTCTCATCCCCAGCGGCGAGCATGCGCTCTGCCCATTCGCGCGCCAGCACTCCGATTGCGGCCAAGCCTTCCACATTGAAGGGTCGCGCCCGCTCTTCGTCGCCGTAGGTCTCACGGGAAAACAGCGCGGCCAGTTGGACGATTTCCTCATTGTCAGCGCTTACCGCCCGCGCCTGAACGGCGGCCACCAAACTTGCGCCCGGCGTGTGGCCGATACGGGCGCGCAGATCATGATAGCGATCACCTGCCGCCTGGTTGTACTTCCCGCTGGCGTCGCGCAGGACTTTCCCAGCTGCAAGATACGCGTCGATCAGCCGGCCAACGGCGTTTGGTCCCAGCACTGAAGCAGCGGCCTCGGCGCGATCGTCGTGGCGGCTTGTTTCTTCGAGGGCGATCTTGAGCAGTGCGTCATCCTCGAGGGCAAACCCGGCTGCCGCAAGAATATCGTCCGCGCCGTAGAAGAGTTCGCGGTGCTCGCGCAAACGGCACAGCAGCCCTTCAGCTAGGGCCTGCGGCCAACGTCTTCGCACCTCGTACAACAGATGCCTCTCGCCATCGGTCTTCCGGTCAAACTCCATGTTAGCGATGAGTTCGGTGACCTCGACGTCATGGCCTTTCCCACTTGGCGCATCGAGGAGCGAATGCAGCCGCTGGAAGGGCGACAGGCCGACGGCTTCGCGGCGTCCACGTGCCCGCCGAAGTTCCTGCTGAACGGCATCAACTGCAATGTCCTCAAGGTGACCCTTTTCGGCGAGGATGTCATAAGTCGCTTCGCTCGCATCCGTGAGTAAGTCGGCAACGTGCCGATCCGCCCGCCGAAATGCGAGCGCATCGACTACCGCCGCTTTCACCTCCGGATCGCCGTCGATCCTTGCGATCTCTGTCGCAAGGTCGAGGCCGTCAATCCCGCCATTCGATGCGATTTCGCAGAGTACGTTCCTACGAATGTCCGAAGGCAGCGCTGCGATGCGCGTCTGCGCGCCACTTCCAAGCACGGACGGACGAAACTGCCGCGCTGCTCGAAGCGCGTGCAAGTGTACTTGATCGTCGGCATGCGCAATAAGTGGCCAAAGAAGATCGGCGAATTCCGGCCTCCCGGACGCGATCATGAAACGCACTGCGCGATCCACTTTGCCTGGCGCGTGCCACCGGTCGGCGAAGCTCCGCATTTCTGTACCGATCAGCGCCCATACATCGTCAGTGGCGCGGAAGATCATCTCGCCTGCGAGGACAGGATCGACGTCAAAAGCTGCGCGGATGGCAGCGCCGCATGCGACCATATGCGCAGCGTCGCTGCGCGCACTACGTTCGACGGCAAACAGGACCGCCTCTTCCCAGGGGCGCCGATCAAGCACGTCGGCCATGAGTTTCTCACGTGCGCTCGGATCGCAGACGGCCTGTAGCATCAGTCTTTCGACGTAGTGCGAGGCGTACCATTCTTGAAATTGCTGGTGCTGGAACGAGTAGCCCGGAGTGTCGCCGGAGCGCGTAAGAACATGATTGCTGACAAGCGTGTCGAGCAGCGTGTCGGGCTGTGTGGCGGTGGCCATCTGCCCATCGGCGATCAGGACCCGCGCGGTCTCGGCCACCGATTTGCGGGCGTTGCTATCTGTGATCGCAGTGTTGGCCGTGGTTGTGGCGAACACCGCGAGACTATCCAAATAGTCCTGCTGGAAGCCGAGGGCCACGGCATGAAGTGCCGCCGCACGACGAGCTTCCTGCTCATGCGCTGCAACGAAGCGACTCAGCACTTCTTCCTTTGTGGTCGGAAAAGGCGCGCCTTCTGGCAGCGACAGCAGTGCCGTGAGGTACAGCGGAATGGTGACGAGTTCGCGGACACCTGCTGTCCGCCAGGCCCGATCCACGAGCTGTGCGCCAGCGTCTCCGCGCATGCCGCGCGCAATCTCCATTTGTTGCACGTCGTCGAGCGGCAGCAAATCCACCCGCGTCCCACCGAAAGGAATGTCAAGGGCCTGCCTGCGCGTGGAGATGACGAGACCAAGTTCCGGTAATTCAGCCTTCAGGGCCGAAATTTGCACGCGCGCGCGTTCACGTGCGGCGGCGTCCAGTTCGTTCCAGCCATCAAGAAGCAGCACGACACCGGGGTTCTCCGCGACCGCGCGGAAATTCTGCTCAGTAATTCCGTTGAACGCGGGGCGTTTCAGGATGGACGCGAGCAACCCGTCGCCATCGGTGGCCCAATCTCCCAACGGCACGATAAGCGGTGTGCTATTCCCGGTTTCCAAAAGACTTTCGGCGACCTGAAAAAGAGTTGTTGTTTTTCCCATTCCAGGCGCCGCGACAAGGATGAGATCATCCAGTAGGGTCACTGCGTCGGCAAGCGCGCGCGTACTAAGCGCCTCGTCCGCATGCTTGACCTTTACCGTCAGCGTGAGCGCCACGTTCGTGCCCGGCCATTTGGGTGTTCGACGGAACACAGCCAAGTCTGCATTGGCAGCTTTTTGAAAGCGTGCACTGATTTCCGAAACGGTGGGCGGCATGGCTGGACCGAAGTAAACCTTGTCGATAACGCTGCGCCACATGTCCTCAGAGTGCTTCTGCTTCCATGAGTGCAGAAATGCCTCGGTGAAAATGGCATCATCTGAATCAATTGCCTTTGCACAGTCTTGGCAAAGCCAAATCCCGTTTTCTTGCGATTTCCGTTGGTCGGGTGTCATGTCGGCGCGATAGCGGCGCGCACCAACTCCAGGTGCCGCAGCGCAGATGTGAGCCGCAACTCCGATATTTATTTCCTTTGAGCCATCGCTTGTCGGCGCTGACGTCAGCTTCCTGCAGCTGGGATTGCTACAATGATACCGGGCATGCTTCGCGAGGCGCTTCTTGGTCGCCTGGCTGAAGTCGTCCCTATTGTTACTCTTTGTCATCGACGGTCTGCTCGGGGTCAGTCGTGCGAACACTTTCGGTAATTTGCCCATCAATGGGTATTTCGCCGATCTCGGCTGACATCAAGAGCAGAGATAAATATCCCGCTGCCTCGGTGACATTGCTTGAAGTCCCGTCAATCGCGGCCTGCGCTTCAGCAGCGAAGTCAACGTTCCCAGTTCGCAGGTGCTCGATCAATTCGGACACATCCGATTGCAGGGCTTGGTCAAAAGCACTGAGCCGCCGGGTCAGTTCTTCGTAATTACTTGCGAAGGTGTCCTCCAAGCTCCGGCGGGCAGCAACCTCTTCTTCGGGACGAGTCTGATTGCCAAGCCGTTTTTGATCCATTGCTCCAAGTTCGCTAGCAAGGCTCAGCACCTCCCCAAACATGTCTGCCATAACAGATGGTGCTTGTGGCAATCCGATTTGTTCAGCCCAGAAGGTAGCGCCCTCCACGTCAGGAAGGAGGGTCTGATAACCAGACTTTGCGAGCGCCGGGAACGCAGCATTCTCAATGTAAGGCATGATTGTCAGGTGGATAGACGAGTCCACCAATGACCGCACGAGTACGGCTTGTTCAGCGAGCGTAACCACCGCATCCGCTATATCCGGCGCAGGTAACAGCGCAAGAACATCTGCTGGTGGCCACGGTAGAATACCTTTGGCGTTAACGCGAAGATGGAACTGTGCGACGATCCCGGCTTCCTCTGCGAGGCGCTCAATTTCTGCCTTGCGCTGAGCTAGTCGTGTTTGCCCGGCAGCTTTGGCAGAGAGGGATACGAGCCGAACGGAGTTGCCTACTCGCGCGCCTTTGCCTCGTGCCGCCCAAGTTACTGCTGGCGCTTGCTTCCTTTCATGGGCTTCTCCAGCCAGAACTCGCAACGTCTCCAAGAGCGTCTTGAGTCGGTTAAGCATCGGTGGAGGACCGTCGGCGACGAGCAGCCAAGGCTCTTCTGCAATTGCGGTGTCGACATCGGCGATGAGATCGCTCAACCAGGCAATGTATGCACCAGCTTGGTCGGGCAGTATTGCGAACCTCGTTACGAGATTGACGCTTGTGCTGTGCAGAAGGTTCTGGAACTTGGTGACGGCGGTGTCAGCCTCGCCGCGCCCCGCGCCTGACGCTTCCAATGATGAAACAGCGGGGGGCGTCAGTCCTTCAGTTTCCGCATTGAGTGAATTCAGCTTGCCGGCGAGGTTGCCGAGTGCATTCTTTCCGCGAAAATGCGCGTCGAAGATCTTCTCCAATGTCGGAACTAGGGCCTCGAGAATGGCCACGCCTCTTGCAAGATAATCGCTATAGCTCGAAGCGGCGACGTGGCGGGAAATCAGATCACCCCACCGTCGATTCCACTGAGGAACTGACGGAGGGGGAAGATTCTCCCGGGGAATCCGCTTTGTCGCGAGCGGCAACTGAGCAAGGCCAGCCAGTTCACCACTCGCGGTAATGGCGTTGGACACCGCAATGTCAGCCGACGGACACAGTGCCAATACTAGCTCGCACAAACCCACAACCGCAGCATGCGGATTTTCCTGTACGGAACCAGCGACATACCAAAGGTCGCAACGGACGATCACCCCATCATCCGAATCTTCGGTAGTCACAGGTCCGGCCCAAGCTGTCTCTGCCTGAACCCGTGCGAACAACGCCTCTTGCCCGACCTCGACGACCCACTGCCTAGTGATCTCACGATCCAGAGCGGACAGGGTGCCCATCACTGACCCGACGAGATTAAGATCGACATTCAACAGGCCTTCTGGAACCTTCATCAGGCTGGTCCGTATCGCATCGGGCAAAGGCATTCCGACCAAGGCTGCGAGAATCTCATCGAGGCTCACCAGATCCGCTGCCTCAATCAGGGCGGACAAGGCAGAAGGAGACATACGCTCCACCAACAGATGACGTGGGTCATCTTTCGGCGAGCCTTTGATCTGCGAAAGTCGATCCGCCGCAGCCTGGACTTCCGGTATGATGCTGAGACTACTCAGATCAATACCGGCAATCCCTAACATTGCGGCGATCCCGACTTGCGTTCGCGGCAGCGCACGTGCTTCAGCAGTGTCCAGCCATTCGTCCACGCTCGAGGAAACACGGCCCGAACCTAAGCCCCGAAGCGCTGAAGCCAACGCCCGCGCATCCTGTTCGCCCTCCAAGCGGGCAATCAATCCATCGAGCACTGCCGGTACAGGTAGGCGCCGCGCAGATAGTGCGTCTGCGAACAAGGGCTCGAGATCGCTAGCGGGCACGCTTGCGACTGTCCTTTCGAAACTCGTTTTGAGCGTCGGCAATGTTGTCTGATGTGTGAGCTGCAACAATTCTTCGGATCGAAGCTTGTGTAGGCCGGTGACAGCGCCCGGAGCAGGCGAGCGGACCAGATGTTCCTCGATGAGGCGCTGTAGCGCGCGCGACAGATCGGCCTCACTGACTGAGAGCGAGCGCGCCAATCGCGATGCATCAACTTCAGCATTCGCTGCGCCTGCCCAAGCGCCGGATCGCAAAACATCAAGTTCGAGGGAACGCTTCGGATCTGAAACTCTGGCCGCGACTTGATCGGCGAGGAGTTCGCGCATCCTCTTTCCGCGCGTCAGGACATGGACATATTCGAGAAGAAGGCCGTTGCTCGTCTTCCACGGCTCGCGCCAACCCGCCCAGTTCGTCTTTCCAGCTTCGCGCAGTTCTCCCCAGAGTCGTTCTGCGAGTTCATCATCGGTATCGGCGCGTACTTCGGCTGCACGTGCGCGCTCGGCAATCAGCGTGACATCTTCTTCCCGGACCGAGCCGAGCAGGACCACGCCAGGCACGGACATCACTTCTTTGAGCAAGGCGCCCCAGCTTTCCGGCCCATTTCGACCGACATCATCCATGACAAAGCCCAGGGGACTGTCTTCTGAAGCGCGAAACGTTCGGACCAACTGGCGCAGAGATGGAATATCCGCCGCGCTCAAACGACGGATACGGAGCCACCGAACCGTATGGCGCAGCGTGTTGGCAGCTTCCCACATCAAAGCGGATTTTCCGGCCCCAGATGGTCCAACGATCAACGCTGCCCGGCGTTGTTCAATACCTTCCAGCAAAGCCGACCTGGTTCGGGGGCGTTCGGCCACCAAACCTGCCGCGATGTGACCAGGTTCTACATCGACCCCGAGATAGAAGTTCGGATCGTTGAGAGGCGTGAGAAAATCGACTGGTTCGCAGACGCCATCCCTGAGAGCGAGTTCGATCGCGTCAATGTCGATCGCGGCCAGGACATCGCGGATTGATGCTTCCGTGTCAGAGATCGAAAGGCCACGATAGTTGTCCGGTGCCAACCGGCCATTGGCGTCTGCCAAGGTGCCCACGCGGAAGAGCAGATCGGCAAAGCACATCTGGGCTGCGATCGGGGCGCAGTTCAGCCGATCTACGATCAGCTTGATCGCCCATTCCTGCGGCGAGGTCGCCACGACGATCGATGTTCTTGGGAGAAGATCAGATGCCCCGTTGAACTTCGAAAGTCTGGTGCTGATCGGACCTTCGATTGAGCGGACGGCGGGATGGTCGTCGAGGGGCCCCAGGCCCGTCACCTCCCGCTCAACAACGAGTTCCAGTTGCTGCGGCCGCGGTGCAGAGCCAAGCGCCCGATTCCACAGATCTTCTATGTGCCCGACTGTTTCGCCTTCTGTATAGTCTCCAAGGTGCTCACGTCGGCTCTTCACTTGGACAAAGCGCGTTGAATCGCCACGGAGCTCAACATCGTCACCACCTTCCGGAATCACGATTGCTGGAGCTCGTTGTCCAGCCCAAATTTCTACCGCCAACCAAGCGGAAACGGCATCTTGGTAACGAAAGCCCCGGCCTGCATTAGAACCAGCTCTGGACGCTGCTTTCGCCGAACCAGGCGACGCCTCAGAAGTGCTGAGCCTGCGTATTCTCTTCGTTTTCGTAGCCAAATATACCGCCAATAATTCAGAAGTTGCGACCTTGAAGCATACAGGTTTTTTCTGGTATGCACAGTTTTCCCAGCTTGAGACCAAGATAAACATTGCCAAATTAGCGAATGGCATGTGTGGATGGCTCCTGCATAGCAAGACATTTTTGATCTGATTTGTGCGTTTGTCAGAAGCAGTCATGTGTCCGGCCTGTTTGCGCGGTTTTGACCG
>NZ_JALEGT010000079.1 GCF_022763305.1 Marivita sp. | reverse complement strand
TCGCGATACCGTAACCGACAACTTCCGCGTCGTATCCCTAGAAAAATACAAAATCGTCTGAAACGACATCAGGTCAATTCAGGCGCATGAGTATACAAAAACCGACCATCGCTCCATCAACGTCCGCCGCTTCTCAAAAAAGTCCGAACGTGCATAGGCTGCTTCAGCCTTGTCTTTGACCACGTGTGCAAGTGCGGCTTCAGACACATCGCGCGGCGTGTTCGTGCGTTCTTGCGCCCATGTCTTGAATGATGTGCGGAACCCATGGACGTGCACGTCATAGCCCAACTCATTGGTCAGCTTGAGCAACGTCATATCGGACAACGGTTTTCCGACTTTTGTGCCGGGAAAAACCAGACCTTCACCAGTGCCAAGTGTGCGGGCTTCTTTCAGGATTTCTAACGCACGTGACGACAACGGAACGCGATGCTCTTTCTTTGATTTCATTCGTTCGGCGGGCCGCGTCCAGATCCCGTTTTCGAGGTCGAACTCTGACCATTCCGCTTTGCGAACCTCGCTTGAGCGGGATGCAGTCAACACGACTAGTTCCAGCGCCAGCTTGGTTAAAGCGCCTGCGTCTGAAGCTTTCAAAGCCTCAAGAAACTCTGGGACTTTGTCGTAGGGTAGGGCCTTGCGATGTTGCTGCTTGTCGTTCTGCTTAGGCAAAGCTTGGGAAATCGCTTCTGTCGGATTGTCCGTCCGCCAGCCATTCGCAACAGCCCATTTCATCACTGTGCCAATACGTTGACGAACGCGCCGCGCGGTCTCTGGCTTTTCCAGCCAGATGGGTTGTAGGACCGCCAGCACATCAGCCGTAGTCACCTCAGACACCTTGAGTTTGCCAATGCGTGGAAAGGTGTAAGTTCCTAATGTTGAGATGAATTGAGCAGCGTGTTTCTTGTTGCGCCATGTCGGTTCGTGGATCTTGTGAACTTTGCGGGCGGCTTCCTCAAACGTCAGCAACGCCTGAGCGGTGCGCTTGGCTTGGAGCGGGTCACCACCCGCTCGCGCAACTTTGCGGTTTTGCAATGCGGCTTCACGTGCTTCTGCCAAGGTGACGAGAGACGCGCTGCCCATGCCAATCTCTGTGCGCTTGCCGCGAATGATGATGCGCTGCACCCAACGCTTTGCCCCCGAAGGATCAACCTTGAGAAACAGGCCGTGACCGTCTGTATATTTGCCGGGTATGGTGACCGTGCGTACAAAGGCGGCTGACAAGGCTTTTTCAGCTCGCTTGCTTGGTGCCTTCCGTTCGATTGCCCGATTTTTGTCCGCCATCGCGTCCCCCATTCCTGTTCGGAATATGGGGGGCGTTCTTGGAACACGCAAGACAAATTATTCGTATAAGTATCTGAAAATAGGAAATTATCAGAAGTCACTGGATCTTGGTTCGGCGGACTTCCTGTCCGCCACCTCCGCACCTGTAACACCCCCGAAATCCCCCACCTTGCATGGGCGGGAGGGTCGACCATATGTCAGAGTGTCGGCGACCGGGCGATATGGAGGGCGGTATGGGGTATGCGAAGACGGCGCTTCTGATGGCGGCGATGACCGCCTTGTTCATGGGTGTGGGCTACCTTCTGGGCGGGTCTGGGGGTGCGTTGATCGCGCTTGTGGTTGCGGCGGCGATGAATGTCTTCACGTGTTGGAATTCGGATCGTGTTGTCCTGCGGATGCACAATGCCGAACCGGTTCTTGCCGGCGACAGGCTGGGGCTTTATCAGCTCACGGCGGAACTTGCGCGCGCTGCCGGACTGCCGGAGCCCAAGGTCTATCTCATCGACACACCGCAGCCGAATGCGTTTGCGACCGGGCGCAACCCGGCGAATGGCGCGGTCGCGGTGACGACGGGCCTCCTGCGCAACCTGACCCGCGAGGAGCTGGCCGGGGTGATCGCGCATGAGCTGGCCCATATCCGAAACCATGACACGGCAATCATGACCGTGACGGCGACCTTTGCCGGTGCGATTTCGATGCTCGCGAATTTCGCGCTGTTCTTTGGCGGCTCGCGCGAGCGGTTGGGACTGGTGGGCACGTTGCTGATGATGTTCCTGGCGCCAATGGCAGCCGCGCTCGTGCAGATGGCGATCAGCCGGACGCGGGAATACGCGGCGGACAAGGCAGGGGCCGAGATTTGCGGCCATCCGCTCCGGCTGGCCTCGGCGCTCGAGAAGATCGCGATGGGTGCGGCGCAGATCGACAACCACGCGGCCGAGCGCAATCCGGCCACTGCGCATATGTTCATCATCAATCCGCTGCATGCCCACAAGCACGACAATCTGTTCGCCACCCATCCGGCGACCGAGAACCGGATCGCGGCCCTGCGCGCCATGGCCGGTGCGTCGGCGTCGCGTGGGGCCGGTGTAACCCAAAGCCGGGTTCCCAGAACGGGCCGGTCCGATCGTGGGTCCAAGGGGCCGTGGTCGTGACGCGACTGTGATCCTCTGATCCGCCTGTCGGCCGTCACCAATCGGCGGCCTTCAAAAAAATTTTCTGTGCCTGTCGAAATCCCTGCCTGTCGGGTGTCATCCCATCAGAAGTCCCATTCCGGTGGCTTCGTGACACAGATGATCCAATACAGGAGATTTGCCGTGACCGACCTTTCCTTTGCCCCCGTTTCCCTCCGTCCCCCGGTATGGAGAACCGCCGCTGTCTCGGGCGGACTGGCCTGGAACCTCTTCGGAGCGGTCCAGTTCGTCGGAACACTGACTGCCACCGAAACCAGCGTCATCGCCTCGGGGCTGACCCCGGAACAGGCCGCCGTGATGACCGGCTATCCGGCGTGGATGACCGTGGCGTTCGGCGTCGGTGTGTTCGGGGGGCTGGCAGGCTGCGCGCTTCTTCTGTTGCGCCATGCCGCGGCGCGGATGGTGCTGCTGGTCTCGCTTGTGGCCTATGTCGCGCTCTGGATCGGTGACGCGGTGCATGGGGTCTTCGCGGCGATGGGCATGCCGCAGGTCGTCATTCTGACCACCGTTGTGCTGATTGCAGCGGCACTCTACGCGCTGGCCCGGGCCATGCCGACGAAATCCTGACCGCCCGTCCCACAACCGTGCTATGTGATCCACAGGAGAGACCGACATGCAATTCATGCTTATTCTGAACGAAACCGCCGAAGACTTTGCGCAACGCAATCACCCGGATCATGCGCAGACCTATTGGGGCGGCTGGACCGCGTTCATCGGGGCGATGGCCCAGGCCGGGATCATCGTCAAAGGTGATGGGCTGCAGGGGCCGCACGCAGCGACGACCCTGCGTCTCAAGGACGGCAAGCGGGTCGTCGAGGACGGCCCCTTCGCCGATACGAAGGAACAGTTGGGCGGGTATTTCGTGATCGAGGTGCCTGATCTCGACACGGCGCTCGACTGGGCGGAAAAGGCACCGTCGGCCCGCACGGCCTCGGTCGAGGTGCGACCGATCCTGCCGATGCCGACCCCGCCTGCGTGACCCGTTCGGCCGCTGGCTCCGAGGCGGTGCGGGCGGCGGAACAGGCCGCCCGCGCCAGCTACGGAAGGCTTGTCGCGATCCTCGCCGCCGAGGATCGTGACATTGCCCGTGCCGAAGATGCGTTGGCCGACGCTCTTGTGGCGGCGCTCGACAGCTGGCCCCGGACCGGGGTGCCCCGCAATCCCGACGCCTGGCTGATCACGGCTGCGCGCAACCGGCGGCGAAATATGGCGCGCAGTGCCGCGGTCCAACGCCGTGCTGAGCCCGAGATCCTGCGCCGGATCGAGGAGGGCGCGTTAGCCGACCGGCAGGACGCGCCTCTGGCCGATGCCCGTTTGCGGCTGATGTTCGTCTGTGCGCATCCTGCCATCGACGCGACGGCCCGTGCGCCGCTGATCCTGCAGACGGTCCTGGGGTTCGACGCGGGTCGCATCGCGCGGGCCTTCCTCGTCCCGCCCGCAACAATGTCGCAGCGGTTGGTCCGGGCCAAGGCACGCATCCGCGATGCCGGGTTGACCTTTGCCCTGCCGGACCCCGAGGACATGGCCCCTCGGCTCGACACGGTGCTGGACGCGATCTACGCTGCATTCGGATCGGGCTGGGACGGGCTCGATACGCCGGAAGATCCCGAGGCTCTGACCGGCGAGGCGATCTGGCTGGCGCGGTTGATCGTTGCGGCGCTTCCCGAGGAGCCCGAACCCAAGGGCCTTCTGGCGCTGATGCTCTATTGCGCCGCGCGCCGTCCAGCTAGACGCGATGGCGAAGGGCGCTTTGTGCCGCTGGATCGTCAGGATGCACGCCTGTGGCACCGCGACATGGTGATCGAGGCGGAAGGTCTGCTGTCGGCAGCGGCACAGGCCGGGCGGTTCGGGCGCTTTCAATGCGAGGCCGCGATCCAGTCTGTGCATGTTCAGCGCCCGATCACGGGACAGCTGAACCTTGCGGCCCTCGGCACGCTTTATGACATGCTCATCGCGCACACCGGCAGTCTCGGTGCGCAGATCGGGCGGGCCGTGGTCTGGGCGGAGGCAGGCGATCCCGCGCGCGCGCTCGACGCGCTGGAGGGTCTCCCGGCAGAACGGGTTGAGATGCACCAACCCTGGTGGGTGGCCCGCGCGCGGGTCGCTGAACTGGCCGGGAAGACTGAGTTGCGAGCGGAGTGCCTTCTCCGGGCCATCGAGTTGGCTGACGATGCGTCGGTGCGGGCTTTTCTGGAAGACCAATTGGCTGGCTTGGCGACGGGCGAGGGCGTCCGTCAATGCCCGTAAAGCGCGGATGCAATTCCGAACCCGCCCACGACGACAAGGCTCAGCGCCCAGACGATGTCGAGGTTGAACCACGTGCGCGACAGGAACTTGATGCCGAGCCAGAGATAGATCACCACGGCGAGCACCGCACCGGCGAGGGTCATGGCCCCGGTATGCACAAGCGCCACCAGAAAGGCGGTGGCGATGTTCTGGGTCATGAGCGCGCCCGCTGCCGCGTGCCCGTCGCCGCCCACGTCGATGCCGCAGATCCCGAGATAGATCGGCACCAGCATCAGCCCCGCGCCATGCGCCATGGCGGCAAGGAACGACCAGAGCGCCAGGCGGGCAGGGTGGACGCGGGCCAGAAAGCGGGGATGGCGGCGGTTGATCAGGAGGTAAATGCCCATCGCGATCACCAGCGCCCCGGCACCGATGCGGATCTGTGTCTCCCACGTGACCAGCGCGGTCATCACCGAAAACGGAAAAAGGATCGCCGTCATGGCGAGGAAATGCCCGACCGCCAAGGCAACCAAGGCCCGGCCCATGGCACGGGGGCGGCCTTCCATCAGGGCTGCGGACACTGCAAGCGGCCAGCCCATGCCGGGATTGATGCCGTGGTAGATGCCGGACAGAATGACGGCCCCCCAGAGGGCCGTCACCGTGCTTGGATCAAAGCTCATTCAGACGGTCAGACGTTGGGATAGCAGAAGCTGTCGGTCGAGCAATCGCCGCCTTCAAGCCGGATCTGGTGGGAGCGCAGGCCCTTGGGAAACTGAACGTAGAAATCCTTGTCCAGTGTCAGACCACCGCTGTCGCCGACCCGCGCCATCACCATCTGGCCGCCATCCTGACCGGGGTAGAACTGTTCGTCCCAGGTCGAATAGAGCGAGTTGGTCCAGTAGACCCGCTTGCCGTCGCGGCTCACCTCGACCATCTGCGGGCCAAAGGCGAACTCCCCGCCGCTTGGGTGTTTGGTGTTCCGGGCAATGCCGCCGATTTCCACCTTGCCAGCCAGCTTCGGGTTCATCGGATCGGACACGTCGTATTGGTGCATCTCGCCGAGACCCCAGCACGCGACATAGAGATATTTGTCATCAAGGCTGAGGTCGATGTCCGTGACCAAAGGCGGGACCGCACCAAACCCCTGCAACAGCGGTGGCAGGTTGGCCGGGTCTTCGGGGCGCGGGTCGATGGTGATTGTCTTCTTGGCCTGCCATGTTCCATCGTCACCGCGCCACCAGGTGAAGATCGCGCCTTGCAGGTTGGTGGTGTCCACAACGACGCCGCAGAAGCCGTAGGATTTCTTGGGGTCATGCGCGGGCCGGATTTCCAGCGCCATCTGGTGATTGGCGCCAAGGTCGATGGTCTGGATGTTCTTGCGGCGGCGCAGGTCCCAGAAATGGATCGAATGGCCATACTTGTTGGACAGCAGGTCTTCGGCCACCAGCCCGTTCTCGAATTGCGGCGGCAGGCCCCATTCGGAGCTGACCATGTAATCCTGCGGCAGGTTCCACCAAAAATCATAGTGCTTGTCCTGCGGACCGCGATCCATCTCGTACTGGCCGATGATCTCGAAGGTTTCGCAATCCATGATGAAAATGCCCGGAGGGCCATCGGTCCCGTCCTTGCCGCCGCCACCAAGGGTCGAGACGTAGATGCCTTCGGGGCCGCAATGGATGGTGTGCGGGCGCGAATAGCCGGTCTTGGCGAACACTTCCTCGGGTTCGATGATCTTGTGAATTTTCGCGTTCAGCGGTTCCTTCACGTCGATCACGTAGATGCGCGACGACCGGATGCCCGGCACGATCAGGTAGCGACGTTCCAGAAACGCATGCCCGGACAGCGGCGACAGGGACGAAGAACAGGCGTTCCAGCCGAAATGGTGAAACTCGTCGCCCTTGTAGGGCATCATGACCGTGTGAACGATGGTGCCATAGGTGTCGGATTTCGGGTCGAGATCGACAACCGCCAGCCCGTCGGGCTGCGACCCATCCGGGCTGAGCATGACGGTAAAACCGTAGGTTTCCACGGGGGCCTGCATGGCAAGCTGGGCCGTAGCGTGAAATGTTGGATCTGGTCTTAAGTTCATGTGGTCCTCCCTTGAAATTCAGACCCTTTGCGGGTCGGTGCTGAAAAATCCTCATGTCGAGATGCCGGACCCGAAGCCTCCTCAAACCTCGGGCACGTTGCACAGTTGAATGGCGCCGCTGACGCGCTGGGCCAAGTCTATCAGATTCTTGCCGATGTCTGCCCGGTATGCGGCCCCGAACCGCCGGATCGGCCCAACCGCGCCGACGCTGAACGTCGCGCCGATATTGCCGATGGAGACAGGGGCCGCGACGCTGGCGATGCCGATGTCGATCTCCTGATCGCAATCGGCAAAGCCCCGTTTGACGATCTCGGCAAACTCGCGGCGCAGGTCCGCTTCGGTGGTCTTGGTGAACTCGGTATAGGCGCGCAGCGTGCCGGTGATGATGCTGTCCTGAAAGGCGGGTTCGGCAAAGGCGGCGATGGCCTTGGAGCAGGAACAGGCGTGCAATGGCCGCACACCCAGACCGGGATGGATATAGGCGCGGGCCGGATCTTCCGGGGTTTCGACATGGATGATCTCGACCTGTTCGTTGCGGAACCGCGACAGGAACACCGTTTCGTTGAACTTGACCGCCGCCGCCTTGAGCAGGGGGGCCGCCGCCTTGCGCACATCCACATCCGACTTGCCCAACAGCGCGATGCGGATGAGCCGTTCCCCGATTACCACGCGGCCATCCTCTGCGGGGCTTTCGATTAGGCCGTGATCCAAAAGCGTCTGCACCAAGCGGTAACTGGTGGGTTTCGGCAAGCCCGTCGCCTTCTGAATATCCGCCGCCGAGACCGGTCGCCCCGCAACGGCGACAAGCTCCAGAATGGTGGTAAGGCGGTCGAGAAGCATTGCGTGAGAATCTCATGATTAGAGACTTGGTCTCACGTTACGGTTCCAAATTCGATTCCGGCAAGTGAAAATGCAGCGCTCATGTCGGCTGTTGGTGCTGGCGCAGTCCGGCCGCGCCCGCGCGCTTGGCGCAGGGCACAGCGCCGGGTAGGCTGCACGAATGGGCTATGTGACGTCACTCTTCCTGCGCAAGATGGTCGCCGCAGCGGGGCCGGATGTGGATGCGTCCGCACTTCTGACCGAAGCCGGTCTGGGGCCGGATGACCCTTGGGATCCGCAGCACATGGTGCCTGACACGCGGTATTACACGCTGCTTGAATCCATCGCGGCAAAGATCGACGCAACGGACCTGCCGCTGCGCGTCGGCGCGTCGATGCGCTGCGATGAGTACGGCGCGCTTGGTCTTGCGTGGAAGGCCGCCCCGACGCTGCATGGCTCCATGTCGCGGGTGGAACGTTATGCGCGGCTTTGGACCAGCGTGGTGGAATACGAATTGCGCGATGATCCGCGCGGCGTTCTCTTTATCCTGCACCGCGACGGTCCGCGCCGCTTGGGGATGCGCCTGTCGAATGAGGCGACACTTGCCAGCGCCGTGTCAATTGCCCGGCAGGTCTGCCCGGTGCCCTTTGCACCGCTGGAAGTGCAGATCAAGCATTCAGCTCCGCCCGAGACGACCCATCACGAAACCTATTTCGGCTGCCCTGTCCGATTTGAGGCCGATCTCGATGCGCTGCTGGTCTCACCCGAGGCTCTGGCGCAGCCGAACATCCTCGGGGATGAAGGCATCTCGCGCTATCTGGTGTCGCATCTTGACCGTGAATTGTCAGAGGTCGCCACCGAACCCACGCTTTTGGTCGAGGCCAAGGACGCCATCGCACAGGCGCTGAGCGAAGGCACACCGAAGATGGCCGACATTGCCCGCAGCCTTGGCTACAGCGCGCGGTCCTTCCATCGCCGTCTGTCCGAGCACGGGATGAGTTTTCAGACCCTCGCCGAAGACACCCGCCGCGATCTTGCCAAAGGCCTCCTGCGCGATGATGCCCTGTCGCTGGCCGAGATCGCGTTTCTGACCGGCTTTGCCGAACAAAGCTCCTTCACCCGCGCGTTCAAGCGCTGGGTCGGCACAACTCCCGCCACATATCGCCGGGATCGGCAGGGGCCGTAACGGGGCAGGGCGGGTCTTTGGCCACAAGTGTCAAAACCCTGGCAGCATCGGTCAAGATTGCACAGCACGTGCCGGTCTATCCCCTTGGTCATCGCAACCCACCAAGGAGACAGACCCATGCAAGACCAACCCATCCTCGTCATCGGCGCCACCGGCAAGACCGGATCGCGCGTCGCCACCAAGCTTGAAGCGCTGGGCCACCCAGTCCGTCGCGGTTCGCGCAATTCGGCCATCCCGTTCGATTGGGAAGCGCCGGAAACATGGCCCGCCGCACTGGCCGGTGTCCGCGCCGCCTATGTCACCTATTTTCCCGATCTCGCCTTCCCCGGCGCTGTGGAAAAGCTCGAGGCGCTCTGCGAAGCGGCTGTCGCGGCGGGCATTCAGCATCTGGTCCTTTTGTCCGGGCGCGGCGAACACCACGCGCGGTTGGGCGAAGAGGTGGTCCGCAACTCCGGCACCGCCTTCACCATCGTCCGCGCCGCATGGTTTGCGCAGAACTTCTCGGAAGGCTACCTGCGCGATCCGGTGCTGGCGGGTGTGCTGCCGATGCCCGGCGGCACCGTGGCCGAGCCGATCATCGACATTGACGACATCGCCGATGTGGTTGTCGCAACCCTGACCGAACCGGGACATGAAGGCCAGCTCTACGAAGTGACCGGCCCGCGCCTGATGAGCTTTGCCGACATGGCGGTCGCGCTGTCCGCAGCACTTGGCCGGGACGTGCAGTACATCCCGATCACGTTCGAGGATTTCCACGCCAGCGTTGCGCAGGCGGGGGGCGATTTCGTCGCCGACGTGTTCACCGCCATCGCACGCGAAACGCTGGACGGGCGCAATCAGCACCTGGCCGACGGTGTGCAGCGCGCGCTAGGCCGTCCGCCGCGTGACTTCGCCGAGTTCGCCCAAGCCGCCGCCCGGTCGGGCGCGTGGACCCAAGCGGCCTGACACCCGAAACGGAAAGGAACATCCCATGTCTCTCAACCGACTGCAAAAGACGGCACTTGCCGTGGCTGGTGCAATCTCGTTCGGTATCGGTGCCACCATCCTGGGCGCGCCGCATGTGTTCTACGCAAGCTACGGCATCGCCATCGGCTCCGATCCCAGCCTGCTGAGCGAAGTGCGCGCCCTCGGGGCCGGGCTGGCCGGGTTCGGCGCTGTGATGCTGGCGGGGATCTTCTGGTCGCCGCTGCGCCAGACAGCCCAGGTCGCCGCGCTTACCGTGTTCCTGGCCTTTCCCGCCGGACGCCTCGTGAGCCTTGTCGCGGACGGGGCTCCGTTTACGGGCATCCTGTCTGCGCTGGGGCTGGAACTGGCGATTGCCGCTTTGTGCCTCGTCGCCTTTCGGCAGCGTGCAACCGCTCCGGCCCGCATGGCGGTCAGCTAGTCCCAAGAGCGGGGAGGGGTGTCCTCCCCGCTGAAACCCTCCTGAACCGAAAGTCCTCTCATGTCTCCGTTTCTCTTTTTCCTTATGCAATTCGCCATCCTTGCCTATGCGCTGATCGGCGGTGTGTTTCTTGCCTTTTCCGACTTCATCATGCGGTCGCTGTCCCTGACCGGCGGTGTTGGTGGGGTCGAGGCGATGCAGGTCATCAACCGCGAAGTGTTCCGCTGGGTCTTCATGGCGCTCTTCCTCGGCATGGCGGCGGTGTCGCTGGTGATTTCCGGCTATGCGGCGGTCGCCCTCAGTGGCCCGGCAGGCACGTTGATCCTGCTCTCCGGGCTTGTCTACCTTTTCGGCTGTTTCGGTGTCACCGTGGTGTTCAACGTGCCGATGAACGAAGCCCTTGCGGGAATGGATCTCGCTGCAGACGCTACCCAAAGCTATTGGACAGGCACCTACCTGCCGCGCTGGACCTTCTGGAACTCGGTCCGGACCATCGCCTGCGGCCTGTCGGCCATGCTGTTGATGACCGGGCTTTTGTGGCTGACGCAAACGCAAGCGCGTATGGCGTGATAGCTCGGCAGCGCCGGATTGAGTTCCCCGATATCATGCCCGAGACGCGTCCGGCGAACCGCCGGGCGCGTGATCGACGTGAAAGCTGCGCTGTCGCGCAAGTCCATGAGCACGATCCGGAAGATCTAGCCGCATCACCAAGTTACATCCGTTGGTCAGCCTTCAGTGGCCGTGAGCGCCGCAAACTCCAGTTGCGCGGTCAGCCCTCCGTCGCACTCGATATTGCAGCCTGTGACCCAGCTGGCCTCGGGCGAGGCGAGAAAGCGGATCACCTGAGCGATTTCTTCGGGACGCCCCGCGCGCCCGGTGATCTCTACCCCTTTGCTGGCGCGCTCACCGAACGCGGTCATGAAATCGTCGAGGATCGGCGTCGCCACGGCGGCCGGGCTGACGGCGTTGATCCGCAGTCCCTGATCGCGAAACCGGGCGAGGTTTGACAGGCCCCAGACGATCACCGCCTCCTTCGAAAGATCATAGGCGCGGACCGGGTCGATCCGTTCATCGCGGACAAACGCAGCAAGATCATCCTTAGGGTCCATGGTCAGAAACCGCTGCACCTGCACCAGATTCTGCCGCCACTTGCCACCCGCCTTTGAGGCCATGTTGACGATGGCACCGCCGGGGCGCAGGCGCGGCAGCAGCTGCTCGGTCAAGGCGATCAGCGCCTGCGTGTTCACGCGCAGGATCGTGGTCTCCAGCCCCGGACGCGGCGGCAGACCGGCGGCATTGACCAGAACGTCAATCTCCGGGCCGGGATCAAGCGCAGGTAGAGCCGCGAGGTCCGACAGGTCGGCCTCAATCCACGCGTTGGCCATCGGGCCGGGGTCGTGGCGGTCGATCACCGTCACCCGGTCGCCCTGTGCCGTGAACAGCGCCAGCGCCGCAGCCCCGATGCCGGATGCCCCGCCGGTGAGGACAACATGTCGGCTCATCGCTGCGGGTCCCGACCGATGGCTGTGGCAAGGATGCGTCGGGCGTCTTCGGACGTGCAGATATCCCCCGACCACGCGACAAAACCATCAGGGCGCACAAGGACGATGCGCCGATCCCACGGTCCGAACCAGTCAGGCGAACTGCGCGGCGCAGTAAGCGGAACGTCAAGGGCCTGCGCGACCCTCTGGAAGGTCGCGGCATCCTCCGGATCGGCACTGAGCAGCGTGAACCCGGCGCCCAGAGCATCGCCCGCGCTGCGGCCGTCTGGTCCAGCGGGGGGCAGGTGGTGGCCGGCACGGGCGACAAAGCTGTGCGATCCCTTGGCGCTCGGCGCGCCTGTGCTGTCGGGAACAAGGGTTGAGCCTTCGTAGTTCGGCTCGAAATCCTCGACCCCCGAAACGCCCTCGGCGCGGGCCTTCCATGCCGTCTCGAAGGTGTCTCGGTCCTTGGCCGGGTCAAAGCGGTTCAGGAACTCGCGATCTTCGCGGATGAAATTCTCGATGAAATCCCGCGCGGTCGACGCAAAGACCGGCTGGCGTTCGGCGGAATAGCTGTCGAGAAGCGCATCGCTGCCCCAGCCTTGCAGCACGGCGGCGAGTTTCCAGCCCAGATTGCGCGCGTCCTCGAAGCCGGTGTTGATGCCATAGCCACCATAGGGCGGATGGCTGTGCGCCGCGTCCCCCGCGATGAAGGCGCGACCCGCGCGGTAAGTGTCGGCGAGCGACACGCGCAGATCCCAAAAGCCGATATGGTCAAACTCCAGCGCGAATTCCTGTCCCACGGCCTTGTGGAGCAGGGCGCGAAAGTCGAAATTCTCGGCTGTGGTTCCGTATGGCACTGGCGCATGAAAGAACCACGACAGCCCGTGATCGACACGCCCGAAAAACAGCCAATAGCCTTCATAATCAGGATGCAGAACGTTGTAGAACGCCTTGCCGGGATAGCGGGTCAACAGCTCGTGCAACTCTTCCGACCGGAACACCAGAAGCGCCATCAGCCGGTTGTGATCGGACAGGGTTTCCGTGATCCCGGCGGCTTCCCGGACGAAGGAGCGGCTGCCATCACAGCCGACGACAAAGGATGCCTCGATCACCTGCCGACCGTCGCCAGTGCGCTCTGCGATGCTCAGCCGGACGCCGTCCTCGAACATCGCGAGCGCGTCACCTGACCAGCCGTATAGCACCGTGATGTCCGGGATCTCCGCCGCGCGGGCGCGCAGCACGCGTTCGGTGGCGTATTGCGGCAGGCGCGCGTTCGGCGCGAAGTAGTAATCCTTCACGTTCGACCGGTTGAGCCAGTCATAGGTATGGTCGGACAACAGGCTCCGATAGGCGGTCATGCCGCCGATGCCACCGCCTTTGGGGATCGGATGCGCGCTGTGCAACTCGGCCTCGCAGCCCCACGCCCGGAAATGCTCCGAGGTGCGCTGCGTCAGGTTCTGGCCCTTCGGGATCGGCTGCGGTTCGGGATAGCGTTCGACCACGCAGACGGAAATGCCGCGCTGGCCCAGTTCGATGGCCAGACCCAAGCCAACAGGGCCGCCGCCATTGATCACGACGTCATAGCGGTTGGTCATGCGCCACCTCCCACGCGGCCCGGTTCGGAATAGATGTGCTTGGTCTCGAGAAAGTCACAAAGCCCTCCCGGCCCGTGCAACCGACCGAGGCCCGATTTGCCATAGCCGCCGGTCTCGGCCTCGGCAAAGAGCTTGAGATGGGAATTGATCCAGACCGTGCCCGCCCGGATCGCCCGCGCCATGCGCAGCGCACGGTGGTGGTCTGCCGTGAAAACGGATGCGGCAAGCCCGTAGGCGGTGGCATTGGCCTTGGCGACGGCCTCCTGCTCGTCGGCGAATGTCTCGATGGACACGATGGGGCCAAACAGCTCTTCCTGCACCAGCTGCGAGGTCACGTCGTCGATCCGGAACAGCGTGGGGGTCAGGAAGGCGGCATCCGAAAGCGGTGCGCCTTTCAGCACGATCTCGCCCTCATCGCCGGCCTGTTCGATCAGCCGTTCGATCCGCGCGCGGTTGTCCATGTCGATCAGCGATCCCATCTGGCTGTCGGGCCGGTCGCCAGGGCCGACGCGCACCGCCTTGAAGGCGGCGGTGATGCGGCTTTCGAACTCCGACGCGATGGAGGCATGGACCAGAAACCGTGCCGCCGCGACGCAGATCTGGCCCGACATCGCCAGCGCGCCATGGGTCAATTCGTGCACCGCGTGATCCAGATCAGCGTCGGCAAAGATCACGGCAGGCGCCTTTCCGCCCAGCTCCAGTCCCACGCGCTTCAGCGTTGGAGCCGCAGCCGCCATGATGGCCTGCCCGGTGCGGCTGCTTCCGGTGAAGCTGATCACGTCGATATCGGGTGAGGCGGTCATGGCCTGACCCACGGCGATGCCGTTCTCGTTGACGGAGTTTACCACGCCCTTGGGCAGGGACGGGGCTGATGCGATGGCCTGCATGATACGCGCATGCACCAGCGGCGTCTGATGCGCGGGCTTGATGACGGCAGTGCAGCCCGCAGCGAGCGCTGGTGCAAGCGAGCGCATGAGCAGGGTCACGGGCGCGTTCCACGGCACGATGATCCCCGCAACGCCCGCCGCCTCGCGATGAAAGAGCGACAGGCTGCCCGGTGTGATTTCCTGCATGGAGCCGCGAATGTCCCGCGCCAGCCCCGCATAATATCGGGTTTCGGAAATCGCGGCCATGGTCTCGCCCAGAGCTTCGGCGCGGATCTTGCCGTTCTCGGCCACCACGAGGTCCGCGATCTCGGTCTTTGCGCCCTCCAACTGGTCCGCTATCTCCAGCAGCACCTGCGCGCGCAGCCGTGGAGCAAAGGCCCAGTCGGTGCCGAAAAAGGCCGCGCGGGCAGAGGCTGCGGCCGCATCGGCAAGCGCGGCGCTGCCGAGGTGAAACTGTCCCAGCCGCTCGAGATTGGCTGGATTGACGCTGGCGGCCAAGGCGCCCTCGCCAATCCAGTCTCCGCCAATGTAATGCCGTGCAGGGTCGGGGATCATGATGTCGGTCTCTCCTGGTCTGTCATGGGTCAGGCACTTGCCCGGTGCGGGGCTTGGGACAGGGCATCGGAAATCGCTTCGGCTCTGTCGCGGATCATGGTGCGGAGTGCGGTGAGCTGGTCCTTGGACAATGTCGCTTCTTCGGTCGATAGGCAGAGCGCGCCGACCGGTGTGCCGTCGCCAGCCAGAATGGGCGACGCGACCCCGACAAGGCCGGGTGTGACTTCGCCCCTTGCCGTGGCCACGCGATCACGACGGATGCGCTTGAGCTCTGTCAGCACCGCGTCCTTGGTCGAACCGATGCCCGAGGTCACGAAGGCGTCTAGGTAATCGCTCACCAGAGCCGCCCGTTCCTTCGGCGGCAGAAACGCGACGATGGCGCGGCTGACCGCGCCCTTGCCGATGGGCATGGGGCGCCCGCGCGGGTAAGAGGACCGAGGCTCGGGGGCAGAGACCTCTGAGGCCACGCAGAGCATCTTCTGCCCATAGAACCGCAGCACGAAGGCCGAACCGACAAACGCCTCGGACAGTGCCCTGAGATGGGGTTGGGATGCGGCGATGAGCGGGTCGGACCGCCGCATGAGGAAATCAAGCTCGGTCACGCGCGGACCAAGCGTGTATCCCGCCTGCGGCAACGACACGAGATAACCCGCATCCTTGAGCGTCTTGAGATAGCGGTAGAGTGTCGGGCGAGAGAACCCAAGCGCCTGCATCATCTCTTCCGGTGTCCATTCCGGCGCGTCCTCGGAAAACAGGCCGAGGATGGCCAGCAAACGTTCGCCGGATCCCGAAACCGAGGTCATTGCGGTGTCTCCTGCGTGGCTCCGGTGGCCCGCGCGCGGACCATCTCGGCCAGTATCAGCGCGATACCAAGCGCTACGCCGACCGCATCTGTCAGGATCGCACCGTCGAACGCACCAGCCGGCACTAGGGCCATCAGACCCGCAGCGATGAAGAGCGCTCTTTTCAGCGGCGACAGACGGACGACGAAATACCCGGCAAGGGCTGCGGAAACGAGCCAGACACCAAGGCTGGCCGTCACGGCCGCAAACAGGATCTCGGCCGTCTGCCCGATCAGGATCAGCGAGGGGCTGAAAACGAACAGAACCGGGATCACATATGCCGCCCAGCCGAACCGCATGGCAGCCCAGCCTGTCGCCATGGCCGGTGCCTTGGCGATGGCGGCGGCGGCAAAGGCGGCCATGGCGATGGGAGGCGTGATCATCGACATCATGCCGAAATAAAGCACATAGAGATGTGCGGCGATTGGCTCGATCCCCACTTCGATCAGCGCTGGGGCCACCAGTGCGGCAAGCAGAACATAGACACCGAGGGTCGGCAGGCCCATGCCGAGGATGATGCAGACGATGGCGGACAGGGCCAGCAGCATCACCGCGCTGCCGCCGCCCACCTGAACCAGAGCATAGGTCAGGTTGAAGCTGAGACCCGTGATGTTGAGAACCCCGATCACCATGCCGGATGCAGCGGAAATCAGCAGGATCTCGACCACACCGTGCCCGGTGCGGGCAAAGCTGCCGAAAAGTGCGCGCAGGGAGGGGCGCACGCCGCGATAGCCGAAGATCAGCGCGGTGATGCACAGCGCCAGCGCCGACCAGAGGGCCGCACGCTCGGGCTGGTAGCGCATCCAGAAGAGCAGGTAGATCAGCACGGCGAAGGCGGTGGCGAAATGCAGGCCGACCAGGACCGTGCTCTTGGTCGGGATCTCGGACTCGGGCACGCGCTGGATGCCCAGCTTGGCGGCTTCGAGATCAGCCTGAATGAACAGGGCCACGTAATACAGGACCGCAGGCAGCAGCGCCCCCATCACGATCTGGCTGTAGGGAATGGCGAGAAATTCCGCCATCAGGAAGGCGGATGCGCCCATGACGGGGGGCATGAGTTGTCCGCCGGTCGAGGCCACAGCCTCGATTGCGCCGGCTTTATGGGCCGGATAGCCATCGCGCTTGATCATCGGGATCGTCACAACGCCGGTGCCGACCACGTTGGCGACGGCAGAGCCCGAGATGGACCCGAAGAGGCCCGAAGCCAGAACCGAGATCTTCATCGACCCGCCCCGGAACCGCCCCATGCCGATCATGGCCGCATCGGTGAAGAACTGCGATCCCCCGGTGATGCCCAGCAGGACACCGAACAGGATGAAAGCAATCACCACCGTAGCCGCAACCGACATCGGCAGGCCCAGCACGCCGTTGGAGTCGACCGCCAGATATCCCGCCAGCAATTGCCAGTTCTGCGGCCGCCCCTGCAGTCGTCCCGGGACAAGGTCTCCGAAGAGGGCATAGAGCAGGAAGGCGGCGATGATCAGCACCAGCGCCCATCCCGTCGCGCGGCGCAGCGCTTCGAGCAACAGGACGATGATGATGCCGCTTGTGATCCAGAGCTCGGGTGGTCGGGCAAAGATCATCAGCACCAGATCGGGATACCTGACGGCGACATAGCCGAATGCGGCCATGGACAGGGTAGCCAGTCCAAGATCGTGGAGCGGGACATCCTCGCGGTCCGTGCCGCGCCGGGCGGGCAGGGTCAGAAACGCCAGTGGCAGGGCAAAGGCCAGAACACCCGCGAAGAATTGCTGCGGGTAGAGGTCCAGCCCCAGCTTGCGCTGCACGGACAAGGCCCAGCCCACCGCCAGCAGGACAAGGCAGGCAGCCAGCAGATCGGCAAGGGGTCTGGCACGGCGCGCGGGTAGGGCGGGCATGGGGATGATCCTGTCCTCGAGCGCGGGGGCAAGAGCGGGTGGCGCGCGCCGGATTGCGGCGCGCGCACCGGGCTCAGTTCAGGCCGACGTCTTCGAAGAAGCGGAGCGCACCGGGATGATATTCCGCGGCACCCTGCGCGCCGCGCATTTCACCGGGTTTGAAGGCGCGGAACGGAGGGAAGGTGTCCACCATCACCTGCGCGTTCTCGTAGATCGCCTTGGTCATCGCGTAGACCGTGTCGTCTGGGACATTTGCATGGGTGAAGATCACCTGCGGGAAGGCGATATAGACCGTGTCTTCCAGCACGCCGGGCATCGCGCCTGCGGGCAAAGTGGTGAAGAACGCGGTCGGCCAGTGTTCCCGCGCGGCTGCGAGCGCGGCATCGCTGTCGTCCTCGACCCCAAGCGCACGCAGGCCGCCCACGGCGGCATCGGCTTCGCGGACCTTGCCCGCGCCATGGGCAAAGATGAAGCCCACC
Organism: Marivita sp.; assembly: GCF_022763305.1. Classification (GTDB taxonomy): domain Bacteria; phylum Pseudomonadota; class Alphaproteobacteria; order Rhodobacterales; family Rhodobacteraceae; genus Marivita. The sequence continues at coordinate 159,337 of NZ_JALEGT010000079.1, read as the reverse complement.
GTGTCGCCCGCCATAAAGGCATCGGCCCCGGCAACCACGCTCGCGACCGAGACTTTCTCCACATCGTCGCGGGTCATACCGGCGGTTGCATAGAAGGCAGAAAGCTGCGGCAGGATGGTGTTCTGCGCCGTATAGCCATCGGTCATCGGCTGGCCCTTGAGATCGGACACCTTCATGATGTCGCTGTCTGCGCGGACGAAGATCGCCTCGACAAGCGGCATGAGATGCGCGACGACGCGCAGGTTGGGATGGCTGCGCCCGTCCCACCACGCGTCACCGGTGAGGGCGTAATCGACCTCCTGCAGGTTCGCCACGCCGAATTCGATACCGCCCTGGTCAATGAACGGAATGAACTGGTTGGGGCTGGTGGCCGGCTGGATCGTCGTGTTCAGCCCGGCGGCGTTCGCGGCATTGGCGACGGCGGTGCCGATGTTGTGGAACAGCGATCCGGGGTTCGATGTGGCGATGCCGACATTCTGCGCACTGGCGGATGTGGCAAGGGTCGCGCCTAGAAATACCGCTGCCGCGGTGAGAAGCGTCTTCATGGTGGTCCTCCCAAATATGGTTCTCGTTTGGGTTAGAATCCCAATTATTGAGAATAAGTTGACTTTACGAAGGGGCAGCGGAATATCAAGCCTGAGATTCAGGGAGGATGTATGTTTGACGATCAGGCCCGGCCCCGGACCGGAGGCGAAGCGCTGCTGGCGGCGCTGAAATCGTCGGGAATCGACTATCTGTTCGCAAATGCGGGAACCGATTTTCCTCCGATTATCGAAGGGCTTGCGCGACTTCCTGAAAGCGATGTGCCAACACCGGTCCTCGTGCCGCATGAAACGGCGGGCGTTGCCATGGCGCATGGGCACTGGCTGGTCACTGGGCGGCCGCAGGCGGTGATGGTGCATGTCAATGTCGGTCTGGCAAACGCGGTCATGGGGGTGATCAACGCGGCCTCGGACAATGTGCCGATGTTCGTTCTGTCCGGGCGCACGCCCCTGACCGAGACAGGCCGCAAGGGGGGCCGCATGACGCCGATCCAGTACGGGCAGGAGATGTATGACCAGACCAGCCTTGTGCGCGATGTGGTCAAGTTCGATTACGAATTGCGCTATCCTGAACAGGCGGACAGCGTGACCAAACGCGCGGCGGCGCTCATGACCAGCGCGCCCGAGGGGCCGGTCTACATGAGCCTGCCGAAAGAGCCATTGACCGAGGCGTTGCCGGAAGGCTTCGTGCCAGCGCAGATGCCCGCCACCGCAACACACGCTGCACCGGATGCTGACGCGATCGCGACATTGGCGGCGTGGATTGCCGAGGCGCAGTCTCCGGTGGTCCTGTGCCAGCGTGGCGATCCGCAAGGGCGGCTCTCGTCGGTTCTGTCCCGCTGCGCCGAGGCGTTCGGTCTTGCGGTGGCCGAACCGTTCAGCATCCGCAACATTCTGGCGTCCGACGATCCGGCCCTCCTCGGCTACAATCCCAAGGCTGCGACCGCGGAGTCCGATCTGGTGATCGTCCTGGATTCCGGTGTGCCGTGGATCGAAGCGGTCAGCGCGCCGGGCAAGGACATCCGTGTCGTACATATCGGCCCAGATCCGCTGTTCCGCAGGATGCCCGTGCGCGGTTATCGCACCGATCTTGCCATCACGGCCAACCCGATCGCGGCCCTTGAGGCTCTTATTGCCTTGCCACCCGATACAAACGCATCCCGGCGGCGCGACATGGTCCATGCCAAAGTCGCGGCGGCCCGTGCGGCCAAACCGAAACCCGATGCGGGCGGTGATGGCCCGATGACCGCCGAATGGATGAGTGCCTGCATCTCGGATATCATGGATGACACAGCGGTGGCCTTCTCGGAACTGGGGCTCTTGCTGCCGCATATGAATTTGAAAGGACCAAACCGCGTGTTCTCCAACGTGCATGCAGGCGGCTTGGGCTGGGCCATGCCCGCCGCTCTGGGCGCCCAACTGGCGGATCGGGATCGTCTGGTGATCGCCTGCATGGGCGACGGGTCGTACATGTTCGCCAACCCCGTGGCGTGCCACCAGATCGCCGAGGCGCTGGATCTGCCGATCCTGACCATCATCAAGAACAACGCCATGTGGAACGCGGTGCGCCGGTCGGTGCTCAAGGGCTACCCTGACGGTGCCGCGGTACGGGCGAACCGCATCCCACTCACCTCGCTGGAGCCGATGCCGGATTTCACGCAGGTGGCGAAGGCCAGCCGCGCCCATGCAGAACGGATCGAACGCGGTGCCGATCTGCCCGAAGCGTTGCGCCGCGCCGTCGAGATCATCCGCACAGAACGCCGACAAGTCCTGCTGGATCTGTCCGTCGCAGCCTCGGACGAAAATTGATGGAGCCCGCATCCTTGGCCTTTGCCTTTGTCGGCATCCTGCTGGGCGGGTTCCTGAAAGGCGCAACCGGGGCAGGGGCTCCGGTGGTGGGCGTGCCGGTTCTGGCCATCGTCTTCGACGTGCCGAAAGCCGTGGCGATCTTTTCGGTGCTGAATCTCTGCACGAACATCTGGCAAAGCTGGGCGTTCCGGTCAGAAATCACGGAACACCGCTTCGTCTGGATGTTCGCGGCGATGGGCGCTGTCGGTGCGGTGATCGGCTCCATCCTTCTGGCATCGCTCCCGGTGCCGCTCTTGATGGCGTCCCTGGCGCTGGTGGTCTTTGCCTATATCGGATTGCGGCTGGCGCGCCCCACATGGCACCTGCCACGCGAGCGCGGACGCCAGATGGGTCCCTATGTCGGATTGGTCGGCGGCGTCATGCAGGGCGCGGGGGGCCTGTCCGCGCCAGTCTCGATCACCTTCCTCAATGCCCTGAACCTGCCGCGCAAGGAATTCATCGCAACCATTGCCATCTTCTTTCTGGCCATGTCGGTCACACAGGTGCCCGCACTCTGGACGCTCGGCATCCTGACACTGGATCGGTTGCTTCTCGCCTTTCTGGCGCTGATCCCGATGTTTCTGGGCATTCCCATCGGGTCATGGGCGGCGAGGTTCCTGTCGAAACAGGCATTCGACCGGTTGATCCTGACGCTTTTGGCGGTGATCGCGGTCAAACTGATCTGGGACGCGGCGCAAGCCGGATTTTGAGGCGGACCCAAATGCAATACGCCACCCCGGGTGGGGTGGCGTTCTTAAATAAGGCGCTGATATATCAGGATTTCTTATCGGCGTCCGGCATGACCCCGTCCAGATTGACACCGATCTGGTCGCCTATCTTCTTCATCGCGGGCAGGGCCACCGCCATGTCGAGGATCGAGTCGATGGTCTGACCCACGGGCGACGTGCTGCCCCCGCCGTCCGATTTGCCGAGGCCCGTGACATGGTTGATGTTGATGCCCCGGATCTTCTCGGCGGGCTTGACCATCTCGGCAAGGATCTTGGGCATCGCCTCCAACCGCGCCTTTTCCAGTTCCATCGACATGAGCTCTTTCGACCGGGTGTTCTCGGCCTTGATGCGCTCGGCTTCGGCTTCGGCCTCGGCGGTCTTGTAGACCTTCAGCGAGGCCGCTTCCTCGCGCTTGATCACGCCCTTGGCCTTGGCGACTTCCTGATCCGCGACCGAGGCGATCCGGGCTCGTTCCGCATTGGCCTCGGCGTCCTGCCGCGCCGCCATCAAGGCCAGCGCCTTGCGCCGTTCGGCCTCGGCCATCTCACGCAGAGTCTGGATTTCCTCCTCGGCCTTGACCAGCGCAGCGCGGGCCAGTGTCGCCTCGGCGCGGGCCTTGGATTCCTCCTCGCTCTTGGCGGCGGTCTGAATGACCTTTTCCTGTTCTGCGATTTCCAACGCCCGCAACTGCGCAATCTCGGCCTCGCGGATCTGCAATTCACGCTGGATCGAAGTGGCCTGGATCTCCTGCTCCATACGGATTCGGGCCTGCGCCGCCTCGCGTTCCGCTTCGGCCTTGCGGCGGGCGACCTCGGTCAGTTGCGCGGCCAGCAGGGTTTCGATCTCCTGCGTCTGTGCGATCTCCGCACGGCGCTCTTCGAGTTCGATCTGAAGACGGCGCTGGTTCGCCTCGACCTCGGCGCGACGCACCGCAACAGCAGTTTCGCCTTCGATCTCGGCGCGTTCCTTCTTGGACTTGGCGATCACCTCGGCCAGCTTGCGCATGCCCACGGCGTTGAAGGCGTTGTTTTCGTCCAGCGACGAGAACGGCGTCTGATCCAGAGCGGTCAGGGACACGCTGTCCAACTGCAGTCCGTATTTTACCAACGTATCCGCCAGCGCCTCGTGCACCTCGCGCACGAATTCCGAGCGGTTCTCGTGCAGCTCGTCCATCGTCATCTGCGCCGCGACGGCGCGCAGGGCATCCACCATCATCCCGTCGATCAGCGACTTGAGCTGATCCGGCTGGAAGGTGCGTTTGCCCAGCGTCTGCGCAGCGCGCACGATGGCGGCTTCCTCGGGCATCACGGAGGCGTAGAACTCGGCCCCCACGTCGATGCGCATCCGGTCCTTGGTGATCAGCGCGCTGTCGCCCGCGCGGCTGACCTCCATGCGGATGGTCTGCATGTTGACGCGGCTGATCTCGTGAAAGAACGGAATGGCGAGAGTCCCGCCGTCGATCACGACCTTGCGCCCACCGACCCCGGTGCGCACAAGGCTGATTTCATTGGTCGCGCGTTCATAGAACCACGCGGCCAGAACCACGATAAGTGCGGCAATGACCAGAAGCAGGATGATCCATCCAAGAGCTGTCATGTGTAATCCTCCCTAAACGCGGGTCAAAAGACCGGCGGGTAATGGCGGCCGCCGCGTTCCAGCGTGATCCACCGCAGTTCCGTAAACGCATCCAGCGACCAGCGCCCGCCATAGCGCCCGACGCCCGAGGCTTTGACACCGCCGAACGGCACCTGCGGTTCGTCATTGATGTTCTGGTCGTTCACATGAACCATCCCGGTCTCAAGCCGCCCGGCCATGCGCAATGCGCGGCCTTCATCGGCAGTCCAGACCGCAGCGGTCAGACCGTATTCCGTGTCGTTGTTGAGCTCGATCGCCTCGTCCTCGGTGCGGAAGGGGGTCACGACAACAACCGGACCAAAGGTTTCGTCGTGCCAGATGTCCATGCTGCGGTCGACATGGGTCAAGACCGTCGGCTCGACGAAATTCTCCCACGCCTTGCCGCCCAGAGCCAGTTGCGCCCCTTTGGCCACCGCGTCATCGATCAGCGCCTTGACCCGGTGCGCCTGACGGGTGTTCACCAGCGGGCCGATCACGTTCGATTTGTCGTTCACATGTCCGGTCTTGAGCTTGCCTGCACGGGCCAGGAATTTCTGCATGAAGGGTTCATAGACGCTTTCATGCACCAGCAGCTTTTCGGTCGACATGCAGACTTGACCCTGATGCATGAAGCTGCCGAAATTCGCGGCCTCGGCGGCTTTGTCGAGATCGGCATCTTCCAGCACGATCATCGAATCCTTGCCGCCCAGCTCGACGCAGCACTTCTTGAGATGCGCCCCGCATTTGGCGGCGATATGGCGGCCTACGGCAGTGGAGCCAGTAAACGAGATGCCCTTGACCCGTGGGTCCTCGATCAGCGCATCGCCCACTTCGCCCACGCTCTCGCGCGAACAGGTGACAACGTTGAACACCCCTGCCGGCACGCCCGCTTCCTCAAGCACTTCGGCATGGAAGAGACCACCCGAATAGGGCGTGTCCTCGGACGGTTTCAGCACCACGCAGTTACCGGCCGCCAGCGCCGCCGCATAGCCACGCGAGGTCAGGATGCCCGGCATGTTCCAAGGCGAGATCACTCCGACCACACCCAGGGGCCATCTGGTGGCCATCGACACCTTCCCATCTGCCGAGGGCAGCACTTCGCCTGTGGACTGGTAACAAAGCGCGGCGGAGGTGCGGAAAATCTCGGCCACGAACCCGGCTTCGAACACGCCTTTGCCATACCAGCCGCCGCCTTCATGCATCACCGCATGGATGAAGTCGTCCTTGCGGCTTTCCCAGACATCCGCGATGCGCAACAGCATCTTGGCGCGCTCCTGAAACGTGTTGCCCGACCATTCCGGGAAGGCGGCCTGTGCGGCGGCAATGGCGCGGTCCATGTCGGTGGCGCTGCCATCGGGGATGCGGGCAAAGAGCGAATTGTCCGACGGGTTCAGGTCATCAAAGGTGCGGGCGGCGGGCACCCAGCTTCCTCCGATATAGAGACCTCGGATAGTGGGTGCGGAGGCGGTGGAGTCGAGCATGGCGTTATCTCCTTGGCTTATAGCTTTCGGCGCGGCGGGCCGCCGCTTCGATGTCTTCGATCATGGCGCGCAACCGGTCCGACGAGGACGCAAAATCCGGGATCGCGGGCTGCGCGGGGCGTGCGGGTTGGGGCGGGGTGATCGGTGGTACGGGCATGCGCGGAGGCGGCGTTGCTCCGTTGCGGCGTGACGCGGTGGCGCTGGCCTTGGCCACCAGATCCGAGATGTTGGGCGCATTCGGTTTGGGCGCTGCGGTCATCCCATTCGCCACTGGTGCCGGTTTCGGGGCAGGAGAAGGCGCATTGGCCGGTGTAGCCGTCATTGCGGTGGGGGCGGGTCGCGCTGGCGCGCTGACCGACTTCATGGCTGCCGCCGCAATGTCGCTCGGATTCGGCCCAGACGCGGGTCGCGGGCTTGCCGGTTTCGGCATTGCCGCCGGGGCAGGGCGCTTTGCCCCACTCGCCGTGCCGCCGCCACCCAAATAGGCTTTCTGCACGGCTGGGTCATTGGCCAGCCGGTCCGCTGTGTCTTCGTGCACGATCTCTCCGTTCTCCAAGAGGTATCCCCGGTCCGCAATGCGCAGGCTTTGCTTGGCGTTCTGTTCGACCAGAAGGATGCCCAGGCCCGCCTGTTTCACCACGCGAAGGCTTTCGAACAGGTCTTTGCAGAGCAATGGCGACAGCCCCAGCGATGGCTCATCCAGCGCAAGGATCGACGGGTTCGACATCATTGCGCGGCCGATGGCGACCATCTGCTGTTCGCCGCCCGACATGGTGCGCACGGTCTGGCGGCGGCGTTCCTGCAACTTGGGGAACAGCGACAGCACCCGTTGCAGATTGCCCGCCTCCTCGTCCCGCGCCCGTTCGGCATAGGCCCCAAGCGTCAGGTTCTCCTCGACCGTCAGATCGCCGAAGACGCCACGACCCTCGGGCACCAGTGCGATCCCGGCCTCGACGATCTTGTGCGGCTTTTCCCCGACCAATTGCGCGCTTTCGAGGGTCACATCCCCCGCGACATGCCCCTCGCAAATCCCGCAGATCGCTTTGAGCAGCGTCGATTTCCCCGCACCGTTCGCCCCCAGAATGACGACAATCTCGCCCTTGCCCACACGCAGCGAGGCCCCATCCAGCGCGCGGTGCTTGCCATAGCTGACGGACAGGTTGCGCACCTCAAGCATCGTCATCCCCCAGATAGGCACGGATCACGTCGGGGTCGGACAGCACTTCGGTCGGCGTGCCCTCAGCGATCTTGGTGCCGGTGGACATGACCACGCAGCGATCACACAGCGACCGGATTGCGTCCATCACATGTTCAACCAGAATGATCGTGCGCCCCTCGTCGCGCAGCCGTTTGATCAGTGCGATACCTTCCTCAAGCTCGGTCGGGTTCAACCCGGCCAGCCATTCGTCCAGCAGCAGCACCTTGGGTTCCGAGGCCAGCACACGGGCCAGTTCGACGCGTTTCGTGTCGATATAGGTCAGCTCGCCGACATGGGCATTCGCCCTGCGGTCCAAGCCCACCAGCGCCAGCATCCGCAGCGCGTGGGCATCCGCCTCGGCCCCCCAGCGGCGGCGATGGCCGAACACGGCACCCGCGCGGACGTTTTCCAGAACGGTCATCGACGGCAGCAACCGCACCAGTTGGAAGGTCCGGGCAATGCCCCGCCGGGCGATGTCCGCCGCAGAGAGATGCGAAATCGGCGTGCCGCGCAGGGAAATCGTGCCCTCGGTCGGTTTCAACGCGCCCGAGATCAGGTTCAGCGTCGTAGACTTGCCCGACCCGTTGGGGCCGATCAGACCCAGCACCTCGTGCTCGGTCACGTCGAAGTCCATATCGTTGACCGCGACCAGCCCGCCGAAGCGTTTGGTCGCGCCGCGTAGGGACAGAACGGTGGCTCCGGTCGTCATGCAAACGCCTCCCGTTCCCGCAATTTCCGCTTGCCGCTTTCGATCAGACCGACAAAGCCGCGCGGCAGCAGGTAGACGATCACGAGAAAGCTGAGGCCCAACAAAAGTGTGGTCTGGTTCGGGAAGCTGGCCGAGATCGCCTCCCACAGCAGGGTGAACGGAATGACGCCGACAAGCGGCCCCCACAACCGACCCGTGCCGCCCAAAAGCGCCATGATCACCACGAGGAAGGACAGCATCGGCGTAAACGCCAGCGCGGGTTCGATGTAGATGTAACGCGGTGCCAGCATCGACCCCACCACGGCGGCGGTCGCTCCGGACACCATGAACAGCAGGATCTTGGCCCGCGACGTGTTGATCCCGGAATGGCGCGCGACCTCTTCATCGTCCCCGATGATGCGTAGCGCAAAGCCAAGACGCGACCTCCCGATGGCCCAGCCGGTCAGGTAGACGATTGCGGCCAGTATCAGCAGCTGCCAGTAGATATGCACCTCGGTGATGTCGGTCAGGACATAGAGGCCCTTCTGGCCGGACACGTTCTGCCCCCATGTCACCACCTGCCGCACCAGTTCGGCCAGACCCAGCGTGAAGATCACGAAATAGACGCCCGACAGGCGCAGCGTGGCCAGACCGACAAGGGCCGCCAGTACCGCGCCAAGGACGGCAGCAATGGGCAGGGTGGCCCAGTAGTTCAGTCCGTTCTCGATCCCGATCGCCGTGGTGTAGGTGCCAAGGCCAAAGAACGCCGCCGTGGCGAGCGAGACGTAATGCGTGGGGCCAGAGAAGAGCGCCCAGCTTGTCGCCAGCACCGCGTACATCGCGATCGTGATGCCGATGGACAGCATGTAGGCGTCCCCGGTCAGCGGCAGGCAGGCGGCAACAGCCAGCAGGACTGCCGAAAGCGTGATGGATTGCCAGTCGCGCTTGGTCAGGTTCATGTCGTGCGCCTCCCGAACAGGCCCTGCGGGCGGAAGAGCAGGATCAGGACAAAGAGAAGATAGGCGGCGGCCAGCGTCAGGCCGGGGTCGATCACGGTCGCCACGAAGGTCTCCAGGATGCCCAGCAAAAGTGCTGCCACGATGGTGCCGCGCACGTCACCGACACCGCCCATGATCACGATCACCAGCGCCTTGAGCGTGAAGAGCACGCCCGTCGAGGCATCCAGCGTCAGGAAGGTGGAAATGAGTGCACCGCCCACAGCCGTCACCGCCCCGCCAAGTGCAAAGGCAAGCGCGGACAGTTTGGGCACATCGATGCCCACCAGTCGCGCGCTTTTCGGATCGACGGCAATTGCCCGGATCGACATCCCCGCACGGGTTCGGTTCAGCCAGAGCCACAGCCCGCCACAGATGATCACCGCCGCAATTGCCGCCGTCACGCGGTTCAGCGCGTAGGTGTCGCCGATCAGGGTGATGGGCCGGGCGAGGTAGGAATACGAGAAATAATCGCCCCCGAAGACCGCCAGCATGAGACCGACCGACACGAAGGCAAGACCGAAGGTGGTCAGGATGGCATCGACCTCAAGCTGGCCATGCGACTTGGCGCGCTTGACCAGCGGGCGCAGCATCACAACATAGACAAGCCAGTTCAGCAGAAACGCCAGAGGTGCCACGATGAAGATCGTCAGAAGCGGGCTGACCTGTCCCGCGGTGTAGAACCAGAAGGCGGCGAACCCGCCGGCCACAAGGAATTCCCCATTGGCGAGGTTCATGATCCTTGCCATGCCGTATTGCAGGTTCAGCCCCATCGCGATCAGCGCGTAGGTTCCGCCCAGCAACAGTCCTGTGATCAGAATGTCCATGTGGTCTCCGGTGTTGTTCGGGATGGCCCCGGGGATGCCGGGGCCATCTCGGGATCACTCCCAGCCGGTCTTCGGCTGTGCGGCAACGGCCCCTTCGCGCCCGGTCGAGGCCACGCCCTTGAAGACGCCGCCCTGCCACTGGCCCACGGTCCAGTAGCGCGCGTTCGAGTTGTTCTCGTCCCAGGTGATCGGGCCGACAATCGTGTCGAAATCGTTGTTGGCGATATACTCGGCCACCGCCGCGCGGTCGGTCGTACCGGCCCCTTCGATGGCCTGCTGCAGGATCTGGAACGACGCATAGACCGCAGCCGATGCCCAGAAGTCGGGTTTCGCCCCTGTCACCGCTTCATGGCGCGCTGCGTAATCCTTGAACGCGTCACCATCGGCAAAGACGCCGCCCGCGCCCAGAACGCCTTCCGCCGCCGCACCGAACCGCGCCTGATAGGATGGGAAGGACGTCGCCACGGCGGTGTAGAACGCCTTGGGCGCAAGGCCTGCGATCTGCGCCTGCTCGGTCAGACCGAATGTGTCCGGCGGATAGGACCAGGCGATGAAGGCATCCGGATTGGCATCCCTGGCCCCGTTGATGACCGGCGACAGGTCCTGCGTGCCCAGCGGATAGGACGAGTCGTACACGATCTCGAACCCGGCGGCCTCGAATTGCGGACGCGCGGCTTCTGCCAGTTCGATGCCGAAGGCGTCGGCGACGTTGACCATTGCGACATTGCTGCCGATTTCGCCCGCGTCCCGCATCTGGGTCAGGACCTCGACAACGCCGCCCGACAGACCGGTCGCACCCCCCAGCAGGAAGTACATGTTCGGGAATTTGCCCGACAGGTCTTCGATCTGGTCGGAAATCGCCGTGTGCGTGATCATCGGATAGCCGTAGCGTTCAAAGATCGGAGCAGCGGCGATGTTCAGGCCTGTGCCGTAGGGCGCAAGAATGAAGTCCGCCTCGTCCTGCGTCGCCAGACGCTGCACCGCCTTGATGGTCTCGCCGGGATTGGTCTGGTCATCATATTCGATGATCTCGACCATCATCTTCGTGCCACCGACGTCGATGCCGCCGCCCGCGTTCACGTCATTGGCCCAGAGTTGCACGTTCGGCCAGAACGTGACCGCGCCGCCCCCGGCCAGCGGGCCGGTCTTGGGGCCAACCGCGCCGATCTTGAGCGTTTCCTGCGCGGCCAGCGGGCCGGACAGGGCTGTGGCCAGGCTCAACGCTGCGGCCAGTCCGAAAAGGTGTCTGCGTTTCATGTGTCGTCCTCCCTTATTGATTGTTGGTTCTGCCCCCGGAGGAGGGCTGGTCGTGAATGGCCATCCATTGACATTCGGTGAATTCCGCCACCGCATCGCGCCCGCCGAACCGCCCGTATCCGGACGCCTTGACGCCGCCGAAGGGCAGGCGCGGGTCGTCGTAGACGGTCGATCCGTTGACATGGCCTATGCCGGTTTCGATCTGGCAGAGCATGTCGCGTGCAGCGTCCGTGTCGCGGCTGAACACCGAGGCTACGAGCCCGAACTCCGTGTCATTGGCGATGGCCAGCGCCTCTTCGGCATCGGCCACGCGGATCACACCGGTGACAGGACCAAACGCTTCCTGATCATAGAGCATCATCCCCGGTGCCACGCGGTCGAGCACGGCGGGCTGCAGGCCACCACCCGAAAGCTCGCCCCCCGTGACCAGAACCGCACCCTTGGACACCGCCTCATCGATCATCGCGCGGATGCGCACCGCTGCCGATGGACCGATCAGCGCGCCCAGCGGGCTGGGGTTGCCGGGGGCAAAGCGCAACGCTTCGGCCTCCCGCGCCAGACGCGAGACCAGCGCATCGGCGACCGAGGCCTCGACGATGACCCGTTCGGTCGACATGCAAATCTGGCCCTGATTGAAAAAGCTGCCATGCGCAATGGCGGCGGCGGCATGGTCAAGATCGGCATCGGCCAGAACAACCGCAGTGCCCTTGCCCGAAAGCTCGAGCAGGCAGGGTTTGAGATGCTGGGCGGCCAGTGTCGCGATCTCGCGGCCGACCCGGGTCGATCCGGTGAAATTCACGCGCCGCACGGCCGGATGCGCGATCAGCGCGTCCACCACCTCTTCGGCATGGTCAGGCGCATTGGTGATGTAGTTGAGCACACCATCCGGCAGCCCGGCACCACAGATGGTTTCGGCCACCCATTCATGGGTCTTTGGGCACAGCTCGGACCCCTTGAGAACCACTGTGTTACCGCAGGCCAAAGGTGCTGCGACCGCCCGGGTGGCGAGTGTCACCGCTGCATTCCACGGCGCGATGCCCAGCACGACGCCCGCCGGTCTGCGCCGCAGGATGTGGCCGGGCAGGGGCGTTTCCGTCCCGTCCAGAAGCTCGGCAAGATCGGCGGTCTGCCGCAGCATCGCCGCCGCCAGCCCGGTGTTGAAGCGCACCCAGTCCGGAGCCGATCCCACCTCGGCGCAGGCGATCTCGACCACCTCATTCGCGCGGGACACGAGGGCGTCTGCGGCTGCCGTCAGAAGACCGATCCGCTCGCGCACCGGTGTTGCCGCCCAATCGGCAAACGCACTGGCAGCGGCGACCGCAGCGGCACGGGCATCACCGGCGCGCGCCGCTGCGGCACGGGTCACGACGGCATCCGAAACCGGGTCACGTCGCTCGAAGGCGACCACCGGATCCGGCGCAACATGGCGCCCGGCTATGATCAAGCGGGTTTCGTACAAGTGCTCCTCCCCAGGCACACTCACGGTGGCTGTCTCCCCACAGCTTCTTCTAAAATTGCTCGGTTCAGCGCCGAGTAAATGATATCCTGTGGTAATAACTTATCATTTCGTGGGAATCTGTATGCCGGACCTGAAGTTTCATGAATCCGCGGCCGTACGCGCCGGTGCCCTCACCGGCGATCTGCGCAGCCGGATCGTCGGGCTGGCAGAAAGCCTGCGCGGACCATCCTGGTGTGCCGTGCTGCTCGAGGAAGGAGGCGCGGTCCTGACCGGCGAAGAGGTGCGGATCGAGGCGCCGGTGCTGGCATGGCGTCCCTGGACCGAGACCTCGCGCCTGCGGTTCGATGCGGGCGCGGTGGGGACCTATGTGCTGCTCAGTGCAAGCGCCTTGGGCAACACCATCGGGCACCTGCCCGAAGCGCGGGATCTGCGCGATGTGGCGGATCACAAGCTGACCGTGCGCCTGTCCCGCTCGTCGGAACAGCGCGCCGCACTCCGCACTGCGTTTGCCGGCATCCGTCGCGAGCTTGAGGATGACGCCATCGCAGCGCATGTGGTGGTCGAGGCGTATCTGCGGGTGATCCTGATCGAGCTTCTGCGCGCGGCGCCGACCCATTCAGACGGGCCGCGCGGTGCCAGTCCATCGCACCGCGCCTTCACCCGGTTCAGCACGTTGGTCGAGCGACATTTCCGCGACCGTTGGACCGTGTCCCTGTATGCCGAGGCGCTGGGCGTGACCCGTGACCGTCTTGGAGACATCTGTCGGCGCGTGCGCGGGCTTAGTCCCAAGGACATCATCGACCGCCGCGTGATGATCGAATCGCAGCTCTTGCTCGAGACATCGGGCCATTCGATCAACGAGATCGCAAGCGAGCTAGGCTTTGGGTCCGCCGCCCAGTTCAGCCGGTTCTTCGGACGTCATTTCAGCCAGCCGCCGGGCGCCTATCGGGCTGCGTTCCTGCGCGGACAAGAGCAGGGCGTCTCTGATCCGGCACGTCCCTTTGATTGGCCGTAAGGGCATTCTGTATACAGGATTGCAAAAAACTTTTGCCTTGAGCGCAATATTTCCCGGATTGACAGGTTTCTGTATACAACTTACCACAAGTGCCAGAACGCCGCAGGGGAGAGCGGCGGGCGCTCTGAGGGGGGTGCATGTCCGATCGCATGACGCAGTTCGACAAGGCGCTGCTGGGCCTTCGCTCGCTTGTGATGAGCGGCGAATTCGCCGGAAGCGCGCGCCTGTCCGAAGTCGCATTGGCCGAGAGACTGGGCCTGTCGCGCACGCCCTTGCGTCAGGCAATGGACCGCCTTGTCGCCGAAGGCCTGCTTGAACGGATCGAAACCGGCGGCTGCCGGGCGGCGCGCTTCACACTGGATGACATCAACGACGCAATCGAACTGCGCGGCGTGATCGAGGGGACGGCGGCACGCCTTGCCGCCGAACGGGGGCCCGAGCCCGAGTCGCTGGCCGAAGCCCAGCTTGTCCTCGACCGGATCGACCGCGCGCTCGACCGGGCCGACCACATCGACTTTGATGCCTATATCCTTGAGAATGCAGAGTTTCATCGGATTCTTGCGCGCCTCGCCGGCAGCCAGCTGATCCAGCGCGAGGCCGACCGGGTCAGCCGTCTGCCGCTGGCTTCGCCCAGTGCCTTTCTGCGCGAGCAGGAACTGATCCCGGATTTCAGCGCCTCCTTGCTGCGCGCCCAGCACCAGCACCGCGCCATTCTCGAAGCGATCCGCGCCCGCGAAGGCGCACGGGCCGAACATCTTGCCCGGGAACACGCCCGCCTAGCCCGGCGCAATCTCGATTACCTCGCCAATGCCGGTCCGGCCGTCGCCACGCGCGTGCCGGGCCTGTCGCTACTTTCCGCAGACTAAGATTCTCAGGAGGAGATCACATCTATGCCCAGCTTGTCCGACAAGATGAAGGAATGGGGAAATCCCGTTGAAATGCTTCGGAATTCCCAGATCGGGATGTATGTCTACCCGGTCGTGACCCCGGAATTCCGCAACTGGCGTGTCGAACAGGAAGCCTGGCGCAAGACCGCCGTCCTGTTCGACCAGTCGCACCACATGGACGAGTTGATCGTCGAAGGCCCGCAGGCCGAGGAATTCCTTGCCCATCACGGCATCAACGCCTTCCACAATTTCGACCTGAACCGCGCCAAGCATTACGTCCCCGTCACGCCGAACGGCCATGTGATCGGCGACCACATCATCTTCCGCGAACGTCAGGACAAGTTCATCCTCGTGGGCCGCGCGCCCACCTCCAACTGGCTGATGTTCGCCGCCGCCTGGGGCAAATGGAACGTGCGGATCAAGCACGATCCCCGCTCGACCTCGCGCCCCGAAGGCGAGCGCGTTCTGCGCACCCATTACCGCTACCAGATCCAGGGCCCGGATGCGCCGAAGATCTTCGAAAAAATGAACGGCGGCCCGATCCCGGACATCAAGTTCTTCCATGTCGACTGGATCAATATCGGCTCCAAGAAGGTGCAGGCGCTGCGTCACGGCATGTCCGGTGCGCCCGGTCTCGAAGTGTGGGGGCCGTATGAGGACAAGCACTACATCCACTCGACCATCCTGCAGGCCGCGCGCGATGCAGGTGTCGATCTGGTGCAGTGCGGCAGCCGCGCCTATTCGACCAACACGCTCGAGTCGGGCTGGATCCCGTCGCCTCTGCCGGGCATCTACACCGGCGACGGCATGCTGGCCGATTACCGCGACTGGCTGGGCACCGACATGTACGAAGCGGCGGGCGCCATCGGCGGCAGCTTCATCAGCGACAACATCGAAGACTACTACGTCAACCCGTTCGAACTGGGTTACGACTTCTACATCGGCTGGAAGAAGGACGACTTCATCGGCAAGGAGGCGCTTCTCAAGATGAAAGAGAGCGGCACCAACCGCAAGAAAGTCACCTTCGAATGGAACAAGGAAGACGTGCTCAAGGTCATCGCCTCGGCCTTCGAGGACGGCATTCCCTACAAGTGGATCGACTTCCCGCAGCCGAACTACGCGTCAAGCTCGGCCGACATGATCATGCATGGTGACAAGATGGTCGGCATGAGCATGTTCAACGGCTACAGCTACAACGAACGCTGCGTGCTGTCTCTGGGCGTGGTCGACCAGAGCGTCGAGGTGGGCGATGTCCTGACGCTGCGCTGGGGCGAATCCGACGACACCGCGAAAACATCGACCGAGCAGCACAAACAGGCCGAAATCCGCGTTCGCGTGTCGCCGACACCGTATTCCAATGAGGCGCGGTCGAGCTATGCTGAGAACAGCTGGCGGACCAAGGCAGTCTGACCGGCACGACATTCGCGGGACGCCCACGCAGAAGGGGCGTCCCGCGTCACATCTGGTTCGACAGGGTCGGACCGTTCACGGGAGGAAAGACCATGACACTCAGAACGACCTTCATGGGGGCTGCTCTGGCCCTTGCTGCGGCCGCACCTCTGGCGGCACAGGAACTGAAATTCGCCAATTTCACGCCACCGTTCCACACGGTCAACGCCAGCGTGATCGAAAAGCTGAACGCCGATCTGTCGGCGGCCACGGGGGGCAGCCTGACCGTGCGCGGCTATCACGGCGGTGAGCTGGGCGCAGGCCCGGTCGAACAATATGTCCGCGCCGTGCAGGGTGTGGCCGACATGACCTGGGGCCTGCCGGGCTACACCTCGCAGCAGTTCGAAAAGACGATGATCGTCGAACTGCCGGGGGTCGTGCCCGAGGGCAAAACCGGCGCTGACGCGCTCTGCGATGCGATGGACGAGATCTCGGGCGAGTTTCCGGGCACCGTTCCCGTGGCGCTCTGGACGTCCGAGCCCAACATCATGATCATGAAGGACAAGGTTGTCCGCACGCCCGCCGATCTGGCTGGCCTCAAGATCCGCGTCGCGGGTGCAACCGCGGGCAAGGTGGCCGAAGCGCTTGGCGCGACCCCGGTCCAGATGCCGATCAATCAGGTCTACAACTCGCTTCAGACCGGACTGATCGACGGCGTCTTCACCGGAGCCTCCACGCTCAGCGACTTCAAGCTGGATGAAGTGGCCGATGCCTTCACGCTGGGCGCACCGCTTGGCCGCTTGGCCTTTTTCGCCGTGATGGGGCAGGGCGCCTACGACGCACTGTCGGACGAGGCCAAGGCGGCGCTGGACGAAGTGCGCGGCTGCGGGCTGGGCAACAATGCCGAAACCGCCTGGAACGCCACCGCCGACGCGGCGCTCGAGGCGGCACGCGGCGATGCGGCCAATACCTTTGTCGATCTGACGGCGGACGAGGCGCAGGCCTTCCAGGATGCCGTGTCGAACGTCGTGGCCGATTACGTGGCCAGCGTGGGTGGCGATGCGGCGCTGGCCGCGATGCAGAACTGAGCGGTGCGTCAGATTCGCATCCTTGCGGACAGGCTGATCGGCCTGTCCGCGTCCATCGGCGCAACCGCGCTGATGCTGGTGGTCGGCGTGATCCTGGTCGATGTGATCGGCCGCGCCTTTGGCAGTCCGCTCTACGGCGGTCAGGACATCACCACCATGGCCACGGTCATCCTTGTCTTTGCGCCGATGGCTCTGTGTGACCGGTTGGGCGGGCACATCTCGGTCGATCTCTTCGAACGGTATTTCCCAGATGCCATGAACCGCGCGATCGACATCTGTGTGGCGCTCATGGGCGCGGTGATCTTCGCAACACTGGCCTGGGCCACATGGGACAGCGCAAAGCTGTCCGTTATGCTCAACCTGTCGACCAACCTCCTTTATCTGCCCAAAGCCTGGTTCCAATGGGCGGCCATCGTCTTTCTGTGCATCGCGTCGCTTGGCCTTGCCCTGCGCGCGCTGGAACTGGCGATCACCGGCCGCGACATCCGCAAGGAGACCGCATCATGAGCGCCGCCGCGACGGGTGTTCTGGGCATGCTCGCCCTGTTCGCGCTGCTGGCGCTGCGGGTGCCGGTGGCCTTTGCCATGTTCGTGATCGGATTTCTGGGTATCTGGGCACTCAACGGGCTCAACGCCGCAACCTCGCTCTTGGCATCCGAGGCGTTCACTCTGGCATCTTCGCCTGAACTCGTCGTGATCCCGCTTTTCATCCTGATGGGCAACGTGGCCTCGCATACCGGCATGAGCCGTCAGCTCTTCGACGCCGCCTATGCCGTGATCGGATCTATCCGGGGTGGTCTCGCCTCGGCCACGGTGATCGGCTGTGGCGGGTTCGCCGCGTTGTCGGGATCGTCCGTGGCCTCGGCCCTGACCATGGGCAAGGTGGCATTGTCCGAGATGGACCGCTTCAAATATGACGATCGCCTGTCCACAGGCGTGGTCGCAGCGGGCGGGACGCTCGGTATCCTGATCCCACCCTCCACCGGGTTCGTGATCTACGCCATCCTGACCGAGCAATCCATCGGACGTCTGTTTCTGGCAGGCGTGCTTCCGGGGCTGCTGTTGCTGACGATGTTCGTTCTGGCAATCACGCTGATCTGCATGGTCCGCCCGGATTTCGGTCCGGCGGGTCCGGCGACGTCGCTGGCCGAGAAAATCCGGGCTGTCGGAGGGGCTGGCCCGATCGTGCTGGTGATCTTCATCACCATCGGCGGCATGTATGGCGGGTTTTTCTCTCCGGTCGAGGCGGCCGCCGTCGGGGCGGGTGCCGTCATCATGATCGGCTTTGTGACCCGCAAACTGCGCCTGTCGATGCTCTGGGCGGCGGCCAAGGACAGCGTGGTCACGACCGCGACGGTCATGCTGATCCTGATCGCCGCGCATATGATCAACCCGTTCCTCGCCCTCAGCCATATGACAGACCTCGTGGCACGGGCCTTCGTCGCACTTGATCTGGGGCCAATGGGCAGTCTGCTTCTGATCCTCGCCATCTACATCGTTCTGGGCTGTTTTCTCGAAGGGTTCGCCATGCTGGTCCTGACCCTGCCGATCTTCTTTCCCATCGTGCTCGACCTTGGCATCGACCCGATCTGGTTCGGTGTTCTGGTCGTGCTGGCATTGGAGATGGGTCTGATCTCACCCCCCGTCGGTCTGAACGTCTTTATCGTGAAATCCGTGGCCCCGGGCGTGTCGCTGGGGCGGATCTTCGTGGGTGTCGTGCCTTTCTGGGTCATGATGTTGCTCACGCTCGCGATCCTCGTGGCCTTCCCGCAAATCTCGCTCGTCCTGCCAAACACCATGTTCAATTGAGGCGCTTATGACCGAACCCTGCTTTGACGTTGCCCATCTCGGCCATGTGGAGGTCCTGACAAACAGGTTTGACGAGAGTCTCGATTTCTTCACGCGGGTGTATGGGTTGAAACTGTCGGCGCTCGACGGCGACAGCGCCTATCTGCGCGCGTGGGACGATTACGAATTCCATACACTCAAGCTCACCAAATCCGACACGACAGGGGTCGCCCATATCGGCTACCGCGTGTCCTCCGAGGCGGCGCTGGAACGACGGGTCAAGGTGATCGAGGCGTCGGGTTACAAGATTCATGGCTGGGTCGAGGGCGATCTGGGCCATGGGCGGGCATTCAGGTTCGAGGACCCGTTCGGCCATGTGTTCGAGCTTTACTGGGACACGGTGAAGTACGACCCGCCCGAGAACGACAAGCCCGCACTCAAGAACATGTCGAGCCGATTTCACGCACAGGGTGTGTCTCCGCGCAGGCTCGATCACCTGAACCTGTTGGCCGAGGACGTGACCCAGTTCCGCGACTTCATGCAGACCTGTCTGGGAAGCCGCGTGACCGAACAGATCCGTCTGAACAACGGGCGTCTTGGCGGGTGCTGGTTCACCATCAACAACAAGACCTACGATCTGGCCTGCACCGAAGAGCACGGGCGCGGCAGCAACCGGTTGCACCATGTGACCTACGCCACCGACCAGCGAGAAGACATCCTGCGCGCGGCTGACATCTTTCTGGAGAACGGCGTCCATATCGAAACCGGCCCGCACAAACACGCCATTCAGGGGACGTTCTTCCTCTATGTCTGGGAACCGGCGGGCAACCGGGTGGAACTGGCCAATGCCGGCGCGCGGCTGATCCTGCAGCCGGATTGGGAAACCGTCACCTGGACCGAGGATGAACGCAAGAAGGGACAGGCCTGGGGGCTCAAGACGATCGAGACCTTCCACACCCACGGCACCCCCCCGGTCGAAAGCTGACCGCGTCGGTGGAGCCCGCGTCCAACGATATGCGCGATGCATGGCTGTCCCGTCTGGGATTGCCCTCGGATCTTCCGGTGACGCTGGACAGCCTGACCACGATCACCCGCGCGCATCTCGACCGTATCCCGTTCGAGAACCTGACCGTTTTCTGCGGCGACGTCCCCGAGCTCGACTCGGATGCGCTGACGGCGAAGATCCTGCACCAGCGCCGCGGCGGGTATTGCGTCGAGTTGAACCCGCTCCTTTGTGCGGGACTTCGCGCCTTGGGCTTCGACGCCCGTCTGCGCATGGCGCGGGTGCTGTGGCAGCGGGACGTACCCGGCCCGCGCAGCCATTGCCTCTGCCTCGTCACGTTGGAGGGCCGCGAGTATCTGGTCGATGTGGGGTTTGGCGGTCCGGGGCCGACCGGACCGCATCTGCTGGGCTCCGAAACTGAGAACCTTCGCACCGAAGCGCGGCAGGCTCTGGGCACCGTCCTGTCCCGGCAGGTGGCAGAGGGCAACTGGCGGGATCTCTATGCCTTTACCGACGAAGTGACCACGATGTCGGACGTTCAGGTCGGCAACTGGCTGGCGGCGACCTTGCCGGGATCGCTCTTCACCCGCTCCCTGATCGTCACCCGCCATATCGACGACACGCGGTTGGTGCTTGAGGGCGGAACGTTTCGCAGATTTGCAAAGGGCAGGGCACCCGAGGCCGAGGTTTTGCAAACCCCCAGCGACCTGATCGCCTGCCTGCAGGACACCTTCGCCATCGACCCGCCACCGGGTCTTGAACGCGCGCTGATCGACAAAGGGCTTTTTTGACCAAATGGTCAAAAAGCCGCCAACCCCGCATTTGTGTTGAGCAGGAACTGCGTGAAGATCGGACTGCTGGCTGCACCAATGGCCCGCGCATTGCCGCCCACGCTGCCCGGTTCGATCAACGGCGGGATCAGGCCGCGCGTGTCCTGATTGGCCAGATACCGCCGCACCCGTTCCACCAGTTCGATCCGAACTGCCGCAGGGAAAGCGCCATCAATCAGCACCGCCTCGAAGTCGATCACGGCGCAGACCGACAGGGACGCCTTGGCCAGCTCCTGCGCGGTTTCCCCGATCCAGGGTTCCACATAGCGGCTGAGATCGGTCCAGTCCTGTGGTTGATGCCAGAGCACACGGGGGTCGATCCCGGCCTGAACCAGCCGCCCCTCGAGCAGATGGATCGACGCCACGTCGATCAATTGCTGGCTTTCCCCCAAAGGCCCCGTGCTGCGCAGGGACCCGAGCGCCCCGGCATTCCCCTGATTTCCCTCGAACACGGTGTCATTGACGACAACGCCGCCGCCGACAAAAGAGCCGATGAAGAAATACGCCCAGTCGCGGAAGTCGTGCGTGCGCCCGTAGAGGTGTTCGGCACGACAGGCCGCAGTGGCGTCGTTCACCACAAAGACCGGCAGGTCCGTGAAGCGCGCCACCTGTTCCGCGAAATCCAGATCCTTCCACGATTTGAACCGCTGTGACGGTGCACCGATCAGGTCGTTCCATTTCCACAACTCGAACGGTGCGGCGATGCCGATGCCGCAGACCCGGTCCAGCGCGTCTTCCGACAGGTCCGCAAGCAGCGATGCCATGCCCTCTTCGAGAAAGGTGAACACCTCGTCGGGCAGGGGGTAGGGATAGCCGGTGCTGACCTGCGCGCGCACGTTGCCGGTGAAGTCGAGCAGCAGAAGCTCGGCGCTGCGCCGCCCGATCTTGAGGCCCAGGGACAGCACGCCATCGGGCGACAGTTCCATCGGGATGGACGGTTTGCCCACCTTTCCGCGCACCGGATCACCCCGGCGCAGGAACCCGTCCTGTTCCAGCTTGCGAAAGATCACGGACACGGTCTGCGGCGACAATCCGGTCAGGCGCGCAAGGTCGATCCCGGCCATACCGCCCCGGCGCTGAAGCATCGAAAGCAGCAAGCGTTCGTTATGGTTGCGTACACCGCTCTGGTTTACGCCACCACTTGCTCCCCTGATCTTTCCGCCGTCCATGACCGCGACCTTACTCCTCCTCCACGCACAGGCAATCATGGCAGAGGCCATTTAATAAATAAAGTTTATTTATTTATTGACAGGCCAAATAGAATCTGGCCTTTTCATCGCCAACCTGCAGCAATCCATGCAGGCAGGGGAGGGCGGTCTGGTCACGGTCCGCGCGATTGCAAAACTGACGATTTCTGGGAGGAAACCATGAAGAAACTACTGCTGAGCTCGGCCATTGCACTGGCCTCCATGTCCGGCGCGGCCTTTGCTGCCGGTCACGGCGTGAGCGCCTGCCTCATCACCAAGACGGACACCAACCCGTTCTTCGTGAAGATGCGCGAAGGTGCCACCGCCAAGGCGGAAGAGCTGGGCATCACGCTCAACAGCTATGCCGGCAAGATCGACGGCGACCACGAAACACAGGTCGCAGCCATCGAGACTTGCATCGCCAATGGCGCCAAGGGCATCCTGCTCACCGCGTCCGACACCTCGTCCATCGTCCCTGCCGTGCAGCAGGCACGGGATGCGGGCATCCTCGTGATCGCGCTCGACACCCCGCTTGATCCGATCGACGCCGCGGACATGACCTTTGCCACCGACAACTTCCTTGCCGGTCAGCTTATCGGTCAGTGGGCGCGCGCCGCTCTGGGGGACGATGCGGCAAATGCCAAGATCGCAACGCTCGACCTGAACGTCAGCCAGCCGACCGTGGACGTGCTGCGCAACCAGGGCTTCCTGCAGGGCTTCGGCATCGATCTGGCTGACCCGAACGTGATCGGCGACGAAACCGACCCGCGCATCGTGGGCTCCGACGTAACCGACGGCAACGAAGAGGGCGGCCGCCGCGCGATGGAGAACCTGCTGGCGAAAGACCCGATGATCAACGTCGTGCACACCATCAACGAACCCGCCGCTGCCGGTGCCTATGAGGCGCTCAAGGCGATTGGCCGTGAAAACGACGTGCTGATCGTGTCGGTCGACGGTGGCTGCCCCGGCATCCAGAACGTCAAGGACGGCGTGATCGGCGCAACCTCGCAGCAGTACCCGCTGCTGATGGCCTCCAAGGGCATCGAGGCGATTGCCGCATGGGCCGCGGACGGCACGAAGCCGTCGGCCACCGAAGGCAAGGACTTCTTCGACACCGGCGTGGCGCTTGTGACCGACAAGCCGGTCGACGGGGTCGAGTCCATCGACACCACCGAAGGCACCAACCTCTGCTGGGGTTGATCCTGAACCCATCTGAATGAACAGTCAGGGAAAGGGCGGGTACCGACCCGCCCTTTTCACAAGAACGACCCGTTTCTTCGTGAGGGAGGATTCAATGCCATCATCAGACAATTATGAATCGGTTGTCGGCAAGGCGAGCGCTGAAATCGCGTCCTTTGGCGGGCGCGACAAAAGCCTGATCGACCGGTTCCACCACGCCCTGCACACGACCCCGGCGCTGGTGCCGCTGATCGTGCTTGTCTCGGCGATCATCATTTTCGGCCTTCTGCTGGGGACACGGTTCTTTTCGCCCTTCGCGCTGACGCTGATCCTGCAGCAGGTGCAGATCGTCGGCATCGTCGCTGCCGCACAATCGCTGGTGATCCTGACCAAGGGCATCGACCTGAGCGTCGGGGCCATCGCGGTGATCTCTTCGGTGGTGATGGGGCAGTTCGCCTTCCGCTACGGCCTGCCGCCGGGCATCGCCGTTGTCTGCGGGCTGGCACTGGGCACCGCCATCGGGGCGCTGAACGGCTGGCTGGTGGCGCAGATGAAACTGCCGCCGTTCATCGTGACGCTGGGCATGTGGCAGATCGTGCTGGCGGCAAACTTCCTGTACTCGCAGAACGAAACCATCCGCTCGCAGGAGATCGCGGAGCAGGCACCGCTTCTGCAGATCATGGGCGCCAAGTTCGAAGTGGGCGGTGCCGTCTTTACGCTGGGCGTTGTGTTCATGGTGCTGCTCGTGCTCGTGCTGGCCTTCGTCCTGCGTCACACCGCATGGGGCCGCCATGTCTATGCGGTGGGTGACGATCCCGAGGCGGCGGAACTGGCGGGCGTCAACGTCAAGGCAACGCTGATTTCCGTCTATGCTCTGGCCGGTCTGATCTGCGCCTTCGCCGGCTGGGCCCTGATCGGGCGCATCGGGTCGGTGTCGCCAACCTCGGGTCAGCTTCTCAACATCGAAAGCATCACCGCCGTGGTGATTGGAGGCATCTCGCTTTTCGGGGGGCGCGGGTCGATCCTCGGCACCTTCTTCGGTGCGCTGATCGTGGGTGTGTTCACGCTGGGCCTGCGTCTGGCCGGAGCGGATGCGCAATGGACCTTCCTCTTGATCGGTGTGCTCATCATCGCCGCCGTGGCCGTGGACCAGTGGATCAGAAAGGTGGCAGCCTGATGGAACCGATTTTGAAAGGCCGTGGCCTCGTCAAACGCTACGGACGTGTGACTGCTCTGGACAATTGCGACTTCGATCTGATGCCGGGGGAAATCCTCGCGGTGATCGGAGACAACGGGGCCGGGAAAAGCTCGCTCATCAAGGCGATCTCGGGCGCGGTGATCCCGGACGAAGGCACCGTGACGCTCGAAGGCAAGGAGGTGCGCTTTTCCTCTCCCATCGAGGCACGGGAAGCGGGGATCGAAACCGTCTACCAGACACTCGCCATGTCGCCCGCCCTGTCGATTGCCGACAATATGTTCATGGGCCGGGAAATCCGCAAACCCGGCTGGCGGGGCAAGTGGCTGCGCCAGCTCGACCGTCCGGCGATGGAAAAGATGGCGCGGGACAAGCTGTCGGATCTGGGGCTGATGACCATCCAGAACATCAATCAGGCGGTGGAAACCCTGTCGGGCGGTCAGCGTCAGGGGGTGGCCGTCGCCCGCGCGGCAGCCTTCGGATCGAAAGTCATCATCCTTGACGAGCCGACAGCGGCGCTGGGCGTGAAGGAAAGCCGCAAGGTGCTGGAACTGATCCAGGACGTGAAATCGCGTGGCATTCCGATCATCCTGATCAGTCACAACATGCCGCACGTGTTCGAAGTGGCCGACCGCATCCATGTGCACCGTCTGGGCAAACGGCTCTGCGTGATCGACCCCAAGGACTACACCATGTCCGATGCGGTGGCGTTCATGACCGGAGCGAAAGAGGCCCCCGAGGCGGCCTGACACGACGGACTTTTGAAAGAACGGCCCGGGGTTCGCCTTGGGCTGTTTTTTTAACGGATGGTCAAGTTCAAGTATTTCGCAGAACCCCGGGAACCGGATCGGCGGTTTCGCGTTGCATCAGTCAACCGTGGCCGCGAGCCGCGCAAAACGCATGCAAGATGAGGACTGATCCGCATGGAAGAAGTTGAAGCTGTCGCCACCAGCGTCTGGGACCAGATCGCCGCCATTTTCACGATGGAGATCTACAATGGCCGGTCCTTTGCCGACCTTCTGACGCTCGAGGCGATGCTGTCATTGCTGGGCAATGCCATTGCGGCAACACTGATCCTTGTCATCGGCTTCACCATCTCCAGCGTCCTCAGCCGCCGGATCACCCGGATCGGGTCGATGCATGCGAGCCTTGACGATACGCTCTTCGTGTTCTTCGGCAATATCGCGCGATATACGATCCTCGCCTTTACGGCGCTGTTTGTGCTCAACACCTTCGGCGTTCGGACGACCTCGGTTGTTGCGGTCATCGGTGCGGCCGGTCTGGCGATTGGTCTTGCCCTGCAGGGCACGCTGTCGAACGTCGCGGCGGGGGTGATGCTGATCCTGTTCCGGCCTTTGAAGAACGGCGATTTCGTGCAGGTCAACGATGTGGTCGGTACGGTCAAGGAGATCACCCTGAACTATACCGAGATCGCGGATATCGGGAACGTGAAGGTTGTGGTTCCGAATTCCGAGGTCTGGGGCAACACAATCAAGAATTACTCCGGCTACAAGACGCGCCGCGCGGAATGGGAGTTCGGTGTGGGCTATGGCGCCAATCTTGCGGATGCCGAGCGGGTGATCCGCGACACGATCATGTCCGACCCCCGGTCGCATCACGAGCCGGAGCCGTTTATCCAGGTCAACAACCTCAACAGCAGCAGCGTCGATTTCCTTGTGCGCGTCTGGTGCGATGCCTCGGTTTATTTCCAGTATCAGGCCGACATGAAGCGCAAGGTGAAAGAGGCGCTGGACAAGGCAGGGGTCGACATTCCTTTCCCGACGCGGACCTTGGTCGTTCAGAAGGACGAGACTCTGGTCAAAGAAAAGTCCAAACCGATTTCCGTTCAGTAAACGCCCGACGCCGCCGGGCGCTGGCTTGGGTCACTCGCCGTTGCGATGCACATGCACCGCGCAGGGCGCGTGACGCACAACCCGTGCGGCGGTGGAGCCGAGAAAGAAGTCGCTCAGCCCCGGTTTGTGCGATCCGATGACGATGCAGTCGGTGCCATGCTGCGCGGCATAGTCGATGATCGTGCGGGCCGAGTGTCCTTTGACAAGGGCAGGGGTGATGCCGTCCAGACCTTGCAGCTTTTCATGCAGACGTTCGCGGGCGCGCTCGAACCCGGCCTTCATGACCGCGTCATCGACATAGGCGCTGACCGTGCCCTGCGGCGCTTCGTAGACATGCAGGGCCGTGATCTCGGCCCCGTCCGAGGCCAGAACCCGCGCGATCTGCAGGGTCAGAGGCGAAATGCCGTGGTCCAGAGCCATGGGAACGAGGATCTTCTTGTACATGTCAGGTCTCCTGTCGGGGTTGGGTCAGGCCCAAGGATCAAGGATGATCTTCGGTGTGGCAACCGCGCCGTGGTGCAGATCGTGAAAGGCGGCCGCGCCGCCGGCCAGCGGGCGGGTCTGGAACCAGTCAAGCGGGCCAAGCCGTCCGTCAAAAATCGCCTGAGCGGTGTCGCGGAAATCCTGCCCGGTGTAGGTGTAGGTGCCGATGAAGGTGATCTCCTGCAGCGTCATGCGACGCACATCGAGACCGCCTGTGTCCTCGCCAAGGCCCACATGACCGATGACGCCCCCGGGTTGCGCATGGGCCGAGGCCGCCGCGCGGGTGGCGGCATAGCCCACGGCGTCGATGATCAGGGGATACATCCCGTCCGGGTCGGCCAAGGCGGTTTCTCCGCAGGTGTCGGTCAGGAAGCCGCGGCGTGTCGGGTTGGGTTCGACAATCGTGACGGCCTCAACCCCCATCGCCTTGAGCGCGAGCGATGCCGCGAGCCCGATGGCACCTCCACCCAGCACAAGCGCCCGGCGCTCCATCGACGGATGCAGCGCCGTCAGGGCCAGCCGGGCGGTGTGCCAGCTTACGGCCAAGGGTTCGGCCAGTGCCGCTTTGTCCAAAGGGACCGCGTCCGGCACGGTGACAAGGTTCGACGCGGGCATCGAGACGTATTGCGCAAAGGCGCCCGGTCGCGGCTCCATCGAGATGATCTGGCGCGTGGGGCAAAGGTTCTCCCGCGCGCTTGTGCAGGCGGGGCAGGTGCCGCAGGTCACAAGCGGATTGATTGTCACGCGGGTGCTATCCATCGGCCCACCCTGAACCACACCTGCCGCCTCGTGCCCAAGGATCAGCGGGGCGGGGCGGCGGGCATCGTGACCCAGATAGGCGTGCATGTCGGACCCGCAGATCCCCACCGCCGCGATCCGGATCAAGTGTTCCCCCTCGCGCGCCGTGATGTCGGGCACCTCCCGATAGGCCAGCGTTTCGACACCTTCGTACATCAGCGCCTTCATTTCGCGGTAAACCCTCCGTCCACCATGAGAACCTGCCCCGTGACATAGGCCGATGCGTCCGAGCAGAGGAACAGGATCGGGCCGTCGATATCCTCCATCCGGCCATTCCGCCCGATGCAGGTCTGCGCCGCATTCCGTGCCGCGCGGTCGGGGTCGGAAAACACCGCCTGCGTAAGTTCGGTCGGAAAGAACCCCGGACCGATGGCATTGGCGGTGATGCCGTGCGGCGACCACGCCTCGGCCATGGCGCGGGTCAGTTGGGCGATCCCCCCTTTGGTAGCGCCATAGGCGATGCCGCCCGGAAAGGCGCGCGTGGTTTGGAGCGAGGCGAAGTTGACGATCCGGCCCCAGCCTTTTGCCTTCATCGCGGGCACCAAGGCCTGCGATAGGAAGAACGGGGCTGACAGGTTCAGCGATAGGGTCATGTCCCAGCCCTCGGCTGTAACGTCATCTGCCGCCTCACGGGTGTTGATCCCGGCTGCGTGCACCACGATGTCGGGTGGGCCGAACGGCGTCGAAATCGCTTCGACAAGCGCGGGAAGGCCGTCGCGGTCGGTCACGTCGCCCACGACATAGGCCGCCGCAAAGCCGATCTCCCGACACAGGCTCTCCAGTTCGGCCTGCCGCCGCGCGACACCCACCACCATCGCGCCGGCCGCACCTAGTGCCAGTGCTGCGCGCCGACCGAGGCCGGAACTGGCACCGGTGACGACGGCCACCTTGCCGCCAAGGTGGAACAGTCTGTCCATATCAGCCATCGGCGGTCAGGTCGAAATTCACGCCGGGGAAGTACTTGGCAAGACGCACATCCGCCGCGCGGGCATGGCCCTCCATGCCTTCGAGGCGGGAGATGCGGGCCGTCGCTTCGGCAATGGCACGCGACCCTTCGCGGGTGGCGCGCTGCCAGGTGACGATCTTCATGTATTTGTGCACCGACAGACCGCCCGTATAGCTGGCGGCACCCGAAGTTGGCAGCACATGGTTGGTGCCGGTCGCCTTGTCGCCATAGGACACGGTGGTTTCCTCGCCAAGGAATAGCGAGCCGTAGCAGGTCAGGCGATTGAGCCACCAATCCAGATCCTCGGCCTGCACCGTCAGGTGTTCGGGGGCGTATTCGTCGGAACAGGCGGCCATCGCCTCGCGGTCGGAGCAGACGATCACCTCGGCATAGTCGCGCCATGCGGCGGCGGCGTTCTGGCTGTTCACCTCCGGCAGGTCGGCGATTAGGCCGGGGACCAGCTCCATCACCTTTTCCGCCAGCGCGCGGTCATCCGTCACCAGCCAGACGGGAGAGTTGTAGCCATGTTCCGCCTGACTCACGAGGTCGGTTGCCACGATATGCGCGTCAGCGGTCTTGTCGGCCAGGATCAGACTGTCTGTGGGTCCCGCGATCATGTCGATGCCGACGCGGCCAAACAGGATGCGCTTGGCTTCGGCAACGAACTGGTTGCCGGGGCCGACAAGGATGTTGGCCTTTGGCAGACCGAACAGACCAAAGGTCATTGCAGCCACACCCTGCACGCCGCCCATCGCCATGATCTTGTCCGCACCGCAGATATGCGCGGCGTAGACGATGGCGGGCGCGATGCCGACACCGGGGCGGGGCGGCGAACAGGCGGTGATGTGGCGGCAGCCCGCGACCTTGGCGGTGGTCACGGTCATGATGGCGGACGCGATGTGGCTGTAACGGCCACCGGGCACATAGCAACCTGCCGCATCCACCGGGATCGCCTTCTGACCGGCGATCATGCCCGGCACGATCTCCACCTCGACATCCGACACGGTGGCCTTTTGCGCTTCGGCAAAGCGTTTGACGTTGTCATGCGAGAACTGGATGTCGCGCTTGAGCTTTTCCGGAACCAGCGCGCAGGCCGCGTCGATGTCGTCGGGCGTCAGCAGGACATTGCCCTCGTACTGGTCGAACTTCCTTGCGTACTCCATCGCCTTGGCGTCGCCACCCACCTCGATGTCGACAAGGATGGTCTTGACCGTTTCATGCACTTCGGACGCGTCCGATTTCGCCGTCAGGGTCGCTTTTTTCAGGTAGTCTCGTGTCATCGTCGGGGTGTCCTGTTCGTTTATGTCCGGCGTCGGTGTCTCTGCGCGCCCGTCGTGACCCGGCCCGTGGACTGCCACTTGGCAGAACAACCAGAGCCGTCGCAAGGACGGTATACATGCGGCGGGACCCCACTCGAAAACCGGACGGCGGGTGTGATTCTGGGGTCAGTGTAAGCGCTTGCATTTGCGCCATGCAATCGCTTACATCTTGTGCAAAGCGGTTTTTCGGCTTTGTCTGGCCTGCAGTCGACGCCGTTCAGCGCAGGAAAGGAGATCCATGGCGGACGCGAGCACCGTGCCCACCCTCGACGACGTGGCCCGCGCGGCTGGCGTGTCGACGGCGACTGTGTCGCGCTGCCTGAATTCGCCCGAACGGGTGGTCGAACAGACCCGGACACGGGTCATGGCCGCAGTCGAGGCCTTGGGCTACACGCCCAATTTCGGCGCGCGGGTCATGGCGGCCAAGCGCACCTTCACCATCGGCGCGATCATCCCGACCATGGACAACGCGATCTTTGCGCGTGGGCTTCAGACCTTCCAGGAGGAACTGCACACGCGGGGGTATACCCTGCTTGTCGCCAGCTCGGCCTACCAGCCGCAGATCGAGGAAGAGCAGATCCGCGCCCTTGTCGCGCGGGGGGCGGATGGGTTGCTGCTCATCGGCCATGACCGCGATCCGGCGATCTACAACTATCTCCGCGCCCGGTCCATTCCGGTGCTGGCGTCCTGGGTCTACCGGCCCAACGGCACACAGCCCACCGTGGGGTTCGACAACCGCAGCGCCATGCGCGCGCTGGCGCGGCAGGTCATCGCCTTCGGCCACCGGCGCATTGCCATGGTCTCGGGGATCACCGATGGCAATGACCGGGCGGCTGCGCGTGTGGCGGGGCTGCGCGAGGCTTTGGCCGAGGGGGGGCTTGATCCGGACGCATTGCGCGTGATCGAAACCCCCTACGAGATCGACAACGGGGCTGCGGCGCTGCGCACCCTGATGCAGGCCGAAACCCCACCAACCGTGATCATGTGCGGCAATGACGTTCTGGCCGTCGGGGCGCTGCGCGGCGCGCGCGAGATTGGGCTTTCGGTGCCCGAGGATGTCTCGATCACCGGGTTCGACGACATCGAACTTGCCCGGATCGTCACGCCGCAGATTACCACAGTGCATGTGCCGCATCGCGACATGGGGCGCAGGGCGGCCGAGGCGCTGATCGACATGGTGGAAAAACGCAGCGCGGGCGTGTCCCTTGAGCTGGAGTGCAGCGTGCAGATGCGCGGCTCTCTGCGTGATCTGCGGATGTGATCCGACCCATCGACACGCCGCCGCGAACACAGTAGGCGGGCGCAGCACAGAAGGCTTGAGGGCTGCGCATGACCACCACGACCACTCCGCGCGCGCTGATGATCCAGGGCACCGGGTCGAATGTCGGCAAGTCCATGCTGGTGGCCGGTCTCTGCCGCGCGGCGCATCTGCGTGGGTTGTCCGTGGCGCCGTTCAAGCCGCAGAACATGTCGAACAACGCCGCCGTGACCGCCGATGGGGGCGAGATTGGCCGCGCGCAGGCGCTGCAGGCCATTGCCTGCGGGCGCGATCTGTCGGTGCATATGAATCCGGTTCTTCTCAAGCCCGAAAGCGATCGGGGATCGCAGGTCATCGTGCAAGGCCAAGTGCGCGGCTGGCTTGAGGCACGCCGCTTTCGCGAGGATCGGGGCGTGTTGCTGGATGTGGTGCTGGACAGCTTTCACACCCTTGCCAAGACTGCCGATCTGATCCTTGTCGAAGGCGCGGGCAGCCCGGCCGAGGTCAACCTGCGGCGCGGTGACATCGCCAATATGGGTTTTGCCTGTGCCGCGGATGTGCCGGTGATCGTTGCCGGCGACATCGACCGGGGCGGGGTGATCGCGCAGATCGTCGGCACACGCGCGGTGATGACCGACGAAGATGTGGCGCAGGTTGCCGGGTTTCTGGTGAACAAGTTTCGCGGGGACGTATCCCTGTTCGAAGACGGCTACCGCGCCATCGAAGACCACACCGGCTGGACGGGATATGGCGTCCTGCCGTGGTTCGACGCGGCGCATCTGTTGCCTGCCGAGGATGCCGTGGAACTGGCCGAGACCAGTGGCGGGCAGGGGTTCCACATCGCCTGTCCGATGCTGTCTCGGATCGCCAATTTCGACGATCTCGATCCGCTCAAGGCCGAACCGGAAATCCGCCTGACCATGGTGCCGCCCGGGCAGGCGCTGCCCGGTGATGCCGATCTGATCGTGCTGCCCGGCACCAAATCCACCCGCGCCGATCTGGCCTTCCTGCGCGCGCAGGGCTGGGACATCGACATTAAGGCGCATCTGCGGCGGGGTGGCCGAGTTCTGGGGATTTGTGGCGGATACCAGATGCTGGGCACGCGCATCGACGATCCCGACGGGTTGGAGGGGGACGCGGGGTCGACGAAAGGGCTGGGGCTGCTGGACGTGACAACCGAGATGCAGCCGCGCAAGACGCTGACCCGCGTGGATGCCGTGCATGTGCCGACGGGAG
Source organism: Marivita sp. (assembly GCF_022763305.1). Taxonomy (GTDB): domain Bacteria; phylum Pseudomonadota; class Alphaproteobacteria; order Rhodobacterales; family Rhodobacteraceae; genus Marivita. Next base: position 127,246 of record NZ_JALEGT010000079.1, on the reverse strand, counting down.
CGGGCTTTGACGGGTACGAGATCCATATCGGCCAGACCATAGGCCCGGACAGTGCCCGACCCTTCGCCCGGATTGGTGATGCACCCGATGGGGCGGTGTCCGGCAATGGGCGGGTGATGGGGACCTACCTGCACGGGCTCTTCGCCAATGGCGGGTTCAGGCAGGCCTTCCTGCGCCAGATGGGGCATGCGTCGGGTGGGGCGGATTACACCCGCACGGTGGACCGGACGCTCAACGACCTTGCTGCGCATATGGAGGCGCATCTCGACATCGACGGCCTTCTGGCTGCGGCCCGTCCGATCAGGGCTTAAGGCCGGGCAACCACCACTTCGGTATCCCAAGCGGCGCATTTCTCGGGCAGATCCCCGGGCAGCGGCGCGTCGGTGAACATGGTGCCGATCGCGGACAGCGACGCAATGCGCGCAGGCGCGTTGCGTTTGAGCTTGGAGGCGTCCGCCACCAGATAGGTCCGGCGCGATTGCTGCAGGATCGCCTGACTGACGCCCACCTCCTGGATGTCAAAGTCAAGAAGGTCGCCATCCCGGTCCAGCGCGGAACAGCCGATGACGGCAAGGTCGAACTTGAACTGCAGGATGGTGTCGGTTGCCAGCTTGCCCACCAGACCGCCATCGACGCGGCGCAGGTTGCCCCCGGTCACGACCACTTCGCAGTCCTGCGTTTCGGCCAGAATGTTGGCGACGTTCATGTTGTTGGTGATCACGAGCAGGTTGCGGTGGTTGCGCAACTCGCGCGCCACCGCTTCGGTGCTGGTGCCGATGTTCAGAAAGAGCGAGATGTTGTTCGGGATGCGCTGGGCACAGGCGCGTGCCATCGCCGCCTTGGATTTCGCATTCAGCGTGCGGCGCTGCTCGTACCCGATATTGCTCGTGCTGGACGGCAGCATCGCGCCGCCATGGACCCGTTCCAGACGCCCGTCCTCGGCAAGGTCCGAAAGATCCCGCCGGATGGTCTGCAGCGTGACGCCAAAATGCCGGGCAAGTCCCTCGACCGTGACCTGACCCTCCTTGCGCGCAATGTCGAGGATCTCACGGTGGCGAAAGGCGTGGGACATGGGAGCCGGGGTCCTCTGAGCGGTCCTGCGAGGCCGACGCGTCGTGATTCCACGAAAGGTCGGATCGGTTGGGTGTTGGTTCCGCGATCATAGCGGGGCCGGGGCGCGAAAACCTAGCGGCAATTGTTCTTTGCAATCAGAGCCATGGCAAAAAGCGAACAAAAACGAAAAAATTCGCCTTGCCTGATCGGGGTCCAAGGGCGCATACAGGCGCCCGGGTTTCCTCCGGTCGGGAAAGGATGTGCAGCATGGTTGACCAGCAGAGCGAACCGACGGACCTCTTCATTATCGGTGGCGGCATCAACGGATGCGGCATCGCGCGCGATGCGGCCGGGCGCGGCCTGTCCGTCACCCTCGCCGAGATGAACGACCTTGCCTCTGCAACGTCCTCGGCCTCGACCAAGCTCTTTCATGGCGGGTTGCGCTATCTCGAATATTTCGAGTTCCGCCTTGTTCGCGAGGCACTGATCGAACGCGAGGTGCTGCTCAAGGCGATGCCGCATATCAGCTGGCCGATGCGTTTTGTTCTACCCTATCATCCGGATATGCGCTTCGAAAGCGAAACGCCGACCTCGCGCCTGCTCAGCCGTGTGATGCCGTGGATGAAGGGGCGCCGGCCGGCTTGGCTGATCCGACTGGGTCTTTTCCTGTATGACATTCTGGGGGGGAGGGACATTCTTCCGGGCACATCCACCCTGTCGCTTGCGGGCACGCCGGAAGGCGCGCCGCTTCAGGATCGCTTTGCCAAGGCTTATGAATACTCCGATTGCTGGGTCGAGGACTCCCGCCTCGTCGTGCTCAATGCGCGCGATGCCGAGTCACGCGGTGCGACGATCCTGACGCGGACCAAGGTGCTGTCGGCCAGCCGGGAAGGCGATCTCTGGCGCATCGAAACGCAAAATACCGAAAAAGGAGAAACCCGCACCCATCAGGCCCGGATGCTGGTGAATGCCGGTGGCCCCTGGGTGGGGGACATCATCCAGACCAAGGCCCGGCTCAATTCAAAGGAAGGCGTCCGCCTTGTGCGCGGGTCGCATATCGTGACGCGCAAGCTTTACGATCACGGCAAGTGCTACTTCTTTCAGGGCACCGATGGACGCATCATCTTTGCCATCCCCTACGAGACCGATTTCACCCTGATCGGCACCACAGATGCCGAACATGACGATCCATCCAACACGCCCGTCTGCACGCCGAAAGAGCAGGCCTATCTGCTCGATTTTGCAAACCGCTATTTCAAGCAGGACCTGACCGATGCAGATGTGGTCTGGACCTATTCCGGGGTGCGCCCGCTCTATGATGACGGCGCCACCAGCGCGACAGCGGCCACCCGCGACTACACGCTCAAGGTCGATACGGCAGGCGGCGCGCCCGTGCTCAACATCTTTGGCGGCAAGATCACGACCTATCGCAGGTTGGCGGAAAGTGCGCTGGACAAGATCGCGCAGCATCTATCGGACGTGAAGGTTCCCTGGACCGCAGGTGTGCCCTTGCCCGGCGGGGATTTCCCGGTCGCGCGGTTCGACAGGCTCGTGGCCGATCTGCAGGACGCCTATCCCTTCCTCGGTCCGGTCTGGGCCCGTCGCCTCGTGCGCGCCTACGGCACGGAAGCCACATCCGTTCTTGGTGACGCGCGGGCTGTCGAGGACCTCGGCCGCGCATTCGGCGCCACCCTGACCGAGGCGGAAGTGCGCTGGCTCATGGAGCAGGAATACGCCCGCACCGCCGAAGACGTCGTCTGGCGCCGCACCAAGCTCGGCCTGCGTCTGACCGCCGATCAGATCGCGGCCCTGGATCGCTGGATGGCCGCGCATCGCGTGCCGTGCCGCAACGCCGCCGAATGACGCCGTCCGAGGCCGGGCTTGACCCCGGCGCGCCATGCCGTTGAATGGGGCGATCCGACATCAGACAGACGATCTCCCGGACGAAACCGGGGGACAGGACCACCAGGGAGGCCCGCCGCACATGACCCATATCCTTGCCATTGATCAGGGCACCACCTCGACCCGTGCCATTCTGTTCGACACCAGCCTGACCGTTGTCGCCTCGGCGCAGGAGGAATTCACCCAGCACTACCCGCAAAGCGGTTGGGTCGAACATGACCCGTCCGACCTCTGGTCCACAACTGCCGCCACCTGCCGCGCCGCGATCGAGAAGGCCCCGGTCGGGGCCGACGAGATTGCCGCCATCGGCATCACCAACCAGCGCGAAACCACGCTGGTCTGGGACCGCGTCACCGGCAAGCCGGTGTTCAACGCCATCGTCTGGCAGGACCGTCGCACCTCCGATCACTGCAAGCGCCTCAAGTCCGAAGGCTTCGAAGACGTCGTGACCGACCGCACCGGCCTGCTGCTGGACCCGTATTTCAGCGGCACGAAACTGGCTTGGATCCTCGACAATGTGGACGGCGTGCGCGCGCGGGCCGAGGCGGGCGAGCTGGCCTTCGGCACTGTGGATACGTGGCTTGTCTGGAACCTGACGGGGGGCAAGGTGCATGTCACCGACGCCACCAACGCTGCCCGCACCATGCTCTATGACATCCGCAAAGGCCGCTGGTCCAAGACCATCTGCGACAAGCTGGGGATCCCGATGTCGCTGCTGCCCGAGGTCAAGGACTGCGCCGCCGATTTCGGCGAAACCCGCCCCGACCTCTTTGGCCGCGCCATCCCGATCTGCGGCATCGCGGGCGACCAGCAGGCGGCGACCGTGGGGCAGGCGTGCTTCAAGCCGGGGATGCTGAAATCCACCTATGGCACGGGCTGTTTTGCGCTTCTGAACACGGGCGACACGCCGGTGACCTCGACCAACCGGCTTCTGACGACCATCGCCTACCAGTTGGACGGCAAACCGACCTACGCGCTCGAAGGGTCGATCTTCATCGCGGGCGCGGTGGTGCAATGGCTGCGCGACGGCCTCAAGATCATCCGAGAGGCGAAAGAGACCCAGCCCTTGGCAGAGAAAGCCGACGACACGCAGGACGTGGTGCTTGTTCCGGCCTTTACAGGCCTCGGCGCACCCTACTGGAACGCCGAATGCCGCGGCGCAATCTTCGGCCTGACCCGCAATTCCGGCCCTGAGGAATTCGCGCGCGCGGCATTGGAAAGCGTCGGATACCAGACCCGCGATCTCTTGGAGGCGATGAAGGCGGACTGGTCCGGTCAATCCGAAACCGCCCTGCGCGTCGATGGCGGCATGAGCGCGTCCGACTGGACGATGCAATTCCTGTCAGACATCATCGACGCGCCCGTCGAGAGACCCAAGGTGCTGGAAACCACCGCGATGGGGGCGGCGTGGCTTGCAGGCTACAAGGCAGGCGTTCTGCCCGACATGGAGGCCTTCGCCGCGCAATGGGCGGTGGATGCCCGGTTCGAGCCGGACATGCCGTCAGAGGCCCGGGACCGGAGATATGGTGCGTGGAAGCGCGCCATCGAGGCAACCATCGGGTTTGCGGGGTAAGAGCCGCGTCGACGCGGCTTCAGCCCGTGGCGAAGAGCTTTCGAAAGCTCTTCGCGTCAGCCGACCGTCAGCACGATCTTCCCGATATGGGTCGACCCTTCCATCCGCGCATGGGCTTGTGCCGCATCCGCCAGCGCAAACGCGCTGTCCATCACCGGGGCGATGCGGCTAGACGCCAGATGCGGCCAGACCTCGGCCTCCAGATCGCGTGCAATAGCGGCCTTGGCGGCAACGGACTGGGGCCGCAGGGTCGATCCCGTGAGGGTCAGCCGCCGAGTCATCATCTGGGTGAAATTCATCTCGACCTTCGGGCCTTGCAGGAACGCGATCTGCACCAGCCGACCATCATCGGCCAGCGCCTTGACGTTGCGCGGCAGGTAATCGCCGCCGACCATGTCGAGGATCACATCCGCACCGCCCATCGCGCGCATCGCATCGACGAAATCCACCTCGCGGTAATTCCACGCCGCCTCGGCCCCCAGTGCCAGACAGGCGTTGCACTTGTCCGCCGACCCGGCGGTCGTGAACACCCGTGCGCCGCGTAAATGCGCCAGTTGGATCGCGGTGGTGCCAATGCCGCTCGATCCGCCATGCACGAGGAGCCGCTCTCCGGCCTTCAATCCACCGCGTCGGAAGACATTTGACCAAACGGTAAAAAACGTCTCGCAGAGGGCGGCTGCCTGATCCATCGGCATGCCCTCGGGCACCGGCAGGGCGTGGTCGGCATGGGTGGTGACATACTCCGCATAGCCGCCACCGGGCAGCAGGGCCGTCACGGCATCGCCCACGCTCCAGCGCGCAACACCGGGGCCAACCGCCGCCACGGTTCCAGCGGCCTCGAGCCCGGGCAGGGGCGAGGCATCGGGCGGCGGGTTATAGAGGCCCGCACGTTGCAGCGCGTCGGGGCGGTTGACCCCGGCATAGGCGACCTTGATCAGGATTTCCCCCGCCTTGGGTGTCGGCACGGGAACGGTCACGGGCTGCAGGACCTCGGGTCCGCCATGGGTGGTGATCTCGACAGCGGTCATGGTCTCGGGAAGCGTCATGGCGGTGCGGGCTCCTGTCTGGTTGGCCTTCCTTGTGTCGCAGAATGCGCCTGCTCTGCAAGGTCGCGGGACAGAGTTTTGCACCAGCGTCGGAAATCGAAACGCCGTTCTTCGATCCTTCGCCACATGCCGGGCCAATGTCCTTTCGAGCAACCCAACAGTTGTGAGCCGCACGGTGTTGCCCTAATCCTGTGCGCAACCAAGTAGTTCCAAGGGGAGAGAACCATGACAGACGGACCGAGCTACGGTTTCGACACGCTTCAAATCCATGCTGGCGCACGGCCCGATCCGGCCACTGGCGCGCGGCAGGTGCCGATCTACCAGACGACCGCTTACGTGTTCCGGGATGCCGATCACGCGGCGGCGCTCTTCAACCTGCAGGAAGTGGGCTACATCTATTCCCGCCTGACCAACCCGACCGTGGCCGCGTTGCAGGAACGCATGGCGACGCTTGAGGGCGGTGTCGGCGCGGTCTGCTGTTCCTCAGGCCACGCGGCACAGATCATGGCGCTCTTCCCACTGATGGGGCCGGGCAAGAACATCGTCGCCTCGACACGTCTTTACGGCGGCACGATCACCCAATTCAGCCAGACGATCAAACGCTTCGGCTGGTCGGCGACCTTTGTCGATTTCGACGATCTCGACGCGGTCAAGGCCGCGATCAACGACGACACCCGCGCGGTGTTCTGCGAATCCATCGCCAACCCCGGTGGCTACATCACAGATCTCGACGCGATCTCGGCGATTTCCGATGCGGCGGGTATCCCGCTCATCGTGGACAACACCTCGGCCACGCCATACCTCTGCCGCCCGATCGAACATGGCGCGACATTGGTCGTGCACTCGATGACCAAATACCTTACCGGCAATGGCACCGTGACCGGTGGCGTCGTGGTGGACAGCGGCAAGTTTGACTGGTCCGCCAATGACAAGTTCCCGTCGCTGAGCGCGCCCGAGCCCGCCTATCACGGCCTCAAGTTCCACGAGACCTTCGGCCCGCTGGCCTTTACCTTCCACGGCATCGCCATCGGTCTGCGCGATCTGGGCATGACGCTGAACCCGCAGGCGGCGCATTACACGCTGATGGGGATCGAGACCCTGTCCCTGCGCATGCAGAAGCATGTCGCGAACGCGATGGAAGTGGCAAGCGGGCTCGAAACGCATGAGGCGGTCGAGGCTGTGACCTATGCGGGTCTGCCGTCCTCGCCCTATAACGACCGGGTGGCACGGATTTGCCCGAACGGGGCAGGCGGCCTTTTCACTGTGCGGCTGAAGGGTGGATACGAGTCCTGCATCAAGTTTGTCGATGCCCTGCAGATCTTCAGCCACGTGGCGAACCTTGGCGACACGCGCAGCCTCGTGATCCATTCGGCCTCGACCACACACCGTCAGTTGACCCCCGAGCAGCAGGAAGCGGCGGGTGCGGGTCCGAGCGTGGTGCGGATTTCCATCGGGATCGAAGACCCGGCGGACCTGATCGCGGATCTGAACCAGGCGCTGAACGCGGCCAAGTGAGGCGGAAGGCCCTTCGAAGGGCCTTTCCCGCATTTTGGAAAATGCGGCAAGCCCGTTCGAACGGGCTTGCCGCCAGTTCAGACCGTGATCGCCTGCATCACCTGCGGCTCGATCACATCGACGTCCGGAAGCGCGCGGATCAACCCTTCGGCGGATTGCTCCAGCGCCGGGAACGTCCGGTAGTGGCAGGGGATCAGCGTCTTGAAGTCGAAATACCGCTTCGCGGCATAGGCCACACCGGCCATATCCATGGTGTAATAGCCGCCCGCCGACAGGATGCCGATGTCGGGTTTGTAGCAATCCCCGATCCAGTCCATGTCGGCCATGATCGACGTATCGCCTGAGAAGTAGAGCGTCTTGCCGTCACCGCGCAGGATGAAGCCGGTTTCCATGCCCATGTAGCGCTTGTCGCCATCGATCTCCATTGAGGAGGAATGCGATGCCGGCACCAGTGTCACCGCGACATTGCCCAGCGTGATCGTGCCCCCCTTGTTGAACGCGTGCCCTTGATGTGCTCCAAGCGCAAACAGGTGTTGCGCCAGTTCCACCATCCCAGAGACCGGCGCCCCGGTTTTCTGTGACAGCGCCACAACATCCGCGGTGTGATCGCCGTGCCCATGGGTCACAAGGAAATGCGTTGCGCCCGCAATCGCCGCGTCCTTGTCCTGCCCCTCCATCATCGGGTTGCCGTTAAGCCACGGGTCGATCAGCAGCACCTGATCGCCGATCTCGATCCGGAACGATCCGTGCCCAAGCCATATGATGTTCATCTGAGAACCTCCCTCCTTGTTCGGGCCAAGGCTAGCACAGCGGGCGCTGCGGAAAAGAGGTCAGGGCATTTTGATCTATGTCAATCAAAGCGGACAAATAAACTGTCAATATAAGTTTACACACACGGGGAGAGTCGCCATGCGCATTTTGTTTGTCCATCCCAACTACCGCTCCGGCGGGGCCGAGATCGCGGGCACCTGGCCGCCGGCTTGGGTGGCGTATCTGTCGGGCCATCTGCGGCAGGCGGGATTTGACGACATCCACTTCATCGACGCCATGACCGACAACGTGTCGGATGCCGATCTCGCCAAACGCATGGAAGAGCTGGACCCCGACGTGGTGGGTGTGACCGCGATCACCCCGTCGATCTACCGCGCCGAGGACGTGCTCAAGGTTGCAAGCGAGGTGGTCCCCAACGCCGTGCGGATGCTGGGCGGGGTCCACGCGACCTTCATGTACAAGCAGGTCCTGTCGGAAGCGCCCTGGGTCGACGTGATCGTGCGCGGCGAAGGCGAGGAGATCTGCACCGAACTGATGCTCGCCATCGAGGACGGGCGTTGGCCTGCGGACAAGCACAAGATCAAGGGTCTGGCCTTCATGGAGGGCGACCAGATCGTCGCGACCCCGGCGGCGAGCACGGTCAAGGACCTGTCCAAGATCAAACCCGACTGGACCGTTCTGGAGTGGTCGAAATACATCTACATTCCGCTGGGGACGCGCGTGGCGATCCCCAACCTCGCGCGCGGCTGTCCCTTCACCTGTTCCTTCTGTTCCCAGTGGAAATTCTGGCGCGACTACCGCGTGCGCGATCCGAAGGACGTGGTCGACGAGATCGAGGATCTGGTCGAAAATCACGGCGTCGGCTTTTTCATCCTTGCCGACGAGGAACCCACCATCAACAAGAAGAAATTCGTCGCCTTCTGTCAGGAGCTGATCGACCGGGGCCTGCCGGACCGGGTCAAATGGGGCATCAACACCCGCGTGACCGACATCTACCGCGACCGCGATCTGCTCAAGTTCTACCGCAAGGCGGGGCTGGTGCACGTGTCGCTTGGCACCGAGGCCGCCGCGCAGATGAAGCTCGACATCTTCAACAAGGAAACCAAGGTCGACGAGAACAAGACTGCGATCCGCTTGCTGCGCGAGGCCGACATCCTGGTCGAGGCGCAGTTCATCGTGGGGCTCGACAACGAAACGCCTGAGACGCTGGAAGAGACCTACCAGATGGCGTGGGACTGGCAGCCGGACCTCGCCAACTGGTCCATGTACACGCCGTGGCCTTTCACGCCCTTGTTCCAGGAATTGAAGGACCAGGTAGAAGTCTTTGATTTCAGTCGATATAACTTTGTGACACCCATCATGAAACCAGCCGCGATGGAGCGAGGGGAATTGCTCGATGGCGTGATGAACAACTACCGCCGGTTCTACATGAAAAAAGCGCTGTTCCACTATCCGTGGCGCGGCACCGGGTTCCGGCGGCGGTACCTGCTGGGCTGTCTCTATGCCTTCCTCAAGGCGGGTGTGGGGCGCACCTTCTACGATCTGGGCAAGGTGGGCTATACCGGGCCGCAATCGAAGAACAAGCTCGACTTCCATTTCGACGACAGCCGCACCATCGCCGAGGCGCAGATGGAGGATTGGGAGGCCTCTGCCGACAAGGCCGCGGCCGCCAAGGAACGCCGCGAGGCGGTCAAGGCGCAGATGAAAGAACGCTCGGCTGAACGCACTCAGGACTTCAAACTGCCCAACGGGGCCGAGATCAAGGCCTGTGGAGGGGGATCGCAGCAAATGGAGGACGTCTGAGGATGCCCGCGCAACCGGCCATCGCGGCGCGCTGATCGGGCCCAACGCCATCCTGCAGCTTCTGCCGCAGATCGAACGGATCGGCGGCGAGGCGCGGGTGGTGCAGATGCTGGCCGAAGCGGGGGTTTTCGAGGTGCCCGACGGTACCCAGATGATCCCCGAAGGCGATGCCGCGCGGCTGCATCAGGTGCTGCGCCGGGATGAGCCGGACCTTGCCCCGGAACTGGCGGCTTGGGCCGGGCGCGCCACGGCAGAGTACATTCTGGCCCATCGCATTCCGCGACCGGCGCAACTGATCCTGAAGGGTCTTCCAGCCCCTCTGGCGGCACGGGCCCTGTCCAGTGCAATCCGCAAACACGCCTGGACCTTTGCCGGGTCGGGCGCGTTCACGGCGATAAGCCCGTGGCGGTTCGACATCGCGCACAATCCCATCGTGCAGGGCGAACACAGCGATGTGCCGCTCTGCCACTGGCATGCGGCGGTGTTCGAACATCTCTACCGCAAACTCGTTCACCCGCGCGCTCGGTGTCGCGAAACGGCCTGTTGCGCATTGCCCGGTCACTCCACCTGTCAGTTCGAGCTGACACTCGCAAGCCGCTGAAATCCGGCGATTTCCTGCGCCATTATGACATTCGGCTTTGCCTGCCCAGCATTGGACGTTATCATCGGGCTTTGAAACGGCTTGGGGCGTGATGCGCGTTCCCGGTCCGATCGGAGTGCCGGTGCTCAGGGGTGGGTTCCGGCGAGGTTCAGTACACGGCACAGCACAGGTCGCGTCAGCGGGGGCAGGGCGCATGAACATGCAGAAATCAAACGGCGTGACACAGTTTCCGACCGATCCCTTGCCGGATCACGAGGCCCGCCTCTCGGACCGGGCGCGTCTGTCCGCGCTTGCGGATGCCGGGGTGATGGAGACGCCGCCCGAAGAGATTTTCGACCGCGCCGCACGGCTTGCAACGACCTTTCTGGGGGTGCCGATCGGTCTGGCCTCTTTCGTCGATGCGGAACGGCAGTTCTTCAAGGCGCAATGCGGGCTGCCGTCAGATGTGGCAGCGGACCGCGAAACGCCGCTCAGTCACTCCTTCTGTCAGTATGTGGTCGCACATGACCGCACTCTTGCGGTGTCCGATGCGCGTGCGCATCCCCTTCTGACCAGCAACATGGCGATTTCGGACCTGGGTGTGATCGCCTATCTGGGAGTGCCGATCCACGCCCCCACCGGAGAGCCGATCGGGTCGTTCTGCGCCATCGACACCGCCCCGCGCGACTGGACGGACAAGGATGTCGAGATACTGTCCGATCTGGCCGCGATGCTTGAAACCGAACTGCATCTCCGCCGCGAACGTGACGCGATGCAGACGCTTGCGCGCGAGATGAACCACAGGGTCAAGAACCTGTTTTCGGTGGTGGGTGGCATGATCGCGCTGACCTCGCGCACGGTGGACACCCCCGCCGACATGGCGCGCGTGCTTCAGGGGCGGCTGGCAGCGCTCGATCTTGCGCATTCGATGGTCAGCCCGTCACTGGCAGATGGGCGCACGGATGCGCAAAGCCTCGCGCTTGAGGACCTCATCACCCGCATCGTGCAGCCGCATCTGTCCAACGGGTCCGCGCAGTTGGGTCTGGATCTTCCGGACCTGCACCTGTCAGGACGCGCGATCACCGATATTGCGCTCGTGCTCCATGAACTCGCCACCAATGCCGCGAAATACGGCGCGCTGTCCTGCCCGGATGGCATCGTCACGATCACCGGCCAGATCGACGGCGATCATGTCGGCCTCAACTGGAGCGAAGAGGGCGGGCCCGACATTGCCGCTGCCCCGACCGAAACCGGCTTTGGCAGCCGCCTGATCGACGTTACCGTCGCGCGCCAGATGAATGGCAGCCTGAACAGCGATTGGCGCCGCTCGGGTGTTGCCCACAGGCTGACCCTGCCACTGTCCGTTTTCGAGGCACCCGAGCCGTAGTCACCAACATTTCGACGACCGGACCGTGCCATCCGGTCACGGGAGGTTGAAGCGGCGGTCGCGCCACTTGAACCCTTGCCCTGCTGGGGCTAAACGCAGCGACAGATCCGCAGACCGCAAACTCGGGGGGACCCCGCCGCATGTCCATTGATATCGAAACCGCCGCCCGCGTGGCCAAGCTCGCGCGCATCCGCGTCGAAGAGGACGCGCTGCCCGCACTGGCACAGGAATTCAGCAATATTCTCGGCTTCATTGAGCAGCTGAACGAGGTCGATGTCGAGGGCGTGGAGCCGATGGTCAGCGTCGAGCCGATGCGCCTCAAGCGACGCAAGGACGGCGTCACCGATGGGGGCATGCAGGACAAGGTTCTCGCCAACGCCCCCGACGCCCGCGAGGGCTTTTTCGCCGTGCCGAAGGTGGTGGAATAATGACCGATCTGACCAAGCTCAAAATCTCCGAGGCCCGCGACGCGCTGCGCAAAGGCGACGTGTCCTCCGTAGATCTGACCGAGGCCTGCCTTGCGGCGATCGACAAGGCCGACGCGCTTGGCGCGTTTGTGCACAAGACGCCCGAAATTGCCATGACGCAGGCCAAATCCGCCGACGCCCGGATCAAGGCCGGGGACGCGCCCGACCTCTGCGGTATCCCGCTCGGGATCAAGGACCTTTTCTGCACCAAGGGTGTGCCGTCACAGGCCGCAAGCGCCATTCTCAACGGGTTCAAACCGGAATACGAAAGCACCGTCACCAGCCAGCTGTTCGACGCGGGCGCGGTCATGCTGGGCAAGCTCAACATGGACGAGTTCGCCATGGGGTCGTCGAACGAGACCTCGACCTATGGCAACGCGATCAACCCGTGGCGCCGCGGCAATGACGACACCGCGCTGACACCGGGCGGGTCCTCCGGTGGCTCGGCCTCAGCCGTCGCCGCCGACCTCTGCCTTGGCGCCACAGGCACCGACACCGGCGGCTCCATCCGCCAGCCTGCCGCTTTCACCGGCATCACCGGCATCAAGCCGACCTATGGTCGCTGTTCGCGCTGGGGCATCGTGGCCTTTGCGTCCAGCCTTGATCAGGCGGGTCCGATGACCAAGGATGTGCGCGATGCCGCGATCATGCTCGAAGCCATGTGCGGCCACGACCCCAAAGACAGCACATCCGCCGATCTCGCCGTGCCGAATTTCGAGGCGATGCTCACCGGCGACATCAAGGGCAAAGTGATCGGCATCCCGCGCGAATACCGCATGGACGGCATGCCTGAAGAGATCGAGGCGCTATGGTCCGAAGGCCGCAAGATGCTCGAAGACGCAGGCGCGCAAATCCGCGACATCTCGCTTCCGCACACCAAATACGCGCTGCCCGCCTATTACGTGATCGCACCTGCCGAGGCGTCCTCGAACCTCGCTCGCTATGACGGCGTGCGCTACGGTCACCGCGCGAAACTGGCGCAGGGCGATGGCATCACCGAGATGTACGAGAAAACCCGCGCCGAAGGCTTCGGCAAGGAAGTGCAGCGCCGCGTGATGGTCGGCACCTACGTGCTTTCTGCAGGCTTCTACGACGCCTACTACAACCGCGCGCGCAAGGTCCGCACCCTGATCAAGAAAGACTTCGAGGATGTCTTCGCCCAAGGTGTTGATGCGATCCTGACACCGGCCACGCCGTCCTCGGCGTTCGAACTTGGCAAGCAACACACCGATCCGGTCGAGATGTATCTCAACGACGTCTTCACCGTGACCGTGAACCTTGCCGGTCTGCCGGGGATCGCGGTGCCCACGGGGCTTGACAAGCAGGGCCTGCCCATGGGTCTGCAGCTGATCGGGCGACCCTGGGAAGAGGGCGACCTGCTGAATACCGCCTACGCGCTCGAACAGGCGGCGGGCTTTGTGGCAAAGCCCACCCAATGGTGGTAATTTCGCGCCGAACGAGGCAGGACATGAACCAGAAACATCGCATCATCCGGGCGTGGGTCGCGGGCGCCGCCCTTGTGGCGGTCACCGCCTGCAGCCCCAGCATTCCCGACAGCGCCGTGGGCTTCGACCGCATCGACGGCTACCAGCAGCGTCGCGATGCGGTGCTCGAAGGGCGCGCGGCGCCCACCACCATCGGCGCACCTCCAACCGTGACGGGAGCGCCCCTGTCCGCCACAGGCCCGCTCGATGCGGCCGATCTCGAGGCACGGCGCGCCAATTCCGGGATTGACCCGGTGCAGGCATCTCCCGGCAACCCGGCCCCGCAGATCGTGGAGAACGCCGCCGGGATTTCGGCGGAAAACGATTTCGACGCGGTCTCCAACACCCGCAGCATCGAAGGCGATGCCGCACTCATCGCGCAGAACCGCGCGCGCTATCAGATCATCGCGCCCGAGGCCCTGCCGACGCGTCCCGGCACCAACACGCCCAACATCGTGGCCTATGCGCTGCAGACCAACAATCCCAAGGGCGCGCCGATCTACCGCCGCTCGGCCTTTGCCACGGAAAACCGGCACCTGCGCAACTGCGCGGCGTTTGCGTCCGCGGATCTGGCGCAGGAGGAATTCCTCGCCAATGGTGGCCCCGAGCGCGACCGCCAGAACCTCGATCCCGATGGGGACGGTTTTGCCTGTGGTTGGGATCCGGCCCCGTTCCGCGCGGTGCGCAACTGACGCCGCTCTGGCATCCCTCGCCAAATTGCGGGCCGCGCCGCGACGGTGCGTGGCCTGACCTGATCGTCCTGCACTACACTGCCATGGACTGCGCCGAAAAGGCGCGCGACTGGCTCTGCCATGCCGACGCTCAGGTCTCGGCCCATTACGTGATCGCACCGGATGGCAGGGTCTGGCACCTTGTCGACGAGGCGGACCGCGCCTGGCATGCCGGAGCAGGGGCGTGGGGGCCGGTGACAGATGTCAATTCCCGCTCCATCGGCATCGAGATCGCCAACACCGGCAGCACGCCCTTTGCCGCCAAGCAGATGGACGCGCTCGACGCTCTGGTCGCGGGCATCATGGAGCGCCACGCCATCCCGCCGGAGCGCGTGATCGGCCATTCCGACATGGCGCCGGGCCGCAAGATCGACCCCGGCCCGCGCTTTGACTGGCAACGCCTTGCCCGGCAGGGTCTGGCCATCTGGCCGGACGCACAGGGCGATGGCGATTTCACTGAAAACGCGCGCCGTTTCGGCTACACCGCCGATGTGCCGTTTGACACACTCCTGCACAGCTTCCGCCTGCGCTTCCGCCCCGGCGTGACAGGCCCGCACGACGACAGCGACCGTGCGATCATGGCCAATCTCGCCGATCGCTGGCCTGTCGCCGCGTCCTGATCTTCTCTGGTTTCAAAATACTTCGGGGTCTGGGGCAGAGCCCCAGTGTTTCCGTCAACGGAAACACGCGATGCGTCGCCGCATCGCCCGCGCTCAACTCAACTCATACGGCAGGATTCCCCGCCGATGCGTCTGGATCGTCAGCTTCCGCTCAAGGGGCGGGACGGACCTTTGATGACAGTTCGACCGCTCGCAGATGCGGCAGGAAATCCCGATCGGCTCGAACGCCCCATCCCGGGTAAGGTCGAGCCCATCGGCATAGACCAGCGCGCCGGCATGTTTGACCTCACATCCCAAAGCAATCGCGTATCGCCGCACCGGCGCGCCGAAATGCCCGCCCGTCTTGGACACATCCCGCGCGAGGCTGATATAGCGCACCCCGTCCGGTGTTTCCGCCAATTGGCGCAGGAACCGCCCCGGTGTCTCGAAGGCGCGATGTACGTTCCACAAGGGACAAGCCCCGCCGAAGCGGGCGAATTGCAGCCGCGTGGCGGAATGACGCTTGGTGATCGTGCCCGCCTGATCGACGCGGACAAAAAAGAACGGGATGCCCTTGGCTCCGGGCCGTTGCAGCGTCGAGAGGCGATGCGCGACCTGTTCGATGGACGCCCCGAAGCGCCGCGCCATCAGTTCAAGATCGTGCCGCGTGTCATGGGCCGCCTGCAGGAATTGGCCATAGGGCATCACGGCAGCCCCGGCAAAGTAGTTCGCCAGCCCCAGCCTTGCGATGTCCCGTGCCGCGTCAGATTGAAACCGCCCCAGATCGAGCGTCGCATCCAGCAGCTTGCCATGCCGCGTCAGCGCGAGTTGCAGCATCATCTGGAAAGTCTGTGTCTCGGGGGCCGCCAATGACGAGAGCGTGAGTTCCTGCCGAAGCTCATCAAAGCGGCGCAGGTCGGGCACGTTGGCAAAGCGCACCTGCAGGCCTTCGTTTTCCAACCCGCGAATGGCGGCGCGCACGCGGTCGGTGCCTGTCAGCTTGGTGGCCACGTGTTCGGCGGCCTTGTCCACTGCGTCGATGTAGTTGTCGCAGTAATGGAAGAAGTCGCGCACCTCTTCCCAGGGCGAGGGTTGCAGCTGCGCGCCTTCGCGGCCCAAAGCCTCGTCCAGCGAGGCAAGACGCTCATGGGTCTGCCGATAGGCGCGGTGCAGTTCCAGAAAGGCCCGCGCCAAGCCTGGCGCGTTCGATGCCGTCAGGCGCAGATCGGCAATCGGCGGTGCGGCGTCCGCAAAGATCGGATCGGCGAGCGCTTCGCGCATGTCCGAGATCATGCGTTCCGCATCGCCCTGGCCCAGCTCGGTGACATCGACGCCGAATTCCTGCGCCAGTGCCAGCACGACTGTCGTCGATAGCGGGCGCTTGTTGTTCTCCATCTGGTTCAGATAGGGCAGGGAAAGACCCAGCTTGGCAGCGAAATCGCGCTGGGTGATGCCGAGGCGCGTGCGGATCTCGCGCAGTTTGGCCCCGGCATAGAGTTTCTGGGTGGGCATGCCGTCCTCGGGTTTGCAGCTTTGCAGCCTGTCAGGGCCGAGTTTGCAAATTCACCCTGCGCTGTCCAGCCCTGCAAGGCGCTGCGCCCGCCAGATCACCATGCGGATCGCCACGACGGCGCAGAGGGCTGTGACCAGCATGATCCAGAGCAGGGGCCAGGGACCCGCGCCTGGGACAAGCAGCGCCCCCGCCAGCGCCGACAGCCCCGCGCCACCGCCCAGCATGATCGCGCCGCCCAGACCGGACGCGGTGCCGGCCAGATGCGGGCGTACCGACAGCATGCCCGCCGTGGCGTTGGGAATGGTCATGCCATTGCCAAGGCCCACGAAGGTCATGAAGCCGAAGAACGTCCACTCGGATCCAAGGCCGAGCCAGAAGACCAGCATCGACAGGGTGATCCCGAGGCAGTTGATCAGCGTGCCGAGGAACACCATCCGGTTCACCCCGATCCGCGCCGAGAAGCGGCCAGACACGAAATTGCCGAGGAAATAGCCGATGGCCGGTGCGCCGAAGAAGAATCCGAGGATGGCGGGGGACATGCCGAACACCTCGGTGCCGACATACGGCGCGCCGCCGAGATAGGCAAAGAAGGCACCCGACGACATCCCCGAGGCGATTGCATAGCCCCAGAAGCGCGGGCTTGCGAGCAATTCGGGATATTGGGCGAATTGCTGGCCCAGGCTGAGCCCGCTGACGGTGGCGGTCTCGCCCAGATCGCTCCAGGTGAGCCAGAACAGGCCGACGCCAAGGATGAAGAGCAGCCAGAAATTGGCCTGCCAGCCGAAATACTGATCGAGCACGCCCCCGAAGGCGGGGCCGATCATCGGCACCACGGCCATGCCCATCGTCACGTATCCGATCATCGACGCCGCCTGGTCCTGCGGGACGCAATCGCGCACCACGGCGCGGCTGAGCACCATCGCGGTCACGATGACGGCCTGTGCCATGCGGAAGCCAAGGAAGGTGTAGATGTCGGGCGCGAAGATGCAGCCCAGAGTGGCGATGCAGAACCCGCCGATTCCCCACAGGATCACCGGGCGCCTGCCCAGCTTGTCCGAGATCGGGCCGATCAGGATTTGCAGGATCGCGTTCACGCCAAGGTAGACCGCGACCGACAGTTGCATCAGCCAGTATTCGGTCTGGAAATAGGCCGTCATGTTGGGCAACGACGGCAGGAAGATGTTCATCACCAATGCCGACAGACCTGCGAGCAGGATCAGTGTGACAATATGCGGCGGTGTGGAGCGGTCGAGAAATCGAACCTTTGAGGCGTAACTCATGCTGTATCGCTACGCCTGAGAGTGCAGATTGTCCATATTGCACGGCGTAACGATACAATTTGCAAGTTTGCAGTTTGCATCTTGCCGTCTTTTCATAGTTTGCAAATTTGCTCATTTACGCTTGAGGCCTTGCCGCGCCGCAGTATGTTCGCCGCAAAGCGACAAAGGGACGGTCCATGAAAGATATTCTGCAGGAACTGGAAACGCGCCGCGCCGATGCCCGTCTGGGTGGGGGACAGGCGCGCATCGACGCGCAGCACGCGCGGGGCAAGCTCACGGCGCGCGAGCGGGTCGAGCTGCTGCTCGACGAGGGCAGCTTTGAAGAATATGACATGTTCGTCACGCATCGTTGCACCGACTTCGGCATGCAGAAGAACAAGCCGGCTGGCGATGGCGTGGTCACCGGCTGGGGCACGATCAATGGCCGCATGGTCTATGTGTTCTCTCAGGACTTCACCGTTCTGGGCGGCTCGGTCTCGGCCACCCACGCGATGAAGATCTGCAAGATCATGGATATGGCAATGCAGAACGGCGCGCCGGTGATCGGGATCAACGACTCGGGTGGGGCGCGCATCCAGGAAGGTGTGGACAGCCTTGCGGGCTATGGCGAGGTGTTCCAGCGCAACATCATGGCATCGGGCGTGGTGCCGCAGATCAGCGTGATCATGGGGCCCTGCGCGGGTGGCGCGGTCTACAGCCCCGCGATGACCGACTTCATCTTCATGGTGAAGGACAGCTCGTACATGTTCGTCACCGGTCCCGACGTGGTCAAGACCGTGACCAACGAGCATGTGACCGCCGAGGAGCTGGGCGGAGCCACAACGCATACGCGCAAGTCGTCCGTTGCCGATGGCGCGTTCGAGAACGATGTAGAGGCGCTGGCCGAAGTGCGGCGTCTGGTGGATTTCCTGCCGCTCAACAACCGCCAGCCCAGCCCGACGCGGCCGTTCTTCGATGATGTCGACCGGGTGGAGGAATCGCTCGACACGCTGGTGCCGGAAAACGCCAACACGCCCTATGACATGAAAGAGCTGATCCTCAAGATCGCGGACGAGGGCGATTTCTACGAGATTCAGGAAGACTTCGCCAAGAACATCATCACCGGGTTCATCCGGCTCGAAGGGCAGACCGTGGGTGTGGTGGCCAACCAGCCGATGGTGCTGGCCGGAGTTCTGGACATCGACTCGGCCCGCAAGGCCGCGCGGTTCGTGCGGTTCTGTGACTGCTTCGGGATTCCGATCCTGACGCTGGTGGACGTGCCGGGCTTCCTGCCGGGGACGTCGCAGGAGTATAACGGCGTGATCAAGCACGGCGCGAAGCTGCTCTTTGCCTATGGCGAGGCGACAGTGCCGAAGGTGACGGTCATCACCCGCAAGAGCTATGGTGGTGCCTATGTGGTCATGGCCTCCAAGCATCTGCGCGCGGATGTGAACTATGCCTGGCCGACTTCGGAGATCGCCGTGATGGGCGCCAAAGGCGCGACAGAGATCATCCACCGTGCCGATGCGGGCAATGCCGAGAAGATCGCAGCACACACCAAGGAATACGAGGACCGCTTTGCCAATCCGTTCGTGGCGGCAGAGCGCGGCTTCATCGACGAGGTGATCCAGCCGCGCAGCACGCGCAAGCGGGTCGCCCGGGCGTTCGCCGCGCTGCGGTCGAAGCAGCAGTCGATGCCGTGGAAGAAGCACGACAACATTCCGCTGTAAGAGGGATGCCGGGCGGAAGCCCGGCCGACGAGTTAGGCAGTCATGGCACGTAACGGCTGGCACATTCTGCGCGACGAGACCGGGCTGACCTTGGCCCGGCACCTTCCTGCGCGTTTTGACGTGTCGGTCTCGGCGGAGCTGCCCT
The DNA here is from genome assembly GCF_022763305.1 of Marivita sp. Taxonomy (GTDB): domain Bacteria; phylum Pseudomonadota; class Alphaproteobacteria; order Rhodobacterales; family Rhodobacteraceae; genus Marivita. The sequence goes on along the minus strand of NZ_JALEGT010000079.1, from coordinate 107,688 downwards.
TGTGTGATGCCGGGCGTCTGGCGCGGCAGGTTCGGCAGGATGTCTGGCGCGCCTTGCAGCGGGTGCGGGGCTTTTCGCCCGTGGTGCGTGTGGAGCGACTGGAGCATGTGATGCGCGTCACGGCCGGTGGTCGCTTGGCGGAGCGCCGGTCAGCAGCTTCGGTGTCCGATCGTTTGGACGACGTCCTGACGGATCCGAAATTGCGGTCGCGCTGGCTGTCATGGGCGCGGAGGGGGCGGCAGGCATGAGGGCGCTGGTATGTCTGACTGCAGGTTGTCTGCTTGCACACAGCGCGTGCGCCGAAGACCTGTCGGTGCCCTCGGGCCAGCCGGTGACGTTCCACGAGATGCTCTGGGACCGGCCGGGCGGCGGGCTGATCTACCGCTTTCGCTTCGTTGCGCCCGAGATCGGGCAGGACGGCCGGGAATACGAGGATGTGGAGGTCGACATGCAGTACCTGTGCGAAACCTTTGCCCTGCCGCGTCTTGCGGAAACCGGGCCGCAGCCCAGTCAGATCGTGATTTCCTTCAGTCAGGAAGAGACCGAATTCGGCATCGCGAATGAAGACGTCATCCAGTTTTTCGAGGCGTATCGCGTCGAGAACGAGACCTGCATCTTGGAGTTTTTCTGATGCGTCCACAATATGTTGCGACACGTCGTTCAGACGATACGGGGTTTGAGTCTTTTGCGTCACAGCACCGCGATGTTGGCGGCTGTGGATATCTTTCATCCGGGGTTTCAGGGTATTCTGAGGCGGACTGCACCCAAGCAGTCGCTACCTCGAACCGAGGACAGGCAGGACCAGCAGGTCCTGTTGGGTCCTTTGAACCTGACAGGAGAACTAGATGTCAAAGAGCATCAAGCTTCTTGCCGCAGTCGGTCTTTTTGCTGTTCTGTCCGCGTGCGGACACAAGCAGGCCGAAGAAGAGTTTGTGGTTATCGACCCTGAGCCGATCAGCCACGAACCTGTGTACACAGGCAAGTACAAGTAACCTAGAAACGGGGCGGGCAGAGGCGTCCGCCCCCTTTTCCCGGATGCTGAGCGGGGGTGTCCCATGCTGAAGCATCGCGGCTTCCCGGGCCGTCTTCCGGGCACTGATTTCCAGTTCACCATCCGCCGCCCGAATCCCAAGGGGGTGACGCCGCTGATCAAGCGCGAGCGCTATCGCGACCGCAAGGCGGTGGATCGCAAGGCCGACACGGCCTTCATGGCAGCACTCTGGGCGCATTTTGGCGATGAGCCGTTCGAGCGGGGCAATCTTGATGCGGGACGGCTGAGCTGGCTCTTCGGGCGCGAGGTGCTGCCCTATGACGACCCGTTCGATCCCGAAAGCTACGAGGCGCTTCTGATTATCAACGAGTCGGTGGCGAGGGCTTCGTTCCCGGAAGCCTTTGACGAGCCCGAGGAGTGGGCGTGATGTTGCTTACCGAAGGTCAATTTGCGCGGGAAAAGGCCGATACCTTGGGTTGTATCGCATTTCCGATTGACGCGTTTAAGGGTTGTGGCACTCTGGGCGTGTTCCTAGTGACATGGCGTTGGCAGATTGCGCCATTTGTTCACCGTTACCCTTCCCCTGTCGGGCTCCTTGGTCATACCCCATGCCAAGGGCCCGACTTTTTGCTTTTCGGATCAGCGTGTTACAGTGACGGGCAAGGATCTGCCCAAAATCGGCATCCGCGCAGGAAGCGCTGGAACCCTGTCGCGATCCGGGGTGTTACTCCTCCAAGGGCAAAGACCTGCAAAGGAGCAGACACATGGATTTCCACTCGATCACACCCGCAAAGATTTTCGGCGTTGTCGCGCTGCTGGGCCTGTCGGCCTGCGGTGACACGCTTGGGGAACAGGCGCTTCTGGGCGGTGCCGCAGGTGGCGGAACGGCCGTTGCAACCGGGGGCGACCCGGTCACCGGTGCGGCCGTCGGCGCTGCGGCCAACGTCGCCTATTGCCAGACCTATCCGGAACGCTGCTGAACGATCGGCACGTCCCGATCACTCACGGAATGCGACCGTCGTGGCCTTGCGCTGCGGCGGTCTTTTTCATGCCATCGCTGCGGGATGCGTCCCCGGCCAAGAAACGACTGACGGAAAGGGACAGACATGTTCGACAAGATCCTGATTGCCAACCGGGGCGAGATCGCCTGCCGGGTGATCAAGACCGCCCGCAAGATGGGCATCAAGACGGTGGCGATCTATTCGGACGCCGACAAGAATGCGCTGCATGTCGAGATGGCGGACGAGGCGGTTCATATCGGTCCGCCGCCCGCGAACCAGTCCTACATCGTCATCGACAAGGTGATGGACGCGATCCGGCAGACCGGCGCGCAGGCGGTGCATCCGGGCTACGGCTTCCTGTCGGAAAACCCCAAATTCGCCGAGGCTCTGGAAGCGGCGGGCGTCGCGTTCATCGGACCGCCGAAAGGGGCGATCGAGGCGATGGGGGACAAGATCACCTCCAAGAAGATCGCGCAGGAAGCCGGGGTCTCCACGGTGCCGGGCTATATGGGCCTGATCGCGGACGCGGACGAGGCGGTGAAGATCTCGAACGAGATCGGCTATCCGGTGATGATCAAGGCCTCCGCCGGCGGCGGCGGCAAGGGCATGCGCATCGCGTGGAACGACACCGAGGCGCGCGAGGGCTTCCAGTCGTCCAAGAACGAGGCCGCCAACAGCTTTGGGGATGACCGGATCTTCATCGAGAAATTCGTCACTCAGCCGCGCCACATCGAGATCCAGGTGCTCTGCGACGCGCATGGCAACGGGATCTACCTGAACGAGCGCGAATGTTCGATCCAGCGCCGCAACCAGAAGGTCGTGGAAGAGGCGCCGTCGCCCTTCCTTGATGAGGCCACCCGCAAGGCGATGGGCGACCAGTCGGTCGCTTTGGCCAAGGCGGTGGGCTATACCAGCGCGGGCACGGTGGAATTCATCGTCGATGGCGACAAGAATTTCTACTTCCTCGAAATGAACACCCGCCTTCAGGTGGAACACCCGGTCACCGAACTGATTACGGGCGTCGATCTGGTGGAGCAGATGATCCGCGTCGCCAATGGCGAGCCGCTGACGATCACGCAGGACGACGTCAAGATCAATGGCTGGGCCATCGAGAACCGGCTCTATGCCGAAGACCCCTATCGCGGCTTCCTGCCGTCGATTGGCCGTCTGACCCGCTACCGCCCGCCAGTGGAAGGCGCATTGGGCAATGGCGTCGTGCGCAACGACACCGGTGTGTTCGAAGGCGGCGAGATCAGCATGTATTACGACCCGATGATCGCCAAGCTCTGTACCTGGGCGCCGACGCGCGGCGAAGCCATCGAGGTGATGCGCCACGCATTGGACAGTTTCGAAGTCGAAGGGATCGGACACAACCTGCCGTTCCTGAGCGCGGTGATGGATCATCCGAAATTCATCTCGGGTGACATGACGACGGCGTTCATCGCCGAGGAATATCCCGACGGGTTCGAAGGTGTGACCCTGGGGGAAGACGCGCTGCGCAACATCGCGGCGGCCTGCGCGGCGATGAACCGGGTCGCGGAGATCCGGCGCGCGCGCATCTCCGGGACGCTCGACAACCATGAACGCCATGTCGGCGAACTGTGGAACGTGTCGTTGCAGGGGGTCGATTTCGACATGACCATCGCGGCGGATCACGGTGGATCGACCGTTCGCTTTGCCGATGGGGCCGAGGTTCGGGTGAGCGGCGACTGGACGCCGGGCGACCAGCTGGCCCGCATGACGGTCAATGACCAGCCGCTGGTGATGAAGGTCGGCAAGGTGTCGGGCGGGTTCCGCATCCGCTCGCGCGGGGCCGAGCTCAAGGTCCATGTCCGCACCCCGCGTCAGGCAGAACTCGCCCGGCTCATGCCCGAGAAGGTCGCGCCCGACACATCGAAGATGCTGCTCTGCCCGATGCCCGGTCTGATCGTGAAGATCGACGTGGCCGAAGGCGACGAGGTGCAGGAAGGTCAGGCGCTCTGCACCGTCGAGGCGATGAAGATGGAAAACATCCTGCGCGCCGAGCGCAAGGGCGTGGTGTCCAAGATCAACGCGGCGGCGGGCGACAGCCTCGCCGTGGACGATGTCATCATGGAGTTCGAATAAGGCCGTGACTGCAGCTGCGCGCATATCCGGCCTTGACCCGGTGTGGACTGACCGCACCGGGTGGGAAAGGGCCTATCCGCGCGGCAAACCTTCGGTGCGTTCCTGGATCTCCTGCTGGCGTGTGGGCATCTTGTCGATGGCGCGGCTGATTTCACGGACGTCCCAGGGCAGGGGCTTGCGGTGTTTGACGCCGCCATCCTTGTCGATGATGGCCAGCATGAACCCGCGCGGCCGGAGGGCGGTGCGGGCCGGGGTTCGTTCCGCTGGGTTGGTGTCGGTGATGATCACCACATCCCGCAGATCGAGCGCGTGCAGATCGCTGGTCAGGTACTGCATCTGCTGCACGTATCGCGGATCGGCGGGGCTGTCGGCAAAGACCACGACGGGGCGCTTGATCCAGAGAAATTCCTCAAGCGTCACGGTTTCGGCGGACCGGATCATGTCGACGGACAGGTCGTCGACGGTTGCACCGGACTCCTGCGCCTGTCCCGCAATCGGGGCGGACAGCATGAGAGATGCAAGCACTGCGGATAAGACTTTGTTCATACCCGAAAACATAGGGCGCGCTCTGCACAATGCGAAGGCACGAAGCGCGTCCACACGCAAAAAAGTGACCGCGCTCCTGCGGCACGGCTCTCGACCCATTCCACAATCGCACCCGTGCACATGCGGCAGGGTGCGAATGACGACAAGAGGAACAGACAGAAGATGACGTCCAAGACAGACACATGGCGCGCGCTGGCCGAAAAGGAACTGCGCGGGAAATCGGTCGACTCGCTGACCTGGAAGACGCTCGAAGGGATCGAGGTTCAGCCGCTTTATACCGAGGACGACATCAAGGACCTGCCGCATCTGGGCACGCTGCCGGGTGAAGCGCCGTTCACGCGCGGGGTGAAGGCCACGATGTATGCGGGCCGTCCCTGGACGATCCGACAGTATGCGGGGTTCTCGACCGCCGAGGAATCGAACGCGTTTTATCGCAAGAACCTGGCGGCCGGTCAGCAGGGTGTGTCGGTGGCGTTCGATCTGGCCACGCACCGAGGCTATGACAGCGATCACGAGCGGGTTGTCGGCGATGTCGGCAAGGCCGGTGTGGCCATCGACTCTGTCGAGGACATGAAGATCCTCTTCGATGGTATCCCCCTGGATCAGGTGTCGGTGTCGATGACAATGAACGGCGCGGTCATTCCGATCCTCGCCAATTTCATCGTGGCGGGCGAGGAGCAGGGCGTGGACCGCGCGCTGCTTTCGGGGACCATCCAGAACGACATCCTCAAGGAGTTCATGGTCCGCAACACCTATGTCTACCCGCCCGAGCCGTCGATGCGGATCATCGCGGACATTATCGAATACACCTCGAACGAGATGCCCAAGTTCAACTCGATCTCGATTTCCGGTTACCACATGCAGGAGGCGGGCGCGAACCTTGTGCAGGAGCTGGCCTATACGCTGGCGGACGGCAAGGAATACGTGCAGACCGCGATGGCGCGGGGCATGGATGTGGACAAGTTCGCAGGCCGGCTGTCGTTCTTCTTTGCCATTGGCAAGAACTTCTTTATGGAGGCGGCTAAGCTGCGCGCGGCGCGCCTGCTCTGGCACCGGATCATGACCGATCTGGGCGCAAAGAACGACCGCTCCAAGATGCTGCGAACCCATTGCCAGACCTCGGGTGTGTCACTGGCGGAACAGGATCCCTATAACAACGTGATCCGCACCGCCTATGAGGCGATGAGCGCGGTTCTGGGCGGCACCCAATCGCTGCACACCAATGCGTTGGACGAGGCGATTGCTCTGCCGACCGAGTTTTCGGCGCGGATCGCGCGGAACACGCAGTTGATCCTGCAGGAAGAAACCGGCGTGACCAAGGTGGTCGACCCGCTGGCGGGATCTTACTACGTCGAAAAGCTGACCCATGATCTGGCCGAAGCCGCGTGGACCCTGATCGAAGAGGTCGACGAAATGGGCGGCATGACCAAGGCCGTGGCATCGGGCATGCCCAAGCTGCGGATCGAGGAAACGGCGGCGCAGCGGCAGGCGGACATCGACCGGGGCACCGATGTGATCGTGGGTGTGAACAAGTACCGGCTCGCCAAGGAAGATGCGCTCGACATTCTGGATGTGGACAACGTCAAGGTGCGGCAGAGCCAGATCGCCCGGCTGGAGAGCATCCGCAGCACCCGCGATCAGGCGGCCTGCGACGCGGCGCTGGCCGAGCTTGAGAAACGTGCGGCCGAAGGCGGCAATCTGTTGGAAGCGGCGGTCGAGGCTTCCCGCGCCCGCGCCACGGTAGGAGAGATCAGCATGGCGATGGAAAAGGTGTTCGGCCGTCACCGGGCCGAGGCGAAGACATTGGCGGGCGTCTATGGCGCGGCCTATGAGGGCGACGAAGGCTTTGCCGCCATCCAGCGCTCGGTCGAGGCCTTTGCCGAGGACGAAGGCCGTCGTCCACGGATGCTCGTGGTCAAGATGGGGCAGGACGGGCATGACCGGGGCGCAAAGGTGATCGCGACCGCGTTCGCAGACATCGGTTTCGACGTCGATGTGGGGCCATTGTTCCAGACCCCGGCCGAGGCGGCGCAGGACGCCATCGACAACGATGTGCATGTGATCGGTATTTCCTCGCAAGCCGCCGGACACAAGACTTTGGCGCCGCAGTTGGTGCAAGAGCTGAAGGCGCAGGGTGCGGGGGACATTCTGGTCATCTGTGGTGGGGTCATCCCGCAGCAGGATTACCAGTTCCTCTATGACGCCGGGGTCAAGGCGATCTTCGGTCCGGGCACCAACATTCCGGAGGCGGCGCAGGACATCCTGCGGCTGATCCGCGAGGCGCGCGGCTGACATCCGGGCAGGCGGACGCGGGACCGCGTCCGCTGTTTTCCGTTGACGGAAAACCCGCCGCATGTGTCAATGTCGGCATGAAATTCGAACTGGATCATATCGCGGTTGCGGGTGAAACGCTGGAGGAGGCGGTGCGCCACAGCGAAGAGGCGCTGGGGGTGACGCTCTCGCCCGGCGGTCAGCACGCGCATTATGCCACGCACAACCGGGTGTTGGGGCTGGAGAACGACCTCTATTTCGAGGCCATCGCCCCTGATCCGTCCCAGCCCAAACCGGACTATCCCCGGTGGTTCGGGCTCGACGACTTCGACGGACCGGCGCAGCTCGACAAATGGATCCTGCGCTGTGACGACATCGAGGCGGCGCAGCGGATGTTTCCCGAGGCCGGAGAGCCGGTGCATCTGTCTCGCGGAGACCTGAGCTGGACCATGCTCGTGCCGCCGGATGGCCGGCTGCCCTTTGGAGGCCAGTTCCCGGCGATCATCCAGTGGCATACGGAAACGCCACCGGGCGTGTCCCTGCCCAGTGCCGGATTGCGGCTCGAGGCGCTGACGATCTGCGGGCCGGATGTCAAAGAGCTGCAGAACCGGCTTGCCCCGGTGTTCGACAATGACCGGGTGCTCTACCAGACCATGTCGGATCGCATGATGCAGGCGGTGTTCCTGACCGCAGGTGGGCGGCGCATCCTGACATGATCATCCGGCCTGCGCGCGCCGCGGATGCCGAGGCGCTGGTGATGATCCTCAACGATGTGATCGACACAACGACCATCACCTTCACGTCGCAGCGCAAGACGGTCGAGGACGTGCGCGACGATATTCTCGCCAAGGGCGACGCCTTTCTGGTGGTCGAGATTGATGGCATCGCTGCCGGATATGCGAGCTATTTTCCGTTCCGCTCCGGTCCCGGCTATGCGCGCACCAAGGAACACTCCATTGCGCTTGCCGGACCTGCGCGTGGCCGGGGCGCCGGTCGGGCGCTGATGCAGGCGCTGGAGGAGGTGGCGCGGGCAGAGGGCGTGCATTCGCTCTTTGCGGGTGTCAGCGGGGAGAACCCGGCGGGTCTGGCCTTTCATGCACGGCTTGGCTTTGTCGAGGTTGCCCGCCTGCCGGAGGTCGGATTCAAGTTCGGGCGCTGGCTTGACCTTGTGCTGATGCAGAAAATGCTGTGATGCCGCACTGACAGTTTCGCGCTTTTCGCGTAGACTGCGAACATGTCGATCTGGTCGCGCATAGCCGATGCCCTGTCGGCCCTTGCCTCGGGCGAGGGTCTGACGGAGGTGTTCGACCGGTTGCGCACGCCACCGGAAAAGACCGTCGCCTTCACCATCGCCGTGATCGCGCTTTCGGCCAAGATGGCCAAGGCGGATGGGCTTGTCACACGCGACGAGGTGATGGCCTTTCGCGAGGTGTTCCACATCCCGCGCGAGGACGAAGCCGGGGCGGCCCGCGTGTTCAATCTGGCCCGTCAGGACGTGGCCGGATTCGAGGAGTACGCCAAGCGTATTCGTGCGATGTTCGGTCAGGATCAGGGTACGCTCTGCGACCTGATGGAGGGGCTGTTTCACATCGCCATGGCGGACGGATCCTATCATCCGGGCGAAGAGGCGTTCCTGCTGCGCGTTGCCGAAATCTTCGAATTGCCCGAAACGTCATTCCGTCGCCTGAAGTCGCGGTTCGTGCCGGATGCCGCGCCCGATCCCTATGACGTTCTGGGCGTCGATCCGGACATGCCGCTTGACGAAATCCGCGCCGCCTGGCGGCAGTTGGTGCGGGACAGCCATCCTGACCGCATGATCGCACGGGGCGTGCCGGAAGAGGCGGTGAAGCTGTCGGAACGGCGGCTCATCGACATCAACCGGGCCTGGGAAGAGATCGCGGCGCGCGAACACGCATGATGCGTGGCGTTTGACAGCGGCATGCGGCTGGCCACCTACAACGTGGAATGGTTCGACGCGCTCTTCGATGATGCGGGGCAGTTGGTTGCGGACGGGTCCTGGTCGGCGCGTCATGATGTGACCAAGGCCATGCAGACCGAGGCTCTGGGCATTGTCTTTACCGCGCTTGATGCGGATCTGGTCATGGTGATCGAAGCCCCGGACACAAGCCGTCACCGCGATACCGTGCGGGCTTTGGAAAGCTTTGCCGCCGCATTTGATCTGCGGGCGCGCAAGGCGGTGATGGGGTTTGCCAATGACACCCAGCAGGAAATCGCGGTGATGTACGATCCTGACGTGGTGACGGCCCGGCATGACCCAAGAGGTCATGCCCCGGTGCCGGGCGCGCCGCCTTCGGAGGGGGCTCCTCGGTTCGATGGCACCTTCCGCATCGACCTCGACATCGACGCGACCGAGGACAAGGTGGCGTTCTCGAAGCCGCCGCTCGAGATTGCGCTGACCCTGCGTGCCAATGGGCAGGAGATCCGTCTGATCGGCGCGCATCTGAAATCCAAGGCACCGCACGGGGCCAGAAGCCGGGACGAGGTGATGCGCCTGTCCATCGCCAACCGGCGCAAGCAACTGGCGCAGGCGATCTGGCTGCGCGCGCGGGTGATGGAACACCTGGCCGCCGGAGAACCCCTGATTGTCATGGGGGATCTGAACGATGGTCCCGGTCTGGATGAGTACGAACATCTGTTCGGTCGCAGTTCGGTCGAGATCATCCTCGGGGAGGGCGATCATGCGCTCTACGATCCGCACGCGTCAAAGGCGCTGTTGCGGCGGATCGGTCCTCAACCGACGACCGCGCGCTTCTACATTCCGCAGGAGGACCGCTATTTGCAGGCGCTGCTGGATTACGTGATGGTCTCGGGCGATCTGCGTCCCAAGGCCCGGCGCTGGCGCATCTGGCATCCGTTCGATGATCCGGTGTGCTGGACCACGCCCGAGCTGCGCGAGGCGTTGCTCGTGGCGTCTGATCATTTCCCGGTTACGGTGGATTTCGATCTCTGAGGTGCAATCGCTTACGAGAGCGCCTATATTCCCTGTCATGATACGCAGGACCACATGTGCACTGGCTGTTTCTCTCATGCCGTTCGGCGCGATGGCGCAGGACGACGAAGGCACGAGCCTGATGGAGGAAGGCGCCAAGCTTTTCTTCCGAGGGCTCATGCAGGAGATGGAGCCTGCGCTGCGGGAGCTTGAAGGGCTGGCCGACGAGATCGAACCGGCCCTGCGCAGTTTTGCCGAAGAGATGGGTCCAGCGCTTCGCGACCTGATGGAGCAGGTGGAGGACTGGTCGGCTTATGAGCCGCCTGTCGTATTGCCGAACGGGGATATCCTGCTCCGGCGCAAGCCGGATATGCCGCCGCTCGACACGCTCCCGCCGCCTGAAGACGGCGAGATCGATCTGTAGGTCTTATTCGGCTGGTTGGGCGTAGGCGGACTGGCGCGACGGTTTGAGCGCCGCGTTGGTCAGCACCGCACCCGCCGCGATCGACAGGATCGCCAGAAGCGCCGCGATGGACAGGGTGGGCACACCGGCGAGACCCGCACCCACGGTGCAGCCCCCGGCCAGAACGCCGCCCACACCCATCAGAACGGCACCAGACGCGTAGCGACCGGTTTCGGCGGGGGTAGAAAAGCTTTGCCACTGGAAGCTGCCGAAGAGGAGCGAGGCCACGAGTGCGCCCAGAACCGTGCCGCCGATCAGCCCGACCCCGAAATTCGCCGGGATCGAGGTGGAGGCCACGGTCCAGAAGAGCGTGTCGGCATAGGGCGCGGTGAAGGACAGGCTTTCCAGCGCGACCGGGTCGAAATCATCGTAGAGCACGAAGCCGGTGCCGACCCAGCCCAGCGGGACAAGGGCGCCCAGAGCGGCGGCAAGGATCAATGTGCCCGCGCGGTTCCCCGAGCGCAGCGCGACGGCCAGCGCAGCCAGTGCCAGCAGGGCCGACCAGACCAGACCACCGCCCGGCAATTGGGACAGCGACACCGTTTCGCCCAGCGACAGGGTGACGGAACCGAGCGTTGTCCGGACGGGCGCCAGCACGCCCTTGAGCGTGGCATGGGCGGTGATAGCGAAGACCAGCAGAACGAACACGGCGCGCAGGTTGCCGGTCGCCGACAGTACCGTCAGGCGCGAGGCGCAGCCCCGGGTCAGAACCATGCCCGCGCCGAACGCCAGACCACCGAGAACGATGGCGAGGATTGGAAGGTCGGCGGCCATGAACCTGTGGTCGTCAAAGCTGATCAGTCCGGAGAATACAGCTGCCTGGGTGCCGAGGATCGCAACCGCCAGAGCAGTCAGCCAGACGCCCATCGCCTGCTTGCGGTCATCGCCGACAAGGCTCCGACGGAAGCAGAATTTCGTGCGTTCCGCCAGCAGGCCGAATGCGGCTCCGAGGATCAGAGCAAAGCCGACCGCCACTTGCGGCGCGGTCATGTTTTCAAAACCAAGGGATTCGAACATCGGGGCCTCCTTCGGAACTCCAAATGGCCAGATGGAGGGAAACTTTCCCTCTGACAAGGGGGCGATCAGGACAAATTGGCGATGAGAAGGGGAAGGGGTTGCGCTTTTGTCAGTACAACCGGAACGCCGTCCCGATTTTTCGGGAAAAACCGGGGCCGACGTTCAGATCGGGCGATGCGCTGTGCGCCGTTCGGTCTTATTTCCTGTCAGCGCCCACGGATGCGCGGATCCAACGCGTCGCGCAGACCATCGCCCAGATAGTTCACGCTCAGAACGGTGAGCGAGATCGCAATGCCGGGCAGGTAGACGCGTTCCGGGAACTGCTGCATCCGCTGCACGGCATCCGCCAGCATCTTGCCCCATGTGGGGAAGTCGGACGGGAAGCCGACGCCAAGGAAGCTGAGCGCGCTTTCGGTGATGATGGCCGTGGCCAGACCCAGCGTGGCCGAGACCATGATGGGGGACAGCACGTTGGGCAGCAGATGGCGTTGCACGATGCGGAACGGTGTCGTTCCGATGGAGCGTGCGGCCAGAATGAACTCGCGTTCCTTGAGAGCAAGGATGTCGCCACGCACGATCCGCGCGGTGGGCATCCAGCTTGTGATCGCGATGATGCCCACGATCAGAACGAACATGCCGCCTTCCGGCCCGAAGGCCTCGCGCAGGGGCTGGCGGAAGAGCGTCACGGCCACCAGCAGCAGCGGCAGGATCGGCAGCGACAGGAACAGGTCGGTGAGGCGCATGAGCAGCCCGTCTGCCTTGCGCACGAAGCCGGCCAGAACGCCCACGGCAGTGCCGATCAACAGGCTGAGCACCATCGCGGCCCAGCCGACGGCCATCGAGGTGCGGCCGCCCTGAATGATTTGGGCAAGCTGGTCGCGGCCCAGTTGGTCGGTCCCGAAGGGGCGGTTCCAGGCCACCTTGGCCGTCCCGTCCCAGAGCGCGGTCCAGATCGGCCGGAGGTCCTTGTTGCGGATGTCGAGCTTTTGCGCATCGACCTGCCAGATATAGGGGCCCAGCAGCACGGCGAGCGTGATGAAGAGCAGGAAGCCCCCGCCGAACATGGCGCCCTTGTGTTTGCGGAACTGGTCCCAGACGTCCTTCCACTGGCTGCGCGGCGGCTCGAGCGGGCCTTTGTCGGCCAGCGCTTCGATTGGGGTCGGTGTGGCTTGCACGGGCTCAGTCATAGCGGATCCTCGGGTCGAGAAGGCCGTAGAGGATATCGGCAATCAGGTTGAAGAGTACGATCAGCACGGCAAAGATGAAGGTCAGCGTCATCACCATCGGCAGGTCATTGGCGAAAAGCGCGGTGATCAGAAGCTGGCCGATGCCGTTCACCTTGAACACGTTTTCGGTGATGATCGCGCCCCCGAAGATCGACGGCACGTTGAGTGCGATCACGGTGATGACCGGGATCATCGAGTTGCGCAGCACGTGCACGGTGACGACGACCGCCTCGCTCAGCCCCTTGGCGCGGGCCGTGCGCACGTAGTCCTGATTGAGGTTGTCGAGCATCGAGGCGCGCATGTAGCGGCTGATCTGCGCGGTGGTCTGCAGCGCCAGCACCATCACCGGCAGGATCATCTGCTGCAGCTGGAATTTGAAGCTGGCCCAGTCGTTGACCACATGGGTCGTGTCATAGATCGACGGGAACCATCCGAGCTGGACCGAGAAGATCACGATCAGCAGCGGACCGGTGAAGAAGGGCGGGATCGAGAAGCCGATCATCGTGATGAACGTGCCGGACTGGTCGAAGACGGAATACTGCCGGTAGGCGGAATAGATGCCGATCGGCAGGGCGATCAGGATGCCCACCACATAGGCCATGCCCACCACCCAGAGGGTCTGCGGGATACGCTGGATCACGATGTCCATGACCGGGCTGCGGGTCTGCCAGGAGATCACGCGCAGTTCACCCTGATAGAGCTGGGTGTCCGGCAGCCAGCCCAGCAGGGCGCTGGAATTGGTCATGTAGTCGATGAAGACCTTGGGTTCGATCCAGAACACCTGGACCAGCCATTTCCAGTATTGCACCAGAGGCGGTTCCCCGACCCCCAGAGCCTGGCGCATCTTTTCCTTCACCTCGGCGGGGACGGTGAGGGGGACCTGCGCCATCGGGTCGCCGGGGGCGAGCTGGAGCAGCATGAAAATGACAAAACTGATGAACAGAAGCGTCGGAACGGCAAGGACAAGTCGTCGGACGGCGAAGGTCAGCATCGTGTGGCGCCTCGGGTCATGAGTCTCTTATGGGGAACGAAGAACAGGATGGGCCGTCAGACCCATCCTGCCTGTACACGATCAGCGATCAGTTGGACTTGATGCGGTACCAGTCCGCAACGTTCCACAATTCGCTGTCCCACACGTTCAGGACGACACCGCCGAGGGTGTTGGCATGCGCCGACAGACGGCCACGGTGGACCAGCGGGATCATCCCGCCATTGTCGGTCATCATCGCGCTGAGCTCACGGCCGATGCGCTGGCGCTCGGCCATGTCGGCGGTCTTGGTCAGCTCGGCATGGAGTGCGTCATACTCTTCCATGCAGAAGCGGCTGATGTTCTCGCCCTGCCACTGGGTTTCCGGGCGCGGCGCGTTTGCGCAGAGACCGTTGCCCAGATAGGCCTGCGGGTCGGTGCCGTTGAAGGTGTTGGCGTACATCTGCACGTCCGCATAGAACTTCTGGAACGTGTCGGGCGAACCCGCGTCGCCGCCGAAGAATACGGACGAATCGACATTGCGCAGTTCGACTTCGAAGCCGATCTGTTCCCACCATTCCTTGATCAGTGCCTGGAAGTCCTGACGGACGGCGTTGGTCGAGGTCTGATAGAGGATCGAGAGCGGCACCCCGTTGTGCTCGCGCACGCCATCGCCATCGCTGTCGACAATCCCGGCCTCATCCAGAAGCGCTTTTGCGCCGTCGATGTCCTGCACGTCACAGCCTTCGAATGTCGAGGCGAAAGCTTCGGGTGCCGGAACCCAGGAACAGCCGACCTTGCCGGCCTGTCCGTAGCCGATTTCCACCAGCAGCGGACGGTCGATGGCCATGGACATCGCCTTGTAGACCGCCGGTTCCTGGAGGAACGGGTGCGGATGCATCGCGGTCGAACGTTCACCTTCGGGCAGGTCCGGGCTCGGGTCGGTCTGGTTGACCATGATGCGCTCGAGCAGCGGGCCGAAGCCGGCCACGGGCACGCCTTTGCCGCCGGCTTCCATCTGCGCGATCACGTCGGGTGCAAGCTGGAGGTTCCAGGCGTAGTCGAATTCGCCGGTTTCCATGACGGCCTGACCCGCCGCGCGGGCATCGCCGCCACCCTTGAAGGTCACGCTGGCAAAGGCGGGCTTGGCCGGGTCGCGGTAATTCGGGTTGGCCGACATGGTGATCACGTCGTTCGGCTTGAATTCATCGACCACGAACGGGCCGGTGCCGATCGGGTTGAAGTTCTGTTCGGTGCAGGTCGATGCGGCGGCACCCAGGCAGCTTTCGAACTGCGCCTTCTGCAGGATCGGGCTTTCGCCGCCGACGAACGGACCATAGGGGTTCGGCGTCGGGCCTTCGAAAGTCACGATCACGGTCAGATCATCGGGGGTCTCGACGCTGCTGACGCCGTTGAATTTGGTCTGCTGCGCGCAGCCACCTTCGGGGTGGGTGCAGTATTCATGTGTGAAGGCCACATCCGCCGAAGTGAAAGGCGTGCCGTCGGACCAGAGCAGGCCGGGGGTGATTTTCCAGGTGATCGAGGTGAGGTCTTCGCTCACGCCGCCATTGGCCACGGTCGGGATTTCCTCGACCAGCCAGGGCACCAGTTCACCCTTTTCATTGTAGCGTGCCAGCGGCTCGATGATCATCGACGCCGATTCCACGTCTTTGGTGCCGCCCGACAGGAACGGGTTCAGGATTGAGGGCGCTTGCCAGTAGATGATCTTGACTTCGCCATCGGCGCCACGCTCGGCAAACGCGGCAGGCGCAATCGCAACGGCGGCAGCGGCCCCCAAAAGCAGGGATTTGAGTCTCATTTGTCTCTCCTTGTTGGACACAGTTCATTCCGTGTCGTTTTCATTGGTGGGATGCGCCTGCCGCCTGTCGGTGCTGATTTTCGGAGCAAATGCGCCGGAAACCGCGTCGAAACGCGCAGGTTCGTCCCCCTGTCTGCGCATCGAAACAGCTTTTGAGCAAAATGCAAGTCCCGTGGGAGCGATAACAGGGGCGACGTAGAGACATCGTTTGACTCTGGCCCCGCGTCGGTTAGCGTTTGGGCAAAGACACAAAAAGGACTGCGCCCATGCTGGATGGCAGCATCGCCAAAATCGAAAATCTTCGCGTCGAATTCCAGACGAAGTCGGGAACCGTGGTTGGCGTGGAAGATGTGTCCTTCGAGATCAATCCCGGCGAGACGGTCTGCGTCGTGGGCGAATCCGGGTCGGGCAAATCGGTGTCGTCGCTGTCGCTCATGCGGTTGATCGAATTCGGCGGGGGTGACATCGCGGGTGGGCGGCTGCTGTTTGACCGCAAGGATGCGGGTCAGGTCGACCTGTCGGACACCGATCAGGACCTCATGCGCACGATCCGGGGCAACGAGATCGGCATGATCTTTCAGGAGCCGATGACGGCGCTCAACCCGGTGTTCACCGTCGGCCGTCAGTTGACCGAAGGACTGCGCCTGCACAAGGGCATGAGCCGAGCGCAGGCCGAGGCACGCGCGCTCGAACTGATGCGGCAGGTCCGCATTCCGGAACCCGAGCGGCGGCTCAAGCAGTATCCGCACGAGCTTTCGGGCGGCATGCGGCAGCGCGTGGTGATCGCCATGGCGCTGGCCTGCGAACCCCGCCTGCTGATCGCGGATGAACCGACTACGGCGCTGGACGTGACGATTCAGGCCGAGATCCTCGCGCTGATGGACCGGCTCAAGCGGGAAACCGGCACGGCGGTTATGTTCATCACCCATGACATGGCCGTGGTGGCACAGATGGCCGACCGCGTGGTCGTGATGTTCCGCGGCAACAAGGTCGAGGAAGGCACGGTCGAAGAGATCTTCGAGAACCCGCAGCATCCCTACACGCAGGCGCTTCTGGCGGCGGTGCCCAAGCTGGGTGAGATGAAGGGCACGGACCTGCCGCGCCCGATGCGCCTTCTGGGGCGGGACGGCTCAGAAGTGCCACCGATCACCGGGTCCGATGACGTGCTGCTCGAGGTCAAGCACCTGACGACGCGATTTGCGGTCAAGGGCGGGTTCTTCCGTCGCACGGTGGCGAATGTGCACGCTGTGGAAGACCTGTCTTTCACCGTGAACAAGGGCCAGACGCTGAGCCTTGTCGGGGAGTCGGGCTGTGGCAAATCCACCGCCGGGCGGTCAATCCTGCGTCTGGTCGAGCCGATGAAAGGCAGTATCTTTCTCGATGGCAAGGACATCATGGCGCTGAGCCAGTCCCAGCTGCGCGAGGCGCGGCGGGACATGCAGATGGTGTTCCAGGACCCGTTCGCCTCGCTCAATCCGCAGATGCAGCTGGCGGATCAGGTGTCCGAGCCGATGCGCAATTTCGGCATCGGTTCGAGGGCAGAGATGCAGAAGAAGGTGGAAACGCTGTTCGACCGGGTGGAGCTGCCGCGCAGCTTCATGCAGCGCTATCCGCATGAATTGTCCGGTGGTCAGCGTCAGCGGATCGCGATTGCCCGCGCCCTGGCTCTGAACCCCAAGCTGATCGTGGCGGACGAGGCGGTGTCGGCGCTCGACGTGTCGGTGCAGGCGCAGGTGCTGAACCTGATGCTGGAGCTGCAGGCGGAGCTTGGGATTTCCTTCCTTTTCATCAGTCATGACATGGCCGTTGTCGAGCGGGTGAGTCACTATGTCGGCGTGATGTATCTGGGCCGTATCGTGGAGCTGGGCCCGCGCCGTGCGGTGTTCGAGAACCCGCAGCACCCCTACACGCAGGCACTCATGAAGGCGGTTCCGATCGCCGACCCGCGTCAGCGCAAATCCGAGAAGGATCTGAACTTCAAGCCGATCCCATCGCCGATCCATGGTTTGGATTACAAACCCGAGCCGTCGATCTACCGCGAGGTGGAACCGGGTCACAAGGTGCTGATCACCGACAGCGGGTACTGATCGCCGCGCGGGATGCGGCTGGAAAGCGTGGATGATGCGTGTTTTCAAATGGTGTGTGCGCGGTCTGATCGCGGTGTTCGCGTTGCTGACGCTGGTGGCCTGCGCGCTGCACGTCACGCAAAGCGACGATGCGGAGGGGGTGGCACCCCCCGACGGCGACGCATTGCGTATCGCATCCTACAACGTGCATTACATCTGGCTCGACCGCGAAACCGGGCCATGGTCGGTGGGCGACTGGGACCGGCGGAAAGAGCCGTTGAACAAGGCGTTCAGGGCGTTGCAGGCGGATGTTGTGGCATTTCAGGAGATGGAAAGCTTCCAGCGCGGCGATGACGGGTCGGTCAACCTCGCTCGGGACTATCTGATCGGTCAGAACCCCGGCTATGGCGTTGCCGCAACGGGGGATTGGCGGACATTTCCGACGACGCAGCCGATCTTCTACCTTAAGGATCGGTTGCAACCTGTTGATCAGGGTTGGTTTTTCTTTTCTGACACGCCGGACGTGATCTACTCGCGCACCTTCAATGGCTCTTATCCGGCCTTTGCGTCATGGGCGCAGTTCGAGGACCGCGGCACGGGGCAGAGGTTCCGTGTGGTGAACGTACATTTCGAGTATTCCAGCCGGTCGAACCGGCTTTTGTCGGCCGCGCTGGTGCGGGACCGGCTGAGGCCCTGGGTCGAGGCGGGCGAGACCGTGTTCCTTGTCGGAGACCTCAACGCGTTGCATGGCGCACAGACGATGCGGATCCTCGAAGAGACGGGCGTGGTCTTCGACCGCACTCCCGGCGCGACCTATCACCTCAACCGGGGAATCCATGTGCTTGGCGCGATTGATCATCTGAGCCGCACCCCTGACGTGCGATTGCAGACCGGGCCGGAGGTCTTGCAACGTCGATTTGACGGCGAATGGCCGTCGGACCATCATCCGGTCTACGCCGACTACCTGCTCCCCTGATCCGCAAAGTGAGATTATGCCCAATCGTCTGACCCCGCGCGCCATTCTTGACCAATTGGTAAAATTTCCCACCGTCAGCCGCGACACCAATCTGCCGCTCATCGACTGGGTCGAGGCATATCTGGCCGAGCACGGTGTCCAAAGCCATCGGCATGTCAAATCCGACGACCCCTCCAAAGCGGCGCTTTTTGCGCATGTGGGGCCGGAGGTTGCGGGTGGGGTGGTGCTGTCCGGTCACACCGACGTGGTGCCGACCGACGGCCAGCCCTGGAGCACCGATCCCTTCACCGTGACCGAGAAAAACGGCAAGCTTTACGGGCGCGGTTGCACCGACATGAAAGGCTTTGACGCGCTGGCCATCTGGGCGCTGGTCGAGGCGCAACATCGGGGTGTGCAGCGTCCATTGCAGATCGCGCTCAGCTATGACGAAGAGATCGGCTGCACCGGCGCGCCTGCTCTGATCGAGGCGATGCAGGGCGTGGTGCCCACGGCGGACACGGTGATCGTGGGCGAGCCGACGATGATGAAGGCGGTCACCGGGCACAAAGGCGGCAACACGTTCTGGGTGCATGTGCATGGGTTCGAGGTCCATTCCTCGATCCTGCATACAGGTGTGAGCGCGATCATGTATGGGGCCAAGCTAATCGAGTGGGCCAACCGCATGAACGCGGAAAGCGCCGCTGCGGAACCGAGGCCGATCGCGGCGCAGTTCGATCCGCCCTACACCAATGTGCATGTCGGTCAGATCAAAGGCGGCACGGCGCATAACATCACCGCCAAGGATTGCGAGTTTGGTCTGGGATTCCGCGTGGTGCCGGGCGAAACGCTCGATCAGTGGGAGGCCAGGCTGCGCGAGGCGGCGGCCGAGATCGAGGCGGAAATGAAGGCGGTGCGGCCTGAGGCGTGGATCGAGATCACGCCCGCGTTTTCCCTGCCGCCCTTCAAGCCCGAAGATGGCGGCGCTGCGGAAACGCTGGTGCGGCAACTGACCGGGGACAACGGGACGAAATACGTCTCCTACGGCACCGAGGCGAGCCATTTCCAAAGCGCGGGTTATTCCGTGGTGGTTTGCGGCCCCGGTGACATTGCGGTGGCGCATCAGCCGGACGAATACATCACCGTCGCACAGTTCAACGAAGGACACGCGTTCATGGAGCGTTTGCTGGGGCATCTGTCAGCATGATGCCCTTTCCCATTTCCGAAGCGACCCCTGTCGCCTTTCCCGGCCCGCCGCCTTCAGAGACCGATGTGGTTGTCATTGGTGGCGGCGTCATCGGCGTCTGCACGGCGCTTTACCTTGCCCGCAAGGGGCGGCGGGTGGTGCTGGTTGAAAAGGGGCGCATCGCGGGCGAGCAATCCTCGCGCAACTGGGGCTGGATCCGGCAGCAGGGCCGTGACCCGGACGAATTGCCGATCATGGTCGAGGCAAACCGCCTTTGGAGGGAACTGGCCAGCCAGACCAATGTCGACCTCGGTCTCAAACGGTCGGGTGTGACCTATCTGGCCGAGAGTGAGAAAGAGCTTCAGGGCTACGCCGACTGGCTGCCCTATGCGACGGCACAAGGGGTGGATACGATTCTGCTGGATCGTACGGCGCTCAAGGCGCGGTTTCCGGAACTGGCCGAGGGAGGCTTTGTCGGGGCGATCACAACTCCGTCCGACATGCGGGCCGAGCCTTGGGTCGCGGTGCCGGCGCTGGCCGGGATCGCGGTGCGCGAGGGCGCTGTGATCGTCGAGGCCTGCGCCGCGCGCAAGCTGGACATCGCGGCGGGGCGCATCACCGGCGTGTTCACCGAGGCCGGGCGGATCGCCTGTTCGGATGTGGTGGTCGCGGGGGGCGCGTGGTCTTCGCTGTTCCTGCGGGCACATGGCGTGTCGATCCCGCAACTGTCGGTGCGAGCCAGCGTGGGCGCGACCGAACCCGTGCACCTGCCGCATCAGGGGGCGGCGGCAGGTGGCAAGTTCGCCTTCCGCACGCGGGCGGATGGCGGGGCGTCCTTGGCGGCGGGGGGATTTCACGAGCTGTTTGTCGGGCCGGATGCGTTCCGCGCCTTACCGAAGTTCCGGGCGCAGTTGATGGCCGATCCGTTCGGCACGCGGTTTCTGCCAGCGGCCCCCAAGGGCTATCCCGATGCCTGGAGCACCAAACGCCAGTGGGAGGGGGACGAGGTGTCGCCCTTCGAGGGCATCCGCGTGCTCAACCCCAAACCCCATGCCGGCAAGCTGCGCAAGGTGGCGGATGAGGTGGCAAAGCTGTTCCCCGAGGTGGGGCCGATCCGCTATCGCGCGATGTGGGCGGGCATGATCGACACCATGCCGGACGTGGTGCCGGTGGTGGACCGGGTGGATGCGATCCCCGGTCTGACCATCGGCACGGGCATGAGCGGGCACGGGTTCGGCATCGGTCCGGGGATGGGCCGGGTGTTGGCCGATCTGGTCTGCGGCGATGCGCCGGGACACGACCTGCGGCGGTTCCGTCTGTCGCGGTTCACTGACGGCAGCGTGATGGAGCTGGGTCCGGCGCTATAAGACGCTTGTCCTTGATGTTAGCGTCGGTCAGTGTGCCGCAACACAAGGGAGAGCGCATATGCCGGTCAAGAACAGCATCGCCGAAAACGCGGGCGACATCACCCAGTGGCGGCGGTATCTGCACCAGCATCCCGAACTGATGTACGACGTTCACGAGACGGCGGCGTTTGTCGTGGACAAGCTGCGCAGTTTTGGCGTGGACGAGATCACCACCGGCATCGGGCGCACCGGGGTTGTGGCGATGATCAGGGGGCAGGCGGATACAAAAGGCCGGGTCATTGGGTTGCGCGCCGATATGGACGCGCTGCCGATCACCGAGGCCTCGGGTGTCGACTATGCCAGCACCGTGCCCGGAAAGATGCACGCCTGCGGCCATGACGGGCACACGGCGATCCTGCTCGGGGCGGCGCAGTACCTGACCGAGACCCGCAATTTCGACGGCACCGTCGTGCTGATCTTCCAGCCTGCTGAAGAGGGCGGGGCAGGCGGGCGCGCGATGGTCGAGGACGGTCTGATGGACCGCTGGAACATTCAGGAGGTCTACGGTCTGCACAATGCGCCCCGCATCCCGGTGGGCCATTTCGCCATCCGGCCCGGGCCTCTGCTGGCGTCTTCGGACGAGTTCGAGATTCGCGTGACCGGGCGGGGTGGCCATGCGGCAGCCCCGCATGAGGCGGTGGATACGACGCTGGTGGCGGCGCAGATCGTCGTGGCGCTGCAATCGGTGGTGTCGCGCAACGTCAACCCGGTGCGGCCTGCGGTGGTGACCGTGGGCACGTTCCAGACCGACAGCCATGCCTCGAACGTGATCGCCCATACCGTGCGCATGGAGGGCACGGTGCGCACTCTGGCGCAGGAGGTTCGGGGACAGGCGGAGGCACGGATTCGCGCGCTTTGCGAAAGCACGGCCTCGGCCTATGGCGCAAAGGCCGAGGTGATCTGGACGCCGGGCTATCCGGTGACGGTGAACCATCCCGAACAGACCGCCTACGCAGTCGAGGCGGCGCGGGCGGTGACGGATCACGTGGATGACGACACCGATCCGATCCTGCCCGCCGAGGACTTTTCCTACATGCTTGAAGCCAGACCCGGAGCCTATATGTTCCTCGGCAATGGCGACACCGAGATGTGCCATCATCCGGCCTATGTCTTTTCCGATGACGCGATTCCCATGGGATGCAGCTGGTTCGCGGAGCTGGTCGAACGCCGGATGCCGCTCTCGGTCTGACACTCGATGAAAGGAGGCAGTTCATGCCCGTGAAGAACCGATTTGCCGAATTGCAGGACGAAATCACCGCGTGGCGGCGTGACTTGCACGAGAACCCCGAGATCCTCTTCGAGACGCACCGCACCAGTGCCTTGGTGGCGGAACGGCTCAAGGAGTTCGGCTGCGACGAGATCGTCACCGGTATCGGCCGCACCGGCGTGGTGGGTGTCATCAAGGGCAAGACCGACACATCCGGCAAGGTCATCGGCCTGCGGGCTGACATGGACGCGCTGCCGATCCACGAACAGACGGGGCTGGACTACAAGTCCAAGACCGATGGCGCGATGCATGCCTGTGGGCACGATGGACATACGGCGATGCTGCTCGGGGCGGCCAAGTACCTGTCCGAGACGCGCAATTTCGATGGCACCGTTGTGGTGATCTTTCAGCCCGCCGAAGAAGGCGGCGGCGGGGGCCGCGAGATGTGCGAGGACGGCATGATGGAGCGTTGGGGCATTCAGGAGGTCTACGGCATGCACAACTGGCCGGGCCGTCCGGTGGGCAGCTTTGCCATCCGTCCCGGCGCGTTCTTTGCCGCGACCGACCAGTTCGACATCACCTTCGAGGGCAGGGGCGGTCATGCCGCGAAACCGCATGAGACCGTAGACTCGACCGTGATGGCGGCGCAGGCGGTGCTGGCGTTGCAGACCATCGCAAGCCGCAACGCCGATCCGATTGATCAGGTTGTGGTGTCAGTCACCTCGTTCGAGACCTCGTCCAAGGCGTTCAACGTGATCCCGCAGCGGGTGCATCTGAAGGGCACCGTGCGGACCATGTCGTCCGAGATGCGCGACCTTGCGGAAACCCGTATCAAGGACATCTGCGCGGGCATCGCGGCCACGTTTGGCGGGTCGGTCGAGGTGAAATACCACCGTGGTTATCCGGTGATGGTGAACCACGAGGACCAGACCGAGTTCGCCGCCGAAGTGGCCAAGGCGGTCTCGGGTGGCTGTGACGAGGCCCCGCTGGTCATGGGCGGCGAGGATTTCGCCTTCATGCTCGAGGAATGCCCCGGCGCCTATATCCTTGTCGGCAACGGCGACAGCGCGGCGGTGCATCACCCGGAGTACAACTTCAACGACGAAGCGATCCCGGCAGGCTGTTCCTGGTGGGCCGAGATCGTCGAACGGCGCATGCCTGCGGCTTAAGTCTTGGCGTCAGTGGGATCGGAACGGCGGGCTGTCATGGTCCGCCGTTTGTTTTCTCCGTGTGTGGCGGGGATGGATTTCTACGCGGACCCGCCCGATCCGCCGTTTTGCAA
Source organism: Marivita sp. (assembly GCF_022763305.1). GTDB lineage: Bacteria > Pseudomonadota > Alphaproteobacteria > Rhodobacterales > Rhodobacteraceae > Marivita. Next base: position 84,232 of record NZ_JALEGT010000079.1, on the reverse strand, counting down.
ACTTTCTTGATCGCCACCGCGTCAACACCAAAGCATGTTCTGCGCAAAGTTTAGAAATCCTTGAGAAGTCGCGTCGTTTCCGGGTCGAGGAACCCTGCAACGGTCGCTTCTGTTTCCAGTTGAAGCGCTTGGTGCAGCCCGCCGGCCATTGCCTGATTCAGCACACGTTTCATTGCCCGGGTGGAGAGCGTTGGAAGCGACGCCAGTTTCGTTGCAACCGCTTCTGCTTCGACCAGCAGTTCATCATCCGGCACCACCTTCCAGGCGACGCCGATCTCGTGCAGTTCAGCGGCAGAATAACGCTGCCCGAGGAAGAGCATCTCGCGTGCTTTCACCGGGCCGACAATCGCGGGCAAGATCGAGGTCACCGCACCCGTCACGAAGAGGTTGAGCGAAACCTCGGGAAAAAAACCCTTGGCGCTTTCCGCCCAGATCGGAAAATCGCAATTGATTGCCCATTCGAAACCACCGCCGACGGCCCAGCCATTGATCGCGCCGACCACCGGTTTTGCCCCCATGACGATGGCAACGGTCGCGCGCTGGATCGCGTCGACGACGGCACGGGCGTCTTCTTCGGTCTCAGGGTGCACATGCTCGTGCCTGTCATCCCCCGCACAGAACGCGCGCCCTTCACCGGTCAAGATTATGGCCCGCGTTCCGGGGTCGCGATTGGCGTCGTCGAACGCGACCGAGATCTCGTCGATCAGGCGTCGGTTCATCGCGTTCATGGCATGCGGCCGGTTCAGGGAAATCGTCCTGACACCATCGGCCGTCACGTCCGAGCGGATGGTGTCATAGGTAAAGCTCGTCATTCATAGCTCCTGATCACACGTTTCGTTTTGCCTTCGGTGCGCGGGAATGTTCCATGAGGGACGATCTTCACCTTGATGGTCGCTCCCAGCTTTTGCTTGAAGCGCTCTTCCATACGCCGGGATAGCGTGCCGTCATCCTGTCTGCCTGCGGCCAGCTCGGCGTGCACGGGCAACACGTCATAAGGGGGCGGCGCGTTCAGAACGATCCGGTAGTCGCCCGACATTTCGTCAAAGCTTGTCACGATGGCGGCCACCATGGTGGGAAACATGTTCAGCCCCCGCACGACCACCATGTCGTCCGACCGACCGACCACTCTGAACCGGAACCCGGCGCAACCGCAGGCACAGGTGTCCGTGTTCTCAACTCGGATGATGTCACCCGTCCGGAACCGAACCAGCGGCTGGCATTCACGACTGAGATGGGTCAGCACCAGCTCTCCCTCAGTGCCGGCCACAGCCTGCTTTGGTGTGCCGTTGTCTGGATCGATCAGTTCCACATGCAGCACATCATGAGCCACGAAATGCAGTGCGGTGTCGTGTGCGCATTCGGACGCGAAATTGCAAAACACATCCGAAACGCCGTAATTCGCGTTGCGCGGCTGCATCCCCCAGGTGTCGCTCAGGCGTTTGCGGAAGGCCGGATCGTCGATGCCGGGCTCGCCCCCGAACAGGCCCAGCTTCAGCCCGAGATCACGGGGGGAGAGATGCGGGAATTTCTGGGTGATCACCTGTTCCAGAACGGCGGGATAGGAGGGCGTGCAGGAAATCGCCGTGATCCCGGTTTCCAATATCGTATTGATCAGCAACTCGGTCGACCCGACGCCGAACGGAACGACGGTTGCGCCTGTGCGCTCCAGCGTGAGGTGGTCGGTGAGCCCGCCCATCCACATCTGATAATTCAGGCAGTGGACGACCATCGTGCCTGCTTTCAAGCCTGCCAGTGATTGCGCGCGCCCACCGACGATTTCGGTGATGTTGCAATCCTGCGCGCTCATGGCGAGGTTCATCGCCTGACCGGTGGTTCCCGATGTCCGGTGCAGCCGGCTGACCTTTTCGGGTGCTGCTGCGAGGTAGTCACCAAAAGGGGGCGACGCAGGCTGCGACAGTCGCAGCCCCGCCTTGTCCGAGAACGGCAATTTGGCGATGTCCTCGAGCCGTGTGGGCGGTTTCTGCCCATCCCAAAGCCTTTGGTAAAACGCCGAGTTTTCGGCGACATAGGCGCTTTGCCGTTCCCAGGCGCGCTGTCGGTGTTCGGCGATGTCATCCAGTGGCAGCATGTGCCCGTCGCGCAGCAAGCTCATTCCTGCATGCCTTTCATCCAGAGTGTTGTAAGGGTCGAAATCACAGCGTCAGGATCCTGCGAGATCGCGGCAATCCACGGGTCCTCGGTCACAAAGAGGGCGGTCAAATACTGATCGACCATGCCGCCAAGCGCATAAGCCCGGCGCATCAGTTCGTCTTCGGTGGACTGTCCGATCTTGTTCTGCCTTTTCAGGGCGCGGACGACGGTTTTCGCCCAGTCGTTGTTGAGACGCTGGAATGCAGCCCGCGCCTCGGGGAAGGCGTCGATGCCCATGACGAGGCATTTCATCAACCCGGCATTCGCCTGGAACAGGGTGTAATAGGCCGCCGTTGTATCCCGGACGGGGTCCTCGCCCTGGCGCGCGGCCGACCGCATCCGGATTTGAACGTAGTCGACAAAGAGGCCAAGGACCTCTGACAGGAGTGTGTTCAGATTTTCAAAGTAGACGTAGAATGTCCCGTGTGCGACGCCTGCCGCCTTGCACAGCCCCGAAACTGTGAGGCGATCAAATGGCTCCGAAGCAAGACGCCGCGCGCAGGTGACCATCAAGTCCGTGCGAGTGCGCTCTCCCTTGCGTAGGTTTTCACGATCGCCAGCCAGCCAATCGCAAAACGCACTCTGACCGCCTTGGTGGCCCACAGGGAGAGTTGAAAGACTGTTCATTCTCTTGTTGGTCTCCGGACGACGACATGACGCGCTGAGCACGTCTCAAGGATTGGCCGGTCGACACGTGCCGAGACGATGGGTCTGTTTGCGCCAAGACGTTTGCGACGCTCTGCAACTCAGCAACCTGTCGACCGAAATCAGGTTGCCTAAAAAATGAAACTGATGTCAATTTTATTTTTGTCTCGATTTTGAAATGTGCTGTCAGGCTAAATCGGACTAGACTCTGACAGGACAGAAGGCGACGGCTTCTGGCTCGGCGCCGATCTGGTGGAACCCAGCAGCCTTGGGCTTATGGCAGCGATTGCGTTTTCCGCGAGTGTTTCTTCGATTGGGCGGTCACGGAAGAGCGGGCCTTGCGACCCGCTGATTTGATCAGTCCTCGTACCCGCGTTTGTAGCGGGTTTTCGTGCTCATCGCCTCTTTTACAACCCGGCCAAAGGATTTCTGACGGGCGCGGGCGGCGGCGATGGTTTCCGAATTGTATTGATCCTCGCGCCGCAGTTTCTGCCAGCGGTCCAGCCGGTCAGGGTCGAGCGTGCCATCGGCCAAGGCGGCCTTGACCGCGCAGCCGGGTTCCGTGTCATGCGCGCAGTTGGTGAACTTGCACTGGGCGGCGAGGGTTTCGATGTCGTCGAAGAGCTCCTCCAGACCGTCGCTGGTGCCTGAAAGCTGCAACTCGCGCATCCCCGGCGTGTCGATCAGCCAGCCACCGGCCAGCGTGGGGCGCAGGGCGCGGTGCGTGGTGGTGTGGCGGCCCTTGGCGTCGTCCTCGCGGATGCCTTGGGTCGCTTCTTTCTCGCCGGTGAGCGCGTTGCGCAGGGTGGTTTTGCCGACACCTGACGACCCAAGGAGGGCCAGGGTTTGCGCGGTGCTGCACCATGCGTTGAGGCGCGCCACATCTTCGGGGTCCTTGGCGTTGACGGTGATGGCGGTGACCAGCGGGGACAGGCGTTCGGCCTGCCGTTTGAAGCTGTCGGGGTCATCGCAGAGATCGGCCTTGGTCAGGATCACCAGCGGCAGCGCGTTCGAGGCCAGCGCCAGCGCCAGATAGCGTTCCAGCCGCGCGACGTTGAAATCGGCGTTGCACGAGGTGACAAGGCCCACGGTGTCGACATTGGCCGCGATGCGCTGTGCGCCCACGGCGTGACCCGCCGCGCGGCGGTGCAGGTCGGTGACGGGGTCGAGCCGGCGGAGCGCGCTGGTGCCGTCGGTCAGCACCCAGTCGCCCACGGCATAGGCCCCGGCGCTGTCGGTGGGGATGAGCCTCAGATCGCCCGCCTCGGAGAGCGCGATGAGCTGGCTGCGATGCACCTCGGAGATGCGGGCGGGGGTGAGGGACGCGTCGTCTTCGGTAAGCTGACGCGCGAAACGGTCCGACCATCCGAGGTCGGTCAGGGTATATGTGGTCAAGGGAGTCGTCCTGTCGCTGAGAAACCTGCCCCGATGGGGCGTTCAAAGGGTCCGGGTGCGGCGATCAGCCGGACACCCGCAGGGTGCGCACAATCTCCATCATGTCCTCCTGCATCTCAGCTTCGGTTGATGGGCAGTATAGGCGGCGGATGCGCGGGGGCCAAGCGGCATCTGGTCATTCGCGCAAACCGTTGCTAAGCGGACGCATGACCATGCCATCTCATGCCACTGTCGCCTGTATCAAATGGGGCACGCTGTTCGGGCCGGATTATGTGAACCGGCTTTATTCCGGCGTGCGGCGCAACCTGTCCTGCCCGGTGCGATTTCTGTGCATGACGGAACATGCCGAGGGGCTGCATCCCGACATCGAGGTTCTCGATCTGCCGGTCGAGCCGTTCGCCGAGCCGATGGCGGCGGCTTTGAAGGTGGCGAACCGGCAGGGGGCGATGCGCAAGGTGTCGCTGTTCAAGCCGGGACTGATCCCCGATCTGGACGGGCCGGTTCTGGGGTTCGATCTGGATGTGGTGATCACCGGGTCGCTGGATGATCTGCTGACCGTGGCTCCGGGGCATGTGGTGATGCGCCATGACTGGACCGAGGCGCGCAAGGGGCGGCCTACAGGGCACGGGTCGGTGTTTCGGTATGATCCGGCGGTGCACGGGTTTCTGTATAACGACTTGGCGGCGGATGCCTATCGCGAGGTCGAGATCGCGCGGGGGTCGGAGCAGCGCTATACCTCGCACAAGGCAATGGAGAACGAGGTTTTCACCTATATTCCAGGGAATTGGGTGGTGAGCTTCAAGTATGACTGCAACCCGTTTCCGGGCAATTACCTGCATCCCGCGCGCTTGCCTGAGGACGCGCGGGTGGTGTGTTTTCACGGGCGACCCAAGATGCCCGAGGCGGTGGCGGGGTATCGCGGATCGCTGATCCGCTATGCCAAGCCGACGCGGTGGTTGCAGGAACATTGGATCGACCGGGCGAAGGCGGATCTGGGGGATCGCTGGGGATAGGCGGACGATGCGTCGACGCATCGTTTGTTTCCGTTGACGGAAACAGCGGCTTGGTGACCGTGGGTGGGGGGCACCGCGTCGACGCGGTGCATGTTTCCGTTGACGGAAACAGGGCGCTGCCGGATCGGGTTCACGGCGTAACGCGTCGACGCGGTGCATGTTTCCGTTGACGGAAACACGGTCTCGGGCGGCGGTTTTCAGTGCAGGATGCGTTGACGCATCCATCGTTTCCGTTGACGGAAACGGGCGGGCGGACATCAGGCAAAGCGGCAAGAATGCCCCGCCATACGGGTGGAGTCTTGCGGGCGCTGGCGCGAACGGGGTAAGAGCGGGCAAGAGCATTCGAGGGAAGGGCAACACCATGCGTCGAGTAGTTGTGACGGGCTTGGGATTGGTGACACCGTTGGCGGACGGGGTCGAGGCGAGTTGGTCGCGCATTCTGGACGGGCAGTCCGGGGCGGGCACGATCACCAAGTTCGACGCAAGCCATCTGGCCACGACCTATGCCTGCGAAGTGCCTTATGGCGATGGCTCGGACGGGACGTTCAACCCCGACGCCTATCTTGAGAAAAAAGAACAGCGCAAGGTCGACGAGTTCATCCTCTTCGGCATGGCGGCGGCACAACAGGCGGTGACGGATGCGGGCTGGATGCCCGAGGACGAGGAAAGCCGGTTGCGCACGGGCGTCATGATCGGCTCGGGGATCGGTGGTCTGAACTCCATCGCCGAAACCGCGCTCTTGATCCGCGACAAGGGCCCGCGCCGGGTGTCGCCGTTCTTTATTCCGGGCGCGCTGATCAACCTGATTTCGGGCAATGTGTCGATCAAGTACGGCTTCAAGGGGCCGAACCATGCGGTTGTGACGGCCTGTTCGACCGGTGCGCACGCGATCGGGGATGCGGCGCGGTTGATCATGTTCGGGGATGCGGACGTGATGGTGGCCGGTGGGGCCGAGGCTGCGATTTCCGAGATCGGGATTGCCGGGTTCAACGCCTGCAAGGCGCTGTCGACCAAGCGTGGCGATGATCCCAAGGCAGCGAGCCGTCCTTACGATGCGGACCGCGATGGGTTTGTCATGGGCGAAGGCGCGGGCATTGTGGTGCTTGAGGAATACGAGCACGCCAAGGCGCGCGGGGCGAAGATCTATGCCGAGGTCTGCGGGTATGGCCTGTCGGGCGATGCCTATCACATTACGGCCCCCTCCGAAGACGGTGAAGGTGGCGAGCGGTCGATGCGCGCGGCTCTGAAACATGCTGGGCTGGAGCCTGCGGATATCGACTACATCAATGCGCATGGCACCTCGACCATGGCGGATGTGATCGAACTGGCCGCGGTCGAGCGGATGATGGGCGATGCGGCAGGCAAAGTGACGATGTCGTCAACCAAGTCGGCCACGGGACACCTTTTAGGGGCAGCGGGTGCGATCGAGGCGATTTTCTCGATCCTTGCGATCCGCGATCAGGTGGCGCCGCCGACCTTGAACCTTGATACCCCTGCGGTCGACACGGCTGTGGATCTGGCACCCAAGGTCAAGCGCGAGCGCGAGATCCGCTATGCGCTGTCCAACTCATTTGGCTTCGGCGGCACCAATGCCAGCGTCATCTTCGGAAAGGTGGATCGCTAAACCATGTGGCGTCACATCGCGTCCAATGCGCTGACCTTTCTGGTCGTGCTCGTCTTCCTGCTGGGCGGCGTCCTTCTGTGGGCGCAGAACGAATATGCGTCCGAAGGCCCGTTGGAACAGGCGATCTGCGTGCAGGTGGATCGGGGCAGCAACTTCCGGGCCGTGTCCGAAGACTTGGCGGCGGATGGCGCGGTGTCGAGCGCGGCCCTGTTGCGGATCGGGGCGGACTATGCCGGCAAGACCCAGCAACTGAAGGCGGGATCGTTCCTTGTGCCGGAAGGTGCATCCATGGAGCAGATCGTCGACATCGTCACGCGTGGGGGGGCCAGCACCTGTGGCACGGAGGTTGTCTACCGGGTGAGCATCGCACGGGCGACCGTGCAGGTGCGCGAGCTTGATCCGGCGACGGGCCGGTTTGTCGAGATTGCCGAATTCAACCCGGCGGAGGATGCCGTTCCGGAGGACTACACGCGGGTGAAGGCGGAACCGGACACGCGGTATCGTGTGGCGCTGGCGGAAGGTGTGACCAGTTGGCAGATCGTGCAGGAACTCAACCAGATCGATGTGCTGGAGGGGGAGATTGCCGATATTCCGGCCGAGGGGTCTTTGGCTCCGGACAGCTACGAGATCATGCCGGGCACCGACCGGACGGAGCTTTTGGCGCGAATGGAGTCGGCGCAGGAGCGCATCCTGGCCGAGGCCTGGGCGAACCGGCAGGATGGGTTGCCCTATGAAAGCCCGGAGGAGGCGCTGATCATGGCGTCGATCATCGAGAAGGAAACCGGCACGCCAGACGAGCGGTTTCTCGTGGCCAGCGTGTTCGTCAACCGCCTCGAGCAGGGCATGCGGCTTCAGACCGACCCGACGGTGATCTATGGCATCACGCGCGGGCAGGGTGTGTTGGGCCGTGGCATCCGGCAGAGCGAATTGCGGGCGGAGACGCCGTGGAACACCTATGTGATCGACGGTTTGCCGCCGACGCCCATTGCCAATCCGGGACGCGCGGCTATCGAGGCGGCGCTCAATCCGGACGATACGGATTACATCTTCTTCGTGGCCAAGACGCTGGATCCTACGGATGGGCACAATTTCGCGGTGACGCTGGCCGAGCACAACGCCAATGTGGCGGCCTACAGGGCGCTTGAAGCGCAGCGGGAGAATTGAGCCCGCGCCGCTCTGACCCGACGGAGGCGGTATGAGCCCTGTCGAGTTGCTGCTGATCGGAGCGGTTGTCTTTGTCGTGGCCGGGTCCGTGAAGGGGTTGGTTGGCATCGGGTTGCCCACGGCGGCGATCAGTATGCTGACCATGGTGATCGACCCACGGACGGCCATTGCGCTGGGGCTGGTGCCGATTGTCGTGTCGAATGCGTGGCAGGTCTGGACAATGGGAGACATCCGGGGCGCGTTCGCGCGCTACTGGCTTTTTGCCGCGGCGTTGGGGGGCAGCGTCTTTGTTACGGTGATCCTGTCGGCCGAGGTCTCTGACCGCGTGATCTTCCTTGCCTTGGGCATATCCATCGTGTCCTTTGCCGTGCTGAACCTGCGGTTCACCATGCCGCGGCTGCCGGACCGGTTCGACAAGATCGGGCAACTGGGCTTTGGCACGGCCGGGGGGATTCTGGGCGGGTTGTCCGGGGTCTGGGTGGCCCCGGTCATCATGTACATGAGCGCGCGGCAGGTGCCGAAGGACGAGTTCGTTCGGGCGGTAGGGCTGCTCTTGTTCATCGGCGGGGTGCCCTTTGCGCTGGCCTATGTGCAGCAAGGCTTTCTGACGCCGGAGCTGGGCGTTCTCTCGCTTGTTCTGGTGATGCCGACGCTGCTGGGTTTCACGCTTGGCGCCAAGCTGCGGTCGCGGTTTTCGAACGAAGGCTTCCGCAAGCTTGTGCTTTACGTGTTCCTGATTCTCGGGCTGAACCTGCTGCGGCGGGGGATTTTCTGAGCCGCCCGCCTTGTGGTTAAGAAAACCTGAATCACTTCAATTTGTGAACCACTCATGGGTTTGGTGCCTCGAGGTGCGGACCCTTGCGCATGTCTTAAGGCTCCGCACGGCGCGTTAGGCACTTCTTACCTGTTCAAGGGTCTTTTGCTTCGTGCCTGCTAGGCATCAACAGGTCGCGAGATGTTCCGGGATCTGCCGGTGCGTCGATGGACGGAGATCCATTCAGCACAGGAGGCAGGGATCGCATGGTACTGATCACTGCAGAAGAGACGGGCGGCGCGCTTGAAGCCGAGCGCGACGCCATTGCGCAGGAGTTGCGGACCATCCGGGAGATGGTGGCGCGTCTGCGCATGAAGGTGGAGGCCGGTGAAACGGGGACCGCGACCGAAGCGGCCAAGACGCTGGCCGATCTGCGGGCCTGGCTGAAACACGCCAAGGAAACGGAGGTTCAGATTGAAAGACATCGCCGAGAACATGCCGCCATCGAAGGAGCCTACGGGCTCGACCTCGACGCGGCGCGGGTTGCGGTCAGGTGCCGACTTGATCGCCTCCGCGCCTGTTGCCGAGAAGGAAGCGTTTCTGACCAGCCTTGAGGAGGTGCCCGGAGCGCTGTTGGCGCTGCCGTATCTGTTCGACTTCTGGGCCCATCCGCATCAGCTGCCTCCCAAGGGCAATTGGCGCGCCTGGGTGATCCTTGGCGGGCGCGGCGCGGGCAAGACCCGCGCCGGGGCCGAATGGGTGCGCTCCGAGGTGGAAGGCGCGCGTCCACGGGACACAGGCCGGGCGCGCCGCGTGGCCCTTGTGGGCGAAACGCTCGATCAGGTGCGGGAAGTGATGATCTTTGGGGACAGCGGGATCATGGCCTGTTCGCCGCCGGATCGACGACCGGACTGGCTGGCCACGCGGTGGGTGCTGCGATGGCCGAACGGGGCCGAAGCGGTTGCGTGTTCTGCCCATGATCCGGACTCGCTGCGGGGTCCGCAATTCGACGCCGCGTGGGTGGACGAGTTGGCGAAATGGAAACGGGCGCAGGAGGCGTGGGACATGTTGCAGTTCACGCTGCGGCTGGGAAAGCATCCCCGCATGTGTGTCACGACGACACCGCGGAACCTGAAGCTGCTGCGCAATCTGCTTGCGGCGCCGTCCACCGCTGTGACGCGGGCACCGACAGAGGCGAACCGGGCGTATCTTGCGTCGTCCTTTCTTGACGAAGTGCGGGCGCGCTATGCGGGCACGCGGCTGGGACGGCAGGAGCTGGACGGGGATTTGCTGGAGCAGGCGGACGGGGCTCTCTGGACGATGGAGGCGCTGGAGCACGCACGCTGTTCGATCCTGCCGCGCTTTGATCGCGTAGTGGTGGCGGTCGATCCGTCCGCTTCGAGCGGTAAGGGGTCGGATGCCTGCGGTATCGTCGTGGCGGGTGTCGTGAGCGCCGGGCCTCCGCAGGATTGGCGGGCGGTCGTGCTTGAAGATTGCACCTTACAAGGCGTGTCGCCGCTGGTCTGGGCGCGGCGCGCGATCACCGCGATGGAACGCTGGGGGGCGCAGGCGCTGGTGGCCGAGGTCAATCAGGGGGGTGACATGGTCGAGGCCGTGTTGCGGCAGGTCGATCCACTGGTGCCGGTTGTGCGGGTGCATGCGTCGAAGTCCAAGAGCGCGCGGGCGGAGCCGGTGGCTGCGCTCTACGAGCAGGGGCGGGTGACGCATCATGGGGTGTTCGACGCGCTGGAGGACGAGATGTGCCAGATGACGCGGCTGGGCTATCAGGGGGCCGGGTCTCCGGACCGGCTGGATGCGCTGGTCTGGGCCTTGACCGATCTTGTGATCGCGCGGGCGGCAGAGTGGCGTGTGCCGCGGGTGCGGACGCTGCAACGGTGAGCGCACGCAATGGTTTCCAGCCGTTAACCTTTGATCGGTAGGGTGGATTTCATCGACGGGCGCAGGTGGCACCGCGCCTCGGATTTTTTGGACGGACCGGTGATCTGGGAGCGGAGCGGGGCGCTGGCCCGGGCTGTGGAGAAAGACGCCGTGTCTGGCGCGGCCGGGGACCAGCGGGGTCGGGTCTCCGGCGGGTGGCCGGTCGGGACGGTTCGAGAGACCGTTCCGGCCGTGCCGGAACTGAAACGGGATTTGCGAGGAGCGTGGCAGCATGGTGTGGAACATCTTTCGACGAGAGCGAAAGGACGCGGCGCGGCCAGAGGCGAAGGCCAGCGCCACCGGACCGGTCGTGGCCTGGCAGAACATGGGCCGCGTGGCCTGGTCGGCGCGGGATACCGGCAGTCTGACGCGGACGGGATTTACCGGAAACCCGGTGGGGTTTCGGGCGGTCAAGCTGATTGCGGAGGCGGGCGCTGCGGTGCCTTTGGTCTTGCAGGACGCCAGCCAGCGGTACGAGATGCATCCGGTGTTGGAGCTGTTGCGCCGTCCGAACCCGGCGCAGGGACAGGCGGAGCTGTTCGAGGCATTCTACGGGCAGTTGCTCTTGTCCGGGGACGGGTATTTCGAGGCTGTGGGTGCGGGCGGTGTGCCCGGCGAGCTGCATGTGCTGCGGTCTGACCGGATGAAGCTGGTGCCGGGATCGGATGGTTGGCCTGTGGCCTATGACTATGGGGTCGGTGGCAAGTCGCATCGGTTCGAAATGAGCGAGGACGCGCCGCCGATCTGCCATGTGAAGGCGTTTCACCCGCAGGACGATCACTACGGGCTGAGCCCGATGGTGGCGGCGGCTCAGGCGCTCGACGTGCACAATGCGGCGTCGCGATGGTCCAAGGGATTGTTGGACAATGCCGCACGGCCCTCGGGGGCAATCGTCTATCGCGGTACGGACGGCATGCCGGGCATGGGGTCCGAGCAATATGACCGGCTGGTCGAGGAGATCGAGAGCCACCATATGGGTGCGCGCAATGCTGGCCGGCCGATGCTGCTGGAGGGTGGTCTGGACTGGAAACCAATGGGGTTTTCGCCCTCGGACATGGAGTTTCAGAAAACCAAGGAAGCGGCGGCGCGGGAGATTGCCGTGGCGTTCGGGGTTCCGCCGATGCTGCTTGGGATTCCCGGTGAGGCGACATTCGCCAATTATGCCGAGGCGCATCGGGCGTTCTACCGGCTGACGGTGCTGCCGCTGGTGTCCCGGGTGACAGCGGCCTTGTCGGCCTGGCTGTCCGAGCATGCGGGGCAGGCGGTGGTGCTGAAACCCGATCTGGATCAGGTGCCCGCGTTGGCGGCGGAACGCGATGCGCAATGGGCGCGGGTGTCGCGGGCGGAGTTTTTGACGGCGGCGGAGAAGCGCGCGCTGCTGGGTTTGCCGGTGCTGGCCGATGGGTGAGGCGCGCGGGGGATACGAGCCGTTCGATTGTGCGCCTGCGCTGCGGCTGGAGGCACATGAACGGCTGACATTGTTGCGCTTCGAAGGGATCTCGGGGCGGCTGGACCGGATCGAGGCACTGATCGAGCGGTTGGAGCGGCGGGTGTGGCTGGCGGTCTATGGCGTGGCGGCGGCGGTGCTGGCGGATGTGTTCCTGAAGTTCGTTCAGGTGACGCCATGAGGGAGATTGGGATGGATCTGGAGTGGAAGTTCTGCCGGTTCGATGCGGATGTGACCGTGACGGATGGCTGTGTGATCGAAGGCTATGCATCGCGTTTCTGGCAGTGCGATCAGGGGAATGATATCGTGGTATCAGGGGCTTATGCGGCGTCGTTGAAGCGGTTGGCCGAGAGTGGGCGTGCCGTCAAGATGCTGTGGCAGCACGATCCGGCGCAGCCCATCGGCATCTGGGATGAGGTGCGCGAGGATGGCACGGGGCTTTATGTGAAGGGCCGGTTGCTGGACAGCGTCGCACGGGGTCGGGAGGCGGCGGCATTGGTGGCGGCGGGGGCGATTGACGGGCTGTCGATCGGCTATCGCACCAAGGCGGCGACCAAGGACAAGCAGGGCCGCAGGGTTCTGACGGAACTGGAGCTGTGGGAGGTGTCGCTGGTGACCTTCCCGATGCTGCCCAGTGCGCGGGTGGCGGCCAAGGGGGAGACCCCTGTGGAGGCCGATCTGCGCGAGATGGTGCGCCTGATCGAAGAGGCGCGCCGGACATTGGTGGACGGCTAGGGCCACCCTTCGGAAATGGGAAAAACGGGATGAGTGAGACCGGGACAATGTTGCGGCACGGGGAAGATGTGTCTCCGTTCACGCAGGTGGGGGCCGCCTTGGCTGGTCTGGTGGGCGACATTCGCCGCCAGCGGGATGACTTCGGGAAAAAGCTTCAGGAACAGGAAGAGCGAATGACAAAGATCGAGACAAAGACAGGGTTTGCCGGGCGACCGGCTCTGGCGGGCGGTATGCGCAGCGATGACCTGCATTATCAGGCGTTCGACGCCTATCTGCGCACGGGCGATGATGACGGGCTGCGCGGGTTGGAGATGGATGTGAAATCCATGTCCTCGGCGGTCAACAGCGATGGCGGGTTTCTGATCGACCCGGTGACGTCGGACACCATTCAGGGCGTGCTGAAGAGCAGCGCGTCGCTTCGGGCGGTGGCCACGGTCGTGCATGTCGAGGCGTCGAGCTATGACGTGCTGATCGACCAGGGCAATGCGGGTGCAGGCTGGGCGGACGAGGTTGCCTCGCGGTCGGAAACCGGAACGCCAACCATCGACCGCATTTCAATCAAGCTGCACGAACTGAGTGCGATGCCGAAGGCAAGCCAGCGGTTGCTGGACGACACGGCCTTTGACATCGAGACGTGGCTGGCGGGCAAGATTGCGGACACGTTCTCTCGGGCGGAGGCGGGTGCGTTCATCACCGGGGATGGCAATGACAAACCCAAGGGATTTCTGACTCACCCGGCGGTCGACAACGCGATCTGGAGCTGGACCAATATCGGGTACGTTCCAACAGGTGTGGATGGGTCTATCGGCAATGGCGATGCGCTGATCGAACTGGTCTATGCGCTGGGGGCGGAATACCGCGCCAATGCGAGTTTCGTGATGAACTCCAAGACGGCGGGCACCCTGCGCAAGCTCAAGGATGCGGATGGGCGCCACCTGTGGTCGGACGGGTTCACCAGCGGAGAGCCTGCGCGTCTGCTGGGCTATCCGGTGCTGATTGCCGAAGACATGCCGGACATTGCGACAGGGGCGGATGCGATTGCCTTTGGCGACTTCCGCGCGGGCTACACGATTGCGGAACGTCCCGATCTGCGCGTGCTGCGCGATCCGTTCAGCGCCAAGCCGCATGTGCTGTTTTACGCGACAAAGCGGGTGGGCGGCGATGTGAGCGATTTCGCGGCCATCAAGCTGCTGCGCTTCGCTGTCGCCTGATCGGTGATGGCGGACATGGGGAGGGCGGTGCGGGCCGTCTTCCTCATGGGGCGCGCGCCGGAGTGCCGGCGTTGTCTAGCCGCTCCCTCCGTCCGAGCAGCGGCCGCGGCGCGCGTCCGACAACTGACTGGCCTCTGAGCACGGGACAGGGTTTGCGGAGAAGACAAGATGTATTTGATTGAAGAGAGCCAGATCCCCGAGGCGGCCCTGCCGGTGGCGCGGTTGCGGGACCATCTGCGGATGGGCAGCGGGTTTGTCGAGGACGGGCTGCAGGATGGCCTGCTGGGCGGGTTTCTGCGGGCGGCGATGGCGGCGGTCGAGGCGCGGACGGGCAAGGCGCTGTTGGTGCGGGATTTTCTGTGCAGTCTGCACCGTTGGCGGGATGTCACTGGCCAGGCGATCCCGATTGCGCCGGTCCGCGCGGTCACGCAGGTGACCCTTGTCGATGTTTTTGGCGCAGGCGCGGTGGTTGATGTCTCGCGTTATGCGCTCTTGCCGGACGGGGAGGCCCCCAGGCTGGTGCCGGTCGGGGCGTGTCTGCCGTCCATTCCCGAACATGGGAGCGCGGAGATCCGGTTCCGGGCGGGGATCGCCGAAGCCTTTGGCGATCTGCCGGCCGATCTGGCACAGGCGGTGATGCTGCTGGCGGCGCATTACTACGAATACCGCGACGAGACCGCGCTGGGACAGGGGTGCATGCCGTTCGGAGTGACGAGCCTGATTGCGCGCTATCGCCCGGTGCGGTTGGGGTTTGGTGCATGAGCGGGCCGAGGCTGACATCGAAGCTGGTGCTGGAGCGGCTGGACGCGGTGCCCGATGGCGCGGGCGGGATGCATGAAAGCTGGGTCGTGCTGGGCGTGCTCTGGGGTGAGGTGAAGCCCCGGTCCGGGCGGGAAAGTGTCGGTGAGGCCGGGCAGGTGTCGGTAACCGGGTTTCGGGTTCTGGTGCGGGGAGCGCCGCAGGGCCAGTCCGTGCGGCCGTTGCCGGAGCAGCGGTTTCGGGATGCGTCGCGGGTGTTTCGGATCAATTCGGTGACCGAGGCCGATCCCGGAGGGCGGTTCCTGGTCTGCCTCTGCGACGAGGAGGTGGCGACATGAGCTATGCGGTGGCGGCGGCGTTGCAGGGGGCTGTGTATCAGCGCTTGCAGAGTGACGCGGGGCTTTCGGTGCTGGTGGGTGACCGGGTCTATGACGCAGTGCCGAAAGGGCGGTTGCCGGACCTCTATGTGGCGCTTGGCCCGGAGAAGGCGGTGGATGCCAGTGACAAGACAGGGCGCGGGGCGTGGCACGAGTTTGTGGTCTCGGTGATCTCGGACGATGCGGGGTTTCAGGCCGCCAAGGAGGTGTCTGCGGCGGTGTGTGACGCGCTGATCGACGCCGAGTTGGTGTTGGACCGGGGCCGGTTGGTGGCGCTGACCTTCAAGCGGGCGGTGGCGCAGCGCGAAAAGGCGGGACGGCGCAGGATCGATCTGACCTTCCGGGCGCGGGTCGAGGACGACGCCTGAGGGCGTTTCGGATTTCCAGAGAATTTCCAGACAGGGAGTGTGGGCGATGGGTGCTCAGAACGGGAAAGACCTCTTGATCAAGGTCGATGTGGATGGCAGCGGCACGTTTGAGACGCTGGCAGGACTGCGGGCGACGCGGATCAGTTTCAATGCGGAAGCGGTGGATGTGACCTCGCTTGAGAGCGAGGGCGGGTGGCGCGAATTGCTGGCCGGTGCGGGCGTGCGGAGCGTCGTGATCTCGGGTGCGGGGGTGTTCAAGGATGCCAGCACGGATGAACGGGCGCGGCAGATTTTCTTCGACAGCCAGACGCCTGCGTTTCAGGTGATCATCCCCGATTTCGGCGTGGTGCAGGCACCGTTTCAGGTGACCGGACTGGAATATGCCGGTTCGCATAATGGCGAGGCGACATATGAGTTGTCGCTGGCGTCAGCCGGCGTTGTGGCGTTCACGGCGGCGGCGTGAGCATGGCGAACCCCTGGCGCGGAGAGGTGTCGTTGGTGATCGACGGCGAGCCGCATGTTCTGCGGCTGACGCTGGGGGCGCTGGCGGAACTGGAAGCGGGGATGGGCGCGGACACGCTGGTCGATCTCGTGGCACGCTTCGAGGGCGGGGGCTGTTCGAGCCGGGATGTGCTGGCGCTGATCGTCGCCGGGCTGCGCGGCGGGGGCTGGCGCGGGACTGCGGCGGATTTGCTGGCGGCGGAGATCGAGGGCGGGCCGCTGGCGGCGGCGCGGGTGGCGGCGGAGCTGTTGGCGCGGGCGTTCACGCCGGTGGGCGAGGCGTGAGCCGGTTCGACTGGCCGGCCTTGCTGTGTGCGGGGGTGCGCGGGTTGGGGCTGCGCCCAGCGGAGTTCTGGGCGCTGACACCAGCGGAGTTGCATCTGCTGCTGGGGGGCGGGGATGCGCCACTGGGGCGGCGCGGGCTGGAGACGCTGATGGCAGCTTATCCGGACACACGGGGGGAACGGGATGATTGAGTTGGACGGGATCGACGGCTTCGAGGCGCAGGTGAGTGCTTTGGAAGAGGCGCTTGCGGGGGCGTCGAGCATGGCGGGTGGCTTTCAGGCCGAGATGGCGAAGGTACGGGAGTCCCTTTCAGAGACTGGCAAAGGCGCGGCCAAGCTGGAAGGTGCGCTGAACAGCGGATTGAGCCGGGCGATTGATGGGATTGTGTTTGACGGGATGAAGCTGTCGGATGCGCTGGGCACGATTGCGCAGTCGATGATCGGGGCAAGTTACCGCGCGGCGGTCAACCCGGTGAAGGAACATCTGAGCGGGATGGTGATGAAGGGGATCAGCAACCTGTTGCCGTTTGCCGATGGGGCGTCGTTTTCGCAGGGCCGGGTGATGCCCTTTGCGGATGGTGGCGTGGTGCATGGGCCGACGACATTTCCGATGCGGGGCGGTGTCGGTTTGATGGGTGAGGCTGGGCCGGAGGCGATCCTGCCGCTTGCGCGCGGGGCCGATGGCAAGCTGGGTGTGCGCGCGGGCGGTGGTGGGCGTGCAGTCAACGTGGTGATGAACATCTCGACCCCGGATGTGCAGGGGTTCCGGCGGTCGCAAAGCCAGATCGCGGCGCAGATGGGCCGGGTGCTGGGCTCGGGTCAGCGGAACCTGTGAGGAGGGCTTGCGATGCAGTTTCATGAGGTGCGGTTTCCGACGGCGCTGAGCTTTGGCTCGATCGGGGGGCCGGAGCGGCGGACGGATGTGGTGACGCTGGCGAGTGGGTTCGAGGAGCGGAACACGCCGTGGGCGCACTCGTGGAGGCGGTACGACGCGGGGATCGGGCTGCGGTCGATGGACGACATCGACACGCTGATCGCGTTCTTCGAAGCACGGCGCGGGCAGATGTACGGGTTTCGCTGGAAGGACTGGGCGGACTTCAAATCGTGCAAGCCATCGGCGCAGGTCTCGGCTACGGATCAGGTGATCGGGACCGGGGATGGCGTGGCGACCGAGTTTGCTTTGCGCAAGGCATATGCGTCGGGAGATGCGGTTTACGCGCGACCGGTGGCGAAGCCTGTCGTCGGGACGGTGCTGGTGGCGTTGGACGGGGCGGCGCAGGTCGAGGGGGCGGATTTCTCGGTCGATGTGGTGACAGGGGTTGTGTCGTTTGTAGCTGCGCCCTCGACGGGTGTCTTGGTGACGGCCGGGTTCGAGTTCGACGTTCCGGTGCGGTTCGACACGGATCGTATCCAGACCTCGGCTGCGACATTCCAGGCGGGTGAGGTGCCGGACGTGCCGGTGGTGGAGCTGCGGGTATGAGCGGGGCGGAGGCGCTTGCGGTGCATCTGGGGACGGGTGTCACCACGGTTGCGCGGGCCTGGGAGGTGCGGCGCAGGGATGGGCGGCGGTTCGGGTTCACGGATCATGATCTGGACCTGAGCTTCGACGGTCTGATGTTCCGCGCCGACACCGGCATGAGCGCGGCGGCGGTGCAGCAGGGCACAGGGCTGTCGGTGGACAACAGCGAGGCGATTGGCGCGCTGTCGGATGCCAGTGTGACCGAGGTGGACATCGCGGCAGGGCGTTTTGACGGGGCCGAAGTGACGGCGTGGCTGGTCAACTGGGCGGAAGTGTCGGCTCGCAAGGTGCTGTTTCGCGGATCGCTGGGTGAGATCACACGGAGCGGTGGTGCGTTCACGGCGGAATTGCGGGGGCTGACGGAGTGGCTCAACCGGCCTGTGGGGCGGGTGTACCAGGCGCCGTGTCTGGCGGTGCTGGGGGATGCGGCCTGTGGGTTGGATACCGAGACGGCGGGGTTTTGGGCTGAGGCGGTTATCCGGTCCGTGACGTCCAAGGGCGGATTGGCTCTGTCCGGGGCAAGCGGGTCTGCGGCGCAGTGGTTTCAGCGGGGTCGGTTGACAGTGCTGGACGGCGCGGCTGCAGGGCTTTGGGCGGTGATCAAGCGTGATGTGCTTTACGAGGACGGCGCGCGCGAGGTCGATCTGTGGGAGCCTTTGCGGGCGGCTGTCGCCGTTGGAGATCGGGTCAAACTGATCGCGGGCTGCGACAAGCGGTTCGAGACCTGTCGGGTGAAGTTCGACAATGTGATCAACTTTCAGGGCTTTCCGGACATTCCGCAGGAGGAGTGGGTGATGATCCATCCAACAGCAACGCGGTCACGCGGTGGCGGGAGCTTGCGGTGAGGAGCGAGGCTGTCGTCGCCGAGGCGCGGCGCTGGATCGGGACGCCTTATGTGCATCAGGCGAGTGTGCGCGGGGCTGGCACGGATTGTCTGGGCCTGCTGCGGGGCGTTTGGCGGGGGCTTTATGGGTGTGAGCCCTGTGCTCTGCCTGCCTACACGCCCGACTGGTCGGAGCCGCAGGGGGATGAGGTGCTGTGGCGGGGGCTTTCGCGGTTGCTGCGCGGCAAAGCGATTGAGGATGAAGCACCCGGCGATGTGATCTTGTTCCGGATGCGGGACCGTGGTGTGGCGAAACATCTGGGGCTTCAGACACGGATCGGGGCCGAGGCGCGGTTCCTCCATGCCTATTCGGGGCATGCGGTGGTGGAAACGGCGCTGAGCGCGCCCTGGCAGCGGCGCATCGTGGCGCGGTTTGCGTTCCCCGACATTCAGGAAGGATAGACGATGGCGACACTGGTACTTTCGGCGGCGGGCGCTGCGCTGGGCAGCAGCCTTGGCGGGTCGGTGCTTGGGCTGTCGATGTCGGCGGTGGGCCGGTTCGCCGGGGCCACCCTGGGACGGGCCATCGACCAGCGGGTGCTGGGGGGAGGTGCGCGGAGCATTGAGACCGGGCGGCTGGACCGGTTGCGGCTGAGCACGGCGGGCGAGGGACAGCCGATCCCGCAGATCTTTGGCCGGATGCGGGTGGGCGGGCACATCATCTGGGCGACGCAGTTCAAGGAACACGTGTCGAAATCCGGGGGTGGCAAGGGGCTGTCCGCGCAGCCGACGATCAAGGAATACAGCTATTCGGTGAGCCTTGCCGTGGCCTTGTGCGAGGGCGAGATCACCAGCGTGAACCGCGTCTGGGCGGATGGGGCCGAGGTGTCGGTGCCTGATCTGAACATGGTGGTCTATCCGGGGTCGCGTGACCAGTTGCCGGACCCGAAGATGGAGGCGGTCGAGGGCGTGGGGGCTGTGCCGGCCTATCGAGGCACGGCCTATGTCGTGTTCGAGGATCTGGACCTGAGCCGGTTCGGCAACCGGGTGCCTCAGTTCTCGTTCGAGGTGACGCGGCCCGTGCAGGACGATCCGGAGGACGTTCCTTTTGCGATCCGGGCGGTGGCGATGATCCCCGGAACGGGGGAGTATTCGCTGGCCACCGAGGCCGTGTCGCTGGATGCGGGCGCGGGCAAGTCCAATGTGGTCAATGTGAACAGCCCGTCTGATCGGCCGGATTTCGTCACATCGCTCAAGCATTTGCAGGACGAGGTGCCGGATTGCGGGGCGGTGTCGCTGGTGGTGAGCTGGTTCGGCAGTGACCTGCGCTGCGGCGCGTGCGTGATCCAGCCAAAGGTCGAGCAGACCGAGGCGGACAGTGCGGAGATGCCCTGGCAGGTGAGTGGGCTGGCGCGCGCCGATGCCGGGCTGGTGCCTGTCGAGGACGGGCGTCCGGTCTATGGCGGCACGCCGTGCGATGCGTCAGTCGTTCAGGCGATCCGGGACATGACCGCCAAGGGGCTGCAGGTGCTCTATTATCCGTTCATCCTGATGGAGCAGATGCCGGGGAACGGTTTGCCGAACCCGTGGACCGGGGAGGGAGAGCAGCCCAAGCTGCCGTGGCGCGGGCGGATTACGGCAAGTGTGGCGCCGGGGCAGGTGGGGGACCTGACAGGAACCAGTGCGATGGACGCCGAGGTGGCGGCGTTCTTTGGCGGTGCTCAGCTTGGCGATTTTGTCGTTGATGAGGATGTCATCTTTTATGCGCCGGGTGGTCTGATGCCCGGCGACGACCCTGAGGAAGAGGTGCCGCAGGATTGGGGCTATCGGCGGTTCATCCTGCATCAGGCGCATCTCTGTGCCGTTGCAGGCGGTGTGACCGCGTTCTGTATCGGGTCCGAGATGCGGAGCCTGACGCAGTTGCGCGGGGCGACGGGATTTCCTGCGGTCGAGGCGTTGCGGGTGCTGGCGGCAGACTGCCGGGCGATCCTCGGGCCGGGGGTGAAGATCGGCTACGCGGCGGATTGGTCGGAATATTTCGGCGCACATCCGCAGGATGGCAGCGGGGATCTCTATTTCCATCTCGATCCGCTTTGGGCCGATCCGAATATCGATTTCATCGGGATCGACAATTACATGCCGCTCTCGGATTGGCGGGATGGCGAGGATCACGCGGATGCCGCCTGGGGGGCGGTGCATGATCTTGACTACCTCAAGGCCAATGTGGCCGGGGGGGAGGGGTATGATTGGTACTACCCGTCGCAGGAGGCACGGGACCTGCAGCAGCGCGCGCCGATCACCGATGGGGCTTATGGCGAGCCGTGGGTCTGGCGTTACAAGGACATCCGCGCCTGGTGGTCGCAGCCGCATCACAACCGGGTGGGCGGCGTGCGGCAGGCTGTGCCGACGGCGTGGGTGCCGGAAAGCAAGCCGATCTGGTTCACCGAGATCGGCTGTGCAGCGGTCAACAAGGCAACGAATGAGCCGAACAAGTTTCTCGACCCGAAAAGTTCGGAAAGCACGTTGCCCGCCTATTCGAACGGGCTGCGGGATGAGTTGATCCAGCACCAGTATCTGCGCGCAATGCTGAGCTATTGGGGCGATCCGGCGAACAATCCGGTGTCGGGTGTCTATTCCGAGCCGATGATCGACATGGGGCGGGTGTTTGTCTGGGCCTGGGACGCGCGGCCCTATCCGTGGTTTCCGAACACCGACGAGATGTGGTCGGACGGGCCGAATTACCGACGCGGGCATTGGATCAACGGGCGTGTGTCGGGGCGGACATTGGCGTCGGTTGTGGCCGAGATTTGCGAACGCTCCGGGTTGCGGGACTATGACGTGAGCGCATTATACGGTTTTGTGCGCGGCTATCTTGCACCGGATGTATCGGATGCGCGGCGGGTGTTGCAGCCGCTTATGCTGGCCTACGGGTTCGATGCGATCGAGCGGGACGGTGTGGTGGTGTTCCGCAATCGCGATGGGGCGCGGGCGGTGTCCCTTGGGGTCAACCAGCTTGCCGCGCATGGCGATCTTGGGTCCGAAGTGGTGCAGAGCCGGAGCTCCGAGGCGGAAATGTCGGGGCGCGTTCGGTTGAACTTTGTCGAGGCGGATGGGGATTACCGCAACATCGCGGAGGAATCGGTGCTGCCTGACGAAGGGACACATGCTGTGGCCGAAAGCGAGGTGCCGCTTCTGCTGACGCGACCTGAAGGGCGGCAGGCGGTGGAACGCTGGCTGAGCGAGGCACGGGTGTCGCGCGATGCGGTGCGCTTTGCCCTGCCGTTGTCACAACATGCGCTGGGCGCAGGGGATGTGCTGAGGCTGCCGGCCGAGGCGGGCGACATGACCGTGCGCATCGACCGGGTGGAGCAGACGACCCATCAGTTGATTGATGCGGTGCGGATCGCGCCCGAGGTGTATCATCCGGCGGATTTCCCGGATGATCCGACGCCATCCCGGCGGTATGTGAGCTCTGGGCCGGTCCTGCCGCTGTTCCTTGATCTTCCGCTGATCACCGGCGATGAGGTGCCCCATGCGCCGCATCTGGCGGTGACGGCGGAGCCGTGGCCGGGGGATGTGGCGGTCTATGATGCGGCCCAGGATGCGGGCTATGCGCTGAACGGGCTTGTCGGAGTGGCGTCGACCGTCGGTGTCACCTTGACGCCCGTGCCACGTGCGCCGTCCGGACTGATCGACCATGCCACCGCAATCGAGGTGGCGTTGACCTCGGGCAGTCTGTCCTCGGTCAGCGACGCGGGGCTGTTGGCGGGGGCGAACCTTGCGGCGCTCGGGACCGGTGATCCGGCCGCATGGGAGCTGGTCCAGTTCCGGACGGCGGATTTGGCGGCACCCGGTGTCTGGCGGCTGTCGGGTCTGCTGCGGGGGCAGTTCGGGTCGGATGCTGCGATGCCGGATGTCCTGCCGAGTGGTGCGTATTTCGTGCTGCTCGACGGCACCCCGCGCCAGATTGCGGTGGCGGGATCGCAGCGCGGGTTGGTGCGGCATTACCGGATCGGGCCGGCGGACAAGGCCTATGATCATGCCGCGTATCGGCACGCGGTTCATGCCTTTGCCGGGATCGGGTTGCGGCCCTTGCGGCCTGTACATCTCAGGGCACAGCGTGTCGGCGAAGACGTGACGGTGTCGTGGGTGCGCCGGGGGCGGATCGCTGCGGATGGCTGGGATCTGCCGGAGATTCCGTTGGGAGAAGATCGTGAAGCCTATGGTTTGCGGGTTCTGTCCGGTGGGACGGTGCTGCGGCAGGTCGAGCTTGGGGCACCGAATTGGACTTATACGCGCGGGATGCAGTTGGCCGACGGGGTTGCGGGCCCGGTCGAGATCGAGGTCGCCCAGCTTTCGGACCGGTTTGGGCCGGGTCCGGGCGCACGGGTCGGGATCAGCCTGTGAGACCGGTGATCTACAACGATGTCCTGGCCGCCGTTTCGGTGGTGGCAGGACACCCGCCGGAGTGCCGGGCAACTGTGGCCACGGCATTGATCCGTGAGGCTGATCTGGCCGACGCGTACCGGCAGGCGCAGGGTGCCGCACATCCGGTTTTCGGGGATGGTAGCCTTGTGACAGCGGCGTTGCGTCACGGGCGCAGAGGACCGGTGTCGTTTCAGTGCCCCTGCGGGCTGGCGGCGTGGATTGCCGTTCTCGAGGCTCTTGCGGCGCGGGCTGCCCGGAGGTCTGATCAGGACCGGATATGTGCCTGCGGCGGGCCGTGCGGTCATTCCATCCCGTGAACGCTGTCATAACAGCTTTGCGTTTTTGATCTTTGATCCTATCTGCTACACTCTGCAGGTCAAAGGAGAGATCGCATGGCTGAAACACGCGCAAAACTCGCGGCAGTGGACCCGGTTTGGGCCCGTATCGTCAAGGAAGCGGACGAGGCGGTGGCCAAGGAACCGCTGCTAGGCGGCATGATTCACTATTCGGTGCTGCACCATCCCAGCCTCGAGCGGGCGCTGAGCTACCGGATTTCGCTCAAACTGGCGAATGGAGAGATGACCGAGCAGATCCTGCGCGAGATCTGTGACGAGGCCTTTGCCTCGGATCCGAGCCTTGCGATGGCGGCCCGCGCAGACATCGTGGCGGTCTACGAGCGCGATCCGGCCTGCCATCGGTTCCTGCAGCCGCTGCTGTATTTCAAGGGATTTCAGGCGATCCAGTGTTACCGCGTGGGCAACTGGCTCTGGCGGCAAGGGCGGACGGATCTGGCCTATTTTGTCCAGATGCGCTGTTCCGAGGCGTTTGGCGTCGACATCCACCCGGCGGCGAAGATCGGGCAGGGGATCATGATCGACCACGCCCATTCCATCGTGATCGGGGAAACGGCAGTTGTCGGCGACAACGTGTCGATGCTGCATTCCGTGACGCTGGGCGGCACCGGCAAGGAAGAGGAAGACCGTCATCCGAAGATCGGCGATGGTGTGCTGATCGGGGCCGGGGCCAAGGTGCTGGGCAATATCAAGGTGGGCAATTGCTCGCGCGTGGCGGCGGGATCGGTGGTGCTGGAAGAGGTGCCGCCCTGCAAGACCGTGGCGGGTGTGCCCGCGCGGATCGTGGGTGAGGCCGGGTGTTCGCAGCCTGCGATCAGCATGGATCAGATTTTGCGCTCCGGCGCGTAATGTTGGTTGGCGATGCGGTGACGCATCGCCTGTTTCCGGTGGCGGAAACAGGGGGGCGCTGCCCCCGTCGCCCCTTGGGCGACTCCCCCGAAGTATTTTTGAACCAGTGAAGACCGGGTCAGGCCAGCATGGCCATCGGGTTTTCCAGATTGTCGACAATGGCTTGCAGGAGTTCCGCGCCAAGAGCGCCGTCGATCACGCGGTGATCCACTGACAGCGTCATGGACATGACCGTTGCGACTTTGACGGTGCCGTCTTCGCCAACCACCGGTTTTTTCAGACCTGCCCCAACCGCAAGGATTGCGCCATGGGGTGGGTTGATGACGGCGTCGAAGTTTTCAATTCCGAACATGCCGAGGTTCGAGATGGCAAAGCTGCCGCCCTGGTATTCGTGCGGGGCCAGCTTGCGGTCGCGGGCGCGGGTGGCCAGATCCTTCATCTCGGCAGAGAGGGCGGACAGGGATTTCTGGTGTGCGTCTTTCAGGACGGGCGTGAAGAGACCGCCTTCGATGGCGACGGCCACGGCCACATCCGATGGCTCCAATTGCAGGATGCGGTCACCGGCCCAGACGGCATTGGCTGCGGGCACCTGTTGCAGGGCCAGCGCGCAGGCCTTGATGATGAAATCGTTGACGCTGAGTTTGACGCCGCGCTTTTCGAGCTGGGCGTTGAGTTGGGCGCGGAAGGCCATCAGCGGATCGAGGGTGACGGACCGGCGCAGGTAGAAATGCGGGATGGTCTGTTTGGCCTCGGTCAGTCGTGCGGCGATGGTCTTGCGCATGCCGTCGAGCGGCAGCTCGGTATAGGCGCGGCCTTCGTACATCTTCGCAATCGCGCTGGCGTCGACCGGTTTGGCAGCCGGAGCAGATGCGGCAGGGGCTGCGGCTGGGGCCGGGGCGGCGGCGGGTTGTGCGGTGGCACCCTCGACGTCGGCTTTGACGATGCGTCCGCGTGGGCCGGAGCCGGTGATCTGGCTCAGGTCGAGGCCCTTTTCGGAGGCGATGCGGCGCGCGAGGGGCGAGGCGAAGATACGGTCACCGCTTTTGGCCGGCGCGGGGGGCGCGGCAGTGGGGGTGGAGGCGGCGGCGGCTTCGGCGGGTTTGGGTGGGGCCGTTTGCGGGGCGGTCTCAGGGGCTGCGCCCAGATGGTCGGCGCTTTCGCCGTCTTCGAGCAGCATCGCGATGGGGGTGTTGACCTTCACGTCCGCAGTACCTTCGGCCACGAGGATCTTGCCGATCACACCTTCGTCCACGGCTTCAAATTCCATTGTCGCCTTGTCGGTCTCGATCTCGGCGATCACGTCGCCCGAGGACACCGTGTCGCCTTCCTTGACCAGCCATTTCGCCAGCGTGCCGTCCTCCATCGTGGGCGACAGGGCGGGCATGAGGATTTCGATTGGCATGTCAGGTCTCCTCGATCAGGGTGATGAGGTCGTAGGGGTCTTTGGGCGTTTTCCCGGCTTTTAGCGCGGCGACGGCCTTGGTGATCTGGCGCTTGTGTGCGCCGATCCATTCATAGGCCGATTGATGCGAGGGGCGGGCCTCGTTCGGGAATCTGTCCATCAAGCATTCCGGAACCAAAGCCGCGCCTTCGGGTGTAACCACGTGATAGGCCTCGCGGGCGACGTCGCGGGTTCGGACGGTCAGGTCACCACTCATCGGTAGCAGACCTTTTTCGCCGCTTCGATCACTTCGGCCGTGGTCACCAGCGCGTGTTTTTCGAGGTTTGCGGCATAGGGCATGGGCACGTCCTTGCCGGTCAGGTTCAGCACCGGCGCGTCGAGATAATCAAACGCGCGTTCCATGATGACGGCGGACAGGTGGTTGCCGATGGCCCCGACGGGAAAGCCTTCTTCGACCGTGATGCAGCGGTTGGTTTTCTGCACGCTTGCGATCACCGTGTCATAGTCGATGGGGCGCAGGGTGCGCAGGTCGATCACCTCGGCCTCGATGCCGTCTTCGGCAAGCTTTTCAGCAGCTTCCAGCGCGTAAGTCATGCCGATGCCGAAGCTCACGATGGTCACATCCGAGCCTTCTCGCCAGATGCGGGCCTTGCCGAAGGGGACGGTGTAATCCTCGATCTCGGGGACCTCGAAACTTTTGCCATAAAGGATTTCGTTTTCGAGGAAGATCACCGGGTTCGGGTCGCGGATCGCGGTTTTCAGAAGGCCTTTGGCATCGGATGCCGAATAGGGCATCACCACCTTGAGGCCGGGAATGTGCGCGTACCAAGCGGCGTAGTCCTGCGAGTGTTGGGCTCCCACGCGGGCGGCAGCCCCGTTCGGGCCGCGGAAGACCATTGGGGCCCCCATCTGGCCACCGGACATGTAGAGCGTCTTGGCGGCGGAATTGATAATCTGATCAATCGCTTGCATGGCGAAGTTGAACGTCATGAACTCGACGATCGGGCGCAGCCCGCCAAAGGCGGCACCGACGGCGATGCCGGCAAAGCCGTGTTCGGTGATCGGCGTGTCCATCACCCGGCGTGCGCCGAATTCGTCCAGAAGCCCTTGGCTGATCTTGTATGCCCCTTGGTATTCACCGACCTCTTCACCCATGAGGAACACGTCCTCGTCGCGGCGCATTTCTTCGGCCATGGCGTCGCGGAGTGCTTCGCGGACAGTGGTCTGCTTGGTCTTGGTGCCCTCGGGCCACTGCGCTTCGGCCTTGGCCACCATCTTGACCGGCTCGGGATGCGACATGCCGGCGGCGGGCTGGTCTTCGGAGCTTTGCGCTTTGTCGGCCGGGGCAAGTGCCTGTGCCGGAGCTGTAGGCGCTGCGTCCTCGACGCTTTCGCCCGCTTCGACAAGCACCGCGATGGGGGTGTTGACCCTCACGCCTTCGGTGCCTTCGGGGATCAGGATCTTGCCGACAATGCCTTCGTCCACGGCTTCGAATTCCATCGTCGCCTTGTCGGTCTCGATCTCGGCCATGATGTCACCTGCCGAAACGGTGTCGCCTTCCTTGACCAGCCACTTGGCCAGCGTGCCTTCTTCCATGGTGGGCGAGAGGGCGGGCATGAGAACTTCGGTCGCCATTATTGATCCCTCAATTCAAGTCGCGCTTCGATCCGTTCGAGGCGGTCGTAGATTTCCGCAATCCGTCCATCCTGCAGCGCGTCGTCCGAGATGATGGTTCCGAGCATGGACTTGTGGGACCGCAATTCGCTTTGGATGTCGCGTTGGCCGCGATCCAGTTTGCCAAGTTTGTCCTGAATCGATTTGAGATGTTCGAGGATGAGTTCGTTGGTGACGTCCGCCATCACACGGCCTCCTCTGCGTAGATGTCCGTCCACAGTTCATCGAGGCTCGGTTCCGGGCTTTCGCGGGCGAAATCGGCGCTGGCGTTGACAATGGCCTTGATCTCTTTGTCGATGGCCTTGAGGTCGTCTTCGGTCGCGTGGCCGCCCTGCAGCAGCATCTCGCGCACATGTTCGATGGCGTCGCGTTCCTCGCGCATTTTCTGCACCTCTTCGCGGGTGCGGTACTTGGCGGGGTCCGACATGGAATGGCCGCGATAGCGGTAGGTCTTGACCTCTAGGATGTAGGGACCTTTGCCGGATCGGCAGTGTTTGACCGCCTTGTCGCCTGCCGCCTTGACCGCCAGCACGTCCATCCCGTCGACGGCTTCGCCGGGGATGCCGAAGGCGGCGCCTCGGGTGTGCAGATCAGGGGTCGAGGTTGACCGGCGCTGTGCGGTGCCCATGGCGTATTGGTTGTTCTCGATGACAAAAATCACCGGCAACTGCCAGAGCGCGGCCATGTTGAACGTCTCGTAGACCTGGCCCTGGTTGGCTGCGCCATCGCCGAAATAGGTGAAGGTCACGCGGTCGGTGCCCTTGTACTTGTCCGCGAAAGCCAGACCCGCGCCCAAGGGAACCTGCGCGCCGACGATGCCATGGCCGCCGTAGAAATGTTTCTCTTTCGAGAACATGTGCATGGAGCCGCCCTTGCCCTTGGAATAGCCGCCCTCGCGGCCCGTCAGTTCGGCCATGACGCCGTTCGGGTCCATGCCGCAGGCCAGCATGTGACCGTGATCGCGGTAGGAGGTGATGCGCTTGTCGCCTTCGCTGGCCGCCGCTTCCAGCCCGACGACCACGGCTTCCTGCCCGATATAGAGGTGACAGAACCCGCCGATCAGGCCCATGCCGTACAACTGGCCGGCCTTTTCCTCGAACCGGCGGATCAGCAGCATGTCGCGGTAATAGGCCGTGAGTTCCTCTGCCGAGACATTCGGCAGGCTCGTGGCCTTGGCCGATGGTTTGCGTGCCGCCATGGGCGCCTCCCTGCAAGAAGTTTAGCGTTAAACTTTTTCCGGAAGCCTACGATCAACGGTCTGCGGAAGGCAAGAGGCGATCTTGGCGTCGCCTCGACGGTTTGACGACCGATTCGCAGCTTTTCGGAATCGTGGCGGATATTTGGCAAGACAATTGCACACAACCCATACGCACTGTTCATCGCAGTCGCACAATCACGGCCAAAATGAGGCAGCCGAAATGAAAACTAAAGACATTGGGGCGAGAATAAGGCTGAATTGTGCTTACAGCTCATTTGGATGTCGCATTTATGCCTGAAATCGCTGCCTACGGTTTTATGGGATCAGAAGCCTCTCAGGGCTTGTTCGGTGCGAACGTGCTTGCCACGCGCTCGAGCCTTGAACAGGGGGGCGACTATGATCGCCTGATCGAAGAATTGGGTGTCGGCTCCTTCCGCTATCCGGGCGGGTCGTTGACCGAACGCTATTTCGACATCACCAACCCCAATGCCAGCATCGTGTCCGACCGGGACACCGGAGAATTGCGCGAGTTCATCCCGCTGAACGAGGCGCTGGACTATGCGTCGGACGAGGGGCTGTCGGTCACGATCGTGATTCCGACCCGCAATCTCTTGTCCGAGACTGCGGATGCCAATGGTGATCGCTTCGCCGCCATCGACGAAGCGGCGCTGCGCGGCTTTGTCCGCGATGTCGTGACCGGCGTGCACGGAGATGCCGATATCGAAGCGTTCGAACTTGGCAATGAATACTGGGGCAGCGGGCAGATGTCCTCTGTCGAATACGGCCGCCTTGCAAGCGAGATGGCCGTCATCGTCAATGATGAACTCAGCCTGCAGGGTTCGGATGCCGAAATCATCGTGCAATCCGGGACAAATTTCGATTTTGCCCGCCTGTCCGACGACTATGGCGCGGACATGTCCAGCGCGGATATCCTGGCTGACCTGAACGCCACCTATGACCTCAACCTGGGTGCGGACAGCATCTACAGTTCGGGCGAGATCAACTGGACCCATGTCGCCAACGAGATGATCCTGTCCGAGTTCGACACCGAAGCTGAACGCAGCGCGGTCGATCAGGTCGCGGTGCATGTCTATTCGCGCGGCCAGGTAAACGAAAGCCAGCGCACGTTCTTCCTCAACAGCACCGACGAGACATGGGGCGAACAGATCCCCGATGCGCAGATTGCCGTCACCGAATGGAACACGGCAGGCAACTCGGACAGTCTGGACCGGTCGACCGATTTTGGACTGTTCCAGTCGCATGAAATGATCAACATCATGGAAGAGTTCCTGCGCTACGATGTCGAGCAGGCGCATGTCTGGCCGCTGATCCAGAACACACCGAACACGCTCAGCGTCGATGATGGTACGGCGACGCTCACACCCGGTGGCGCGATGTTCAATATGATGCAGGAGGCGATGCCGGGCAAAGTGGCCATCGACCTTACCCCCGAAGCTGGTGCGGACACGGAAGTACAGGAAGACGGGATTTCGCTGCATGGGTTCTGGGAACCGGACGAGCTATTGTTCTATATCGCCGCGACCGGCGAAGAGGGTGCAGACACGGAAGTCGATTTCTCGGCACTGGTGAGCGATGCAGGACGGGTGGAAATCTCCATCCTTGGCGTTGCAGATGGCTCCCCGATCGGCGCGAACAGCTCGGATGCCGTGGTCGAACAGATCGATCCGGCACTTCTGATGGAGGGCACGAACCTGTCGGTCCAGATGGATCAGGGCGAGATCATGCAGGTCCGGATGTTCGGCTTCACACCGTCGCAAGACTTTCAGGACGTGATTTCCGAGGAATCGCCCGAAGACCTGCCTGATCCGATGATCGACGATTTTTCCGATGTGTCGGCGCCCACCGAAGCGGCTGCCGCCCCGGAGGCCATCAACTTCCCGACCGTTGCGGCTACCGCCGGCGAGGAGGAGCGGATCGCTTTGGAATTCGAAGAGGCACAGGCTGCGGAAGATGACGATGCGGCGAATGATGACGATGCCGGCGGCGTCACGGATCTGATGATGTTCCTGCCGTTCCTCGGCATTCTCGCGGCGTTCATGTAAGACGGCTCTGACCCGCATGGTGCGGGCAGGGCACCCCTGAACTTAGCGAACGACGATTTCGTCGGTGCGGATCAGGCCAAGCATGTCGCGGGCGCGCTCGTCCAGCAGATCAAGATCAAGATAGGTGTCCGACAGACGGCGCGTCAGGTTCTCCATGCGCGCCAGTTCGATCTGAAGTTCGGCAAGCTCGGCTTCGAGCGTCCGGGTTTCGACCTCGATTTCAGCGCGACGGAACACGCCGTAATCGCCCTGCACGGCTGCAAAAATGAAATAGGCGCCCACACAGAAAGAGCCTGCGAAATACACAAGCCCACCCAGGGCCGGTCGTGTGCGGTGTTGCGTCATCATCTGCCTCAGATCACGCCTCTTTCCGGGCGCGTGCATCGACAATTGCACAGGGGATTTCCTGTGAAAATCCCCTGCTATCTTTTTTCCACAAATATCCGCAGGAAGCCGCGCAGCTGTTGCTTTCCGGACTCGCCCTCCGGCGCGGATCAGCCCAGAGCGGCGACACCCGGCAGGGTCTTGCCTTCCATCCATTCAAGGAAGGCACCGCCCGCGGTCGAGATGTAGGTAAAGCTTTCCGACGCATCCGCCTTGTTGAGCGCCGCCACCGTATCGCCGCCGCCTGCAACCGAGATCAGCTTGCCCGCCCGGCTGAGACCCGCCGCGTAAGCGGCTGCGGCATTGGTGGCCGCGTCGAAGGGCGGGATCTCGAACGCGCCCAGCGGGCCGTTCCAGATCAGCGTTTTTGCGCGGTCGAAGGCCTGGCAGATATGCGCCACGCTGTCGGGGCCCGCGTCGAGGATCATCGCATCCGCCGGGCAGTCTTCGGTCTTGACCGTCTGAGCCTCGGCCCCCGCCTTGAACTCGCGCGCCACAACCACGTCACGCGGCAAGAGCAGTTCGCAGCCCGTGGTGGTGGCCTTTTCGGCGATGGCGCGGGCTGTGTCGGCCAGATCGTGTTCGCAGAGCGACTTGCCCACATCCACGCCCTGTGCCGCAAGGAAGGTGTTGGCCATGCCGCCGCCGATCACGAGGATGTCCACCTTTTCGATCAGGTTCGACAGAAGGTCGAGCTTGGTCGACACTTTTGCGCCGCCAACCACGGCAACGACAGGGCGTTCCGGGTTGCTGAGTGCTGCCTCGAGCGCGCGGAGTTCCGCTTCCATCAGACGACCGGCACAGGACGGCAGAAGATGCGCCACGCCGGTGGTTGACGCATGGGCGCGGTGCGCGGCCGAGAAAGCATCGTTGCAAAAGACGTCACCAAGCGAGGCGAGGAATTCCGCCATCTTGGGATCGTTCGCCTCTTCCATCGGGGTGAAGCGGGTGTTTTCCACGAGCACCACCGCATCGGCGGACAGGGCGTCGATCTGGTCGCGCGAGGGTTGCTCCATGAACGTCACGCTGCGCCCCAACGCCTCTTCCAGCGCAGGCTGCACAAGACGCAGGCTCATCTCCGGGTTCGGCTTGCCCTTGGGGCGGCCGAAATGTGCGAGCAGGATGGGCGTGCCGCCCTTCGACAGGATGTCGGTGATGGTGGGCACGATCCGTGTGATCCGGGTGGCATCCGTCACCACGCCATTTTCCAGCGGCACATTGATGTCGACCCGTGTCAGCACGCGCTTGCCAGCAAGGTCCATGTCGTCGAGCGTTTTCCAGGCCATCTGCCCCTCCTGATCACTGTGCCCCCGTGATGGCGTTGTGAGCGCCCGAGGTCAATGCGGTCCTTGGCAATCCCAAACCCGCGCTTTAAGTCTTGCCGCAACTTGTCATCTGAAGGAGCACGGCATGGCCGAGATCAAAGACCCCGAAAACACCATCCTGATCGAATTGAAGGACGGCACCGTCACCATCGAACTGCTGCCCGATGTGGCCCCCAAACATGCCGAGCGCATGAAAGAGCTGGCGCGGTCGGGTCAGTATGACAACGTGTGTTTTCACCGGGTGATCGACGGATTCATGGCGCAGACCGGCGATGTGGAACACGGTGACATGGAAGACGGCTTCAACCTGCGCCGCGCGGGCACAGGTGGGTCGGACCTGCCGGACCTGCCGGCGGAATTCTCCAAGCTGCCGCATGACCGGGGCACGCTGGGCGCGGCGCGGTCGCAGAACCCGAATTCGGCCAATTCGCAGTTCTTCATCAACTTCAAGGACAACCATTTCCTGAACGGTCAGTACACGGTCTATGGCCGCGTGATTTCCGGCATGGAGCATGTGGACGCCATCACCCGAGGTGAGCCGCCTGCAAACCCCGACCGGATGATCTCCGTAAAGGTGGCCGCAGATGCGTAAGCTGGCGATTGCCTTTTCCCTGCTGGCGTCACCGGCGCTGGCAACCGGCCTTCAGATCAATATCGAAGGCGAGGCCAATGGCACTGTTGTGATCGACCTCTTCGAGGACGTGGCCCCGCAGCACGTCGCGCAGATCACCGCTCTGGCGGAAGAGGGCGCCTATGACGGCGTTGTCTTTCACCGGGTGATTGACGGCTTCATGGCTCAGACCGGCGATGTCGAATTCGGCAAGATCGACGGGGGCGACATGCGGATGGCCGGTCGTGGCGGCTCCAGTCGCCCGGATCTGCCGGCCGAGTTTTCGGACCTGCCGTTTGACCGTGGTGTCGTGGGTATGGCGCGGTCGCAGAACCCGAACTCGGCCAATTCGCAGTTCTTCATCATGTTTCAGGAAGGCTATTTCCTGAACGGTCAGTACACGGTGGTCGGCACCGTGACCGAAGGCATGGATGTGGTCGACACGATCAAGCGCGGTGAAGGCCGCAACGGCGAAGTCATGGGCCGTCCGGATGTGATGAGCACGGTCACGGTCACCGAATGATTTGAGTGTGCGTGGCCCTGCGGGGCCACGCGCAGGCTTTGCTGCTGCCGCCATGTGGCGGCACCGGCGATTGGCGCAGTTTGCAAAGTCACGCCTCTGACAGGTGGGTTTGCAAATCTGCAAAGGCGTATTTGCATATTTGTTAAAAGAAGAAGCAGAAGATCGCGCCTCGTCACGGTTGCGTGTGATGGGCTGTGCAGAATGATCTCTTTCCGCCACGGTACTCAAGGCTCGGGGAGGGTTGTGATGCGTCGCTGGTTTCTGTCGTTGTTTCTGTCAATGAGTTTGGCGACATCCGCTGTGGCCAGCCCCGAGTTCTGGCGCCACGAATGGCCGGACACGAATTTCGAAACCACCTCTGTGACCAACTGGGTGGAAATCCTGTCTGGCGGGCCGCCCAAGGATGGGATTCCTGCACTGGACAACCCGTCTTTCGTGCGTGCCTCGGGCAAGACCGGGATCGACCCGACCGAGCCGGTCATCGCTTTGGAGATGGGCGGACAGGCGCGGGCCTATCCGATCCGCTATCTCACCTGGCATGAGATCGTGAATGACGTTGTGGGCGGCGTGCCCGTGGCGGTGACCTTCTGTCCGCTGTGCAATTCCGCGCTGACCTTTGACCGGCGGGTGCAGGGCCGGGTTCTGTCCTTCGGCGTGTCGGGCAAGCTGCGCCATTCGGACATGATCATGTATGACCGAGAGACCCAGAGCTGGTGGCAGCAGGCGATTGGCGAGGCCATTGTCGGTGATCTGACCGGGGCCGAGTTGAAGACCCTGCCAAGCTGGATGGAAAGCTGGGCCGAGTTTGTGGCGCGGCATCCCGATGGGCTTGTGATGGCCGAACCGGGCTACAACCGCGATTACGGTCGCAATCCCTATGAGGGATACGACAGCTCCGGGCGGCCGTTTCTCTATTCCGGCGAATTGCCGCCGCACGGCATCGACGCCTTGGCGCGCGTGGTGCGGGTGGGCGACCGGGCCTGGCCTATGGAGCGTCTTGCCCGCGAGGGCGAGCTGCGCGAGGCGGGTGTGGTCATCTCGTGGCGGGCGGGGCAGGCCTCGGCCCTCGACACCGCGCGCATCGGTGCGGGGCGCGATGTTGGGTCGATCCGGGTGCGCGACGGGCAGGGCCGCGACCTGCCCCATGACGTGATGTTCGCCTTCGCATACCACGCCTTCTGGCCGGACGGGCAGTGGATGTTGGGGAATTAGACCGGCGCGCAGGACGCCGGTCTGGACTCAGCCGAGTTTGACCAGCGCGTGCCGCTTCTTGCCCGCGCTGAGCTTGATCGGGTTGGCCAGTGCGCTGGCATCGATCATCAGACCCGCATCGGTGAGCGGGGCATCGTCGATCTTGGCCCCGTTTTCCGCGATCAGGCGTTTGGCTTCCTTGCCGGTTTTGGCAAGGCCCGAGCGCACGATCAGTTGCACGATCGAAATGCCGTCGCCGATTTCCTCGGAGGTGAGCGCCACGGTGGGAAGATCGTCCCCGATGCCGCCCTTTTCGAACACTTCCCGCGCGGTTGCCTCGGCCGCAGCCGCCGCGTCAGCCCCGTGGCACAGGCTCGTCACTTCGTTGGCGAGGATGATCTTGGCGTCGTTGATCTCGGACCCCGCAAGCGCACCCAGACGGTCACATTCCTCGACCGGCAGCTCGGTATAGAGCTTGAGGAACCGGCCCACGTCGGCGTCGGTGGTGTTGCGCCAGAACTGCCAGAACTCGTAGGGGCTCAGCATGTCGGCATTGAGCCACATCGCGCCACCCTGGCTTTTGCCCATCTTCTTGCCATCGCTGGTGGTCAGCAACGGCGAGGTGAGGCCGTAGATCTCGTGATCCAGCACGCGGCGGGTCAGGTCGATCCCGTTGACGATATTGCCCCACTGGTCCGAACCGCCCATCTGCAGAAGACAGCCATAGCGGCGGTTCAGTTCGAGGAAGTCGTAGGCCTGCAGGATCATGTAGTTGAATTCGAGGAAGGACAGAGATTGTTCGCGATCCAGCCGCGACTTCACGCTCTCGAACGACAGCATCCGGTTCACGCTGAAATGCCGCCCGATGTCCCGCAGGAATTCGAGATAGTTCAGCCCGTCCAGCCATTCGGCATTGTTGAGCATGATCGCGTCCGTCGGCCCGTCGCCATAGTCCAGGTACTTGGCGAAGACCTGCTTCATGCCCTCAATATTGTCGTCGATCTGTTCCGGCGTCAGCAGCGGGCGCTCGTCCGCGCGGAAGCTGGGATCGCCCACCTTGGTGGTGCCGCCGCCCATCAGCGTGATCGGCTTGTGCCCGGTCTTCTGCAACCAGCGCAGCATCATGATGTTGAGCAGATGCCCCACATGCAACGACTTTGCCGTTGCGTCATAGCCGATATAGGTCGGCACCACCCCGTTGATCAGCGCCTCGTCAAGGCCCTGATAATCGGTGCAGTCGGCCAGAAAGCCACGCTCCATCATGACGCGCATGAAGTCCGATTTGGGATGGTAGGTCATGGGGTTGCCTCGTTATAGAATGATGCGGGCAGCTATACGCAGGGCAGGGCAAAAGGTGAAGGGCAAGTTGGCAGAACCGATCTGGGCTTTGGGCGCGATGTCGGGCACGTCTCTGGACGGGGTCGATGCGGCGCTGGTGCGGACGGATGGGGTGACGATTTCCGAGTTCGGCGCGTCGGGCTACCGCGCCTATACCGAGGCCGAGCAGGCGATGCTGCGCGCGGCGCTTGGCAAATGGCCGGGGGATGATCTGGACAGCGCGACGGCTGTTGTCTTGCAGGCGCATATCGAGGCCTTGAGCGGGTTCGAGGCGGATGTGGTCGGGTTTCACGGTCAGACACTGGCGCATGACCCGAAAGGGCGCGGCACGCACCAACTGGGCGATGGCGCGGCCTTGGCGCAGGCGCTGGGGCGGACGGTTGTCTGGGATTTCCGGTCGAACGACGTGGAACTGGGCGGCGAAGGCGCGCCGCTTGCCCCCTTTTTTCACTGGGCCTGCGCGAAATGGATCGGGGCGGACGCGCCCTTGGCCTTCCTCAACCTGGGCGGTGTGGGTAACCTGACCTGGGTTGATCCCACGCCATCCGTGCCCGAAGCAGAGGGCGCGCTGCTTGCCTTCGACACCGGTCCCGCCAATGCGCCTATCAATGACCTGATGATGGAACGGCGCGGCCTCGCCTATGACAAGGGGGGCGCGCTGGCGGCACAGGGGCAGGTCGTGGACGGTGCGCTGGAGCTGTTCCTCGAGGAAGGGTACTTCCGCAAGATGCCGCCGAAGTCTCTGGACCGGAATGATTTTTCCCTGATGCTTGATCTTGTGCGCGAGCTTGGCGACGCCGATGCGGCGGCCACGATGACCGCGATGGCGGCGGCTGCCGTGATGCAAGGGATGGAGCATTGTCCTCTGCCGCCCGAGCGTCTTTTGGTGACCGGCGGCGGACGGCACAATCCGGTGATGATGGCGATGCTGGCCTCGGCTCTGGATTGCCCGGTCGCGCCGGTCGAGGCGGTTGGGCTCGATGGCGACATGCTGGAGGCGCAGGCCTTTGCCTATCTCGCGGTGCGCGTGATGCGCGGTTTGCCGACCTCGGCACCCGGCACGACAGGGGTGCGCGCCCCGGTCGGCGGGGGTCAGATTTCGCGGGTTTGATTAAAAGTGCATGCCTGCGGCACGCAGGTTTTGCGCGTCGCGCCTTTGGCGCGCCACGCGGTTGGGGCTCTGCCCCAAACCCCGAGGTATTTTCAGCCCAAAGAAACCAATTGTTAACCTCGACGCACTATCAGAGCAGTACGGTACAGGCGGAGGCGCCGATGACCGTGCCCGAAGAAGCCTTTGGCTTACGCCAAATCGCTTCGTCACCCGTCACGGTTTTTCCGTGGCGGGTCTTTCTGGTTTGTGGTTTCTTTGGGCTGAAAATACCTCGGGGAGCGCGAGGGGCTGGCCCCTCGCTTTCACCGCATCAGCCGCCGGTATGGCTCATATGGCGCGAGACGCGGCCATCCACGGTCTGCCGCGAATAGTCGAAATCGTGGCCCTTGGGTTTGAGCGAAATCGCGTTGCGGATCGCCTCTTCCAGCGGTGCGTCACTGTGCGGATGGTTGCGCAGCGCCGCGCGCAGATCGGCGTTGTCTTCCTGACCGAGGCACATGAACAGCTCGCCCGTGCAGGTCAGACGGACGCGGTTGCAGCTTTCGCAGAAATTATGGGTGAGCGGCGTAATGAAACCGATCTTTTGGCCGGTTTCCTCGATCCGGACATAGCGGGCGGGGCCGCCGGTGCGTTCGGGAAGGTCGGTCAGTGTGTATTCCTTGCGCAACTCGTCGCGCAGATCGCTGAGTTTCCAGTACTGGCCGAGACGGTCTTCGTTGCCGATGTCGCCCATCGGCATCACCTCGATGAAGGTGAGGTCCATGTCGCGGCTCTTGCACCATTCGGTCAGGGTGAACAGCTCGTCCTCGTTGAAGCCCTTGAGCGCCACAGTGTTGATCTTGACCCGCATGCCTGCCTTCTGCGCGGCATCAATCCCCTTGATGACCTGCGGCAGACGGCCCCAACGGGTGATGTCGGCGAATTTCTTGTCGTCCAGCGTGTCGAGCGAGATGTTGATGCGGCGCACGCCAGCAGAATAGAGGTCATCCGCGAACCGGTCGAGCTGAGAGCCGTTGGTCGTCAGCGTCAGTTCCTTCAGCGTGCCCGCATCGAGATGGCGGGTCATCGCTCGGAAAAATGTCATGATGTCCCGGCGCACCAGCGGTTCCCCGCCGGTGATGCGCAGCTTTTCCACACCCAGACGGATGAAGGTCGAACACATGCGGTCGAGCTCTTCGAGCGTCAGAAGTTCCTTCTTGGGCAGGAAGGTCATGTTTTCGGACATGCAATAGACGCAGCGGAAATCGCAGCGGTCGGTGACGGAGACGCGCAGATAGGTGATCGCGCGCTGGAAAGGGTCAATCAGCGGTGTCATGCTTGGGAGCCTAGCGTTTCGGTCCGGACTGGGCAAGTATGGTGGCGCAGGCAATCACAAGACGAAGGTCGGAGGCGTGTATGCGGAAATTGGTTGGACTTCTAAGCCTTTGCACGGCTCTTGCCGGCTGCGGCGCTTTGGGCCTGCCGCCATTGGCGGTGCCTGGCTCCGGCGATGGGCAGACACGTCCTCAGGCGCGTCCCGAAGGCGCCGAAATCGCGGTACGGCGGCCTCCGTCGGATGCGAGCACCGTGGATGAGTTCGACACGACCACAGCCGAAGAGCGGGCCGCTGCCGTCGCGCCGTCCCAGCCGCAGGGCGAACGCGCGCTTGGCTCCACCGTCGTGTCGCTGGGAGACCCGTCAAAGCCGGGATTCTGGCTGGAGACGGCGCTGGTATCGGCCCCGGCGCAGGGCCGGGTGCTGTACGCGGCCAGTGGCGAATCCGTGCAGGTCGACCTGATTCCGATCGGATCGGGAGGCAGCCGTTTGTCGCTTCCTGCCATGCGTCTGCTGGTGGTGCCGCTGACCGATCTGGCAGAGGTTCAGGTGTTCTCAGGCGGGTAAATGCCGCGCCGCTTCTTTCCGGGCAAACGCCTTCATCATGCTGCCGTGGTCGGCCAGAAAAGCGCGGGTCCGTTCGGGATCGTGCTTCGACAGATCGCGCAGCCACCACGCCACCGCTTTCTGGATGAACCAGTCCGGGTCTGACACGTAACCGGCGGCCCAGCCGAGGATGCGGTCGCGAGCGGTCTCCTCGTCGGGGCTTGGGTGGTTCTGCTTGGTCCAGGGCAGGGTGATCACCAGGGCCGCGCGGCGGGTCCACATGTGGTCGCTGGTCGTCCAGCCTTCGACCGTGTCGAGCCGCGACGGGTCGGCCATCAGACGGCGCTGCCCGGCCATGCAGGCGTGATCGGCGATGGCCCAGCTGTCGAAATCGGGAACCCAGCTTTGGATCAGCTGCCATGCCTCGGCGTCGGATGGTTTGATGCGGGCTTGGGTCAGCAGTTTTGCAGCCGCAACACGCGCTTCGAAAATATTGGTCCGCCAGAGCCCATCCGCGAGCGCGAGCCGAGTTTCGAGGTCGAGCGTCTGACGCCACGCGCGGACAAGCGCATCGGTGTCGGGATTGGCGACGCCGAGATACGGGCGGTCGATCTTGTGATAGGCGGCCATCTCTTCGGCGCGCCCGGGTTCGGCTTTGCCGCGCAACTGCTCCAGCGCGTCCTCCAGCGTCATTCGACAGTCACGGATTTTGCGAGATTGCGGGGCTGATCCACATCCGTGCCCTTTGCGATGGCGGCGTGATAAGCAATCAGCTGGGCAGGCAGAGCATAGAGCAAAGGTGACAGGACGGGATCGACGGCAGGAAGGACGACGCTGCGCCAGACATCGGCCCCCGCAGCTTCGGCCCCGGCGGCATCAGTGATCAGGCACACTTTGCCGCCCCGTGCCATGACCTCCTGCATGTTCGAGACCGTCTTTTCGAATAGCGAGTCGCGCGGCGCCATGACGATCACCGGCACGGTCTTGTCGATCAGTGCGATGGGGCCATGCTTGAGTTCGCCCGATGCATAAGCTTCGGCGTGTATATAGCTGATTTCCTTAAGTTTAAGCGCGCCTTCAAGCGCGAGAGGATACATCAGTCCGCGCCCAAGAAAGAGCACGTCGCGCGCCTCGGCGATCTTGTGGGCAGCGTCAGCCATCGTGGCGTCTCGGTCCAGCGCCACGTTGAACACCCCCGGAAGCGCCCGTAGCTGGGCCAGCTTCTCGGCCAGTTGGTCTTGTGTCATCACCCCCCGTGTGACCGCCGCATGCAGCGCCAGCAAGAGCAAGGTGTTGAGCTGGCAGGTGAAGGCCTTGGTCGAGGCGACACCCACTTCGACACCGGCATGGATCGGCAGCGCCACATCGCTTTCGCGCGCGATGGAGCTTTCGGCGACATTGACGACCGACATGATGCTGTCGGCGCGGCCCTTGCAATAGCGCAGCGCGGCGAGCGTATCGGCGGTCTCGCCGGATTGGGACACGAAAAGCGCCACGGTGCGCGGCGTGATCGGCGGTTCGCGGTAGCGGAATTCAGAGGCGATGTCGACTTCGACCGGCAGATGCGCGAGCTGTTCGAACCAGTATTTCGCGGTCAGACAGGCGTAGAAGGCGGTGCCGCAGGCCACCATGGTCAAACGGTCGATCTTTGCGAAATCGGGCAGGCTGTCTGGCAGAATGATGGTGTTGCCATCGAGATAGGCGCGCAGGGCATCGGCGAGAACGGTGGGCTGTTCCGCGATCTCCTTGGCCATGAAATGCTTGTAGCCCGCCTTGTCGACACGGGTGGCATCAGTGTTGATGGTGCGGCTTTCCCGGGTCACGCGGGCACCGCTTTCATCAAAGATATCAAGCGTCTGACGCGTGAGAACGGCGCAATCGCCCTCTTCGAGATAGGTGATCGTATCGGTCATGGGCGCAAGCGCGATGGCGTCCGATCCGACATACATTTCGCCCTCACCATGGCCGATAGCCAAGGGGCTTCCCTTGCGGGCGGCGACGATCAGGTCATCCTCGCCGTCAAAGAGAAAGGCCAGGGCAAAGGCCCCGTCCAGACGGGCCAGACAGGCGCGTGCGGCATCGACATGGGTCATGCCCTGCGTGACGTAGTGATGGGTGAGCAGGGCCACGGTTTCCGTGTCGGTGTCGGTCTGGGGTGTAATCTGGTGCTCGGCCAGTTCGGCGCGCAGCTCCTTGTAGTTCTCGATGATCCCGTTGTGGACCACGGCCACCGGCCCGGACTGATGCGGGTGGGCGTTCTTGGTGTTGGGTTCGCCGTGAGTTGCCCAGCGGGTATGGCCGATGCCGGATTTGCCGGGCAGGGGGTCATGCACCAGCAGGTCCGACAGGTTCACCAGCTTGCCGACAGCACGGCGGCGGTCGAGCTTGCCGTCATTGATGGTCGCGATCCCGGCGCTGTCATAACCGCGATATTCCAGTCGCTTGAGCGCCTCTACCAGAAGTGGAGCCGCTTCGTGTTGTCCCAGAACGCCGACAATCCCACACATACCCTAACCCTTTGCCTGTTTGGCTTTCTTGGCGCGCAGCATGCTGAAAAGCTTGCGCGCGAATCCCTGTTTGTTGGTCTGTTCCGTCCGAGCGATGGCCATCGCGCCGTCGGGCACGTCCTTGGTCACAACGGTTGCGGTGGCGGTCATCGCCTCTTTGCCCACGGTCACCGGGGCCACGAGCATCGTGTTCGACCCGATGAACGTGTCGCGTCCGATGGTGGTGCGGTGCTTCATCACGCCGTCATAATTGCAGGTGATGGTTCCCGCTCCGATATTGGTCCGCGCGCCCACGTCGGCATCGCCGATATAGGTCAGGTGATTGACCTTGGCGCCCTCGTCGATGCTGGCATTCTTGATCTCGACGAAATTGCCAATGTGCACATCTTCGGCCAGTTCGGCACCGGGGCGCAGGCGGGCGAAGGGGCCGACGATGGCCCCGCGGCTGACATGCGCGCCTTCGAGATGGCTGAAAGCCCGGATGCGCGCGCCGGACTCGACGGTCACGCCGGGGGCGAACACGACGTTGGGTTCGATCTCGGCGTCGCGGCCGATGATCGTGTCGAAGGACAGGAACACCGTGTCGGGGGCCTGCATCATGACCCCGTCCTCGATCAGTGCCCGGCGTCGCGCCTGCTGGAACAGCGCCTCCGCGGCGGCCAATTCGGCGCGGGAATTGATGCCAAGGGTTTCCGCCTCGTCGCATGTCACGGCGGTCGCCGAAAGACCGCGGGCATTGGCGATACCGACGATGTCGGGCAAGTAGTACTCGCCGGACGCATTGTCGTTGCCGACAGCCTCGATCAGCTCGAAAAGCGTTCCTGTATCGGCGCAGATCACGCCGGAATTACAGAGCGTTACGGCGCGTTCTTCTTCCGTCGCATCCTTGAATTCCACGATCCGTGCGAGCTTTGAGCCGTCCATGATCAGGCGGCCATAGCGCCCCGGATCGGCGGCTTCGAAGCCCAGCACGACAACGTCATGGGCCGCCCGTGCCGCGATCATCTGTTCGAGCGTTTCGGTGGTGATGAACGGCGTATCGCCGTAGAGCACGATGACATCGCCACGGAATCCGTCGAGCACCTCGCGTGCCTGGGCGACCGCGTGGGCGGTCCCCAGCTGCTCGTGCTGTCGGACGGCAATTGCATCCGGATCAAAGGCCTGCGCGGCAGCTTCAACCGTCTCGGCCCCATGGCCGGTCACGATCACGGTGCGGTCCGGCTCCAGCGCCGAGGCAGACAGCATCGCATGGTGCAGCAACGGCGCGCCACCGATCTTGTGCAGAACCTTGGGCAGGTCCGACTCCATCCGCGTGCCCTTGCCTGCAGCAAGAATGATCAAGGCTGTGCTCATCAGGTTTCTCTTTGTCTTTTGCCTGAAGCCCTTTTATCGGTCTGGTTGAACGCCGCAAGGCAGCAGATTTCACACATGGTTGCGACTTGTGACAGGAGAGACCCAGTGCGGACGGTGATTTTCGATCTTGATGGCACTCTGGCGGACACCAGCGGCGACCTTATCGCGGCGGCCAACCATTGTTTTGATCTGATGGGCTTTGCCACGCGGCTCGATCCCAAAGGAGATGCCGGAACCGCGTTGCGTGGGGGGCGGGCGATGCTGACGCTGGGGCTGGAACGCGAAGGGCAGATGTCTGCCGAACTGATCGACCGCTATTATCCCGTGCTCCTGTCGGCGTATGGCGATGCGATCGACACACATACGGTGCTCTATCCGGGCGCGATGGAGGCGGTCGAGGCGTTGAAATCAAACGGAGTTCGGGTGGGCATCTGCACCAACAAACCCGAAGCGCTGGCGCAGACCCTGATGACGCGGCTTGGAGTGCGAGATGCGTTCGCATCGCTGATCGGAGCGGACACGCTGCCGACGCGCAAGCCCGACGCTGCGCCCTATGTTGCCGCAGTCGAACAGGCGGGCGGCGTGGTGGCGCAAAGCTGCCTGATCGGGGATACCGTGACGGACCGTGACACGGCGCGGGCCGCGAAGGTGCCTTGTGTCCTTGTCGGTTTCGGTCCGTCGGGTGAAGACATGCTCGCTCTGGAGCCGGACGCGATCATCCAGCATTTCGATGAATTGCCGGACGTGGCGCTGCGGTTGCTTGCTTAATCCGATCCGTAGAGCGGCACCGTCGACATCGACACCTTTGCCGATCCATCGGTCAGTTCGGCCGCGTGGGCGATGTAGATCAGGGTCTGGTTCTTTTCATCGAAGATCCGCTTCACGCGCAGCGATTTCAGGATGATCGACCGCGAGGCGCGGAACACGTCTTCGCCATCCGCATCGCGGTCGATGTCGCCGATGGTGATCGGACCGGTCTGCCGGCACGAGATCGAAGCGTTCGACGGGTCCTCGAACCAGTTGCCCTTGCTCAGGCGGTCGAACAAACCGCGTTCGAAATAGGCGATGTGGCAGGTCACACCTGCCACATCCGGGTCCGCAATGGCTTCGATGATGATGTCATTGCCAACCCAGTCGACCCCGACTTCGCCCACTTGTTCGGCCTTGGCGGGTGTCAGTGCGCACAGGGCCAACAGGCAGGCGATGGCGAAACGTGTCATGGGGTATCCTCAAAAATGAATGATGCCATAGGTGCCGGTATCGGGTTGTGCATCGGTCACGTTCGCCTTGATGGTTTCATAAAGATATTTGGCGGTGCCGTCGGTGGCCCAGATCTCGGCTTCGCGTGGAGTGTATTTCATCAGCCGGACCGAGTCATCCTCGCGCCCGTCCGCGAACCACGCTGCCGCCATCGGCGAC
Source organism: Marivita sp. (assembly GCF_022763305.1). Lineage (GTDB taxonomy): Bacteria > Pseudomonadota > Alphaproteobacteria > Rhodobacterales > Rhodobacteraceae > Marivita. Next base: position 39,936 of record NZ_JALEGT010000079.1, on the reverse strand, counting down.
CAGAGTTCATCCAGTTTCTCGTCATCTGGCGCGGCAGAGAGTCGACCTTTGATGGTGCCATACATATGGCCGCCCGAATCGCAGACATAGATTTCTGCGTTCTCGCCCTTGGTTGCGGCCTTGAAGCTGTCGTGATCGGCCGAGGTGATGAACCAGATCGCGCCGTCCTCTTGCCGGGGCAGCGGTGACATGGGCACCGGTGTGCCATCGGCCGCATCGAGCAATACGACGTGGATTTTGCTCATATTGTTCCAGAATGTGTCGGTGAGTGGCGTGGTCATTGGGATGTCCTTTCGCTGTCTCTGCGGTTCGGGCACCCAACGTCCGATCCAACTGACGGTTCCTTGCGCTTGACCTGGAGCGCGAGTTTCCCGTAGGATTTGAACAAGTGTTCAATAAATCCGCTTGGGGAGAGGCGAATGTTCAACGCGACCATGCAGTTCGATCTTGGGGAAGACGTCAATTCCCTGCGCGAGATGGTGCATCGCTGGGCACAGGAGCGGGTCAAGCCGATGGCGGCCGAGATCGACCGCTCCAACGCCTTTCCGGCCGAGCTGTGGACCGAGATGGGTGAGCTTGGCCTTCTGGGCATCACCGTGGACGAAGAATACGGCGGTGCGGGGATGGGGTATCTTGCGCATACCGTCGCCGTGGAGGAGGTGGCCCGCGCGTCAGCCTCGGTGTCGCTGTCTTATGGCGCGCATTCCAATCTTTGCGTGAACCAGATCAAGCTGAACGGAAATCCTGACCAAAAGGTAAAATATCTGCCCAAGCTGGTGTCCGGTGAGCATGTCGGCGCATTGGCGATGTCTGAACCCGGTGCCGGGTCGGACGTGGTGTCGATGCAGCTACGCGCGGAAAAGCGCAACGATCACTACCGCCTGAACGGCAGCAAGTACTGGATCACCAACGGGCCGGATGCGGACACGCTGGTGGTCTATGCCAAGACCGATCCCGATGCCGGCTCCAAAGGGATCACGGCCTTCCTCATCGAGAAGACGATGAAGGGGTTCAGCACCTCACCGCATTTCGACAAGCTGGGCATGCGCGGGTCCAACACGGCGGAACTGGTGTTCGAGGATGTCGAGGTGCCCTTCGAGAACGTGCTGGGCGAGGAAGGCAAGGGCGTGCGCGTTCTGATGTCAGGCCTTGATTACGAGCGTGTGGTGCTTGCAGGTATCGGCCTTGGCATCATGGCCGCCTGTCTGGACGAGATCATGCCCTACATGGCCGAGCGCAAGCAGTTCGGCCAGCCCATTGGCAGTTTCCAACTGATGCAGGGCAAGATGGCGGATATGTACACGGCGATGAATTCGGCCCGCGCCTATGTCTACGAAGTGGCCAAGGCCTGCGACCGGGGGGATGTGACCCGGCAGGATGCCGCTGCCTGCTGTCTTTATGCCAGCGAACAGGCCATGGTGCAGGCGCATCAGGCGGTGCAGGCGATGGGGGGCGCGGGCTTCCTGTCCGACGCACCAGTGAGCCGCATCTTCCGCGACGCGAAGCTGATGGAGATCGGGGCGGGCACGTCCGAGATCCGGCGCATGCTGGTCGGGCGCGAGATGATGGCGGCGATGGGCTAGGGCGGTTATGCGCTGGATTTGGTTTATTCCTTTAAGCGCCTTAGTGCTCTGGACAGCATGGTTGGGGATCAGGTGGGGAATTATCGCCGCATCTATAACGGAGTCGGATGTGATCGACGCCTATGCTCAGCGGTATCTGGAGGACCGCGCCCGCGATGGCAGTAGAGTCGGAGCTTCACTTTCGGATTGCGTTGCGTATCCTGGGGAAGAGAAGGGAACTTGGCTTGTGATCAGCTGTGGGCCGAGTCCGTATGATGCTTCTCTTCACTACGAATACTACGTCGATCGGCTAGGGCAGCTTCGCTATTCTGGCGGACCGTATCAATGGGGTGCTACACCACCAAGTCGACAAGTGCCTGAAATCTGATGCTCAAGCCTGCTCCATACGAAGACTTACGCAAGGGATTCGACTGGGACCTGCCCGCGTCGTTGAACATGGCGCATCAGGTCTGCGACGGCTGGGCGGCGACCGATCCCGACCGCGTGGCGATCCTCGAAGTCACGCCGGAGCGCGTGCGTCGGATCAGCTATGGCGATCTGTGGTATCGCTCGCGGCAGGTCGAGGTCGCGCTGATCGAACGCGGGGTGATGAAGGGCGACCGGGTCGGCGTGCTGCTGTCACAATCGCCGCTTTGTGCCGCCGCGCATATCGCGGCATGGCGGTTGGGCGCGATTTCCGTGCCGCTGTTCAAGCTCTTCCGCACCGATGCGCTGAAGTCGCGGATCGAGGATGCGGGTTTGGGTGTTGTCGTGACCGACCTTGAAGGGGTGGTGCAACTGACAGGTCTTGGGGTGGCCACCGTGACCCGCAGCGATCTGGGGGCTTCATCCGGCACCCGCGCGATTGTCGACACCGGCCCCGAGGATGCGGCGGTGCTGATCTACACCAGCGGCACCACGGGATCGCCCAAGGGGGCGCTGCACGGGCATCGCATGCTGACCGGCCATCTGCCGGGGGTCGAGATGAGTCATGATTTCCTTGGGCAGGAGGGCGACGTGATCTGGACGCCCGCCGACTGGGCGTGGATCGGGGGCCTCTTCGACGTGCTGATGCCGGGGCTGGCCCTTGGGGTGCCTGTGGTGGCTGCGCGGATGCCGAAGTTTTCGGTCGATGAATGCCTGAGGATTTGCGCGGAAGGCTCTGTCCGCAATGCGTTTTTCCCGCCGACTGCCCTGCGGATGCTCAAGGCAGCGGATGCAAGGATCGCGGGCCTGCGCTCGGTCGCCAGCGGGGGTGAGCCGCTTGGGGCCGAGATGCTGTCTTGGGGCCGCGAGGCATTTGGCGTGACGATCAACGAATTCTACGGCCAGACCGAATGCAACATGATCGTGTCCTCCTGCGGCGCGTCCTTTGATGCGGTGCCGGGCTCCATGGGACGCGCCGTGCCGGGCCATCAGGTGGCGGTGATCGGGCCGGATGGTTTGCCCTGCGAGGGAGAGGGCGACATCGCCGTCCGGCGCGGATCGGCGTCGATGATGCTGGAATACTGGCGCAAGCCCAAGGCCACGGCCGAGAAGTTCCGCGGCGACTGGATGGTCACGGGGGATCGCGGCATCAAGGACGGCGACACGATCACCTTTCTGGGGCGCGAGGATGACGTGATCACCTCTGCAGGGTATCGCATCGGTCCAGCGGAGATCGAGGATTGCCTTCTGACCCATCCTGCAGTGGCGACCTGTGGTGTGGTGGGCAAACCCGACGCGCTGCGGACCGAGATCGTCAAGGCCTATGTCGTGCTTAAAGACGGTGCCGAGGTCTCGGGCGAAGAGCTGCAGGTCTGGGTGAAAGAACGCCTCGCAAGCTATTCATATCCCAGAGAAATCACATTTCTTGACGAATTGCCGATGACCGTAACGGGCAAGGTGATCCGAAAAGAGCTGAAGGCGCGGGCCGCACAGGAGAGCCAGACATGAGACACGCACTGATCCTTTCCGTCCTGCTGTCCCTGCCGCAGGCGGGTACGGCGCAGGAGCTTTCGGTCGATCCGCAGATCGTGCGCGACTGTTTCGAGAATACCGAGATCGGTGCGCTTTATCCCTCCTGTCTGGGGCAAGCGTCGGGGCTGTGTCAGGAGCAACCCGGCGGGTCGACCACCATCGGGATCGCGTCCTGCATTCAGGCGGAAACCGCCGAATGGGATGTCATCCTGAACGAGGAATACAAGTGGACCCAGATGGCGAATGAAACCGCCGACGAACAGGGGTTGTCGCAGGTGATGGACCGCTCGGACGCGCTGCGTGACGCGCAACGGGCCTGGATCGCCTTTCGTGACGCCGATTGCGCGGCGCGCTACGCGATGTGGCAGGACGGGACGATCCGCACCATCGTCGGCGCGAATTGCCACCTGACGATGACGGCGCAGCGCACCATCGAGCTGCGCGACATGCGGGGGCAATAGGATGAAACTTCGGTCACAGGCGATTGCGTCGTCGGAACAGTTCAAGGCGAACATCGCGGCGCATGAAGAGGCGCTGCGCGTTGTGCGCGAGGCGGCGGAGCTGGCGGCTGCGGGTGGCGGGGAAAAGGCGCGGCAACGGCATGTCTCGCGCGGCAAGATGCTGCCTCGGGACCGGGTGGCAAACCTGCTTGATCCCGGCTCGCCCTTTCTGGAGGTGGGCGGCACGGCAGCGCATGGCCTTTACGGAGGGGCAGCACCTTGTGCCGGGGTGATCGCCGGTGTGGGCCGGGTGATGGGCCGCCAGGTCATGGTGGTCTGCAACGACGCCACCGTGAAGGGCGGCACCTATTACCCGATGACGGTCAAGAAACACCTCCGCGCGCAAGAGATTGCGGAAGAGAACCATCTTCCCTGTATCTATCTGGTCGATAGCGGTGGGGCGAACCTGCCAAATCAGGATGAGGTCTTCCCCGACCGCGACCATTTCGGGCGCATCTTCTACAATCAGGCGCGGATGAGCGCCAAGGGGATTGCGCAGATCGCTGTCGTGATGGGGTCCTGTACGGCAGGCGGCGCGTATGTGCCCGCGATGTCGGATGTGACGATCATCGTCAAAGAGCAGGGGACGATCTTCCTTGCCGGTCCGCCTCTGGTCAAGGCGGCGACGGGTGAGGTTGTCACCGCCGAGGATCTGGGCGGCGGTGACGTGCACACGCGGCTGTCCGGTGTGGCGGATTATCTGGCCGAGGATGATGGGCATGCGTTGGCGCTGGCAAGGCGGGCGGTGGGATCGCTCGGGAGTGCTGGGCTGAAGCCCGGCCTACGGCAGGCGGCGGAAGACCCGGCATACGATCCGGACGAGATTTTCGGCGTCGTGCCGGGTGACCTGCGCACGCCGTATGACATCCGCGAGGTGATCGCGCGGGTGGTGGACGGGTCCTATTTCGACGAGTTCAAACCGCGCTTTGGTGAGACATTGGTGACCGGCTTTGCCCATGTCGATGGCTGGCCGGTCGGCATCATCGCCAACAACGGTGTGCTCTTTTCCGAGGCCGCACAGAAAGGCGCGCATTTCGTCGAGCTTTGTTCGCAGCGCAAGATCCCGCTGGTGTTCCTGCAGAACATCACCGGCTTCATGGTGGGACGGAAATACGAGAACGAGGGCATTGCGCGGCATGGGGCGAAGATGGTGACGGCAGTGGCCTGTACCTCGGTGCCGAAGATCACGATGCTGGTCGGCGGCTCTTTCGGGGCAGGCAATTATGGCATGTCGGGCCGGGCCTATCAGCCACGGTTCCTCTGGACCTGGCCGAACTCGCGTATCAGTGTGATGGGTGGAGAACAGGCGGCGGGGGTGCTGGCGACGGTGAAACGCGACGCCATCGAACGCGGAGGCGGGACATGGTCGGCCGAGGAAGAAGCGGACTTCAAGCGCCCGACCATCGAGATGTTCGAAGAGCAGTCGCACCCGCTCTATGCCTCGGCGCGGCTCTGGGATGACGGGATCGTGGACCCCCGCAAGACCCGCGCCGTGCTGTCGCTGTCGCTGGAGGCGGCGTTGAACGCGCCCATCGAGGATACGCGGTTTGGCGTGTTCCGCATGTAGTTGGGGGGCCAGCCCCCCAAACCTCAGGTCACATTGGGGGCCAGCCCCCAAACCCCCGGAGTTTACGGGCAAGATGAAAAGAAGCGGTGGTGCGCGATGTTTGACACGATCCTGATAGCCAACCGGGGCGAGATTGCCTGCCGGGTGATCGACACCTGCCGCCGTCTGGGCGTGCGCACCGTTGCGGTGCATTCCGATGTGGACGCGCAGGCGCGCCATGTGGAGATGGCGGATGTCGCGGTGTCGCTGGGCGGCGCGTCGCCTGCAGAAAGCTACTTGCGTGGCGATGCGATCATCGCAGCGGCACAGGCGACGGGCGCGCAGGCGATCCATCCGGGGTACGGGTTTCTGTCCGAGAATCCGGATTTCGTCGACGCCGTTGAGGCGGCGGGGCTGGTGTTCATAGGGCCATCGGCCAAGGCGATCCGCGCGATGGGGCTCAAAGATGCGGCCAAGGCGCTGATGGCGGAGGCAGGTGTGCCCGTGGTGCCGGGCTATCAGGGTGACGACCAGTCGCCGGAATTGCTGGCGGCGGAATCTGAGAAGATCGGCTATCCGGTGCTGATCAAGGCCGTGGCTGGCGGTGGCGGCAAAGGGATGCGGCTGGTGGAGGCGCCTATGGGATTTGCCGATGCGCTGGCCTCGGCGCAGTCTGAGGCGAGGACGGCGTTCGGCAATCCGCATGTGCTGATCGAGAAATACATCACCAGCCCGCGCCATATCGAGGTGCAGGTGTTCGGAGATGGAACCAAGGCGGTGCATCTCTTCGAGCGGGATTGCTCGCTTCAGCGGCGGCACCAGAAGGTGATCGAGGAAGCGCCTGCGCCGGGCATGACACCCGAGATGCGCGAGGCGATGGGGCAGGCAGCGGTGCGGGCGGCAGAGGCCATCGGCTACAAGGGGGCAGGGACGGTCGAGTTCATCGTGGATGGCTCGGACGGGCTGCGCCCTGACGGGTTCTGGTTCATGGAGATGAACACGCGGCTGCAGGTGGAACACCCGGTGACCGAAGCCATCACCGGGGTCGATCTGGTGGAGTGGCAGTTGCGGGTGGCGGCGGGGGAACCGTTGCCGGTTGCGCAGGCGGATCTTTCGATCACCGGGCACAGTTTCGAAGCGCGCCTCTATGCCGAGGATGTGCCTGCAGGGTTCCTGCCGGCCACGGGGCGGCTGGCGCATCTGTCCTTTCCGGAGGGTGCCCGCGCGGATACCGGGGTACGGACGGGCGACGTGATCAGCCCGCATTATGACCCGATGATCGCCAAGGTGATCGTGCATGGATCAACGCGCGAGATCGCTCTGCGCAAGCTGCGGCGGGCGCTTGCGGACACGCAGGTGGCCGGCACCGTGACGAACCTTGCCTTTCTTGGCGCACTGGCACGGCACGAGGGGTTTTCGCGCGGCGCGGTGGATACCGGGCTCATCGGGCGGGATCTTGACGCGCTGGTGGCGATGCCCGCGCCGGACTTGGCGGCGATCGTGCAGGCGGGTCTGGCGCTTCTGGGGCTTGACCGGTCACCGGGAGCGCTTGACGGGTTTGCGCTCTGGACGCCACTGGCTCAGGATGTCACGCTGTCGGTCAATGATGAGGCCGTGACCTGCAAGGTCGTCACCCGCGGACCGGGCGAGATCGACGTGAAAGTGAACGGCACCTTGGTGCAGGCCCGCCACGGAGCGAATGGCTGGCGCTTTGACGGTCAGCCCGCGCGGCCCGTTTTTGTCGAGGCGGGCGTCGCCACGGTGTTCGGCGCGCCAACGCTGGTGGTCCTTCGGGTCGATCCGTTGGATGTCGAGGCCGGTGCAGGGGCCTCGGGCGATCTGGTGGAGGCACCGATGCCGGGGCTGGTGCGGCAGGTCTTCGTGTCGGTTGGGGATCATGTCAGCCGGGGCGACCGGCTGGCGATCCTTGAGGCGATGAAGATGGAACACAGTCTGCTCGCCGCTCGCGATGGCGTCGTGGCCGAGGTGATGGCCGAGGCCGGGTCACAGGTCGAGGCAGGCGCGGTTCTGATCCGGCTGGAAGAGGAGGCGACATGATCCGATTGCATCATTGCCCACAGACCCGTTCGATGCGGACGCTCTGGTTGCTGTATGAACTGGAGGTCGATTTCGAGGTGGTTCTGCACGCCTTCGACAAGTCGTTGCGCGATCCGGAATACCTGACGCTGTCGCCGGCGGGGCGTGTGCCCGCGCTGGAGATTGACGGTGAGCGCATGTTCGAGACGGGGGCCATCACCGAATACCTGTGCGAGCGGTTCCCGGAGGCCAATATGGGGCGCGGGCCGAATGATCCGGACCGGATGGCCTGGCTTGTCTGGGTGCATTTTGCAGAGACCATCAGCCAGCATGCGGCGGCGCTGACGCAGCAGCACATTATGCTCTACGACGACACGATGCGCTCGCCGGTTGTGATGAAGCTCGAGGCGGCGCGGCTGGGCAAATGTTACGATGCGCTTGAGGCGCGGCTGTCCACACCGGTCGAGAACCGCGACTACCTGTTGACCAGCGGGTTTTCGGCGGCGGATGTGTCGGTCGGGCAGGCCGTCTACATGGCACGGTACTTTGCAAAGCTCGACAGACATCCTGCGGTGGCGGACTGGTACGCGCGCATCACCGAGCGGCCGGAGTTTCTCAAGTCGTTGCCGGACCCTGATGGCGCTCGGTTGTTCCAGAAGGACTTCTACCCGGCTTGGGAGGTGACCGGCTGATGCCCGTGCGCGCGTATCCTGGAAAAGAAAACGCAGGAGGTGGGGGCCTTGACTGAGAAGGTCGAGATTTTCGAGGTTGGCCCGCGTGATGGGCTGCAGAACGAGGCGCGGCCAATCCCGGTTGGGGAGAAGGTCGCGCTGGTCGATTGCCTGAGCCGTGCCGGGTTCCGACGGATCGAATGTGCCAGTTTCGTCAGTCCGAAATGGGTGCCGCAGATGGCCGGCTCTGCAGAGGTGCTGGTCGGGATCACGCGTGTGCCGGGTGTGTCCTATGCGGCGCTGACGCCGAACATGCGCGGGTTCGAGGATGCGATGGCGGCGGGGGCTGATGAGGTGGCGATCTTCGGGTCGGCCTCGGAAGGGTTTTCCAGGGCCAATATCAATGCGACCATCGCCGAAAGTCTGGAGCGGTTTGCCCCCGTGGCCGAAGCCGCACAGGCGCGGGGTGTTCCGGTGCGGGGCTATGTGTCCTGCGTTGTAGAGTGCCCTTACGACGGGCCAGTGGCCCCGGCGGCGGTGGCGCGCGTGGTGGCGGCGCTGCGGGACATGGGGTGTTACGAGGTGTCCTTGGGGGACACGATCGGACGGGCGACGCCTGAAGGGATCGTTTCGATGCTGAATGCTGTGCTGGACGAGATGCCGGCGGCGCGTTTGGCAGGGCATTACCACGACACGGGCGGTCTGGCCTGTGACAATATCGAAGCCTCACTGGAGCTTGGTCTTCGGGTCTTCGATGCGGCGGTCGGTGGTCTGGGCGGCTGTCCCTATGCGCCGGGCGCTGCGGGGAACGTTGCGACCGAAGCGGTGGCGGCGCGCGTTGCGGCGCTAGGGTATGCGCACGGGCTCGACATGGACGTGGTGGCCGAGGCTGCCGATATGGCGCGGAGGATGCGGGGATGAGCTTGATCCGGGTGGAGATCGACGCGCGGGGGGTGGCGACGCTGACGCTGGCGCGGGAAGAGAAGCACAATGCGCTGTCGGCAGAGATGATGACGGAGTTGGAGCAGGCGGCGCGGGATCTGGCGGCGAACGCGGCGGTGCGGGTTGTCGTGCTGGCGGCAGAAGGCAAGACGTTTTGTGCCGGGGGGGATCTGGCTTGGATGCGGGCGCAGTTCGATATGGATGCCGATACGCGCCGGGTGGAAAGCCGCCGGATCGCGACGGTGCTGGGGGCACTTTATGAATTGCCTCAACCGCTTATCGGTCGTGTGCAGGGAAATGCGTTGGGCGGCGGCGTGGGCCTTGTGTCGGTCTGCGACGTGGCAATCGGGGTTGCGGGCGCCAAGCTGGGGTTCACGGAAACGCGGCTGGGGCTGATCCCTGCCAATATCGGGCCCTACGTGCTGGCGCGGATGGGGGCGACGCGGGCGTCCGAGGTCTTCATGTCGGCGCGGGTGTTCGACGCGGATGAAGCCGTACGGTTGAACCTGCTGAGCCGTACGGTTGATCCGTACGGTCTTGATGAGGCCATCGACTCCGAGGTTCTGCCCTACCTGTCCTGTGCGCCCGGAGCGGTGGCCGAGGCCAAGGCGCTGATGCGCGATCTGGCCGGGCGGGTCACGCCGCAGCAGGTCGACATGGCCATCGACGCGCTGGCGCGGCGCTGGCAGTCGGACGAGGCGCGCGAAGGGGTGGGGGCGTTTTTCGACAAGCGCGCCCCGAGCTGGCAGTGACGGTCCAGATCGCACATCTTTATGCGACCGCCATGCTGGCAATTGCGTTCTTTCAGGTGGCCCTGATCCTTGGCGCGCCTCTGGGGCGCTACACGCAGGGTGGTCAGCACGAGGGGGCGCTGCCGCTGTCGGGCCGGATCATCGCGGCGGTGTCGATCCCGGTGCTTCTGTTTCAGGGATTGGCGATCCTGTCGGCGGCGGGCTTCCCGGGTCTGGGCTGGCCGCGCTGGACGGGATGGGTTGCGCTGGCCGTGACGGTTGTCAGCACGGTTCTGAACTGGATCACGCCGTCCAAACCGGAACGCGCGGTCTGGGGGCCGGTCATGCTGGTCCTGTCGGCGATGGCTCTGGTGGTGATGACGGCCTGACGCGGGGCGCAGATCGCGCAGATGTGACGTGAATTCATGCGCGAACCGCCCATTTTCTGCGCACCGTCCTGTTGACCTTGCCCCTACTGGAAGCCCCAATCAGCCTCAAAATCAATGACTTCATGGGAAGAGCACGATATGACGACTTACTCTCGCAGAGCGTTTTTGGCCGGCGCAGCGGCGGCATTCACCTTGCCGAAAGGTGCGATCGCGCAGACTGCGCCGCGTATGCATGTGTTCAAGGACCCCAACTGCGGATGCTGCTCGGCCTGGATCGCGATTCTGGAACAGGATGGGTTCCGGATCACCACCGAAGCCCGCACCAGCGCGGCACTGGTCGAGGAAAAGGTCAGGCGGGGGATTCCCGCCAGCATGGCATCCTGCCACACGGCAGATATGGACGGCTACGTGATCGAAGGCCATGTTCCGGCGGCGGATATTCGCAAGCTTCTGGCGGAGCGTCCGGATGCCATCGGCTTGGCGGTTCCCGGAATGCCCTATGGATCGCCGGGTATGGGGCCTGAGCACCAGCGAGAAGCCTATGACGTGCACCTCATCCGCCGCGATGGCACAACAGAGGTGTTTACCCGCTACAAAGCAGCAGCGTGATCCGGGCTGATCCAATTCACTCATCGAAAGGAGTGCGGATGACCCGCATCATCTTACCCGTCGTGGTCGCCTCGCTGTCTCTTGCGACCTGGGCCGCAGCACATTCAGGGGTCAAGAACCCGGAGGTTCTGAAACGTATGGAGGCGATGAAGGCCACGCAGGACAACACGAAAGTGTTGGGCGCCATGGCGAAGGGCGAACGGGCGTTCGACGCAGCGACAGCACGTGCGGCAGCGTCGGAAATTGCCCGGCTTGCGGCCGAAACGCCTGCATTGTTCAAGGCCGAGGAAACCGATGCGACGTCGGAAGCCTTGCCGGCGATCTGGGATAGGTTTGACGACTTCACGGAAAAGTCGCGTGCGCTGGAAAAGGCTGCCCGTGCGATGTCGGCCGGTCTTGAGACGAAAGCCGATCTGCGTGAGGGTCTTGGGCACATCGGCGCGGCCTGCAAAGCCTGCCACGAGTCATATCGAAAATAGATTTGCGCCGCATCGCGTGATGTCCCTGCACTGATGATGTGCAGATGCCGCGACGCAACCGCGCGGCGCATGACCGGCGGGCGATCCGACGGATTGCCGCATCTGCCTAAAAACAGGCGAAAATCGCGATGATCCGCCTGTTTTCTCGAAGATAATCGTTGCCGCGAAGATGGCTCCGTGCGGTTGACCCCCGGCAGAGACGGGAGTAGATCAGCCTCAAGTCAACCTCGCCACTTGACGGCGCGTCTTGGTGCGCGATGGGAAAAGGAGCCTCGTCTTGGAAGACATGCTGCGGGAATACCTGCCAATCCTCGTATTTTTGGCCATTGCCATCGGATTGGGCCTTGTCCTGATCCTGGCGGCCGTGATCGTCGCGGTGCGCAACCCGGACCCCGAAAAGGTGTCGGCCTATGAGTGCGGGTTCAACGCGTTCGATGATGCCCGGATGAAGTTCGATGTGCGCTTCTATCTTGTGTCGATCCTGTTCATCATCTTCGACCTCGAGATTGCATTCCTGTTCCCCTGGGCCGTCGCGTTCCAGGACATCAGCATGACGGGATTCTGGTCGATGATGGTCTTCCTTGGCGTGCTGACCATCGGCTTTGCCTATGAATGGAAGAAGGGAGCGCTCGAATGGGAGTGATGACCGGAGCCAATACTGCGGGCGCGGACAAGGAACATGCAACGCAGGCGCTGAATGCAGAGCTTGCGGACAAGGGGTTCCTGCTGACCTCGACCGAGGACATCATCAACTGGGCGCGCACCGGATCGCTGCACTGGATGACGTTCGGTCTGGCCTGCTGTGCGGTCGAGATGATGCACACCTCGATGCCGCGCTACGACCTTGAGCGGTTCGGCACAGCACCGCGCGCGTCGCCGCGCCAGTCGGACCTGATGATCGTGGCGGGCACGCTGACCAACAAGATGGCGCCGGCGCTGCGCAAGGTTTACGACCAGATGCCCGAGCCGCGCTACGTGATCTCGATGGGGTCCTGCGCCAATGGGGGCGGGTACTATCACTACAGCTATTCCGTCGTGCGGGGCTGTGACCGGATCGTGCCGGTCGATGTTTACGTGCCGGGCTGCCCGCCGACAGCCGAAGCGCTGCTTTATGGCATCATGGCGCTGCAACGGAAGATCCGCCGGACAGGGACGATTGTACGATGAGTGACGCCCTTAATGAACTTGGCCAGCATATCGAGCTGAAGCGCGCGGATTGCGTGATCGCGTGGGATGTGACCCATGGCGAATTGAATGTCGATGTCGCGCCGTCGAACATCGCGGGGTTCGTCGAATTTCTGAAAACCGACAACACGTGCAAATTCTCGTCCTTGGTGGACATCACGGCAGTGGATTACCCGGATCGCCCCAAGCGGTTCGATGTGGTCTACCATTTCCTGTCGATGTATCAGAACCACCGTATCCGCCTGCGGGTGAGCATCCGCGAAGACGAGATGGTGCCGTCGATCACCAGCGTACACCCCAGTGCCAACTGGTTCGAGCGCGAGGTGTTCGACATGTTCGGCATCCTCTTCTCGGGGCATCCGGACCTGCGCCGTATCCTCACCGATTACGGCTTCCGGGGCTATCCGCTGCGCAAGGATTTCCCGACCACGGGCTATACCGAGGTGCGCTACGACGAAGAGAAGAAGCGCGTGGTCTATGAGCCCGTGAGCCTGGTTCAGGAATACCGGCAGTTCGATTTCATGTCCCCCTGGGAAGGCGCGCAATATGTGCTGCCGGGGGATGAAAAGCAGGACGCCAAAGCATGATGGGCGGCGGTGGCGGTCTTCTCTGGTTTGTGGTGATCGGCGTGTTGATCGTCGTGCCCTTCTGGAAACTGCTGCCTCGCTACGGGCTGCCCAGCTGGGCAGCGCTTTTGACAATTTTCCCTCTGGTCGCCTTGGTCTTTCTCTGGATCATGGCGTTCAAGGACAACGGTGACGGAGGACGGTCATGATGGACGGGTCCAAATTCGACGATGGCAGCATCGACGCGGTTTCTGGCGAACAGAAAATCCGCAACTTCAACATCAACTTCGGCCCGCAACACCCTGCGGCACACGGCGTTTTGCGTCTGGTGCTGGAACTGGACGGCGAGATCGTGGAGCGCTGCGATCCGCATATCGGCCTGCTGCACCGTGGGACCGAGAAGCTGATGGAAAGCCGCACCTACCTGCAGAACCTGCCGTATTTCGATCGCCTCGACTACGTGGCGCCGATGAACCAGGAACATGCATGGTGTCTGGCGATCGAAAAGCTGACCGGCGTGGAAGTCCCGCGTCGGGCCTCTCTGATCCGGGTGCTCTATTCCGAGATCGGGCGTATTCTGAACCATCTTCTGAACGTCACGACGCAGGCGATGGATGTGGGCGCGCTGACGCCGCCGCTCTGGGGCTTTGAAGAGCGCGAAAAGCTGATGGTTTTCTACGAGCGGGCCTGCGGGGCGCGTCTGCACGCAGCGTATTTCCGCCCCGGTGGTGTGCATCAGGACCTGCCGGCCGATCTGATCGACGACATCGACGCCTGGGCCGATGATTTCCCGCGCGTGCTGGCGGATATTGACGGGCTGCTCACCGAGAACCGCATCTTCAAGCAGCGCAACGCGGACATCGGCGTTGTGACCGAAGAGGAAATCCTCGACTGGGGGTTCTCGGGTGTGATGGTGCGCGGTTCCGGCCTTGCCTGGGATTTGCGCCGGGCGCAGCCTTATGAGTGCTACGACGAGTTCGACTTCCAGATCCCCGTCGGCAAGAACGGCGACTGCTATGACCGCTACCTTGTCCGCATGGAAGAGATGCGCCAGTCGCTGCGGATCATCAAGCAGGCCATCGAAAAGCTGCGCGCGCCGGAAGGGCAGGGCGACATCCTTGCCCGTGGCAAGGTCACACCGCCGAAACGGTCCGAGATGAAGACCTCGATGGAAGCGCTGATTCATCACTTCAAGCTCTATACCGAAGGTTTCCGCGTCCCCGAAGGTGAGGTCTACGCCGCCGTCGAAGCGCCGAAGGGTGAGTTCGGCGTCTATCTCGTGGCCGATGGCAGCAACAAACCCTACCGCGCCAAGCTGCGCGCGCCAGGCTATCTGCACCTGCAGGCGATGGACCATGTCGCCAGCGGACACCAGTTGGCGGACGTTGCGGCGATCATCGGGACGATGGATGTGGTGTTTGGAGAGATCGACCGATGAGCGTGCGTGTTTTCGCCCCCCTGACGGGCCTTGGCCTGCTGGCCGCCTGTGCAATGCCGCCGGAGGGCGTGACGCCTGTTGACCTCGCGGCCTTTGACGAAGCTGTCGCGTCCATCGGGTGCGACCTCGTGGGTGAGAGCGATTATCTTCCGGTCGAACTTCAGACCGGACTGACTCGTGAGCAGGTGATCCAGACCGCTGCGTTCCGCGTGGCCTCGGAAGAGGCCGTGAAACTCGAGAATGGTGGCGTCCGCCTGATCACCGGAGCCTGCGCACCGCAATGATGCGCGCGCCCGTCATAGCTGCACTGGCATCCGCCGGGTGTTCTGTTCTGGCGTATGAGCCCGGCCAATCGGAGTATGCATTCTCCTCCGACCTGGCCGCGCGCGGTTTTGAGCCGTTCGGGACGGGCGGCAGTGGCAATACGCTTTACGGCATGACCGATGGCTCTGACATCTATCTGTGCTTTCTTTTCGACACGCCCGAGGATCAGGCCACGCGCCAGACGGCGCTCCTGGCAGAACTGGCTGGTGAGGCCAGCAGCCGCACCATACCGAACATTCCCGTTGTCTGCGTGATGACGCAATAGGACCCGACATGCTACGACGCCTTCATTCCGAACAACCCGCAAGCTTTGCCTTCACCCCCGCTAATCAAGCCTGGGCAGACGCGCAGATCACCAAGTATCCCGAAGGCCGTCAGGCCAGCGCGATCATTCCGCTCTTGTGGCGCGCGCAGGAACAGGAAGGCTGGTTGACCCGTCCGGCGATCGAGGCGGTCGCGGACATGCTGGGCATGGCCTATATGCGGGCGCTTGAAGTGGCGTCGTTCTACTTCATGTTCCAGCTGCAACCCGTTGGATCCGTTGCGCATATTCAGGTGTGTGGCACCACGTCCTGCATGATCTGCGGGGCAGAGGATCTGATTGCGGTCTGCAAGGAAAAGATTGCACCCAAGGCGCATATGCTGTCGGCGGATGGCAAGCTGAGCTGGGAAGAGGTGGAATGCCTTGGGGCCTGTGCCAACGCGCCGATGGCCCAGATCGGCAAGGATTACTACGAAGATCTGACCGCCGCCCGCTTTGGCGAGATCATCGACGAGCTGGTCGCAGGCAAGGTGCCGGTGCCCGGCCCGCAGAACGGGCGCTATGCCGCCGAGCCGAAATCCGGCCTGACGAGCCTGACCGACCACGAAAGCGGACGGCATCAGTACAACGCGTCGGTGCAACTGGCGACTGATATCGGCGATACGGTGAAGCGCATTGATGGCACCGAGGTGCCTCTTGTCGCGCCGTGGCAGGGCAAGGCGGCGAACACCGCCCAGCCGCCCAAGCCGGGCAAGGACGCCATGATGCCACCGGCTGGACCGGATGGGGCACAGGGTGGTCGCGCGAAAGGCGAAGCGCCTGCGCCGCGTGATGTGGGCGACGCGTCGGACAAGCGCTCGGAGGCGCCGGGCGAAGCGCCTGAGGTCGAAGCGAAAGCCAAGCCGCCAGTGGATGCACCCGATACTCTTGGCGGTTCGGCGGCCTCTGGTGCCGAAGCGGCACCCGGTCTGAAACCTGCCACTCTCGATGCTCCGAAAGACGGCAAGGGCGACGATCTCAAGCGGATCAAGGGGATCGGCCCGAAACTGGCCGAACTTTGCAACCGTCTGGGCTTTTACCATTTCGACCAGATTGCAAGCTGGACTGCCGAGGAAGTGTCTTGGGTCGATCAGAACCTCGAGGGGTTCAAAGGCCGTGTATCGCGCGATAATTGGGTCCAACAGGCCAAGACACTTGCCTCAGGCGGCGAGACAGAGTTTTCTGCACGTGTCAAGAAAGGTGATGTTTACGACAAGTAACATCTGAACACGGACAGGGAGAGTACGAATGCAACAACAGAAATCCGGCATTGGTTGCCAGCTGGGGTCATGGGCCCTGGCCGCGGGGGTGGGGCTTCTTGTCTTCATCTTGCTGCTCGTCATCGGAGGCTGGGGTCTGATCGGGGCCCTGTTCATGGCAGGTGTTGCATTCCTCGTTCTGGGGCTGGCCTTCAGCTGGATCTTCTGCCGCGAGCTTCCCCCCGCACGGGGACCCGGCAATATCGACGCATCCGGTGCGCGCGTGACCTCGGCACCGGCGCCCAAGGCGTCGCCGCCCAAGGCGACATCTCCGAATGCGCCGCCGGTTTCGGTGCCGCCCGCACCCACCGCCGATGAAAGAACGAGCCCGGCCAAGGCCGCACCCGTGGCTTCCGCCGCTCCGGCAAGCACGTCTGCTGCCGCGCAACCGGCACCGGCTGCCGCCTCGGAGGCGCGCCCCGACGTGCAAACAGCGACCGCCAAGGCCGACGCCGAGGCCGGCGCCAAGGTCAAACCGACCACCCGCCTTGCCGGTCAGGAAGACCTCGCGTCGCGCAAGGGCGAGTGGAAATATGGTGCCGACAGCAAGCCTGCGACCCCGGATTACGACGGTGACGGCAAGCAGGAAGGCAGCGAGGAAGGCACCAAACCCGCAACCCTGACAGCCGCCCGTGAAGGTGGGCCGGACAATCTCAAGGAAATCAAGGGTGTCGGGCCGAAGCTGGAACAGCTTCTGCACTCCATGGGGTTCTACCATTTCGACCAGATCGCGAACTGGACTGCGGATGAGGTGGCGTGGGTCAATGCCAATCTCGAAGGGTTCAAGGGCCGTGTGACCCGCGACAACTGGGTCGAACAAGCAAAAATTCTCGCCTCCGGCGGGGAAACCGAGTTCTCAAAACGAGTGGACAAGGGCGACGTTTACTAACGGAGATCGGAACCTGAGATGGATCGCGACGCAGAGCTGAAACGGCGAGGGCAAAGAACCTCTATTTTCATCGCAGGCGTCGCGGTCTTCTGGTTCCTGATCATCAAAATCGGTGAGGAGGATGAGTGGTCACAACGCACTCGCGCTCTCTTCGATCTTGTCGTTCTTGCCGGGTTTGGCGTGGGAATTTGGAAATCAATTCAAATTTGGCGTGCGCGCCAAGCGGACAAGGAATGAACGATGCTGACCGATCAGGACCGGATCTTTACCAATATCTACGGGATGCATGACCGGACCCTCAAGGGCGCGCAGGCGCGCGGCCACTGGGATGGGACGGCCAAGCTGATCGAAAAAGGGCGTGACTGGATCATCGACGAGATGAAAGCCTCGGGCCTGCGCGGTCGGGGCGGGGCGGGCTTTCCGACCGGTCTCAAATGGTCCTTCATGCCCAAGGAAAGCGACGGGCGGCCCAGCTATCTGGTTGTGAACGCCGACGAATCCGAGCCGGGCACCTGCAAGGACCGCGAGATCATGCGCCACGATCCGCACACGCTGATCGAAGGATGTCTGATCGCGTCCTTCGCGATGCAGGCCCATGCGTGCTACATCTACATCCGCGGCGAATATATCCGCGAGAAAGAGGCGCTGCAGAACGCCATCGACGAGGCCTATGACGCGGGCCTTCTGGGCAAGAACGCCGCCGGGTCGGGCTGGGATTTCGACCTCTACCTGCATCACGGCGCGGGGGCCTATATCTGCGGCGAGGAAACAGCGCTTTTGGAAAGCCTCGAGGGCAAAAAGGGCATGCCGCGCATGAAACCGCCCTTCCCGGCGGGGGCTGGCCTTTACGGGTGCCCGACCACGGTGAACAACGTGGAATCCATCGCCGTGGTGCCGACGATCCTGCGGCGCGGCGGGCAATGGTTTTCGAGCTTTGGCCGTCAGAACAACGCGGGCACCAAGCTGTTTGCGATCTCGGGCCATGTGAACAACCCGTGTGTGGTCGAAGAGGCGATGTCGATCTCGTTCGAAGAACTGATCGAAAAGCATTGCGGCGGCATCCGCGGTGGTTGGGACAACCTGAAGGCGGTGATCCCCGGTGGCTCCTCCGTGCCCTGTGTGCGTGGCGAAAAGATGAAGGACGCCATCATGGATTTCGACTACCTGCGCGGTGAGCTGGGCTCTGGCCTTGGCACGGCGGCGGTGATCGTGATGGATCAGTCGACCGACATCATCAAGGCGATCTGGCGGCTGTCGAAGTTCTACAAGCATGAAAGCTGCGGCCAGTGCACGCCCTGCCGTGAAGGCACTGGCTGGATGATGCGCGTGATGGACCGTCTGGTGCGGGGCGAGGCCGAGGTCGAGGAAATCGACATGCTGTTCGACGTGACCAAGCAGGTCGAAGGCCATACGATCTGTGCGCTTGGCGACGCGGCGGCCTGGCCGATCCAGGGTCTGATCAAGAACTTCCGCGACGAGATCGAGGACCGCATCAAGGCGCAGAAGACCGGTCGGATCAGCGCGGTTGCGGCGGAGTAAGGGAAAAGCCGTTTCGAAACGGTTTTCCCTCGCGGTATCGAAACCGCGCTGCAAGGCCAATCATATGGCCGTTTCAAAAGGCGCAGCGATGCGCCTTTTTCCGTCTCGGGGCTTGCGCGCGCGTCCTGTCTAAGCGCATGGTGCAGCCAGAAATTTTCGAAGGGTGACGTCATGAAACCAGCTTGGATCTGTGCATCGGTCCTGTGTCTGCTTGCCGCCTGCGGTGAAAGCGAATTGGACACCGTCACCTTCGAAGGTGCGCGTTTTGCCGGTGATCTTCGGTCCGAGCGCGGCGACCGGGCGGCATTCGTGGCCTTGGGCGGACCGGCGTCGGTCAGCCTCGAGGGGGCCAAGCAGGCGGCCGCCTACCAGGTGGTGCAGCATTGCATCGCCTATCTCGGGAGTTCGGATGTTGCCTGGGTCAACGGCCCTGACGTGGCGGATGACAAGCTTGTGGTACAGGACAATCGCGTGGTTCTGACCGGGCGCTGTATCGAGCCATAAAGCGCCGGAATTCCAATCATTTGCGGTCTGATATTGAATAGCCGCCCCGCACGACCCCATATAATGAGCAGACAAGACCGGGTGATCCGATGCGACTTTTGACGGCCATACTGATCGTGACGCTTTCCGTGGGAGGGGCGGCTTCGGCGAAGCCCCCGCTGCGCGAGGTGGCGGAAATCGACAATGCGTTGATGCATGTCGCCATTGCCGATGCGATCCGCAAATCCTGTGATGGCATCAATGCCCGCCTGATCCGCGCCTATTCCGAGCTGAACCGACTCAAGTCGATCGCCCGCGACAAGGGCTATACCGATGATGAGGTCGAGGCTTACGTGACCTCGAAATCCGAAAAGGCGCGGATGAAGGACAAGGCCGAACAGTTCCTGCAGGAAAACGGTGTGCGTTCCGACGATATTCCGGCGCTGTGCCGCTTTGGACAGGAGCAGATTCAGGCGCAGACCGAGATCGGTCAATTGCTCAGATAAGCCTCTGACAGCGCAGGCTCCGCAGCATTTTGTGCAGGTGCAGAAAAATGCACCCCGCGTCGATATTTCACCCGATCTTTTTGCCTGAACATCTGGCCTAATCCGATAACCCGCGTTAGAAGGCGGGCGACGTCAGCCGATCGCCGGTTTGCCACGGCATCGACTGCGCCAGCCAAATGGGAACAAAGGGCTCGGGCATGTCTGACTTGCGCAAGATCATCATTGATGGGGACGAGATCGAGGTGGATGGGGCCATGACCCTGATCCAGGCCTGCGAACAGGCCGGGATCGAGGTGCCGCGCTTCTGCTACCACGAGCGTCTGTCCATCGCAGGCAACTGCCGGATGTGTCTTGTCGAAGTGGTCGGTGGCCCGCCCAAGCCCGCCGCAAGCTGTGCGATGCAGGTCCGCGATCTGCGCCCCGGGCCGGAAGGTCAGCCGCCGGTGGTCAAGACCAACAGCCCGATGGTGAAAAAGGCTCGCGAAGGGGTGATGGAGTTTCTGCTCATCAACCACCCGCTGGATTGCCCGATCTGCGACCAGGGCGGCGAATGCGACCTTCAGGATCAGGCCATGGCCTACGGCGTCGATTTCAGCCGCTTCCGCGAGCCCAAGCGCGCGGTCGAGGATCTGGACCTGGGTCCGCTCGTCGAAACCCATATGACCCGCTGCATTTCCTGCACCCGTTGCGTGCGTTTCACGACCGAGGTCGCAGGCATCACCCAGATGGGTCAGACCGGTCGCGGCGAGGATGCCGAGATCACCAGCTATCTGGGCGAAACGCTCAATTCCAACATGCAGGGCAATATCATCGACCTCTGCCCGGTGGGGGCGTTGGTCTCGAAGCCCTATGCCTTCACCGCCCGTCCGTGGGAGCTGACCAAGACCGAATCCATCGACGTGATGGATGCGCTTGGCTCGAACATCCGCGTCGATACAAAGGGCCGGGAAGTGATGCGCTTCCTGCCGCGCAACCATGACGGCGTGAACGAAGAATGGATTTCCGACAAGACGCGCTTTGTCTGGGACGGTCTGCGTCGTCAGCGTCTGGACAAGCCTTATGTGCGCGAGAACGGCAAGCTGCGCCCGGCCTCGTGGCCCGAGGCGCTGACCAAGGCCGCCGAGGCAATGAAAGGCAAGAAGGTTGCTGGGCTTGTTGGCGATCTGGCCCCAACCGAGGCTGCTTATGCGCTGAAAGCCCTGATCGAGGGGCAGGGCGGCAACGTCGAATGCCGCACCGATGGGGCAAAGCTGCCAGCGGGCAACCGGTCGGGTTACGTCGGTACCGCCGCCATCGAAGACATCGACAGCGCCAAGATGATCCTGCTGATCGGCACCAACCCGCGCGACGAAGCGCCGGTGCTGAACGCGCGCATCCGCAAGGCCTGGGCTGCTGGCGCGAAGGTCGCGCTGATCGGGGAACCGGTCGATCTGACCTATGACTACATCCACCTTGGCACGGGCCGCGACGCGCTGGCCAAGCTGGCCGAGATGGACCATTCCGACAAACATGGCGTGCCGGGTGTGATGATCATCGGGCAGGGCGCGTTGCGCGAGGCCGATGGCGCGGCTGTGCTGGGCACCGCGATGGCGACCGCCGAGGCGGGTCAGTCGAAATTCATGGTTCTGCACACCGCGGCTGGCCGTGTGGGCGCGATGGATGTGGGCTGCACTACCGAAGGCGGGCTTGAGACAGCCATCGACGGGGCCGAGGTGATCTATAACCTTGGCGCTGACGAGGTGGACATCGCGGCCGGGCCGTTTGTGATCTATCAGGGCAGCCACGGGGATCGTGGTGCGCACCGTGCCGACATCATCCTGCCTTCTGCTGCCTATACGGAAGAGCAGGGTCTCTTCGTCAACACTGAAGGCCGTCCGCAACTGGCGCTGCGGGCCGGGTTTGCTCCGGGTGAGGCCAAGGAAAACTGGGCGATCCTGCGGGCGCTGTCGGCGGAACTGGGCGCGACGCTGCCCTTCGACAGCCTTGCGCAGCTGCGTCAGGCGCTGGTCAAGGACGTGCCGCATCTGGCGATGATCGATCAGGTGCCCGAGAACGACTGGCAGGCCGAGCCTGCGGGCAAGCTGGGCGATGCGGATTTCCGCAATGCCCTTCAGGATTTCTACCTGACCAACCCGATTGCACGGGCCAGCACCCTGATGGCCGAGCTTTCGGCGGGCGTGAAAGCCCGCAAGGACACCAAGATCGCGGCGGAGTGAGGCTGATGCGCCATCTGGCGGTCATAACACCCGTCGCCTTCGCGATGGTGGGTGGCTTGTCGGGCTGCGATGCGGCGCAGCCCGCCGCGCAGCGCTTTGCGCCCGAGTATGAGGGCGTCGCAACCACCCTGCTTGACGGAGATCTGGTGCAGTTCGACGTGGCAATGCGCGGGGCGCGCGGGCCGGCGGATGTCGAGGATTATGCCGAATGTGCGGCGGCGCAATACGCGCTGATCCGGGGATACGGGTTTGCGCGGCATTTGCGCACAAATGTATACGAAGAGGCTGGCCTCTGGCGAGGAGATGCGGTTTACACCATCTCGCCGGCGCTGCCCCGTGGGTTGCGGACGATCGACGCCGAAGTCGTGACCGCCTCCTGCGTTGAAAACGGAATACCGATGGTTTGAGGACGTGATGGCTGACTTCTTTACCACCCCCCTTGGGATCGGCGTGATCATCGTCGCACAGTGTCTTGCGGTGCTGGGCTTCGTGATGGTGAGCCTTCTCTTCCTCGTCTATGGCGACCGGAAAATCTGGGCTGCCGTCCAGATGCGGCGCGGACCGAACGTCGTAGGGGCTTACGGCCTGCTGCAGACCGTGGCCGACGCGTTGAAATACGTCGTGAAAGAGGTTGTCGTGCCTGCGGGGGCCGACAAGCCAGTCTTCATGCTGGCGCCGATGACCAGCTTCGTGCTGGCGATGATCGCCTGGGCGGTGATCCCGTTCAACGACACCTGGGTGCTGTCGGACATCAACGTCGCGATCCTTTATGTCTTCGCCGTCTCCTCGCTTGAGGTCTACGGCGTGATCATGGGCGGATGGGCGTCGAACTCGAAATACCCGTTCCTTGGCTCGCTGCGCTCTGCCGCGCAGATGATTTCCTATGAAGTGTCGCTGGGTTTGATCATCATCGGCATCATCATCTCCACGGGGTCGATGAACTTCGGCGACATCGTGCGCGCGCAGGACGGGGATTACGGGTTCTTCTCGTGGTACTGGCTGCCGCATTTTCCGATGGTGTTCCTGTTCTTCATCAGTGCCCTGGCTGAAACCAACCGCCCGCCGTTCGACCTTCCCGAAGCGGAATCGGAACTCGTGGCGGGCTATCAGGTGGAATACTCCTCTACGCCGTTCCTGCTGTTCATGGCAGGGGAATACATCGCGATCTTCCTGATGTGCGCGCTGACCTCGCTGCTGTTCTTCGGCGGCTGGCTGTCGCCGATCCCGGGTATCCCGGACGGGGCGCTGTGGATGGTGGGCAAAATGGCGTTCTTCTTCTTCATGTTCGCGATGGTGAAGGCGATCACGCCCCGCTACCGCTATGACCAATTGATGCGTCTTGGGTGGAAAGTGTTCCTGCCGTTCAGCCTTGTGTGGGTTGTGTTCGTGGCCTTCGCGGCGAAATTCGACTGGTTCTGGGGCGCGTTTGCGCGCTGGGTATAAGGAGAACTGAGATGACGCAGATCGACTACGGACGCGCCGCCAAGTATTTCCTTCTGCAGGATTTCTGGGTCGGCATGAAGCTGGGCCTCAAGTATTTTTTCGCCCCCAAGGCGACGATCAACTACCCGCACGAAAAAGGGCCGCTCAGCCCGCGCTTCCGGGGTGAACACGCGTTGCGCCGTTACCCGAACGGCGAAGAGCGTTGCATCGCCTGCAAACTCTGCGAGGCGATCTGCCCTGCACAGGCGATCACCATCGACGCGGAACCCCGCGACGACGGCTCGCGCCGCACGACGCGCTATGACATCGATATGACGAAGTGCATCTATTGCGGCTTCTGCCAGGAGGCATGCCCGGTGGATGCGATTGTCGAAGGTCCGAACTTCGAGTTCTCGACCGAGACCCGGGAAGAACTCTACTACGACAAGGCCCAGCTGCTCGACAATGGCGAGCGCTGGGAAGCCGAGATCGCGCGCAACCTCGAACTGGATGCGCCGTACCGATGAGCGATCAGAAAACCCCTTTCGAGTTGATGATGCAGCAGGCGCAGGAGATGGCGCGTGCCTTCAACCCTGCGCTCACATCGTTTGATCCCAAGGGGTTCGAGAAGATGTGGCCAACCATGCCGAAGGACGCCATGGAAATGTGGTTCGGCAAGGGCATCAGCAAGGAAGGGCTGGACGCCAAGACGCGTCTGCTTCTGACGATTGCGGGCATGACGATGCAGGGCGCACAGGCGGAAACGCCGTTCCGCATGACCGTGCGCCACGCCACTGAGGCCGGTGCCACGAAAGACGAAATTGCCGAGACCATCGCCCAGATGTCGATGTTCGCCGGTATCCCCGCCATGACCCGCGCGATGGAACTCGCCCGCGAGGTGATGGAAGACGACAAAAAGGATGACGAGACATGAGTGTCTTTGCCTTCTATCTCTTTGCCCTCAGCACGATTGCGGGCGGGCTGTTCACCGTGATCAGCCGCAACCCCGTGCATTCGGTGCTGTGGCTGATCCTTGCCTTCCTGTCCTCGGCCGGGCTCTTCGTGCTTTTGGGGGCGGAGTTCGTGGCGATGCTTCTGGTCATCGTCTACGTAGGCGCGGTTGCCGTGCTCTTCCTCTTCGTGGTGATGATGCTCGACGTGGATTTCGTGGAACTGAAGGCCGAGATGGCGCGCTACATGCCGCTGGCACTGCTGATCGGCGTGGTGATCCTGATGCAATTCGCACTGGCCTTCGGCGCGTGGGAATCGAACGCCGCCGCCGAAGGGCTGCGCGCGCAGGTGACGCCGGTGGATCGGCACAACACCGAAGCGCTGGGGATGATCCTCTATGATCAGTATTTCCTGCTGTTCCAGCTTGCAGGCCTGATCCTGCTGGTCGCCATGATCGGCGCGATCGTGCTGACGCTGCGCCACCGCTCGGACGTGAAACGCCAAAACGTGCTGGCGCAGATGTACCGCGATCCGGCCAAGGCGATGGAACTGAAGGACGTGAAGCCCGGACAGGGACTTTAAAGATACGCTGCCCCGATCCGGTTGGGGCGCACTGACAAAGAAAACGACGGGGCGCACCCCGGAGGGACGTGATGATAGGACTTGAGCATTACCTGACAGTGGCAGCGGTGCTGTTCGTGATCGGGATTTTCGGGCTGTTCCTGAACCGCAAGAACGTGATCATCCTGCTGATGAGCATCGAACTGATGCTGTTGGCGGTGAACATCAACCTTGTCGCGTTCTCGAGCTTCCTGGGCGATCTGGTGGGGCAGGTGTTCACCCTGTTCGTCCTGACGGTCGCCGCGGCCGAAGCGGCCATCGGCCTTGCCATCCTCGTCTGTTTCTTCCGCAACCGTGGCTCCATCGCGGTTGAAGACGTCAACGTGATGAAGGGCTGACGATCATGGAAACGCTTATCCTGTTTTCCCCGCTGGTCGGTGCCATTCTGTGTGGCTTTGGCTGGAAGTTCATCGGTGAGACCGCCGCGCAATGGGTGGCCACGGGCCTTCTGTTCTTTGCCTTTGTTCTGTCGTGGATCGTCTTCCTGACCCATGATGGCGTCACCGAGACCATCAACATCCTGCGCTGGATCGAATCCGGCACGCTCAGCACCGAATGGGCGATCCGTCTGGACCGTCTGACGGCCACCATGCTGATCGTGGTGACCACGGTGTCGGCGCTCGTGCACCTGTATTCCTTCGGCTACATGGACCACGATCCACAGTGGAAAGAAGGCGAAAGCTACAAGCCGCGCTTCTTTGCCTACCTGTCGTTCTTCACCTTCGCCATGCTTATGCTGGTCACATCGGACAACCTTGTTCAGATGTTCTTTGGCTGGGAAGGCGTGGGCGTCGCGTCCTACCTTCTGATCGGCTTCTACTATCGCAAGCCGTCGGCCAATGCCGCAGCCATCAAGGCGTTTGTGGTCAACCGGGTCGGCGACTTCGGCTTTGCGCTCGGCATCTTCGCGCTGTTCTTCCTTGTCGACAGCATTCGCTTTGACGACATCTTTGCAGCCGCGCCGACGCTGGCCGAGACACAGTTGACCTTCCTCTGGACCGAATGGAACGCGGCCAACCTGATCGCCTTCCTGCTCTTCATCGGCGCGATGGGGAAATCGGCGCAGCTTCTCCTGCACACCTGGCTGCCGGACGCGATGGAAGGCCCGACCCCGGTGTCGGCCCTGATCCATGCGGCAACCATGGTGACGGCAGGCGTTTACCTTGTCTGCCGCATGTCGCCGCTGATGGAATTCGCGCCCGAAGCGCAGTCCTTCATCGTCTTCCTTGGCGCGACCACCGCATTCTTCGCGGCCACGGTCGGCCTCGTGCAGAACGACATCAAGCGCGTGATCGCCTATTCGACCTGTTCGCAGCTGGGCTACATGTTCGTGGCGGCAGGCGTCGGCGTCTACTCGGTGGCGATGTTCCACCTGTTCACACACGCGTTCTTCAAGGCGATGCTGTTCCTTGGTGCCGGTTCAGTCATCCACGCGATGCATCACGAGCAGGACATGCGGAACTATGGCGGCCTGCGCAAGAAGATCCCCTATACCTTTGGCGCGATGATGATCGGCACGCTGGCGATCACCGGTGTCGGTATTCCGCTGACGGGCTGGATCGGCTTTGCAGGCTTCGCCTCCAAGGATGCCGTGATCGAAAGCGCCTATGCCGCGGGTCCGATGGGCTATGCCTTCTGGATGCTGGTCATCGCGGCGCTGTTCACCAGCTTCTACAGCTGGCGTCTGATGTTCCTGACCTTCTACGGCAAGCCGCGCGGCGACAAGCACACGCATGAGCACGCGCATGAAAGCCCGATGGTCATGCTCATTCCGCTTGGCGTGCTGAGCCTCGGTGCGGTGTTTGCCGGTGCCATCTGGTACAACAGCTTCTTCGGTCATACCGACAGCGTCGCCAAGTTCTTTGGCGTGCCCTATGCCGAGGCGGGGGAACACTCTGCCGAAGGTGACGGCCACGGTGAGACGGCGGCGGCTGACGCGGGTCATGGCGAAGAGGCCAAGGGTGGCGAACATCACTATGTCTTCGCCGGTCAGCCGGGCGAGGGGGCTATCTATGTCGGTCCCGACAACGACATCCTGAACGAGGCGCATGAAGTGCCGAAATGGGTCAAGGTGAGTCCGTTCATCGCAATGCTGCTGGGGCTGGGGACCGCGTACTGGTTCTACATCGTGAACCCGAAGCTGCCCAAGCGTCTGGCCGAAAGCCAGCGTCCGCTGTACCTCTTCCTGCTGAACAAGTGGTATTTCGACGAGATTTACGACTTCCTCTTCGTGCAACCGGCCAAAGGTCTGGGCCGTCTGTTGTGGAAGCGGGGCGATGGCAATGTCATCGACGGCTCGATCAACGGCGTGGCCATGGGGTTCATCCCGATGCTGACGCGCCTCGCCGGTAAGGCACAGTCCGGATACATCTTCACATATGCCTTCTTCATGGTGATCGGCATCGCGGCCCTTGTCACATGGATGACGCTGAGCGGAGGAGCACACTGATGGATAACCTTCTTTCCATTGTCACGTTCCTGCCCGCGCTGGCAGCGCTGATCCTCTTGGTCTTCCTGCGGGGCGACGATGAGGCGGCGAACCGGAACGCCAAATGGCTGGCGCTGATCGCGACCTCGGCCACCTTCCTGATCTCGCTCTTCATTCTGGCGCAGTTCGATCCCGAGAATACGGGCTTCCAGATGGTCGAGCAGGGCGAATGGCTGCTGGGCCTGCAGTACAAGATGGGTGTGGACGGAATCTCGGTTCTGTTCGTGATGCTGACCACCTTCATGATGCCGCTGGTGATTGCGGCAAGCTGGGATGTGAGTCACCGCGTCAAGGAATACATGATCGCGTTCCTGCTCTTGGAAACGCTGATGCTGGGCGTGTTCATGGCGCTCGATCTGGTGCTGTTCTATCTGTTCTTCGAGGCAGGCCTGATCCCGATGTTCCTGATCATCGGCATCTGGGGCGGCAAGAACCGCATCTATGCGTCGTTCAAGTTCTTTCTCTACACCTTCCTCGGCTCGGTGCTGATGCTGGTGGCGATGGTGGCGATGTTCGCCGATGCGGGCACGACAGATATCGAGCAGTTGCTGGTGCACCAGTTCGGGTCCGAGACGTTCAGCATTCTGGGTGTCCAGATCGTGGGTGGTTTGCAGACGCTGCTGTTCCTCGCCTTCTTCGCCTCTTTCGCTGTGAAGATGCCGATGTGGCCGGTGCACACATGGCTGCCCGACGCGCACGTTCAGGCGCCGACGGCGGGGTCGGTTGTTCTGGCGGCCATCCTGCTGAAGATGGGTGGCTACGGCTTCCTGCGGTTCAGCCTGCCGATGTTCCCGGTGGGGGCCGACGTGCTGACGCCGCTGGTGCTGTGGATGTCGGCCATCGCCATTGTCTACACCTCGCTGGTGGCGCTGGTGCAGGAAGACATGAAAAAACTTATTGCCTATTCGTCGGTCGCCCATATGGGCTACGTGACCATGGGGATTTTCGCGGGCAACCAGCAGGGGATCGACGGCGCGATTTTCCAGATGATCAGCCACGGCTTCATCTCGGGCGCGCTCTTCCTGTGTGTCGGCGTGATCTACGACCGGATGCACACACGGGACATCGACGCCTATGGCGGTCTGGTGAACCGGATGCCGGCCTATGCGCTGATCTTCATGCTCTTCACCATGGCCAATGTCGGCCTGCCGGGTACTTCGGGCTTTATCGGGGAATTCCTGACGCTGATGGGCATCTTCCAGGTCAACACATGGATCGCGGCCGTTGCCACATCCGGTGTGATCCTGTCGGCGGCCTATGCGCTCTGGCTCTATCGCCGGGTCGTCATGGGCGACCTGATCAAGGAAAGCCTCAAGACCATCACCGACATGACGCGCCGCGAGCGGGCGATCTTCGCGCCGCTGGTGATCGCGACGATCCTCTTCGGCGTGTACCCGGCCCCGATCCTCGACACGATCGGGCCGTCGGTGGAGGCGCTTGTATCCAACTACCAAACGGCACTTGCCGCGGCGGAAACCGCCACGCAAGTCGCCGTGAACCATTAAGGGGGCGAGGCTATGCTCTCGGCTGATCTGGGTATCATCCTTCCGGAAATCATCCTCGCGATCTACGCGATGCTGGCCCTGCTGGGTGCGGTCTACACCGTCAAGGACGGGGCTGCGTCGCTGCTGGTCTGGGTGACAAGCGGTCTCTTCCTCGCCATCGCAGTGTGGATCGGGCTGACAGGGGCAGGGACCAATGTCGCCTTCAACGGCATGTTCGTCGATGACGGGTTCGCGCGGTTCGCGAAGATAGTGATCCTCGTCTCGGCTGCCGCCGTGCTGCTGATGTCCGAAGCTTACATGACCCGTCGCGGGCTTCTGCGGTTCGAATATCCGCTTCTGATCGCGCTGGCGGTTGTCGGCATGATGATGATGGTCTCCGCCGGCGACCTGATGGCGCTTTACATGGGCCTCGAATTGCAATCGCTGGCGCTTTATGTGGTGGCGTCCTTGCGCCGTGACAGCCTGAAATCGACCGAGGCGGGCCTCAAGTATTTTGTGCTGGGCGCGCTGTCGTCTGGTCTGCTGCTTTACGGTGCGTCGCTGGTTTACGGCTATTCCGGCACCACGCTGTTTTCGGGCATCATCCAGACGGCGGTCCATGGCGACCTGTCGCTGGGCCTCCTCTTCGGTCTGGTGTTCCTGATCTCCGGCCTCGCGTTCAAGGTCTCGGCCGTGCCGTTCCACATGTGGACGCCAGACGTCTATGAAGGCTCGCCCACGCCGGTGACCGCGTTCTTCGCCACAGCACCGAAAGTGGCGGCGATGGGCCTTTTCGCCCGCGTGATGCACGACGCCTTTGGTGCTGCCGTCAGCGACTGGAGCCAGGTGATCGCGCTTCTGTCCGTACTGTCGATGTTCCTTGGCGCCATCGCCGCCATCGGCCAGACCGACATCAAGCGCCTGATGGCGTTCTCGTCCATCGCGCATATGGGCTATGCCCTGATGGGTCTGGCGGCTGGTACGGCCTTCGGCGTGCAGGCGATGCTGATCTACATGGCGATCTACGTGACGATGAACGTGGGCACCTTCGCCTTCATCCTGTCGATGAGCCGGGATGGCCAGCCGGTGTCGAACATCGCGTCGCTCAACATGTATTCCAAGCGTGAGCCGGGCAAGGCGCTGGCGATGCTGGTGCTGCTCTTTAGCCTTGCCGGTGTGCCGCCGCTGGTGGGCTTCTTCGGCAAGCTTTACGTGCTGCGCGCCGCTTATGAAGCGGGTCTGGCGTGGCTGGCGATTGCCGGTGTGATCGCGTCGGTGATCGGGGCGTTCTACTACCTGCGGATCGTGTTCTACATGTATTTCGGGCAGGAGCGGGATGACGCGCTCGACAAGAGCGGATCGCCGGTGCTCTGGGGCATGCTGATGGCCAGCGCCGTGATCATGGTGGTTGGCGTGGTCAACCTCTTCGGGATCGAAGGAGCGGCTGCGGCGGCTGCGGCGACCCTTGTCAACTGAGCTTTTGGCACCGTTGAAACATCGTGACGCGCCAATGGCGCGTCGCTTTGTTTTTTGCGCCCCGCTGCGCGGGTCACGATGCCTCCGGCGGGAGTTTATCCGGCAAGATGAAGGAGCGGGTTGTCTTGTCTGACTGGCCGTTGGGATATGGGCGACAGGTTCTGGCCGAGGTGGACAGCACCATGGCCGAGGCCGCGCGGCAGGCGACCGGGTTGGCGGGGCCTACGTGGATCTGTGCGCTGCGCCAGACGGCGGCCCGCGGGCGGCGCGGGCGGGCCTGGGTGAACCCCGAAGGAAATTTCGCGGCCACATTGGTCTTGCCCACATCCGATGCGCCGGAGAAGCGGGCGCTGCGCAGTTTCGTGGCGGCGCTGGCGCTCTTCGATGCGCTTGTCGCGGTGTCGGGGCGCGTCGAGGGGCTGACGCTCAAATGGCCGAACGATGTGCTGCTGACCGGCGGCAAGGTGGCGGGTATCCTGCTGGAGAGCATCGGCGCGCATCTGGCGATCGGCATCGGTGTGAACCTCATTGCGGCGCCCGCCTCTTCCGAGGTGGAAGAGCGCGCCGTGCCTCCGGTCTCGGTTCTTTCGGCGCTTGGGGTCGAGATAGCCCCTGACGCCTTTCTCGACGTGCTTGCTGCGGCCTATGCCCGGCACGAGGCGCAGTTCATGACCTATGGCTTTGCCCCGATCCGCGAGGCCTGGCTGGCGCGCGCCGCGCGGTTGGGCGAGGGGATCACAGCCCGCATGGGCGACCGCGAGGTGACGGGCACCTTCGAGACAGTGGACGCCGACGGGCGGATCGTCCTAAACACCGCATCAGGCCGACAGGCGATTGCGGCGGCGGATATTTTCTTTTGAGGGGCAGGGCCATGCTTCTGTGTATCGACTGCGGAAATACCAACACCGTGTTTTCCATCTGGGACGGGGAGCGGTTTCTCTGCACGCTGCGCACCTCGACCCATCATGGGCGAACGGCGGATGCCTATTTCACATGGTTCTCGACCCTCATCGGGCACTACAGGATCGAGCCGAACATCACCGATGTGATCATCTCGTCGACGGTGCCGCGCGTGGTGTGGAACCTGCGGGTGTTCTCGGACCGGTTCTTCGGTGTGCGGCCGCTGGTGGTGGGCAAGCCGGAATGCCTGCTGCCGCACCCGCCGCGTGTGGATGTCGGCACAGGAGTAGGACCGGACCGTCTGGCCAATGCCGCAGGCGCCTATGACCGTCATGGCGGCGATTGCGTGGTGGTCGATTTCGGTACGGCAACGAATTTCGACGTGGTGGCCGAGGACGGCGCCTATGTCGGCGGTGTAATCGCACCGGGGGTGAACCTGAGCCTTGAGGCGCTGCACCAGGGGGCGGCGGCGCTGCCGCATGTGGACATCTCGCAGCCGGAGCGGGTGATCGGCACCAATACGGTGGCCTGTATCCAGTCGGGTGTGTTCTGGGGCTATGTCGGGCTCATTCAGGGGATCACCGACCGGATCAAGGCGGAATACGGCAAACCGATGAAGGTCATCGGCACCGGAGGCCTCGCGCCCTTGTTCGCACAGGGTGAGCTGCTATTTGACACGATTGAGGATGACCTGACCATGCATGGTCTGACGGTCATACACACATATAACAAAGAAAACGGATAACACATGAGCGGTGAACGGATCATCTATCTGCCCCTGGGCGGGGCGGGCGAAATCGGCATGAATGCCTATGTCTATGGCTATGGCACGCCGGGCGAGGAGCGCCTGATCCTTGTGGATCTCGGTGTGACCTTTCCGGACATGGACAGCACGCCAGGTGTCGATCTGATCCTGCCGGACATCACGTGGCTCAAGGAACGGCGCAACCGGCTTGAGGCGATCTTCATCACCCATGCGCATGAGGACCATGTCGGCGCCGTTGGCCATTTCTGGGAAGAGCTGGGTGCGCCGATCTATGCGCGCGCTTTCACCGCTCACATTGCGCGCCTCAAGATGGAGGATGCAGGGCAGTCGCCGGAAACCGTGCGCACCGTATCCGCCTGGCCCGAAACCGTCGAGGCCGGGCCGTTCAGGGTGGGGTTCGTGCCGATTTCGCATTCGATCCCCGAAAGCTCGGGTCTGGTCATCGACACGCCGCAGGGGCGATTGGTGCATTCGGGCGACTTCAAGATCGACGAAACCCCCGTGGTGGGCGAGGCCTTTGACCATGCGCTGTGGGAAGAGATCGGCAAGCCGGGTGTGAAGGCGCTGGTCTGCGATTCCACAAACGTGTTTTCCGGGCATGAAGGCCGGTCGGAGGCGACGGTGGGTCCGGAAATCGAAACCCTGCTGCGCGATGCGACGGGCATGGTGGTGGCCACGACCTTTGCCTCGAACGTGGCACGGGTGAAGACGCTGGCCGAAGCGGCGGTGCGCGGCGGACGGTCGGTCTGCCTCCTGGGCCGGGCCATGCGGCGGATGATCGAGGCGTCGATCAAGACCGGCGTGTTGGCGGATTTCCCGACCGTGGTCAGCCCGGAGGAAGCGACGCAGATCCCGCGTGAGAACCTGATGCTGATCGTCACCGGATCACAGGGCGAGCGGCGCGCCGCGTCCGCGCAACTGGCGCGGGGCAAGTATCAGGGGCTGAGCATGGATGAGGGAGACATGTTTCTCTTCTCGTCCAAGACCATTCCGGGCAATGAGCGCGGCGTGATCCAGATCATGAACGCGTTTTCCGAACAAGGCGTCGATGTGGTGGATGACAGTTCGGGCAAATATCACGTGTCCGGCCATGCCAACCGTCCCGACCTCGAAACCATGCACAAGCTCGTCAATCCGCAGCTTGTGGTGCCGATGCACGGTGAACATCGCCACTTGCGCGAGCATGTGAAGGTGGCCGGAGCCGGTGGTCGTAAAGGTGTCCTGGCGGTCAACGGCATGATGATGGACCTCAGCGGCAACGAGCCGACCGTGGCCGAGTATGTCGAAACGGGCCGCACCTATCTCGATGGATCGGTCAAGATCGGCGCGCTGGACGGCATCGTGCGTGACCGGATCCGCATGGCGCTGAACGGGCATGTCATCGTGACCGTGATCCTCGACGAGGACGACGAGTTGCTGGGCGAGCCATGGTGCGAGATCATGGGGCTGCCCGAGATGGGGCGCAACAACGCGCCGCTGGTCGATGCGCTGGAGGAAGACCTGTCGCAATTCATGGGCCGCGCCGGGGAGAAGACGCTGATCGACGATGACAAGCTCGAAGAAGGGCTGCGCCGGATTGCGCGTCAGACGACGCAGAACGAGATCGGCAAGAAACCCGAAGTCACCGTCGTGATCAGCAGGCTTGCATGACGCGCGGTGTTGTCTTTGACCTCGATGGCACGCTGATCGACAGTCTGCCGGACATCGCGGCGGCGGCGAACGCGCTCTTGGCGGATCATGGGCTGGCGGCGTTGCCGCAAAGCCAGATTGGCGGTTTTGTTGGGATGGGAGAGCGGGTTTTCCTCGACCGGCTGATTGCCGCGACAGCGCTGGATGTGGCGCAGTACGATACGCTGATGGGGCAGTTCATCGCGCATTACAAGGCCAGCACCGGGCTGACGACCGTGTTTCCGGGGGCCTTGGATGCGGTGAAGGCGCTCAAGGCGGATGGCTACAGGCTGGGCATCTGCACCAACAAACCGGGCGTGCCTTTGGCGGCGGTTCTGGATGCGCTGGACCTGTCCAGATGGTTCGATGTGATCATCGCGGGAGACACATTGCCGGTGCGCAAACCCGACCCCGCGCCGTTGCATCTGGCGTTTGAACGTATGGGCGTAACGATGGGCGTCTATGTCGGAGACAGCGATGTGGATGCGGAAACGGCGCAAAGGGCAGGGGTGCCGTTTGCGTTTTTCACCGAGGGCATCCGCACGAAACCGGTTGAGGACATCCCGCATGACCGGGCGTTCGACCGGTTCGAGGACCTTCCGGCCATCTGTTCAGAGATTATTCAGCCGATATAGGCGGGCGATGCGTCGACGCATCGCCGCGTTTCCGTCAACAGAAACGCGCGCCGTGATCAGCTGGCGCGGCGTTGGTCAAAGCTGAGCGCGATGAAGCTGGGCAGGTGATCGCCCATGCCCACGACATTGCTGTCCCGGCCACCGCGATCATTCCGCCCGCCACGATCATTGCGACGGTTGCGCGACCGATCCTGTTCGGGCTTGGCGTCGTCCTCGCGCTTGGTAGCCTTGGGAGCGTCGTCCTGCACCGTGTCCTGCGCCTCGACCACGGTCTCCTGCGGTTTGTCGCCGGATTTCGAACGGCCACGGCCACCCCGCGACCGACGGGACTTGCTGTCCTTCTTCTCCTCGGACGCTTCGGACGCCTGATCGGGTTCGACCTGGCCCAGAGGGTTCTCGACGCGCGGGATCTCTTTCTGGATCAGCTTTTCGATCGCGTCGAAGTTCTTTTCGTCCTTCGGCCCGCAAATCATCATCGCCTTGCCCTTGCGCCCGGCGCGGCCGGTGCGGCCGATGCGGTGCACGTAGTCTTCGGCATGGCTGGGGACGTCGAAGTTGAACACATGGCTCACCGCCGGCACATCAAGCCCGCGCGCGGCCACATCCGAGGCCACGAGGAAGCGCAAGGTGCCTTCGCGGAACCCGTCCAGCGTCTTCATCCGCTGCGACTGGTCCAGATCGCCGTGGATCGGGGCCGCGTCCAGACCGTATTTCTTGAGTGACTTCGCAACGATGTCGACATCCGACTTGCGGTTGCAGAAGATGATCGCGTTCGAGCAGGCATCACCCTCCAACTCGATCAGCTTGCGCAGAAGCGCCCGCTTTTCGGTGCCTTCACGGTCGCGTCGCGAGGCTTTGAACATCACCACGCCCTGCGTGATGGTCTCGGACGCGGTGGCCTGACGGGCCACTTCGATCCGCGCCGGAGCCGACAGGAAGGTGTTGGTGATGCGCTCGATCTCGGGCGCCATTGTGGCCGAGAAGAACAGCGTCTGACGGGTGAAGGGCGTCAGCGAGAAGATGCGTTCGATGTCGGGAATGAACCCCATGTCGAGCATACGGTCGGCTTCGTCGACCACCATCACCTGAACGCCGGTCAGCAAAAGTTTGCCGCGCTCGAAATGATCCAGAAGGCGGCCCGGTGTGGCGATCAGAACGTCCACGCCCTTGTCGATCAGCAGGTCCTGCTCCTTGAAGCTGACGCCGCCGATCAGCAGCGCCTTGGTCAGCTTTACGTGCTTGGCGTAGATGTCGAAGTTTTCGGCCACCTGTGCGGCCAGTTCCCGTGTCGGGCAGAGCACAAGGCTGCGCGGCATACGCGCGCGGGCGCGGCCCCGGGCCAGAAGCGTGATCATCGGAAGGGTGAAACTGGCTGTCTTGCCGGTGCCAGTTTGCGCGATGCCAAGCACGTCGCGCCCTTCCAAAGCGGGGGGAATGGCGCCTGCCTGAATAGGGGTGGGCGTGTCGTATCCCGCCTCTTCAATAGCTTTCAGGACTTTCGGGTTGAGGTTCAACTCAGAAAATTTTGTCATGTGTATCCGTTGTTCACGGACTGACGGCGCCCGTGCGTCTGTTGCGATCCGGCCCGTATGGCCCTGTAGTTATCCACAGTCACGATCCGCCCGCGTATCTACTCCCGGAATGCGGCGGGGTCAATGATGCGCCGTCCGACTGCGCGGATGTGCCGTAACCCAAGGGGTTTTGGTGGCGATGTGGCAACAATTCCGGGGATCGCGGCTCAGTGTTTCTGCACAGGAGCGGCGTCAGGCGGTCAGGGCCCGGCCAAAGACCCGGACCACTGCCGCGTCAGGGTCGAAGTCGGGCGTCAGCAAGAGCCCGTATTCGTCAAGGCGCGCGCGCAGATCGGGGCTGTCCTCGCACATTTCGGTAAAGAAGTGGCGCAGACCCTCTTCGCCTTCCTCGTCGCGGAGGTATTGCAGCAGATGCCCGATGTTCTTGAGCGCGTCATCGGATTTCACGCGATAGGACCCGCGCGTCTGGCGGAAGTCGAGCTTGGCGAGGAACCTGTCCCAGTCCGGGGCATGCAGGTGGCCGATCACCGCACCGTCAAGCGGCAGCGTGTTCAGCACGTCCTCGCCCTTGAGGCGCAGGCGGTGGATTGCCAGACGCACATCGCCCAAACCCGTCCGTGCAAACACCTTGCCCGCCAGATGGCTCAGAAAGCCGCCGCGCACATAGCTGCCGAAGATGGGGTAGATCCGGGTCACCGCGTCGGGCGGTACGCCATCGGCGGTTGTGCGCAGCTTGAAATGCCGGGGCATGTCGCCGGCGACCGGAGACGCCAGTGCCTCGGCCGGGTAAAGCCGGACACCGGCCATGCTGTCGGGTACGGATTTGAGCAGCGTCGAAAGCTTCCTGGCGCTCAGGATGAACTCATCGGTGTCGATATGGCCCAGCCAATGCACCACGTTCTGCGCCATGCGCAGGGCGCGCGAGGCATTGTAGGTCTGGCGCAGCTGATGCGCGTCGGGCCGCGCCTTGCCGGCGGCGCCCCAATACGCATCATCGCATAGCGTGAGCGTCACCTTGGGATGGCCCTTGAGCAGCGCCGCGATCTCCGGGTCGGGCGCATCGAGGAAAAGATAGATATGCCGCGCGCCGATCTCGAGGTGATGTGCCACGAACCGGGCCACCTCGATGAGTGGTGCATTGGTCGTGCAGACCACCCCCCAGGTCGGGGTCTTGGCCGGGACGGCCTGCACGGGAAGGATGACGCCGTGTTCCGCCTCGACCGCCGGGGTCTGCTCCAGACGCCGCCGCTTGCGCGCGCGCAGCCTGTGCAGTCGGCGGAACACCGTGCGCGGGTCGTCAATCAGGCGCTGCAGCACGTCCTGCGCCAGCGGCCGGATCACCGGATCGGCCTCGGCCTCGTCCCACAGTCGTCCGATGAGGTTGACGTCGAGCCCGCCATCGACCAGCGAAAACGCATTCATCTGCAGCGGCAGCGGACCGCTGGCGCGCCCGTCGAGCGTAAAGGGGCGGTCGGCCTCGCGCCCGGAATAGAGCCGTTCGCTCTCGTAGAGTTTCATCGCGCCGAACAAGGTTGACAGCGCAAGTCCGGTGCTGCGCTGCGCGGGCGTCTTGCCGTGATCACCGAAGGTGGTCAGGCTCGACACTTTCCAGCGCAGGTCCATCTCGCGCAGCAGCAGCTCGCCCTGTTCGGCCCAGAGCCGCAGGAACAGATCGGCGGTATGTGCCGGTTGGCTGCGTTTGCGCAGATGCGCGATCAGAAGACCATTGAGATGCAGAAGCGCGTTCTGTCCCTTGAGTTCGCTGGCGATGTCCCAGCTCTTGCGTGCATTGTCCGAAAGGGCGCGGGTGCTTTCATGTGGCACCACAACCTTTTGGGCCGCCAACGCATCCAGATCGCAATCGAGCGGCGGCAGCGTTTCGCCCTCGGCAAAGCTCAGGGGCGCGCGCCGTTCGTTCATGTGCTCAAGGATGCCTGCGATCCCGTTCGGGTAGGCCGGGTTCGGGCGCGGTTTGTCACTGCTCATGCGCGTAGAGTGCCGTTTCGAGGTGTCTGGATCAACGGAAAAGGCGTGTCGCCACACCTTGGATCACGCGCACGAACCGACGTGCGCCGACATGGTCTGCAAGGCATGTGCCAAGGCCCGTTTGAACGGGCCTCGGATCAGACCATCATCTCCTTGGTCGCCGACAGCGTCACGTCCGGATAGTCCCGCCCGATGCGGTCGATGTCCCATTGCAGGCGGGTCAGGTAGACCATGTCGCCATCATTGTCCTCGGCCATGTGCTGCTTGTTGGCGTTGACCAGCTTGTCGACCGCCGCCTTGTCGCCGTGAACCCAGCGGGCCGAGGTGAATTGCGATGCCTCAAAGCGCACCGGCAGGCCGTATTCCAGCTCGATCCGGCTGCCCAGAACCTCGAATTGCAGAGCTCCCACGACACCCACGATGAAGCCCGATCCGATCATCGGCTTGAAGACCTTGGCAGCCCCTTCTTCGGCGAATTGCATCAGCGCCTTTTCGAGGTGTTTCGCCTTGAGCGGGTCTCCCGCGCGGACCGTTTGCAAAAGCTCAGGCGCAAAGGAGGGAATGCCCGTCACCTTCAGCGCCTCGCCCTCGGTCAGCGTGTCGCCGATGCGCAACTGCCCGTGGTTCGGGATGCCGATGATGTCGCCGGCCCAGGCCTCTTCCGCCAGTTCGCGGTCGGAGGCGAGGAACAGCACCGGGTTGGTGATCGACATCGGCTTCTTCGACCGCACATGGGTGAGCTTCATGCCCCGGTTGAAATGCCCAGAGGCGAGGCGCACAAAGGCGACCCGGTCGCGATGCTTTGGGTCCATGTTCGCCTGAACTTTGAAGACAAAGCCAGAAACTTTTGATTCTTCGGGAAGAATTTGCCTTGGGGTTGCGCGTTGCGGCTGTGGCTGCGGCCCGTAGGTGCCGATGCCGTCCATCAATTCCTTGACCCCGAAAGAATTGATCGCCGACCCGAACCAGATCGGTGTCATATGTCCCTCAAGCACCGATTGAGGATTCAGCGCGGGCAGCAGTTCGCGCGCCATCTCGACCTCTTCGCGCAGCTTGTCCAGCAGAGCGGCGGGCACATGTTCAGCGAGCTTGGGATCGTCAAGTCCATTGATTTCAATGCTTTGCGCAACCTTGTTGCGGTCGGCGCGATCCATGAGTTCGAGCCGGTCGCGGATCATGTCGTAGCACCCGAGAAAATCGCGTCCGACCCCGATGGGCCAACTGGCCGGGGTCACGTCGATGGCAAGGTTCTCCTGGATCTCGTCGATGATGTCGAAGGTGTCGCGGCTTTCCCGGTCCATCTTGTTACAGAAGGTCAGGATCGGCAGGTCGCGCAGGCGGCATACCTCGAAAAGCTTTTGTGTCTGGCTTTCCACACCTTTGGCACCGTCGATCACCATCACCGCCGCATCCACGGCTGTCAGCGTGCGATAGGTGTCCTCGGAAAAGTCCGAGTGGCCGGGCGTATCCACAAGATTGAACCGGAAGCCCTTGAAATCAAAGGACATGGCCGAGGCCGAGACCGAAATGCCCCGGTCCTGTTCCATCTTCATGAAGTCCGATCGCGTGCGCCGCGCTTCGCCCTTGGCACGGACCTGTCCGGCCATCTGGATCGCACCTCCGTAGAGCAGGAATTTCTCGGTCAGCGTGGTCTTGCCCGCGTCCGGGTGCGAGATGATGGCAAAGGTGCGCCGCCGGGCGATTTCGGCGGGCAACTCGGGGCGATTGGAGACGAGATCAAGCATGGCCGCGCGTATAGGCGGGGCAGCGCGGCTTGTCTATAAGGCGCGTGCAGGCGCGCTTTGCGAGGGCAATCAGCCGATCAGGCGCAGGGTCGCACGGGCTGCCTGCGCCGGTGCGCAGAATGCGGGCGGGA
>NZ_JALEGT010000078.1 GCF_022763305.1 Marivita sp. | reverse complement strand
CCAAACCCGGTTTTTTGCGGAATTCGAAACAATGCGGGTCCGGATGGCGATAAAGCTGACGCAGCAAGCGCTTACGTCAGCTTAGCCCTTTGTTTCATTGACCAAAGGCGTACGATGCGACTTGCGCAGCACGGCTTCACGCCATGTGATGAAGATCACCGACGCCATGATTATGCCACCACCGAGGATCACCCAGGGGTCCACCGGTTCGGCAAAGAACAGCGCGCCCACAAGCACCGACCAGACGAGCTGAAGGAAGGTGACGGGCTGCGTCACGGTCACGGGGGCCGCTGCAAAGGCCAGCGTCATCGTATAGTGCCCAGCGGTCGCAAAGCAGGCAATTGCGGCAAGGACCCCAAGGTCCGCAAGGCTGGGCGTCACCCAGACCGCCAGCGCGAACGGCGCAAGCCCGAGGGTCACCGTGATCGACAGGAGCGCGACCACCATGCTGGCGGGCAATTCGCCCGACACGATCTTGGCGATCAGGTAGCTGCCCGCGAAGAGGAGTGCCGTGCCCAGCATGGCGATATGGCCGGGATCGAGTTCGCGGAAACCGGGCCGCAGGATGATCAGCGACCCGATCAGCGCGGCGATCACGGCCAGCACGCGCCGCAGCGCCATGCGTTCGCCCAGCAGGAACACCGCGAGGATCGAGACATAGACCGGGTTGAGATAGTTCATCGCCGTGACCTCGGCGATGGGAATGCGGGTCATGGCATAGAACCACAGGATCACCCCCAGCGAATGCACGATGCCGCGCAGCCCAAAGAGCTTTTTCTGCCGGGGAGTCAGGCTTACCGACCGCAGCTCGCGCCAGATCGGGATCAGGAAGACCAATCCGATCAGGTAGCGCAGGAAGGCGGATTCGGCCGCCGGGATGCGGCCTCCCAGCGTCTTGACCAAGGCTGTCACCGCGACAAAGCAGATGCCCGTCACGACCATCCAGAAGATGCCTCGGACGGGATTTGCAAGGGGGCTGGGTGGCGACGCGGGTGTCATCCCGGTAATGGAGCCAATGCGCAGGGGAAGTTCAAGAGTGCTCGCGCGTCTGGTGCCAGCGCGCGGGCTCGACTGGCCTTATCCTACATCAGCAGCAGTTTCGCCGCGATGGCCCACATCACGACCCCGATGATCACGTCCAGCACCTGCCACGCCCGCGGCTTGGCGAAAAACGGCGCCAGAAGACGCGCGCCGTATCCCAGCGAGAAGAAAAACACAAAGCTTGCGGTCATCGCCCCCAGCGCAAAGTTAAGCCGGTCCTCATATTGCGCCGCCACCCCCCCCAGCAGGACCACCGTGTCGAGATAGACATGCGGGTTGAGCCAAGTCAGCGCGAGACAGGTCAGCAGCGCCTTGCGCAACGATCCCACCGCCTGCCCAGCCTGCATCGCCTGCCCGCCGCGCCATGCGCTTTGAAAGGTGCGTGCGCCGTACCAGATCAGGAAGGCCGCGCCCAGAAGTCGCATCGCCAGTTCGAGACCGGGGATCGCCTGCGTCAACGCACCAAAACCGGCAACCCCGGCGGCGATCAGGATGGCATCGGACAGCGCACAGGTGAGGCAGACCGCAAACACATGGGATCGCAGCAATCCCTGCCGCAGGACAAAGGCGTTCTGCGCACCGATGGCAAGGATCAGGGACAGGCCAAGCGCAAACCCGGCCAGTGCCGTGGTCATCTCAGAGCGCCCGCCAGCCGATGTCGCGGCGGCAGAAGCCCTCGGGCCAGGTCACCTGATCGACCATCGCATAGGCGCGGTCCCGCGCCTCCTGCAGCGTGGCACCGCGCGCGGTGGCGTTCAGGACGCGCCCCCCGGTTGCGGTGATCTTGCCGTCCTGTTCGGTGGTGCCCGCGTGGAACATCATCTGAAAGCTGTCTTCGGGCAATGCGTCCAGCCCGCCGATCACGCTGCCCTTTTCGTAGCTGCCGGGATAGCCGTTCGCTGCGAGAACCACGGTCATGGCATGGTCGTCGGCCCAGTTGACCCGTGCCTCGGCCAGACGTCCCTCAGCACAGGCATGCATCAGGTCCATCGCCTGTGCGCCCAGCCGCATCATCAGCACCTGACATTCCGGATCGCCGAAGCGGACGTTGTATTCCACCAGACGCGGCTGGCCGTTTTCGATCATCAGCCCGGCATAGAGCACACCCTGATAGGGCGCGCCGCGTTTGGCCATTTCGGCCATGGTCGGTTTGATGATCTGATCCAGCGCCGTCTGCGCGATTTCGTCGGTCAGAACCGGGGCTGGGGAATAGGCCCCCATGCCACCGGTGTTGAGACCGGTATCGCCCTCGCCCACACGCTTGTGGTCCTGTGCGGTGCCGATGGGCAGCACGTCGGTTCCGTCACACAGGACAAAGAAGGACGCTTCCTCGCCCTGCATGAATTCCTCGATCACCACCTCGGCCCCGGCCCCGCCGAACGCGCCACCGAACATGTCGTCGATGGCGGCTTCGGCCTCGGCCACGGTTTCCGCGATGATCACGCCCTTGCCCGCGGCCAGCCCATCGGCCTTGACCACGATCGGCGCGCCCTGTGCGCGGACATAGGCTTTGGCCGCATCCGCATCGGTGAAATGCCCATAGGCTGCGGTCGGTGCATTAGCGGCGTCGCAGATTTCCTTGGTGAAGCTCTTGGAAGCTTCCAACCGCGCCGCTTCGGCAGACGGGCCGAAGACCAGAAGACCCGCATCGCGCAACCGGTCCGCGACCCCTGCGGCCAAGGGTGCTTCGGGGCCGACGATCACGAAGTCGATGCTGTTTTCCTCGGCAAAGGTGACAACCGCACCGCCATCTTCGATGTCCAGAGCCGCACAGTCCGCGATCATCGCGATCCCTGCATTGCCCGGAGCCACGATCAGCCGGTCGCATTTCGGGTTCTGCATCACCGCCCAGGCCAGCGCATGTTCACGCCCGCCGCTGCCAAGGATGAGAATGTTCATGGGCGCTCCGTCTTCACCTTCGGTTTCGCGCGTTCTAGGGTCAGGGGGAGTGAAGCGCAAGCGAGGCCATATGTCCGATCTGATCGACGATCCGCGTCCGGGGCAGAACATGCCGGAATATACCGTGTCCGAGGTCTCGGGCGCGGTGAAGAAGACGCTGGAGGACCAGTTCGGCCGCATCCGCGTGCGTGGCGAGGTGGGGCGCGTGTTCACCGCGCGGTCGGGGCATCTGTACTATGACGTCAAGGACGACCGGAGCGTACTGGCCTGCACCACGTGGAAAGGTCAGGTCTCGCAGCTTTCCGTGATCCCTGAAGAAGGGCTGGAGGTTGTCGTCACCGGGCGAATGACGGCCTTTGGCGGGCAGTCCAAGTACAATCTCAACGTCGACGAGGTGACCGTCGCGGGCGAAGGCGCGCTGATGGCGATGCTGGAAAAACGCAAGAAGGCGCTGGCGGCCGAAGGTCTGTTCGATCCGGCACGCAAGAAGGAACTGCCCTACCTGCCCGACATCATCGGTGTGATCACCTCGCCCTCGGGGGCTGTGATCCGGGACATCCTGCACCGGTTGCGCGACCGCTTTCCGCGCAAGGTGCTGGTCTGGCCGGTGGCCGTGCAGGGTGCCGCCTGTGCGCCCGAGGTCGCCCGCGCGATTGCGGGTTTCAACGCGCTGACACCCGGCGGGGCCCTGCCCCGGCCCGACCTGCTGATTGTCGCTCGCGGGGGTGGCAGCATCGAAGACCTCTGGGGCTTCAACGAAGAGATCGTCGCACGCGCGGCGGCGGCCTCGGACATTCCGCTCATCTCGGCGGTGGGGCATGAGACCGACACCACCCTGATCGATTTCGTGTCCGACCAACGCGCGCCGACGCCTACGGCGGCGGCAGAGATCGCGGTGCCGGTGCGGCTGGAACTGCTGGGCTGGGTCGGCGACCAACAGGCCCGCATGACCCGCGCGGTGTCGCAGCGGATGCAGACCCGCGACCAGCGCCTGCGCGATCTGGCCCGCGCCCTGCCCCGGCCCGACGCGCTTTTGTCCGGGCCGACACAGCGGCTTGACCTGATGGCAGACAGGTTGCCCCGCGCCCTGACCCGGTCGGTCGATCTGCGGCGCGGGCGGCTCATCGAGGCGTCCGCGTCCCTGCGCCCCTCGCTTCTGTCCCGCGCTCTGGCCGAGCAACGCAGGCGGTTTGATCAGAGCGCCACACGGCTGGCCCCGGGCCTGTCGCGCGTGGTGGAGACCAAGCGCGAGGCCCTCGCGCGACGGGCCGACCGGCTGACGCTGAAGCCCATCGAACGGGATCTGGCGGTCAAGCGCGACCGGTTGGAGGCGCTGACCCGGCGGCTGTCCAGCGCCGGGCAGGCACAGGTGAAGGACTGGCGGTCGCGACTGACGGCGCTGGACAGGCTGCGGGAAACGCTGGGCTACAAGGAAACCCTGAAACGCGGCTATGCGGTGGTGCGAGGCGAT
Source organism: Marivita sp. (assembly GCF_022763305.1). Taxonomy (GTDB): domain Bacteria; phylum Pseudomonadota; class Alphaproteobacteria; order Rhodobacterales; family Rhodobacteraceae; genus Marivita. The sequence goes on along the minus strand of NZ_JALEGT010000078.1, from coordinate 31,108 downwards.
GGCGCGGTGGTGACGACACAGGTGGCAGCACAGAAGGCCACGGCGCTCGAAATCGAATTCGCCGATGGGCGCATGACGGTTGGGGCGGCGGGCGCAAAACCTGCGGCGCGGTCCAAGCCGAAACCGCCGGAACAGGGCTCGCTCTTCTGACAGGCGCGCCGAAGCGATTTCGAAATCGCTTCCAAGCGGCGTCGACGCCGCTTCAAAGCCCATCCGAATGGGCTTTTCCCACCGCGTTTCGAAACGCGGTGCCACCCACGCCCGGTTTGCCTCTTTGCTTTCCCGGACCACCGCTCTAATCCTGAGCGCATGAGAACACTTTTTCTGGGCGACATCATGGGCCGCGCGGGCCGCACCGCGATCACCGAGCGGCTGCCCGAGCTGAAAACCCGGCTCAAGGTCGATTTCTGCGTCGTGAACGGCGAAAACGCCTCGAGCGGTGTGGGCCTGTCGGGGGCGCATGCCGACGCGTTGCTGAAAGCCGGGGTCGACTGCCTGACGCTGGGCGATCACGCCTTCGATCAGAAGGACATGCTGTCCTATATCGAGAACGAACCGCGCATCCTGCGGCCCCTGAACTTTGCCAAACAGGCCCCCGGTCGCGGCCATCGCCTGTTCACCGATGCGCGGGGCCGCAAGATCCTCGTGCTGCAGGTGCTGGGTCAGGTCTTCATGAAACGCGCCTTCGACGATCCGTTCTCGGCCGTCGATGCGGTGCTGCGCGCTCACCCTTTGGGCGGTCAGGCGCAGATGATCCTTGTGGACATGCATTGCGAGGCGACGTCGGAAAAGATGGGGATGGGCCATTACTGCGATGGCCGCGCCAGCCTTGTGATCGGCACGCACACTCATGTGCCCACGGGGGATGCGCAGATCCTGCCGGGCGGCACCGGGTACCTGACCGATGCGGGCATGTGCGGTGACTACAATTCGGTGATCGGGATGGAAAAGACCGAACCGATGCGCCGCTTCGTGACCGGCATGGCCAAGGGCCGCTTCCAGCCGGCCTTGGGCGAGGCGACACTTTCGGGTGTTCTGGTGGAAACCGACGACCGCACCGGCAAGGCCACCGCGATCCACATGATCCGGGATGGCGGCCGTCTTCAGGCCAGCACCCCATGAGACCAAAGCCGTGACACGCGCCCTGCCGCTGATCGTCCTGATCCTCGCGGGCGCAGCCTGGGGGGCGACGCAGCCGCTGGCCAAGACCGCCGTCAGCGAAGGCTATCGCCATTTCGGCATCCTGTTCTGGCAGATGGGCATCGGCGCGGCGGTGCTGGGTCTCGTCTGTGTGCTGCGCGGCACTCCCATGCGCTTCACGCGGCGGGACATGACGCTCTACACGGCGCTTGCGCTGATCGGATCGGTCCTGCCCGGCATCTCGTCCTATTCCGCCGCGATCCACCTGCCCTCGGGCGTGCTGTCGATCCTGCTCAGTTCGATCCCGATGATCGCCTTTCCCATCGCGCTCGCCTTCGGGCTGGAGCGGTTCCGCTGGCGCAGACTGGCGGGGCTGAGCCTTGGCTTTGCCGGCATCTGCCTGCTGATCCTGCCCGAGGCCAGCCTGCCCGCCTCGGTGCCGGTGATCTGGGTCTTCGTCGCGCTGATCTCGTCGTTCTTCTATGCGCTGGAAAGCAGCGTGGTCGCCCGCTGGGGCCTGGGAGGGCTGGACCCGGTTCAGACGCTCTGCGGCGCTTCTCTGGTCGGCACTGTGATCACCCTGCCGCTGGCCGTGCTCACAGGCCAGTTCATCGACCCGCGTGGGCCGTGGAGTGCGCCGGATCTGGCCATCGTCGCCTCGTCGCTGCTGCATGCAGCGGCCTATGTCGCCTATGTCTGGCTGGTCGGACGCGCGGGCGCGGTGTTCACCGTGCAGATCAGCTATTTCGTGACGCTCTTCGGGGTCACATGGGCGATGCTGTTCCTGAACGAAAGCTACTCGCCCTATTTCTGGGCAGCCCTGGCGGTGATGCTGGGCGGGCTGGCGCTGGTTCAGCCGCGCCCCAAAGCGGTGCTTGTTCCGCCCCTGGAACCCGATCAGACTGGGACCGCCTGACATGAAGGACGCGCAACCGTGCTCACCGCACTGATCGACCTCGACCAGACCACACAGGCCCTGCTGGCGCTTGGCACCGTGGCGGTCATGTTTGCGCTCTTCGTGCGCGAAAGCTACCCGACCGAGGTGGTGGCCATCGGCGGTGTGGCCTTCCTGCTGGCGACCGGCGTGCTGCCCTATGCGGACGCGCTGGATGTGCTTTCGAACCCCGCGCCCTGGACCATCGCGGCGATGTTTCTGGTGATGGGGGCCTTGGTGCGCACCGGGGCGCTCAACGCCTTCACCAATGCGGCGCAATCGGCGGTGCAGAAAAGCCCGAAACGCGCGATGGCGGGGATCATCGGCGTGGTGATCGTGGCCTCGGCCTTCATGAACAACACACCTGTGGTGGTGGTCATGCTGCCGCTCTTCGTGCAACTGGCAAAAACACTGGGGGTCGCGCCGTCGAAACTGCTGATCCCGCTCAGCTATGCCGCCATTCTCGGCGGGACGCTGACGCTGATCGGCACCTCGACCAACCTGCTGGTCGACGGGGTTGCGCGCGCACAGGGGTTGGACCCCTTCACCATCTTCGAAGTCACACCCCTTGCGCTGGTATTGATCGCCTGGGGCATGTTCTATCTCTGGGCCTTTGGCCGCTACCTGCTCCCCGAGCGCACCAGCATGGCGGCGATGCTGTCGGACCGGTCGAAGATGAAGTTCTTCACCGAAGCGGTGATTCCGCCCGACAGCAACCTGATCGGCCGCGAGGTGCAGGGTGTGCAGTTGTTCAAACGCGACGGCGTGCGCCTGATCGACGTGATCCGCGGCGATGCCTCGCTGCGGCGCAATCTGGAGGGCGTGACGCTGCAGGTGGGCGACCGGGTGGTGCTGCGCACGCAGATGACGGAACTGCTGAGCCTGCAGCGGAACAAGGAGCTGCGCCGGGTGGATCAGGTCTCGGCGGTGGAGACCACAACGGTCGAAGTGCTGATCACCCCGGTCTGCAAGATGGTCGGACGGCGTCTGGGCGCGATGCGCCTGCGGCGGCGCTACGGGGTCTATCCGCTGGCGGTGCATCGGCGGAACCAGAACATCGGGCGGCAACTTGACGATCTGGTGGTGCGCGTGGGCGACACGCTGCTGATCGAAGGCGCACCGGAGGACATCCAGCGCATGGCGGATGAACTCAACCTCGTGGATGTGGCCAAACCCTCGGCCCGCGCCTACCGGCGCAGTCACGCGCCCATCGCCATCGCGGCCCTTGCCGGTCTGGTGCTGCTGGCGGCGTTTGGCGTGGCCCCGATCCTTGCTCTGGCGATCATCGCAGTCGCCGTTGTGCTGCTCACGAAATGCGTGGACTCGGACGAGGCGTTTTCCTTTGTCGAAGGGCAGCTTCTGGCGCTCATTTTCGCAATGCTCGCCATCGGGGCCGCCCTCGAATCCTCAGGCGCGGTCACGCTTATTGTCGAGGGCCTCGCCCCTTACATGATGAACCTGCCGCCCTGGGCCATCGTCTGGGCAATCTACCTGCTCACCAGCCTGCTCACCGAACTGGTCAGCAACAACGCGGTCGCGGTGGTGGTCACGCCGATTGCCATCGGCCTTGCCCAGGTGATGGGGATCGACCCCCGCCCGCTGGTGGTGGCGGTGATGGTGGCGGCGTCCTGCGCCTTTGCGACACCCATCGGATACCAGACCAACACGCTGGTTTACGGGCCGGGCGGGTACGCGTTTTCGGATTTCCTCAAAGTGGGCGTGCCGCTGAACCTGAGCGTGGGGATGCTGGCCTCGGCGCTCATTCCGCTGATCTGGCCGCTCTGACGCGGCCGATGCGTCGACGCATCGGAGGGGTCCGTCGACGGACCCCTACCCGCCGTAGCGCGCCACGAAGCGGCGCAGGATCTCAACCGGCACGGTCACGTCGCTGGCGTGACACATGGCGATCAGATCATCCGCGGTGTCCGGCGCAAAATACCCTTTGTGGCGGTAAATCCGGATCCGCTCTTCGAACACACCGGCATCCGCCTCGGGGTGAAACTGCGTGGCATAGACGTTCTGCCCGTACCGGATCATCTGGTAGGGGCTCGGGTCGGATGCCAGAAGATGCACACAGCCCTCGGGCAGCTCCTGCACCGCCTCCTTGTGCCCAACGAAGGCGTCAAAGGCCCCCGGCAACCCGGCCACCAGCGGGTCCGCCGCACCCTCGACCGTCACCCGGCAGGTCACCGGCCCCACCGGTTCGCCAAAGCGGCGCTTGGACACTTCGGCCCCCAGATGGTGCCCCAGAATGCCGATGCCATAGCAGCAGCCCATGAAGGGCACATCCCGCCCTGTGATCTCGGGCATGAGCGACAGGATCTCTGCCTCGATCCGCGCCTCGACCGGGTCCTTGGTGGCCGGATCGTCGGATACGCAGCCGGGCCCGCCGCCCACGATCACCCCGGCATAATCCGACAGGTCCAGCCCCTCGGGCAGCGGCTCGCGGTCCAGACAGACGCGATGCACCTGCGCTTCGGTCAGCCCGCCCTTTTCGAGAAAGGCCGCGAATTCGCCATCGCTCGCCTCGGCCTCGGGACGCAGTTGCAGGATCAGAAACGGTTTCATACCGCTCTCATAGCCAAGCCCGCCCGGCGCGCAAACCTCGAAAACGCAACTTGTTCCCGGCCTGCCTTCTGCGCTAAAGACCCGCAAACCTCAGAACATCCGACAATCAAGGACAGGACACAATGGCCGGCCATTCCAAATGGGCAAACATCCAGCACCGCAAAGGTCGTCAGGACGCGGTGCGCGCCAAGCTTTTCTCGAAGTTCTCCAAGGAAATCACCGTCGCCGCCAAGATGGGCGACCCCGACCCCGACAAGAACCCGCGCCTGCGCCTTGCGATCAAGGAAGCCAAGTCGCAATCCATGCCCAAGGACAACATCGAACGCGCCATCAAGAAGGCGACCGGTGGCGATGGCGAGGATTACGAGGAAATCCGCTACGAGGGCTACGGCCCGAACGGTGTGGCCGTGATCGTCGAGGCGATGACCGACAACCGCAACCGCACCGCGTCGAACGTGCGCTCCACCTTCACCAAGAACGGCGGCAACCTGGGCGAGACCGGATCGGTCGGGTTCATGTTCGACCGCAAGGGCGAAATCACCTACCCCGCCAGCGTTGGCGATGCGGACACCGTGATGATGGCCGCCATCGAAGCCGGCGCCGAGGACGTGGAGAGCAGCGAGGACGGGCATGTCATCTGGTGCGCCGACACGGATCTGAACGAGGTCGCCACGGCGCTCGAGGCGGAACTGGGCGAGAGCGACTCGACCAAGCTGGTCTGGAAGCCGACCACCACGACCGAGCTCGACCTCGACGGCATGCAGGCGCTGATGAAGCTGGTGGATGCGCTGGAAGATGATGACGACGTGCAGCGCGTCACCACCAATTTCGAGGCCACCGACGAGGTCATGGCCCAACTCTGACACCGGCGCCAAGGGCGGTCGACCGCCCTTGGCCGCGTTTTCGAAAACGCGCGAAGCCAATTCGAATTGGCGTTAAAAACGCGTTTCGAAACGCGGTGCCAAAGCGCCTTCGAAGGCGCTTTCCGCTCAGCAGCCCAAGGCGCGTTCCAAAGCCTCGGGCGAATACCTTCCCAGCACCTGCTGCGTGAGTGCCACGTCCGCAAAGCGCACCGCAACCACGTTGGCCCAGCCGGCATCAGCGAGCACCATCTCAGGCCCCTGCCCGCAATCGCGCAGACCACCCGCGATGTAATCCCAGCCGATCCGGTGATTGGTCAGGCCCTCGGCTGAGGCCACCTGCGTCAGGGCTCCATCCGCCCCGTACCGCCAGATCCGCAGCACCTTGGCCAGATGCGGACGGTCCACATAGGCCAGTTCCACCCGCCCGTCCCCGTCCAGATCGGCCACAGCCACCGGGGCCAGCCAGCGAAACCGGGTGCCGATATGGGGTGTTGCGGCGATCTGCGCGAGCGTGCCATCCTGAATGCCCCAGATCGCCAGCCGTGCGCCCTGGGTCTCGTGGCTTTCCACCACAACCACCTCGGGCACCCCGTTGCCATCCACATCCACGACACGCGGCGACAGATCCTCGAACACGATGTCCTGCGCCCAGCGCGCGGCGATCTCGCGCCCGTCGCTCAGTCGCACCACCAATGTGTCATATTCGATCTCGTCGCCCAGCACGCCGTGCGGGTAACGTGTGGTCGGCCCGTCATAGCGCGCCGACACGATTTCCTGTGCTGCGGCCTGCGATGCCAGCCCAAACACCAGACCGGCCAGACAGGCCCACCGCATGCTCAGATCTGCTTTTCCGGCATCTGGACGATCAGACCGTCCAGCGCATCTGACACCTTGAGCTGACAGGTCAGGCGCGACCGCTCGGGGTTCGGCTCATAGGCAAAGTCGAGCATGTCCTCTTCCATGTCTTCCTTCCGCGGCAGCTTGCCCACCCAGTCGGGATGCACATAGACGTGGCAGGTCGAACAGGCGCAGGCGCCGCCGCAATCCGCTTCGATGCCCGGAATGCCGTTGTCGCGCGCGCCTTCCATCACGGTCAGCCCGTTGGCGACCTCGACGACATGCTCCGTGCCGCCATGCTCAATATAGGTGATCTTTGCCATTCCAGCACTCTCCATCTCGAAAATCGCCACATACGTAGTCTGGCATGCCGGAACCCGCCAGCCCCTTTCGACGTCAAATCGGCGTCATGGGTTTACCCCAGCTTCGGATCGCGCCCAAGTACCGGAACGAGACAGGTCACGATGTGGACATGGCACTGCGATGCAGCAGTTGAAAATGACACGTCAGGACGTCGCCCTCAGACCTGCGACTGCGCTGGCCCGCGTGGACCCTCGCCGTGATGCGGGTCGCACCGGAAGACGCCGACACAAGCTGGACCGATAATCAGATGCCCGACTGACCCGACTTTGCAGCCTCGCGGTAGGCGGCGGGTGTCACGCCAAAGCGGCGCTGGAATTCGCGGTAGAAATTCGACCGGGTGAGGAAGCCTGACTGCTCCATCACCTCGGCAACGCTGCTTTGGCCTTCGGCCAACAGACCTGCGGCATGGTCCAGCCGGAAGTCATTCACATACTGGGACACGTTCACGCCCTTGGTCTGGTTGATCGCCAGCGACAAGGCACGCGACGGGACAGTCAGGCGCTTGGCCAGCCGGTCCACCGTCAGATCCGTGTCGAGAAAGAGCCTGCTCTCGGTCAACAGGGTCCGGGCGCGGGCCTCGAGGGTCTCCGCCTCGGGGTCCGATGCGGTCTTCACCACGGTCACCTGCGCCGTCATCCGTCCGCCGCCCTTGGAGACCGCGACGATCACCGCGATCAAACCGAAGGCCATCACCACCGCACCGGCCGAGATCACCGCCATGGCATCCCCGCTCCGCCGGGCCGCAAAGCTGAGCGCAATCGCTGTGTCGGCCAGTGCGAAGACCAGAAGCAGCGCCATCCCCGCCAGCATCCACCGGCGCAGCAGCACCGCATCGCCCATCCGCGCATGCGAGAGATGGTTCGCCCCGCGTGACCACATCCAGAGCAACGCGACTGCATAGATCACGTAGCTGGCACCCACGATCAGATCGAGGTCCAGCAGATCGGGAAACCCCCATGGCGCGACGGCAATGATTCCGACCGTCGCCCCGAGATGCCAGAGCGCCAGATCTGCGATCCGGTCGCGTGTGAAACTGGCAAAACCCAGCCACAGCAGCGGCCCGGCGAACAGCGGCAGCGCGCGCTGCACCGGCACCAGCGTGTCCACGCCATAACCGAACCGCAAGCCGACCATGAACGACCCAAGCGCCAGCACCAGAAAGAACGCTGCAAAGAATCGCGTGGCCGCCACCCGGCCCAGATCCATCCGCCAAAGCAGCCCTGCGGCCACCCCCGACAACAGGAAGGTGAGCATTGGCAAGGGGAAAACCGCCAGATTGCCCTGCATGTCCTGTCCTCTTTCGCGTTCTGCCTGTCCTCGATCATGATCAAGGACGCAGGAGACGGGTTCAAGTCCTTGTTTTGCAACGCTCCCATGGGGATGTCTGACCCATCACACACCCCCATGACGGAGACCGACATGACCCTCAGACACGCCCTCACCGCCCTGCTGATGAGCACAAGCGCCCTCGCCGCGCAGGACGCCACCACCGGGATGCAGACCCTGATGATCCCCGACACCCAAGGCACCCGCCATCTTGAAGGCTTCCTTTGGTATCCGGCGGAGACCGCCCTGACCGAAGCCGCCCATGGCAACGCCGTGTGGGAGCCGATCCTCGTCGCCCCCGATGCCACCGCACGGCCCGGCCCGTTCCCGCTTGTGGTGCTGTCCCACGGCATGTTCGGCAACGCCCGCAATCAGGCTTGGCTGGCAGACCGGCTGGTCGCCCAAGGCTATGCCGTGGCGGCCATCGACCATCCCGGCACCTCGACGTTCAACCGGGATCCCGACCACCAGCGCCAGCTCTGGAACCGGCCCCGCGACATCTCGCGGGTGATCGACCACCTCGCAGACGATCCGCGCATTGATGCCAGCCGCATCTACATGGCGGGCCATTCGCTGGGTGGCTTCACCGCCGTGGCGCTGGCGGGCGGGCGTTATGACCCCGACGGGTTCGATGCGTTCTGCGCCGACAGGCCCGACGATCTGGTCTGCGGGATCTTCGACCGCTGGCATGTTGCGAGGTCGCCCGAAGACCGCGCTGCCATCGCGCAGGATCTCTCGGACAACCGCATCCGCGCCTTTGCCGTGTTTGATCTGGGTGGCACCCAGAGCTTTTCGACCGAAAGCCTCGGCGCGATCGAGAGCCCGATGCTGGTCTATGGCGCGCCGGTTGATCTGGAGGGCCTGAACCTCGACGTGGAAAGCCGCGCGCTGGTGGCGGCCCTGCCGCCATCACTGACCACCTATCACGAGCCGGAAACCCTCGCGCATTTCGACTTCCTGGGGGTCTGCACCGAAAACGGTCTGGCGATCCTGAAAGAGGAAGAACCCGATGATGTGTTTGTCTGCGAAGAGGGCCGCGAGGCCCGACGCGCCGAACATGCGCGGATCGCCAGCGAGGTCGCCGCTTTCTTTGCCGCCTACTGATCTCAGCGCATCAGCCTGTCGACCGCCCGGCGGTGCGCTTCGGCGCGCTGCCGGGCGGCGATGAGCGCTTCCACCGACGGTCCGGGCCGGGGAGACCGTTTCGTGACCTGCGTGGTGGCAAATTTGACCAAACGGTCAAAAACGCGGCCCACAGCCAGAGCGACAGTCGCCCCGGCGGTCTTGCCTGTGTCGAAATACGCCATGATGCCCTCCTCATCCTTGCCTTCCCTCCTTAAGGCCCGATCCATTGGTCCAAAGCGATCCGGAAGCTGCGAAATGGGCGGGGCTTGCAGGACACCGCAAATGTTCTATTTTTGTTCACATGCGCATCGTCACCCCCCGCCCTGCTCAAACCGACTGGCCGCGTCCGCCCTCGTGCCTGCGCGCCGACCAGTTGCGCCTGCCGCCCGACAATGCGCGGATCACGGTGGCGGGGCTGGTGATCCTGCGGCAGCGGCCCGGCACCGCGAAAGGTGTGATCTTCCTGACGCTTGAGGATGAAACCGGCACGGTGAACATCATCGTCTGGCGCAAGCTTTACGAACGCTACCGCCGCGCGGTGATCGCCGGGCGCATGCTGCGTGTCACCGGGCGGCTGCAAAGCGAAGGCGATGTGATCCACGTGATCGCCGAGGTGATCGAGGACATCTCGCCCCTGCTCGACCAGCTTCTGGCCCCCGCCCCCGAGGCAGAGCCAGAGGCGCTTTCGCCAGAGGACCAAACAGGTTAGACTGCGTTCAAGCAGAAACAGGCAAACAGGCGCACATCCTCCGTGACCCCCCTCCCGTCAGCGATCCGGGCTCTGTGGGCCGTGGCTGTGGTCAGCCTTGCTGCCTGTGCAGGACCGCAGACCTATGGTGGGTACGGTGTGGAGGCCCCGGTGCCTGATTTCGCCTCAGCCCAGATTCCCCCGCCGCCCGGGGTCAACCCGGATGGATGCTGGGTGCGCGACGTGGCTCCGGCGGAACTCGAAACGGTCACACGACAGGTCGAGGTGGCCCCGTCACGGTTCCGCACGGAAACGGTGCAGGTGATCAAACGGGAACGGCAGGAGCTGATTTTTGAGGTCCCCTGCCCCGACGCGCTCACAACCGAGCTGATCTCGACGCTGCAACGTGCCCTCGAGGCGCGCGGCGTGTATCGCGGGCCGATCACCGGGGCGATGGACGTACCCACCCGCCGTGCCGTGCGCCGCTATCAAAGCAGCAATGGTCTGCCCAGCGGGCTGCTGTCGATCCAGTCGGCGCGCGGGCTTGGTCTTCTGGCGACACCGCGCGACCAGCTGTGACCACCCGAGTCGGCGCAGGCAGGTTTGCACACAACAGTTTGCAACTTTGCAAAACGGAAAACCATGCAAAGAAACTCTGCATATCCAGCAAGAGTTTGCAAAAGTTTGCAATCGGGTAGCGCTAAAACTGCAAAGTTTTTGCGGCCTTCTGCCGCGCGATGGATCGTGAGGCTTGCCGCAACGTGCCGCGCGCCGTACGCCAATGCCAACACGTCACAGGAGGAGATCGGGATGGGCTACCAAGAGGTGTACGAGGGCTGGAAATCCGACCCCGAGGGGTTCTGGATGCAGGCCGCCGAGGCGATTGACTGGGACCGCAAACCCAGCAAGGCGCTGTTCGACAAGGGCAATGACCTGTACGAATGGTTCGCCGATGGCCTGACCAACACCTGCTGGAACGCGGTCGACCGCCATGTCGAAGCCGGGCGCGGTGGACAGGTGGCGATCATCCATGACAGCCCGATCACCGGGACGCTCCACAAGATCACCTATGCCGAACTGCGCAACCGTGTCGCCCGTCTGGCCGGTGCGCTGCGTGCCAAGGGGGTTGAGAAAGGCGACCGCGTCATCATCTACATGCCGATGGTGCCCGAGGCGCTCGAAGCGATGCTGGCCTGCGCCCGTTTGGGTGCAATCCATTCGGTGGTGTTCGGCGGGTTCGCCGCCAACGAACTCGCCGTCCGCATCGACGACGCCAAACCCAAGGCGATCATCGCCGCCTCTTGTGGGCTCGAGCCGGGCCGCGTGGTGCATTACAAGCCGTTGCTCGACGGGGCCATCGAGCTTGCCACGCACAAGCCGGATTTCACCGTCATCTTCCAGCGCGAGCAGGAAGTCGCCAAGCTGAACGACGGATATGATTTCGACTGGCACGGTTTCCAGTACGGTGTCGAACCGGCGGACTGCGTCCCGGTCGAAGGCAATCATCCGGCCTATATTCTCTACACCTCCGGTACCACCGGCGCAGCGAAGGGCGTGATCCGCCACACCGGCGGGCATCTCGTGGCGCTGAACTGGACGATGAAGAACATCTACAATGTCGATCCCGGTGACACGTTCTGGGCGGCATCGGATGTGGGCTGGGTCGTGGGCCACAGCTATATCTGCTATGGTCCGCTGATCCACGGCAACACCACCATCGTGTTCGAAGGCAAGCCGGTGGGCACACCTGATGCGGGCACGTTCTGGCGGGTCATCTCCGAACACAAGGTGCGCAGCTTCTTCACCGCCCCCACCGCGTTCCGCGCGGTCAAGCGGGACGACCCCAAGGGGGAATTCGTCGGCAAATACGATATTTCCTGCCTGAACGCGATCTACCTCGCAGGCGAACGCGCCGACCCGGACACGATCGAATGGGCGCAGAAGGTCACCGGCAAGCCGATCTATGACCATTGGTGGCAGACGGAAACCGGCTGGACCATCGCGGGCATGCCGGCGGGCATCGAAGCGCTACCGGTCAAGATCGGGTCCCCCTCGGTGCCGATGCCGGGATATGACGTGCAGATCCTCGACGAGGCAGGCCACCCGATGAAGCCGGGCGAGCTGGGCGCAATTGCGGTCAAGCTGCCCCTGCCTCCGGGCACGCTGCCGACGCTCTGGAATGCCGAGGACCGGTTCCGCAAATCGTACCTGTCGCACTTCCCCGGCTATTACGAGACCGGTGATGCGGGCATGATCGACGAGGATGGATACCTCTACATCATGGCGCGCACCGATGACGTGATCAACGTCGCGGGCCACCGCCTGTCCACGGGCGGCATGGAAGAGGTGCTCGCCTCGCATCCGGATGTCGCCGAATGCGCGGTGATCGGGGTGAGCGACGAGCTCAAGGGCCAGTTGCCGATGGGCTTTGTCTGCCTGACCACCGGTGTGAACCGGCCGCATGACGAGATCACCAAGGAATGCGTGAAGCTGGTGCGCGACAAGATCGGCCCGGTGGCGGCGTTCAAGCTCTGCGCCGTGGTGGACCGCCTGCCCAAGACCCGCTCGGGCAAGATCCTGCGGGCCACCATGGTCAAGATCGCCGACAGCGAAGAGTTCAAACTTCCAGCGACCATCGACGATCCGGCCATTCTGGACGAGATCAAGGTGGCGCTTCAGGCCATGGGCTACGCAAAAGGGTGATGCCGGGTGCCGGATGCGTCGACGCATCCGGTTTTTCCGTTGACGGAAAAACCCGCTTTCACAGCAAGGTAAACACACAAAAGGGCGCCCGATGAGGCGCCCTTTCTTTCTCGATGTCGGTTGACTTACTGGTCTTCGGCGATGTTCAGCGCGACGAAACGCGGATCACCGGCGCGGCGGACCAGGAGCAGGATGGACTTGCGGCCTGCATCCTTGGCTTCGGCGATGCGGTCTTCCAGATCGCTGATCGCCAGCACCTGCGCCTGACCGGCTTCGGTGATCACGTCACCGGCGCGGAGGCCCTTCTCGAAGGCTTCGGAGGTCTCGTCGACGTCCATCACCGCGAGGCCTTTGGCGCTTTCGGGCAGTTCCAGCTGCTCGCGGATTTCCGCGGTCAGCGGGCTCAGGGTCAGACCCATCAGCTCCATCGACTGCGGGGCTTCTTCCGCATCCGGGCCGGGCTGCGATGCGGGCACGGCGCTTTCGGCTTCCTCGCGGCGGCCCAGCGTGACGAGCAGTGTCTGGGTGGCCCCATCGCGGTTGACGACGACGCGCACGGCCTTGCCCACTTCGGTGTTGCCGACCTGACGGACCAGACCACGGGTGTCTTCGACTTCGCGGCCATCAAAGCTGACGATAACGTCACCCGCCTGCATGCCGGCGTCCATGGCCGGACCTTCCGGCACGTCCGAAACCAGTGCGCCTTTGGCTGACGCGAGACCCAGCGCTTCGGCCACGTCGTCGGTCACGTCCTGAATGCGGACACCCAGCCAGCCGCGACGGGTCTCGCCGAACTCCTTGAGCTGGTCGACCACGCGGGTCACGACGTTGGACGCCATCGAGAAGCCGATGCCGATGGAACCGCCATTCGGCGACAGGATCGCCGTGTTCACGCCGATCACGTCACCGTCCATGTTGAACAGGGGACCACCCGAGTTGCCGCGGTTGATGGCAGCATCGGTCTGGATGTAGTCGTCATAGGTGCCGCTGAGCGCGCGGTTGCGGGCCGATACGATGCCTGCGGAGACCGAGAACCCCTGCCCCAGCGGGTTGCCCATGGCCATCACCCAGTCGCCGACGCGGGCAGTGTCGCTGTCGCCGAACTTGACGAATTTCAGCGGCGTTTCGCTTTCCACCTTGAGCAGCGCAATGTCGGTGTTGGGGTCGGTGCCCACCAGCGTTGCCGGAAGCTCGAACCCTTCGAAGAACTCGATCTGGATTTCATCGGCGCCTTCGATCACGTGATTGTTGGTGACGATGTACCCGTCTTCGGAAATCACGAAGCCGGACCCGAGCGCGGACGAGCGGCGCGGGCGGTCACCCTGACCGTTGCGGTCCTGGAATTCGCGGAAGAAATCCTCGAACGGAGAGCCTTCGGGCACGATGCCCTGCGGGCCGGTGCGCCCTGCCACCGTTGTGGATGTGGTGATGTTCACGACGGCCGGGCTGATCTTTTCAGCGAGGTTCGCAAAGCTTTCCTGCGCATGGCCCATCAGCGACTGCGCGACGATGAGGATCATGGACAACGAGGTCAGCCAGAACATGCGCAGCGGCGTGCTCTGGTCCCGTTGGATTGTTTTTGCCTGTGAGGTCAAGGGGAGAACTCCTTCGTCTTTGGTGCGGTGCATCGACCGACACCTGCCTGTCATGTCACCAATGTAGGTGCGCCTGCGCAACACGCAAACAGGAAAGCGCCGGATCAAGCTTATGTGACTTGAACGTGACGCGCCTTGAGGGAACCCGCGCCGTCAGAAGGCGTGGACGATCCACATCATAGCCACCCCTGCCGCGAGCGCGGAGAGGCCGACCATGCGGCGCATGTCGATCGGCATGCTGCGCATCGCTTCCAGCATGCGTTCAATAAGCGAAGGGGCCAGCGCATAGGCCAGCCCCTCGATGATCAGCACGAGCGCAATCCCCTGGATCACGGTCTCGATCAATTGGTCGCGTCCTCGGCCGGAGCCTGATTTTCAAGCTCTTCTTCCAGACGCTGCCGTTCCACTTCGGGAAGGTTCGGCGAGATCGTCGCTTCGGGCGCCATGTCCCGCAGACGCTCTACATCGAACTCGGTCGCGGCGATGCGGCCCAGGCCGTCGGCGCGCACGGCTCCGAACATCTGCCCCAGGAATTCGCTGTCCGGCGAGAAGACCATGGTCGAGTTGTCCTTGTTCAGCGACCGCTCCATCGCTTCCAGAGAGCGATAGAAGGCGAAGAACTCGGGGTTGTTGCCATAAGCTTCGGCATAGATGCGGTTGCGTTCCGCATCGGCCTCACCTCGGGTGATGTTGGCGTCCCGTTCGGCGTTCGACACGGTTTCGACCACAGTCCGGTCGGCGGCCGCGCGCACACGCTGGGCCGCTTCGTTACCGCGGGCGATTTCGTCCGCCGCTTCACGTTCCCGTTCGGCCCGCATCCGCGCAAAAGTGGCGGACAGGTTCTGCTCGGGCAGGTTGGTCTGTTTCAGACGCACGTCCACGATTTCAAGCCCAAGGCCCGCCGCGCTGGTGCGCGCCTGATCCCGGATGCGCAACGCGAGGTCGCGGCGAGCGGGGGACAGGATGGTGTCGGATGTGACCTGATCGGCACCCAGAACTTCGCGGATCTGCGCGTTCAGAACCGAAGACAGGCGGTCTTCGGCGACACGGGTGCCGCCGATGCCAACGGCCTGACGGAACTGGACCACATCCGCGATCCGGTAGCGGGTGAAGGCATCGACGACCAAACGACGGTCATCGGACGGTGTGACCTCGATCGTGTCGGTGTCGAGCGACAGGATACGGCCATCATACCGGACGACTTCCTGAATGATCGGGATCTTGAAGTTGAGCCCAGGCTCTTCGACCACCTGCTTGATCTGGCCGAATTGCAGGACCAGCACTTTTTCGCGTTCGTCGACGATGAAGATCGACGACAGGATACCGACAACGGCCAGAACACCGATCGGAAGAAGGAAAGCGGATTTACGCATCAGTTCGACCCTCCGGTTGTCTGGCCAGAGCGGCGCAGTTCGTTGATCGGCAGATAGGGCAGCACGCCCTGCCCGGCAGCACCGGCATCGTCAAGCAGGATCTTGTCCATGTCGCCAAGGGTTCTTTCGATGGTCTCGAGGTAGAGACGGCGCTGGGTGACTTCCGGCGCCTCGTTGAATTCCTGCGCCACGGCGATAAAGCGGCTGGCTTCACCGATGGCTTCGTTGATCACGCGGGCACGGTAGCCTTCCGCCTCTTCGAGGATCTGCGCGGCGGAACCGCGCGCCTCGGCGAGAACGCGGTTGGCGTAGGCGTCGGCCTGACGCTGCAGACGGTCGCGTTCCTGTTCGGCGGCCTGCACTTCGCGGAAGGCGTCGATCACCTCGGCGGGCGGGTCGGCGGTGTCGAGGTTCACACGGACGATGGTGATCCCGCTCTGGTATTCATCCAACGTCGCCTGAATGTTCTCGCGCGCGGTGTCGGCGATCAGACCGCGATCCCGGTTGAGGATCGGCGCAAGATTGGTTGCAGCGATGATCTCGCGCATGACCGCCTCGGACACCGCCTGAACGGTTGTCTGCGGGTCGCGCAGGTTGAAGAGCAGTTTCGCCGGATCGTTGATGTTCCAGACCACCTGGAAGTCGATATCGACGATGTTGGCATCCGTCGTGAGCATGAGGCCATCGCCGCCGACGCTGCCGCGTCCGCTGCCGATGTTTTCGGTCCGTTCAGAGGTCACGTTGACGACTTCTGCGGTCACGAAGGGCCAGGGTGCGAAGTTCAGACCGGGATTGCCGATGGCATAGTATTCGCCGAGGAACAGTTCCACGGACTGCTCTTCCGGCCGCACGGTGTAGAAGCTGGAGAACGCCCAGAGCGCCACGGCACCCAGCGCCGCAAGACCGATCGTGCCGCGCGTCAGCTTGAAGCCGTCGCCGCCGTCGCCGCCGCCACCGGAGCCGTTGAAGCCGCCGCCACCGCGACCGCCCATGAGAACACGCAGGCGTTCCTGGCCTTTCTTCATCAGCTCGTCGATTTCGGGTATCTGCGGTTGGTTGTCATCACCGGGTCTGCGCCCGCCACCATTGTTGCCGCCGCGCGGGCGATCATCGCCACGGTTTCCACCGTTGTTACCGCCGCCGCCCCACGGGCCGCCACTGTTACCTGCCATCTGGTCTTTTCCCCTCTCGGAACATTCGGTCTTTCATGTCACGTTCTTACCTGTGGGCAAAGCTCGGAAATTCAAGCCGTGCGCATTGGTTTGCGCATCGTGACAATCTCTTCGGACATGGTCGGGTGGACCGCAACCGTGCGGTCGAAATCCTCTTTCGTGGCCCCCATCTTGATGGCGATGCCTGCCATCTGGATCATTTCGCCCGCCCCCGGCGCGACGATGTGACAGCCCAGAACCTTGCGGGTTTTCTTGCTGACGATGAGTTTCATCAGCACCCGGCCCGGTTTGTCGGCAAAGGCCGACTGCATCGGTCGGAACGAGGTGCAGTAGACCTCGATCTCTTCCTGATCGCGGGCCTGTTCTTCAGTCAGGCCGACGGTGCCCAGTTCAGGCTGGGTAAAGACGGCCGACGGGATCAGGTCGTGATCCACAGGTGTCGGGTTGCCGTGGAACACGGTATCGACAAAGGCCATGCCCTCGCGGATCGCAACGGGGGTCAGATTCACGCGGTCGGTCACGTCGCCGATGGCATAGATCGACGGCACCTTGGTCTGGCTGTAGGCGTCCACCTCGATGGCCCCGCCCCGCTTGAGCGTGACGCCGACCTCTTCGAGGCCCATATCGTCGCTGTTCGGGCGGCGTCCGGTGGCGAAGAGCACCTGATCGAAGACCTTGACATGACCGTTGGTGGACTTGACCTTGAGCGGTCCCTCTTGCGGTGCGTCTTTCGCCGGCATCGCGTATTGTGTCGCCTCGACAGGCGCATCCATCCCGTCGTCATCCTCGCCGCGATAGCAGTCCATTTCGACGATATTGGTGCCGGTGTGCAGATCGACACCCAGTTCGCGCATCGATTCCGCGATCAGGCCGCGTGCCTCGTCATCAAAGCCCCGCAGGATCTGCGCACCGCGATAATATTGCGTCACCTCGACCCCCAGACCCGCAAGGATGCAGGCGAATTCGCAGGCGATGTAGCCGCCGCCGATGATCAGGATCGACTTGGGCAACTGGTCGAGATGGAAAATGTCGTCGGACACGATGCCGAGATGGGCGTTGGGCATATCCGGTCGCAACGGACGCCCGCCCGTCGCGACAAGGATGTGCTTGGCGGTGAAGGTCTCGCCGGTCGACAATTCGACCGTGTGCGCGTCTTTGAGCCGGGCGCGGGCGTCGTAGGTGGTCACGCCGGACCCGGCGAGCAGCTTGCGATAAACACCCTCGAGCCGGTCCAATTCGGTGTTCAGGTGGCCCGAAAAGGTCTGCCAGTCAAAGCCGCGGTTCAGCATGTCCCAGCCGTAATGGATGGCTTCCTCGACCATGCCGCCATAGCCGCTGGCGAACACCATCAGCTTTTTCGGCACACACCCCCGGATCACGCAGGTGCCGCCGTAGCGGTCTTCCTCAGCCAGTGCCACCTTGGCCCCCGCCTCGCCTGCAGCAACGCGCGCGGCGCGCACGCCGCCAGAGCCGCCGCCAATCACGAAGAGATCATAGTCGAATGTGCTCATGGCCGGCTCCTTTTGCTTGCGCGCATAGATATTTCACATGGCGGCGGCGAAGGCCAGAAGCGAGCGCGGGTCAAGACTGCCCTGTCGCGGTGTCGTGACACCGGCGTGTTCGGGGCTGCGTGCAGCGCTCAGATGTCGGAGAACAGGTTCTCGGTCTCGGCAAAGTCGATGCGGTCTTCGCTGACGGTGCCTTCGTTGATGTCGCGGGTTTCGACGCGGCCATCGCTGTAGCCGATGATGACCTTGTCGCATAGATCGACGAACAGCCCGTTTTCGACGACGCCCGGCATCTGGTTCAGCGCCATCGCCAATTGGCGGGCATTGCCGATCCGGCTGAGATGCAGATCGAGGATGTAATTGCCCTCGTCCGTCACGAAGGGTTTGCCCGCATTCATCCGCAGCGTGATGCGCCGGCCCATGACATCGGCAGACACCAGCAGTTCCTCGACAAGGATCTGGGTCGTGGTCCATCCGAAGGGGACCACCTCGATCGGCAGGGGGAACGCGCCCAGCGTGCCGACTTCCTTGGCGGCATCGGCGATGATCACCACCTCCTCGCTGGCTGCGGCGACGATCTTTTCCCGCAGGAGCGCGCCGCCGCCGCCCTTGATCAGGTTCAGATCACCGTCGAATTCATCGGCCCCGTCAATCGTCATGTTGAGCGTTCCCGCCTCATCAAGCGGGATCACGGTGATGCCCACCTGCTTGGCCAGATGCGCCGTGCGCGCCGAGGTCGGCACGCCCTTGATGCGCAGACCTTCGTCCCGGACGCGGTCGCCCAGATGCCGGACAAGCCAGGCTGCGGTGGATCCAGTGCCCAGACCGACGCGCATCCCGTCCTCGACCATGTCGGCGGCGCGTTTCGCGGCGACGAACTTGGCCTTGTCGATGGGCGACAATTCTCCGGTCATGGGGGGCTCCTTGGGTCGGTCTGCCCGTGTTATAGGACGTCGCGCCGCGCGGGGCGAGACCGAATTCACATGGGCACGGCTCGGACCGGACGCAAGCAGAGCGGTGGCCTGCCCCTAGCCGTCGCGGTCTTCGGACCCGGCAAGCGGGAATGGCGGCAGCGGCAGGGTTTCCACCGCCGGGACCTTGGGCAGCATCACCGGAAAGGCCAGGGCCGGACGCGGCACCATGGCCCAGGCCAGGATCGTCAGAAGGGCGGCAAACCAGGCCACCCGGTCAAGATAGGTCGTCATCAGCATCCCTTTCGCGTCATTCATGCCGACGCCATGCAGCATATGTGCCAACAGACTGACGCACCCGGGTAAAGGCGCGGTTAAGCGCATCGCTTTTTCACCGCCACGCGCCGTTTTCGCTGCTTCGAACGGAATCGGCGCGCGCTACACCCACCGCATGAGCTTTGTGTTGCATTACGCCCCGGACAATGCGTCGCTGGTCGTTCGGCTGGCGCTGGAGGAATTGCGCCTGCCCTATCGAACCGTCTTGGTGGATCGCAGCCAGTCGGCCCAGCACAGCGCGCCTTACAAGCGCCTCAACCCTGTGGGCCGGATTCCGGCACTTGAAACACCGGACGGCCCGATGTTCGAGACCGCCGCAATCTGCCTCTGGCTGGCCGACCGGCACCGGGAGAACGCGCATCTTTCACCGGACATGACCGATCCGCACCGGGGCGCGTTTCTCAGCTGGCTCTTCTACCTGTCGAACACGGTCCATGCCGAGATGCGCACGCTGTTCTATCCGCATCTTCTGGTCGGTGCCGACCCGGCGCTGCAGGCCACCGTCAGCCAGCAAATCCAATCCTCGCTTGGCGCGCATTTCGGACTGCTCGACAGCCGCTATCCCGGGTCGCATGAGGGGCTCACGATCTGCGACATCTATCTCGCGGTGCTGCTGCGATGGCCCGCGCTGTATCCTGTCGCTGCCGATCGCAGCTGGTTCGACCTTGCCCGCTGGCCCAATCTGCACGCCCTTGCACAGAGGGTCGAGATGCGCGAATCTGTCCAGACCGCCATCCGCGCCGAGGGTCTGGGACCCACGCCCTTTTCCAATCCACGTCCGGCCACGCCACCTGAAGGGAGCGCTTTGTAACCATGTTTCTGTCAGTCTTCGACATGTTCAAGGTCGGGATCGGCCCGTCCTCGTCCCACACGATGGGCCCGATGGTGGCTGCTGCGCGGTTTCTCGACCGGTTGCGCAAGGCGCCGTTCTCGGTGGCCGGGGTCAGGGCGTCCCTGCACGGATCGCTGGCCTTTACCGGGGTGGGTCACGCCACTGACCGCGCCACGATCCTTGGCCTCGCCGGGTTCGTTCCCGAAAGCTATGACCGGGACAAGGCGGATGCGGCACTGGCCCAGATCAAGGACACCAAGACCGTCACCCCTGACGGCCTGCCTGCGCTGCGGTTCGATCCCGAGACCGACCTGACCTTCGATTTCGGCCCCAACCTGCCCGGCCATGCCAATGGCATGATCCTGAGCGCAACCGACCCGCAGGGCGACGTGATCCTGCAGGAGACCTATTACTCCATCGGTGGCGGCTTCGTGATGACGCAGGCCGAACTGGACGCGGGCAAGGACACCGATGATGGCGCACCCGTGCCCTACCCGTTCAAATCCGCTGCCGAGATGCTCGAGATGGCGGCGATCTCAGGCCTCAGCATTGCCGAGATGAAGCGCGCGAACGAGCTGTCCCGCAGGTCCGTCAGTGATCTTGACGCAGGCATGCGCCGTCTGTGGCAGGTGATGAACGATTGCATCGACCGTGGGCTCGAAAACGATGGCATCCTGCCCGGTGGTCTGAACGTCAAACGCCGCGCCAAGGGCATTCACGAGAAACTGCTGGCCGAACGCGGTATGAACCTGACCGCGCCGCACACGATCAACGACTGGATGAGCGTCTACGCGATGGCGGTGAACGAGGAAAACGCGGCCGGAGGTCAGGTCGTGACAGCGCCCACCAACGGGGCCGCCGGTGTGGTGCCCGCCACGATCCGCTATTACCTCGACCATGTGCCGGGAGCCACGACAAGCCGGGTGCCGGAATTCCTGCTGACCGCTGCCGCCATCGGCGGTCTGGTCAAGTTCAACGCCTCGATCAGCGGGGCCGAAGCCGGGTGTCAGGCCGAAGTGGGAAGCGCAAGCGCCATGGCAGCCGCCGGGCTCTGTGCCGTGATGGGCGGAACACCGATGCAGATCGAAAACGCCGCCGAGATTGCGCTGGAACATCACCTCGGGATGACCTGCGATCCGGTCAAGGGGCTGGTGCAAGTGCCCTGCATCGAACGCAACGGTCTGGGCGCGATCAAGGCCGTCAGTGCGGCCAGCCTCGCCCTGCGTGGCGACGGCACCCATTTCGTCCCGCTCGATTCGGCGATCGAGACCATGCGCCAGACCGGCGCGGACATGCACGAGAAGTACAAGGAAACCTCTCTGGGTGGGCTGGCAGTCAATATCCCGAACTGCTGAAACCCCGCAGAACCAAGGGCTTTCGCCCCGATCTTGAACCGCTGCGCAGAGAAATAGGAGAGCGTTGACAGAAAGACTCAACCAAGAGTAGCGTTTCGTATGACACAAGACCGCCCCACCCTCGGAATTGCCCTCATGCTGGGGTTCTGCGTCGTGGCTCCGATGGGGGACGCGCTTGCGAAGATCCTCTCGAACAAGGTGGCGCTGGGACAGCTTCTCTTTGTACGCTTCGGCATTCAGGCGGCGGTGCTCATTCCGATCATCGCCGCAACAGGCCGGGTCTGGCGGATGTCGCGCCGGGTTCTCGTGCTCACTCTGCTGCGCACTCTGATGCACATCATCGGGATCGGGACGATGGTCTCGGCGCTCTATTACCTGCCGCTTGCCGATGCCATCGCAATTGCCTTTGTCATGCCGTTCATCATGCTCCTGCTCGGGCATTACGTTCTGGGCGAAGAGGTTGGTCTGCGCCGGATGATCGCCTGTGCCGTCGGCTTTGCCGGCACGCTGCTGGTGATCCAGCCGTCCTTTCAGGAGGTCGGGTGGCCCGCGCTGCTGCCGCTCTGTGTTGCGGTGAACTTCGCCCTCTTCATGCTGGTGACCCGAAAGATTGCAAAGGAAACCGACCCGATCGGGTTGCAGGCGGTCTCCGGTGTTATGGCGCTTGTGATGATGACCCCGGTGATCTTTCTGGTGCCGAGCTCGGTGATGCCGATGCTGGCCTGGGACACGGAATTGCCCGGAAGCACATGGGGGCTTCTGGTCGCCATCGGTTTGTCCGGCACGCTGGCGCATCTGCTGATGACCTGGTCGCTGCGCTATGCGCCGTCGGCCACGCTGGCGCCGATGCAATACCTTGAAATCCCCATTGCCACGGTCATCGGATTTGCGGTCTTCGGAGATCTGCCCGATGGGATGGCCTCGGTCGGGATCGCCATCGTTGTCGCCTCGGGTCTTTACATCGTGTTCAGAGAGCAGGCCATCGGGCGTCAGCCGCAACCAGTGCCTGTTGCAGAACGGAGCGCTCAGACACCGGCAGGATGATCAGCAATCCGGGTGACTGAACACGGAGCGACACCGGCCCGTCCGCCCGGTTCGACGTGCCGACGCGCCCGTGCGGAGACAGCGCGAGCCCGTCAATCGGCCAGTGCAAGCCAGTGGAGGTTCCGATCACGGTCCGCATCGGATAGAGCGACACACGCGTGCCAGCAGCCAGCGGCAGAGTGATCCGGGGCGGCAGATGCGCGACGACATCGCGCTCGCCCACAAGAACAATCGCGCGATCCGGGTAGCGGGCCAGCACCGTCATCGCCGCAAGAAGGTGGTCGACCTGACCACCCAGAAACCCGATCCCGAGGATCAGCGGCGCCGCGATGGACCGGATCGCCTTGTCGAAATCGGTGCTGTCCTGCTCGGAGATGAGATGTACCGCATCTGGCGGTATCGCGGCGCGCGTGGCCGGTGACACCGAATCGAGATCGCCGATCAGGGCATCGGGCACCCGCCCCACCGCACGCAGCCAGTCCGCGCCGCTGTCGGCGGCCACGACAGGCCCGCCCTCGTCCAATAGCGCCAAAAGCTGCGCATTGTCGCCATGCGCGCCACCCACGAGCAGGACTGGTTCCTGCGCAAATACAATCGGATCATTCATGGCCGATTAATGACGAATGGTGAAACAGATCACAATCAGGACATGAAATGATACCGTGCGGGGCACAGATTCGATGCGCTTTGGTCTTGGTAAACATGTTAGCAAGTCCTTCGCAGAAGTTTGGAAAGCGGGTGATATTATGGTGAGTTCGAACAAGATACTCACGGTATCCTACGGTACCTTTTCATGTACGCTCGAAGGATTCGACAATTCCTTCGACACCATGAAGGCGATCGCGGAGTATTTCCGCGACCTCGCCCAGGACGACCGATATTTCGGGGCCGAACCACCGACTCCGGATGCCGAGATGCTGGCGCGGATCGCAGAACGCGAGATCGCGCGCCGGGTCGAAGCCCGCTTTGAGAAAGGCAACCTGGTTCTGCGTCCCAGTGATGATGCCGAGCCGCCGCGAGGGGATGTCGCGCCGCTGTCGTCCAGGGATGCAGCCCTCGGGGACGCGACAGCTGGAGCGGCTGCCACCGCACTGGCTGTCGCCACCCAATCGGCCGCGGCTGAGGGGTCCGCGCCCGATGAGGGCCTCGACACACCCGACACGACGGCGCTGCAGGCTGCCGACGTGTCGGAGATGTCGGAGTCTGACACCGACGCCCTCGATCTGACCGAGGTCGATCTGTCCGGCATTTCCATCGACACCGGCGACGACGACACGGATGTTCTCAGCGCGGAGGACGTGCTTGACGGTCCGAGTGAGGACGACGCCGAAGGCAGCATCGAGGACCTGATCGCGGCGCAGGACAACGCAGTTCTGGCCGAGGTTGAAACGCCCGAACCCGAAGCCGCCCCGGTGGTCACGGACAGCGTCGCCGAAAAGCTGCAGCGCATCCGCGCCGTGGTGGCCTCCAAGTCGCAGGCGGCACCGGAATATATCGAAGACCAGCACGCCATGGCCGGGTCAGACGTCCTTGACGACAGCGATGACGAAGATGCCGAAGAGGCTGTGTCGCTCGACGACAACCTCTTCACCGACACCATCGCGGCGCTTGTTTCCGACCAGATCGAGGATGAGGACGAGGACGACTCGTTCCTGCCCGAGACGGCCTATGCCGACGAAGACGACGCCGTGGCCGCAGCCGCAACCGCAACGGCTGACCCTCAGTCGGAACTGGAGGCGCTGCGCGCCAAGATCGCCGAACTCGAAGCACAGGCTGCCGCGACGCGCGCCGCCGAAGAGGCTGTGACCACGCAACCGGCCGAGGAAGACCTTGCCGCCCTTCACCTTGATGATGACGAGGACGACGCGGACGACACTCTGGAGTTCGACGACGAGGACGATGAAGACGACGACACGCTCGAACTCGATGACGAAGACGAGGATGAGGACACGCTCTCCTTTGACGATGCCGACGAAGACGAGACTGCCGACATCGACGCTCTGACCGAGACCGACAGCGACGAAGACGACGACATCGCGCCGTTCGTCCTGAAGAACGCGGTCGCCGACGAAGACGACGATGAAGATGATACGGTCGGACAGCGCCAGCCGCTGATTGCCCGTGTGGGCAAGGCCCGTCGCGCCGATGTCGAAGCCGCACTCGCCGCCGGTCGGCTCGAGGAATACGAGGATGAGGACGAAGACGATGTGGCCCCAGCCGCCATCGCCCGTCCGATCCCCGGCATGGAAGACAGCAGCCTGACCCCCGAGCAGGAGGCAGAGCTTGCCCGCGAACTGGCCGATCTGCACGCCGAGATCGACAATGACGACGATTGGGATTTCGACGACGAGGACGACGACGATACGCACGAGCTGACCGAAGCCGAGGCAGAGGCCGCCAGCGCCAACATCCGCAAGGCCGTCAAGCTGACCAGCCCGGCGCGCGCGATGCTGACCGACACGTCCATCGAGGAAGACACCGAATCCGTCGAACGGCTTGCCGACAAGACCGATACGGAGATGGAAGAGCCTGAAGGCAACCGTCGCCGCAGCGCCATCGCGCACCTGCGCGCCGCCGTTGCCGCAACCAAAGCGGATCGCATTCTTGGCTTCAGCAAGAAGACCGTGGACGAGGAAGAACCCTACCGCGAGGATCTGGCTGACGCGGTGCGCCCGCGCCGCCCCAAGATCAGCGAGACGCGTTCGGCCCGTCCCGCGCCGGTGCGCCCGGCCCCGCTCAAGCTGGTGGCCGAGCAGCGGATCGATGTCGACAGCGCCGCCGACACCGCTCCGGTCCGTCCCCGTCGGGTGGTCCGCAACGTGGAGCCCGTCGACGCCGCCGAAGCGGTGGCCAGCGACGACCGTGGTTTTGCGGAATTCGCCGAAAACCAGGGGGCCCACACCCTGCCGGAACTGCTCGAAGCCGCAGCCGCCTACATGTCCTTCGTTGAAGGCCGCGACCAGTTCTCGCGCCCGCAGCTCATGACCAAGCTGCTTCAGGCCGAGGGTGAGGCCAGCTCGCGCGAAGAACGTCTGCGCAGCTTTGGCCAGCTTCTGCGCGAAGGCAAGATCGAGAAAAAGGGCGGCGGCCGCTTTGCCGCCTCCGACAGCATCGGCTTCAAACCGGACGCCCGCGCCGCAGGTTGATCCGGGTCACATCACAAAAACAAAAGGCCGGACACCATGTCCGGCCTTTTCTTGTTGCGGCTGCGCCGAAGGATCAGTCTTTGGCATCCGGATCGGGTTGCCCGATGCCTTTGAACACGAATTTGAACGGCAGCGCCCAGAGGATGCCCAGCACGACATAAACCAGCAATTCCACCAGGAAGGACGGGCGTTCAAGCCAGTTGATCACCGTCACGCAGGCGACCACATACGCGGGCATGCCCACGAGCAGGATCACCAGCGCCCAACGCTTCCGGGCCTTGTAGCTTAACGCCATGCGCGCCTCCTTTCGATCAATCCGCGAACGGATCGGTCACGAGGATCGTGTCCTCCCGCTCGGGTGAGGTGGAAAGTAGGGCTACCGGGCATTCGATCAATTCCTCGATCCGGCGCACATATTTGATCGCCTCGCCGGGCAGATCGACCCAGGACCGCGCGCCTTCGGTCGATTCCGACCAGCCGGGCATTTCCTCGTAGATCGGCGTGCAGCGCGCCTGCTCTTCGGCGGCGGTCGGCAGGTAGTCGTAACGCTGGCCGTCCAACTCGTAGCCGACGCAGATCTTGAGCGTCTCGAACCCGTCCAGCACATCGAGCTTGGTCAGGGAAATCCCGTTCACACCGCTGGTGGCGCAGGTCTGGCGGACAAGGCAGGCATCGAACCAGCCGCAGCGCCGCTTGCGCCCGGTGGTGGTGCCGAACTCGTGCCCACGCTCGCCAAGACGCTGCCCGTCTTCGTCGTGCAGTTCCGTCGGGAACGGGCCTTCGCCCACGCGGGTGGTGTAGGCCTTGACGATGCCCAAGACGTAATCAATCGCGCCCGGCCCAAGGCCGACCCCCGTCGCCGCCTGCCCGGCGATCACGTTGGACGAGGTGACAAACGGATAGGTGCCGAAGTCGATGTCCAGCAAAGCGCCCTGCGCGCCTTCGAACAGGATGCGCTTGCCCGCCTTGCGTTTCTCGTTGAGCACCTTCCAGACCGGTGCGGCGAAGGGCAGGATCTGATCCGCGATCTCGGTCAGCTGCGCCAAGAGCGCGTCACGGTCCACCGGGTCGAACCCCAGGCCCTTGCGCAGCGGGTCATGGTGCTGCAGCGCGCGGTCCACCCGCGCCTCCAGCGTTGCGCGATCGGCGAGGTCCGCCACGCGCACGGACCGACGGCCCACCTTGTCCTCATAGGCCGGGCCGATGCCGCGTCCGGTGGTGCCGATCTTGGTGCCCTTGCTCGCCGCCTCTTCGCGCGCCCGGTCCAATTCGCCATGGATCGGCAGAATGAGCGGCGTGTTCTCGGCGATCATCAAGGTTTCAGGCGTGATCTCCACGCCCTGACCGCGAATGGTCTCGATCTCTTTCATCAGGTGCCAGGGATCCAGCACCACGCCATTCCCGATCACCGACAGCTTGCCGCCCCGCACCACGCCCGAGGGCAGCGCGTGCAGCTTGTAGACCTTGCCGTCGATCACCAGCGTGTGCCCGGCATTGTGCCCGCCCTGGAATCGGCAGATCACATCCGCCCGCTCCGAGAGCCAGTCCACGATCTTGCCCTTGCCCTCGTCGCCCCACTGGGCACCCACGACCACCACGTTCGCCATGTCTTTAGACCTTTGCTGGAGTTTCTTCCGTCAAACCCGCGCCCGTATAGTGCGCAATCCGCGCGGGGGGAACCGGTTTTCCATGTCGTCTGCGCGACATATCACCGTGCACGCGCTCTGCCCGTATGCAACAGCCCCCACGCCACCACGCGCAGCCCACTGGACAGGGCCGGCCGCTTCGGGCCATGACGGCATCACTCCACAAGGGAAAGGGCGAAAATGATGGGTTTCCTGCTGCGTTGGCTGTTCGCCTTCGGCCTTGTCGCCGCCACCTACAACCCCACGCCCTACAATTTCACCCGCTGGGCGCTGACCGATGGGCAGGAGCAGTTGTCGATCACGGTGCTGGCCGCTCTTGTGCTGCTGGTCGGCTACATCATCTACCTGCGCGCGACGCTGCGCTCCATCGGAGCGTTCGGCATGATGCTCATCCTTGCCCTTGTCGGTGCACTTCTGTGGGTCGCCTATGATTTCGGCCTGCTCGATCTGCAGAACCGGAACCTGACAGTCTGGATCGGCATTGTCGCGCTGTCGCTTGTGTTGGGCATCGGGCTCAGCTGGTCCATCGTGCGGCGCAAGCTCTCGGGTCAGGCGGATGTGGACGATGTCGACGAATAGGCGCACCCGCATATTCCAAACCCGTCAAAACAGAGCGGCCACAGGCAGGTGCAAGGATCGCCCGACACGGGTTGCACCACGCCCCACTTGGCCTTAGATACCCCCCATTCACGAAGAGATCCGGGACAGCCATGGAAAACGTCGTTCTCATCATCCACCTCCTTCTCGCGCTCGCGCTGATCGGCGTCGTGCTGCTGCAGCGCTCTGACGGAGGTGGGCTTGGCGCCATGGGCGGCGGCGGCGGTGGGGCGATCAGCACCCGCAGCGCGGCCACCGGCCTTGGCAAACTGACCTGGATTCTCGCCATCGCGTTCATCTGCACCTCGATCACCCTGACGGTCATCGCGGCACAGAACGCCTCGGGCAGTTCCATCATGGACCGCCTGACCACCGGCGGTGATGCCGCAACCGAAGAGACCGGCACGGGCAATGCCCTCGACGCCGATGGCCTTCTGCCGCCGCCGTCCTCCGTCGATCCGAACGCGCCGCTCCTGCCCCGCGCCGACTGATCCGGCAACAGCTCTGAACCGACGCGCGGTCCTGCGGGCCCGCGCGTTTTTCTTTGGTTGCTGGCCCACCACCCCTTGAGGCGCAGCAATCTGACGTAACATCATCTTGGGGTTCGGCCTTGCCTTTTTCCGCCGAATCCTCTACCGCTCAAATCCCGTGATGCTGCGTGCCGATGGCTGCGCAGATTGCATGATTTGCAGCGCTTCGCGGGAGGTTTCCACACATGGCACGCTTCATTTTCATCACCGGCGGCGTGGTGTCTTCCCTCGGCAAAGGCCTCGCCTCGGCCGCTCTGGGCGCGCTCCTGCAGGCGCGTGGCTTTTCCGTCCGCCTGCGCAAGCTTGACCCATACCTGAACGTCGATCCCGGCACGATGTCGCCGTTTGAACATGGCGAGGTGTTCGTCACCGATGATGGCGCGGAGACCGATCTGGATCTTGGCCATTACGAACGCTTCACCGGCGTGCCCGCGCGCAAGACCGACAGCATCTCGTCGGGGCGCATCTACACCAACGTGCTCGAGAAAGAGCGCCGTGGCGATTACCTTGGCAAAACGATCCAGGTGATCCCGCACGTCACCAATGAAATCAAAGACTTCATCTCCATCGGGGAAGACGAGGTCGATTTCATGCTCTGCGAAATCGGCGGCACCGTGGGGGACATCGAGGGCCTTCCCTTCTTCGAGGCAATCCGCCAGTTCTCCCAAGACAAGCCGCGCGGCCAGTGCATCTTCATGCACCTGACGCTCCTGCCCTACATCAAGGCGTCGGGCGAGCTGAAAACCAAACCGACGCAGCACAGCGTCAAGGAACTCCGCTCCATCGGCCTCGCCCCCGACATCCTCGTCTGCCGCTCCGAAGGGCCGATCCCACAGAAGGAACGCGAGAAGCTCGCGCTCTTCTGCAACGTCCGCCCCGACTCTGTGATCGCCGCGCAGGACCTCAAGTCGATCTACGAGGCCCCCCTCGCCTATCACCGCGAAGGCCTCGATCAGGCGGTGCTCGACGCGTTCCAGATCACGCCCGCACCCAAGCCGAACCTCGAAAAATGGGAAGACGTGGCCGACCGCATCTACAACCCCGAGGGAGAGGTGAATGTCGCCATCGTGGGCAAATACGTGCAGCTTGAGGACGCCTACAAATCCATTGCCGAAGCGCTCACCCATGGCGGCATGGCCAACCGCGTCAAGGTCAACATCCAGTGGGTCGATGCCGAGATTTTCGAACGCGAAGACCCCGCCCCCCATCTCGAAGGCTTCCACGCGATCCTCGTGCCCGGCGGCTTTGGCGAACGCGGCACCGAAGGCAAGATCAAGGCAGCGCAATTCGCGCGCGAACACAAGGTCCCCTATCTGGGCATCTGCCTTGGCATGCAGATGGCGGTGATCGAGGCCGCGCGCAACGTCGCCAAACTGCCCGATGCCGGGTCCGAGGAGTTCGACCACGAAGCCGGGAAAAAGCGGTTCACACCCGTGGTCTACCACCTCAAGGAATGGGTGCAGGGCAACCAGACCGTCAACCGGAGCGTGGCCGACGACAAGGGCGGCACCATGCGCCTTGGCGCCTATGACGCGGTGCTGGCCGAAGGCTCAAAGGTGGCCGAGGTCTATGGCACCACCACCATCGACGAACGCCACCGCCACCGCTACGAGGTCGACATCAAGTACCGCAAAGCGCTTGAGGAAGGCGGGCTGTGTTTTTCGGGCATGAGCCCCGATGGCCGCCTGCCCGAGATCGTCGAATGGCCCGACCACCCGTGGTTCATTGGCGTCCAGTTCCACCCGGAGCTGAAGTCGAAACCATTTGACCCGCATCCGTTGTTCAAGGATTTTGTAAGAGCTGCGAAGGATGTGTCGAGGTTGGTTTGAAGGTGAAGAATGGGACCTGTTAGCGTCAATTCACTTAGCAGCTTCATTGAAAGCATTGAGAAACTTACATTAAAATCAAAGGGTAGCTTATTTTTTCGCGGGCATTCCAAATGGTCTTACAAAGCGATTCCATCAATCTTCAGAAGTGACAAAAGCTCTGAAAATGAAAGAAACCTTTTCTTGGACCTTACCTCAGAAAGCCCAAATGAGTTCAGCCAAGACATTTGCCAGTTCGACAGGCTGGTAAGAGCCCAACACTACGGCTTGCCCACCCGGATACTTGACACAACCACAAATCCACTTATTGCGCTTTTCTTTGCTTGCCGAAGCCACGAAAAGATAGATGGCGAAGTACTTACTTTTTCAGTTCCTGCAGAAACGCTAAAATTCTCTTCTAGTGACGCGATTGCGTGCAAAGCAAATTTGTCTCTACTTACTCGAAGCGAGCGCAATTCACTTGGACGCGAAGCTTTAGAATGTATGAAAAGTTTCTACGATGACCCGCAGCAGATTAGCCTCACAGACTTTGAGGCCGAAAACCCGAGCGGTTACGCAGACTTTGTCAGGGAGTGGAACAGGTGTGAATCCACTAGGGTCAGGATTCATAACCAGTAGATCACGACAGCAGCGAGTGCGATGGCTGAGAGGAAGACCTTGGGACAGCGGTCATAGCGTGTCGCCACGCGT
>NZ_JALEGT010000077.1 GCF_022763305.1 Marivita sp. | reverse complement strand
CCAGCCGGTGTAAAAGGCCAGGTGCGTGATGGTCTCCGAGAGCTCGGCCGGGGTAACGCCGGCATCCAGCGCAAGCTCTCCAAAGGTGCTTAGGTTAGTCACTTCGTGGCGGGTCATTAACGCCGCAAAGGTCACCAGCGCGCGGTCTCTCATCGACATGCTTTCGCCCGCCCAGACTGACCCGACCAGGTCGTCGGTGGAATAGGCATTCAGGGCCGGTGCGACGCGGGCGACGCTGTACGGGAGCGTGCGCGTGACGTCTTGGGCGATGGCACTTGTGGTTACGAGGGCGAGGACGGACGAGGCGATGAGGGCCTTCATTGCGGTTTCCTTTCAGGTCTGCCGTTCCCTAAAGGATGTGGTCTCCCGCAGCGGAAGCTTAATGCCGGTAGGGCTCACTCCATTCATGATCGGCGTTCAACAATCCCGCCTATTCCTTAAGAGCGTCCAGCACGACCTGGAAAGCCGAGGACGGGCGTTGTCGGCTGGGGTAGTATAGGTGGAACCCCGGAAAATAGGGACTGAACTCGTCAAGACAGGTCGCGAGCTGCCCCTCGTCCAGCAGCGGTTGAGCCAGCCGTTCCGGGATCAAAGAAAGCCCGTGGCCGTCCTTCGCGGCCCGCATCACCGGGTTGATCGTGTTGAAGCAGGCCTGCCCCTTCACCTTGACGCGTATCTCTGTGCCTTCCGCATCTTCGAACTCCCAGGCGTAGAGCGCGCCATGCGTCGACAGGCGGAGGTTGATGCAGCGGTGTTCGGTCAGGTCCTGAGGAGTCTCCGGCACTCCGGCGAAGTCGAAATACTCAGGCGCTCCGACGCAGACCATGCGCTCCTCCGGACCGATCCGCATCGCGATCATTCCTTCGCTGACCTGTTCGCCATAGCGAACGCCGGCATCGCACTGGGATTCCGCCAAGTCGGTGTATCCGTAATCCATGACGAACTCGATGTTCACCGAGGGATGTTCCTTCAGCATCGGCGACAGCTTTGGCCAGAGGATCGTTTCGATCGCATATTCGACTGCCACGATCCGAACGGTGCCGGTAGGCTGGTCACGGGTGTCGTTCAGCGCCTGAAGACGCGCCTCGATCTTCTCGAAACAAGGATTCAGCGTTGCGAGCAGGTCCTCCGCTTCCAGTGTCGGAGCGACAGAGCGGGTCGTGCGCGTCAGAAGGCGCCGTCCAAGGCGCCGCTCGAGCCCTTTGATTGTGTGGCTCAGCGCCGATTGCGAGACGTTGAGACGGGCCGCAGCGCGGGTAAAGCTGCGCTCCTCCGCCACGGCAGCAAGTGCGATCAGGTCGTTGATGTTTTCACGAAGCATGAGGGAGGCCTTGAGCTTGCTGTCCAGGATCACCTGGTCTCCCTCACGATATATGTGGCAGATTCATGAAGTCTATGGATTGTTCAGGGCAGGTTAGTTCTCGATCAACACCAGCCTGTCGCGCGACGGACCGTCACCCCGTGGCGACCGGGCGGTTGTAATCGCGTAGATGCCCTCCGCAGTCACCGCGATATCACGCGTTCGTTCGCCAACTTCATGCGCGATTGACGCAGTGCCACCCGGCGCCATGGGTCACCGACGTCGTGGAGGTCGCACCGTGCCAGTGCTCGACCTCGGGCGGGAACCAGACGACATCGCCGACCAGCATCACCTGCTTCTCCTGCCCGCGCTCCTGCACCCAGCCGGTGCCGTGGGTGATGACCAGCATCTGGCCAGCGGGATGGGTGTGCCATGCTGACCGGGCCCCAGGCAGGAAAGTTACTTCGCCCGCGCTCACATCATTCATCACGGGCGGAAAGACTGGGGCCGCGTAGTCTGTCCTGGGAAAGGTGTCGGGGCTGCCGATCTGGCCGGCACGATCTTCTGTCTTCGTCAGCGTGATGGACTGGGAGATCGCGGCAAGGGCCAGAATGACAAGGGCGCATATCCAAGGGATTAGCACCTTCATCTTGGTCATCTCCATTTCGGTTGCGGCGAGGTGGTCGGAGGCAACCTTGGGGCTGTGTCGAGCAAGTATTCCATTGTGGCCAAAGGATAATGCGCGCGAACCCGAATGCGTCCATGGAGTCAGCTCATCAGTCGTCGCCACCAAGTTGGAACGCTACCTGTGCATTCATGTCCGGGGATCATGAGCGGCGTGATAGTTGCCGCCATTGTCTCCGATCTCCGGGTGACCGATCCTTTATAAATGCCCGGCGCTCGACGCCGGTCGATGTCACGCCACAAGACGAGGAAGCGATGTGCGACGCCAGCAATGACAAGATCGAGATCCTGGCCCGCGACGGCGAAAGCCGCCCGCTATGTCATCGAAGTGATCAATTCGTGATACCCTGGCCCGGAGGCAATCCACCCGCCTCCGAGCCACTTTAGGACCGGCCTGCCATGCGCACGACCAACAAGTCACACGGACCATGGCTCACCGCCGTTATACTGGCGCTGTTCGCGTTTCCCGGACATGCAACGGACACGACAAAGGAGGTCGACATGACCCGCATCATATTCAAGATCGGACAGGAGACGCTCTCTGCGACGCTGGACGACACCGCGGCCGCGCGGGATTTCGCGTCGATGCTGCCACTGACGATCACGCTGTCCGACTACCACGGGATCGAGAAAGTCGGCGATCTCGGGCGCGAGCTGGACAGTGCCGGGATGCCTCCGAGCTATGAACCCAAGGCCGGCGACATCACCCAATATGCACCGTGGAAGAACCTTGCGATTTTCGTCGCGCCCTTCTCAAACTCGCGAGGGCTGGTCCGATTGGGCCAGTTCGACGGTGATATCTCACCGCTCGAAGGCACCGACGACGTAACGGTTTCGATCGAACTGGCGGACTGATGTGACCAATAGGGCGACATCAAGCCAAAAAGGGCGGTCCTACCGGAGCGCCCTTTTTGTGTGCAGCGAATCCGCGATCACTGGGCGCCGCTGTAGACTGGAAACATTGATGCGTCACCGTAGTCCTTGGCGGTGATCCCTTTCAGCCTTTCCATATCCTCCGCAGAAATCTCGAAATCGACCTCGGCATTGGATTTCATGTGCGCCGGGTTGACCGTCTTAGGCAGTGCCAGCAGGCCAAGTTGCAGGATGTAACGGATGCAGAGCTGCGGTACTGTCACGTCGTAGGTGTCCGCGATCGCCTTGATCTCTGAATTCTCGAGGATCTTGCCGTGGCCGATCGGGGAATATGCCTCTACCAGCATGCCGTTGGAGGTCGCATAGTCGATCAGCTCGAACGGCGTATTGCCGACATGGGCGAGCACCTGGTTGATCATTGGCTTTACGGCCGCGTTTTTGAGCAGATTGGTGAGGTCCTCTTGCTGGAAGTTCGACACGCCAATGGCGCGCAACTTGCCAGTTT
The DNA here is from genome assembly GCF_022763305.1 of Marivita sp. Classification (GTDB taxonomy): domain Bacteria; phylum Pseudomonadota; class Alphaproteobacteria; order Rhodobacterales; family Rhodobacteraceae; genus Marivita. Next base: position 2,528 of record NZ_JALEGT010000077.1, on the reverse strand, counting down.
CCAGCGCCTCTTCCATGGCCTTCCATGCTGCCAGGTTCCCCTCGAAGAACCGGTCGTCCGAAGCCCAGTCGCCCCAGGGTTGCGGGCTGTGAATGATGAAAAGGTCGATGTAGTCGAGTCCCATGGTCTCGAGCGACTGCTCGATCGCAGCCTTGGCACGTTCGTAATCTTTCACTTCCGCCGCCAGCTTGGACTGCACGAACAGCTGGTCGCGCGGCACGCCGCAGGTGCGGACGGCTTCGCCGACGCCGCGTTCGTTGCCATAGGCCTGGGCAGTATCAATGTGGCGATACCCGATGTCGATCGCGGCCTTCACGGCCTCCGCGACCACGACGTCCTCAATCATCCAGGTGCCGAGTGCGAGCTTCGGAACGGAAACACCGTTCGGCAGGTTGGTGGTCTCTTGCAGGATCATGCCCCATCTCCTTTGCTTGTCGATGCGGCCGATGCCGCTGTCTGGCGGAGATGTAGTGATGACAAACTGGGCGGATAATCGATCAGAAATGGAAGCCACTCATGAGAAAACTTCATAAGAGCTTGATCGAACTGCGCCTAAACCGGCCGTTCGTGGCTGGGGTCCCTCACGGCAGCATCTGCCCTAGAGCAAAGCGGTTTTTCGCGGATTGCGAAGGTTGCGCTGCTTCCTCGCATTGTCTCGAGCCCTGGGCAAATACTGGTCTCGTCGAGCGTCTTCGAATTTCAGGATGGCCGGGCAGATAGACCGTATCTGCCCGGCCATTATTTTCTGAGAGGTTCTCAGGCAGCGGTTGCTTTCGTCAGCGATCGATAGACTGCAGACTCAAAATCCATGTATCCGGTGAACGACACAGCGTCAGCAAAGGGCAGGATCTGCGTTGCCCAGTAGCCACCAAACCCGTTGGCCCGATCGATCCAGTAGAAGCAGTTCGCCAGGCCAGCCCAGCCAATTGCGCCCGCAGGCCGCCCCGTCTCTGCGGCCTCTGAGTTGACCATGAACGTGTATGACCAGTCCTTCGGAAGGCCGGGGAAAAACTCCGCATCGTTCGACAGGGATGGAATGACACCGGGCAGCATGGTTACTTTTTGCGGCGGCACCAACGCGCCCCGGACGGCCCACTCCACGGTCTCAGGTTTGAGAACACGGCCATTGGGGCCAGCCCCATCGTTGAGCCACATCCGGATGAACTTCATGTAGTCCGTCACGGTCCCGTAAAGCCCATGCCCCCCCATGTCGACCTCCGGGTTGTCTGGCAGCGCGAAGCCGTCCATCGGCGCAAGGCTTCCGTCTTCGCCGCGCGCATGGACCGTTGCGGAGCGTGCCTTCATGTCATCGGTGCGGGTGAAGGTCAGATCAATGATACCAAGTTGCGCAAAGATGCGTTCAGCCATCACTTCACCCAGGCGCTTACCGCGGATGCCTTCGACCACTTGGCCAACCCAGTCGATATTTGAGCCGTACTCCCATTTCTCACCCGGATCGAACAGCAGCGGCGTATTGATCCGGCATGCGACGCGGTCACGACCGAAGGCTGGCCGTGGTCTTCGGCCATGCGTTTGTAGGTTTCGTTGAAGAAATCGTACCCGAACCCTGCGGTGTGCAGCAGCAACTGCCGCGTAGTGATATCGGTCTTCGGCGCCCGCAGGATCGGTGCGCCTGCATCATCAAAACCGTCGATGACTTGCAGCTTGCCTATGGCCGGGGCGTATTCCTTCGCCGGTGCATCAAGGTCAAGCAAACCGTCCTCGACACATTGCAGCGCAGCGGTGCCTGCAATTGCTTTTGTCGTCGAGAAGATTGCGAAAACCGTATCCTCTGTCATCGGATCGCCACCGATCCGGCGCTCTCCGGATGCGCCGGAGTAGATCGTTCCGTTCCGGTCTGTGACCTGCGCGACCACACCGGGAACCCGCGCTTCGCCGCCGCTGACACCGGACAAGATTGCGTCGCAGCTAGCTTTGAGATTGGTCATTGTTTCCTCCCATGCCAAATTCTGGACGAAGGCTAGCAAGCGATCGTGGATAGATCTGTCCGAGATCGGCAGGGCCTGTCCGGTTTCGGAATGAAACTGGTTGCGCGGACCTAGTGAAAGTTGCGGGCCGTGCGTCGGGTCTGCGATGGCAGCTCTCCAAAGCGGGCGCAATAGACACCCGCAAGCGCACCCGGGTTTGCATAACCCCAGTCATGTGCAATCTGGGTCACAGTGCGGTCCGGGGATGCGTTCTGCAGGTCGGCCCGCAGACCTTCAAGCCTCCGCGCCGCCAGAAAGTCGCGCGGGGAAAGGCCGCGAAAGCGGCGGAAGCCTTCGGACAATGTTCTGGCAGAGACACCGACCCGCCGGGCGACGTCGCCGATCAACGGGGCTTCGCGGGCCTCGGCGGCGAGGATTTCCTCAGCTTGGCGCACGTAACGGGGGGCGGCGGACCGGGCCCCGTCGCGCAGTGATATGCCCGCGTTGTCTAATCGCGCACTATGGGTCAAGCACTTCTTCTCTTGAACGTCGCCAAAATGGGCGGCGTTTTTTTGGTTTTTGACCAGCTGAACGTGTGTG
>NZ_JALEGT010000076.1 GCF_022763305.1 Marivita sp. | reverse complement strand
CGAGCAGTTCCGTGCCGGTGATCTGACCCTCGAATGCGTCATGGCCTTCACGTTGACCGACGACCATGATCGCCAGCTTGCGGTCTGGAACGCAGTGCGGGGCGGCTATCACATCCATCCACAGAGCATCAAACGTCATCTGACCGAGACGGCGCATTCGGCGAACTCGGCCCTCGGACGCTTTGTCGGCATCGAGGCGTACGAGGCGGCGGGCGGGGTTTTGCTGCGCGATCTCTTCGACGACAGTGCCAGCGCCCATATGGAAAACCCCGAGCTGCTGGAGCGTCTTGCCATCGAGAAGCTGCAAGCCGCGGCCAAACCGCTCAAAGCGGCGTGGAAATGGGTCGAAGTGCATCTCTCGGTGGATTATGGCGCGTTTCGCAGTTTCGGTCGGGTCTATCCGCAGGATATCGAACCGGATCCGGACCTACTGGCGGAGGAGGAACGTCTCATCGCGCGGGAGGAAGACCTGGCGGCGCAGAACGACGGTGAGGACTGGACTGACGCCGAAACGGAAGAGTACTACGCCATCGAGCCGCGCCTGCGTGAGATCGAGGCCCTGCAGCGCGAGCGGCAACCCTATTCTGATGCGGACCGCGCCATCGCAGGCGTGGTTCTGACCATTGGCCACGACGGGGCGCTGCGCGTCGAGAAAGGCCTGGTGCGGCCAGAAGATATCCCTGCTGCGGCCGTGCCGGAAGGGACGAGTGCTGATGCGGGTGATGCCCCCTCCCCCGCCCGGCCGAATGTGACGCCGCCAACCTCTTCGACGCCGGTACCTACCTCCGACCCGGCTGCGACTTTGCGCAAGGCGGACGGGATTTCGGCGAGCCTCGCTGACGATCTGCGCGCCACGCGTCAGCACATCCTGCGGGCGCATCTGGCGGCGGATTTCGAGGTGGCGTTCGATGCGATGCTCTACGCCCTTTGCGAGCAGGCTCTGGGGCGGTCCTACAACAACGAGGCGCTCGATATCTCGATCCGGCCCTTCCAGGCGCAAAATCGCGAGGTGCTGCATGCGGACACCGTCGCCCAGAAGATGCTCGCGGCGCTGGATCAGGACCTCGCCACAGACTGGATGAAGCTGGAGAAGCCAGAGGACTTCCGGGCGATGTCCGCGCTGCCCGTCGCGGACAAGCAGGCGCTTTTCGCCTGGGCGACGGGCCTCGCGGTCAAGCCGCAGCTTTCGTCCGACAATCGCCCCTCTCCGATCATCGAAGAGATTGGCGCGCGGCTTGATGTCGATGTGGCGGCCTGCTGGCGCCCGACCGCGCAGAACTACTGGGGTCGGGTCAATAAGGGCCATGCCGTGGTCACGGCGCGCAAGCTGATCGGCGACGACTACGCCGAAGATCGAAATCGCGAGCGCAAGGGCGATATCGCAGCCGCGTTGGAACGGGCTTTCGCGGAAACGGCCAGCGAGACAGAAGGGTTCGACGCCGCGACGGTTGTCAGGACGACGCGCTGGCTGCCCGACGGGATGGTGTTTTCCGGTGCGACGGAGGCCGACGCCAAATTGATTGGCGATACGCCCGAGGCGGAGGAAGGCGACGTGCCCGCCGCAGACGCTCTGGCCGAGGCGGAGAGTGATGTACCATCGTCCTTGCCCGCCTTCCTCAGCGGGGATGCGGCCTGACGAAGCAGAGTCTCGCCTGAACACCACATGAGCCTAGGGCCGTCCTCACATCGAGGGCGGCCCTTTCCGACTGACGGGTTGCCTACAGCCGATATCGGATCGGCTGGCCCGTCCCGGAGACATCCCATGACCACCACCCTTGACCTCGATCCCGTCCAGGAAGCCGCACTCATCGCTGCCCAGAATGACACGTTTCGACGTTCCATCCTCGGCACTATTCCGGTCGCCGATGCCCCGAAGGGCCAGTTCGTGATGACACGTGGCGTCGCGGCGCTTGGGATCGATGCGCAACTGGAATTGACCCGCCGTGTTGCAGCCTTCGACGGGTTCAATGCCGACAGCGACCCGCAGGGATGGCACGAGATGGGGGTCATCGAATTCAATGGCACGACGGTTTGGTTCAAGATCGACCTGTATGACGTCGACTACACGTACGGCTCGCCGGAACCTTCCGACCCGAAACAGACGCGTCGCGTGCTGACCCTGCTTCTCCCTTCGGAATACTGACGCTCTCCACCCCCAATCGCCGCCCCGGACCGTCCTTGCACAAAGGGCGGTCCTTTCGGGCTGGCGGGTTCGATGGGCGCGATGATCGCGCCTTGCCCCCTACAGGAGACCTCAGATGGCCAAGACACTCGACTACCAGATCACCCTCTACCCGGCGCATCGCGATGGCGCCTTCGTTGTTACTCAGTTCCAGATGATGGTGAGTTACCCCGAAAAGCGCATCCAGGCCGCAGGCATGGATGACCTGATCGACAAGGTGACGCAGTTCGCAATGGAGCATGGTGAGGGTTGCAGCGCTTCAGTGCGTTGCCTCGCTCCTCGCAAACCCCCTGGGTTCAAGCGCGCGACCGAGAACCTCTATTTCAACCTGGTTGACCGGACGGCTGAAAACCGCGGCGACGCTGCGGCCTGAAGCCCCCCAAAGGAAACTCCGGGGCGGCCTCGCGTAACGGTCG
>NZ_JALEGT010000075.1 GCF_022763305.1 Marivita sp. | reverse complement strand
TTGGAAACTGTAGTTTTCGGTCGGAACAACCAAAAAATATAGCTTTTCATATGGTTACGCCACCCTCGCCAACCCATCATGCATAATTCGGGCTAGTTCCTCCTTGCAAACCCGCGCAGCGTTCTTCTGCGAACCCCCAAGACAGCCGAAGGAGATAGTCATCAGCTTTCCTGTCACCATCGTGCTCATTCTCGTGCTCTCGGCGGTCGGGCTGACCTACGAGATTGCTGCGGGCCGTGTGCTTGCACCGTTTTTCGGCACATCCCTTCTCACCTGGACAACCGTGATCGCGACCGTGCTGGCGGGCTTTTCGCTTGGCAGTGCACTGGGAGGCTTCGTTGCGGAACGCCCTCGCAACGTGGCCCTGCGCCATGTGAGCAGCGCCCTTGTCGCAACCGCGGTCTTGATGGCCGTCTCGCCAACGCTGCTTGGCCTCTTCTACGCGTCAGGCGCACGCGGCACCTTCGGGATGATGCTCACGGTGTTCTGGGTCTTCTTTCCAGCCTCGGTCTTGGTGACCCTGCCGTCGCCGCTTCTGGCCAAAATGGCCATTGAGGCCCGGCCGGGCCGCGAAGGCTCCTCGTTGGGGATCGTTCTGGCGGCAGGGTCGATCGGGGCCATCTTCGGGGCCATTCTGGCCGGCTTCGTGACATTGCCGCTGATCGGCTCCACCGCGACTTTTGCCGCCTGTGGCGCGGCCACGCTTCTGTGCCTGCCCTTCATCAAGGGAGGGTCCACCGGAAACCCGGGCGTCACGATTGCGTCGGCGGCCTTCGTTGCCTTTGCCGGCCTCGCCGGAAGCCCGGCCTGTCAATACGAATCCGGTTTATCCTGCCTGCATGTGGTCGAAAGTGGACGAGACCGAAAACTCATCTCGGACGGGACGTTGCAGGCGGCGGAAAAGATCACTCCAGCAAAGTCCGACGACGGCACGATGGACCTCGCCCTGCCCTACACGGAGTGGCTCTGGTTGCGGCTGGATCGTGACATGGGGCCGGCGCCTTCGGTGCTGTTCGTGGGCGGCGGCGGCTACACGCTTCCAACGCAGCTTCTTGCCTCGCGACCAGAGGCCACCGCGATTGCCGTCGAGATTGATCCCCTCGTCACCGAAGTGGCCAAGACCCATCTGCCGCGCGCCGGGGCCATGATCGAGACCTCCGCGTATGATCCGTCGGGCGGTGACAGGCACGGTGAGGGTCGCCTGGGCCTCGTGCATGCTGACGGGCGGGTATACCTGAACGAGACCTCCGACCACTTCGATGCCGCGGTCATGGATGCGTTTTCGTCACGGTCCGTCCCCGCGCATCTGGTCACTTTGGAAACGTTCGAACGCCTGCGCGAGATCGTTGACGGTCCGGTCTACGTCAACCTGATCGATAGAACGGACGGTCCGCTGGCCCGAGGGGTAAACGCCATCCTGACGCAACTCTATCCAAGCGTGGAAATCGTTCAGGGCGAACTCAATGACTTCGGCCGTCGCAACATACTCTTCGCGGCGTCCAGCGCCACCTTGGCAACTCTCCAGAATGTGCCGCCGGATTACGCGCCGACGCAAATCTCCGACGCCCGCCCTTTCACCGATGATCGCGGATGGGTGGGTCATCGGTGAGACCCGGTGCCCGTGTTCCCCGATGCCTCTGCATGAGATGGCGTGTGTTCATGCACGGGGTGTCGATGTCAGCGCCCAAGCCATCAGCCCGCACCGACAGATATGTGCGCCCCCCTTCGGACGTGACATGCAGGGTCCAGAGCGCGCCAAGGCACCCCACGTTCAATACGCTTACAGCGCAGGTACACCGATGATAAAGGGATGCGCCCAGAGCAGAGCGGCGTAAACCGAAACACCCGCAAGGAGGCGAAGGCCCAATCCGGTCCATGACGCCGGCGCATGGATAAGTGGGGCGTTCCGGCGTCTGCGGTCGATCTCAATCCAGGTTTCCCGGCCAAGCCGCCCTTTCGTGCGCCGATCAATGAGGGCGCGCCCGATCAGGGCGAAACAGCCCAGCACAGCGAACAGAATCACATGTGCGAGGTCTCCGTTCGGCAAAACATGTACGGACGCCCAGAGCGCCAAGGCCAGCAGAATGGGGTGCCGTGTCCAACGGATCAGGCCGGGCCCGGCGGGGTCGAAACGGTCGTTCCGTGCGCCCCCGAACGAGAACGGGTTCGGGCGGGCGATGCTCAGTGCGAGGATGAGGCAGACTGCGAACATCCCCAGATGTGCCGCGTGGCGCTGCCAGGCCATTTGCGACCAGAGCGGCACATAGGGGGCCTCGCCTGCGGACCAGATCAGAAGAGCCAGCATCGACAGCGACAGCGCCGAATACGCAACACCGAAACCCGTCTGTCCAAGAAGCGCCACCAACCTCGACTTGATCAACGGGCGCACAGGGACCGAGTGCGTCAGGAAGAACGCCACGAAAACCGCTGCAAAACCTGTCCAGCTCATGCATCACGCTCCGTTTCGATAGCGAAGTGCCACATGCCCTGTGCGATCCTGAAACTTCCAGACGCATCCCCAATGCGGTCTGCATCACAAGCCATGTGAGTATGACTGAGATACGCAGGATCGGCCCAGACAGCCAGACCACATGCACAAGCAACCGCCGATTTTTAAGGGATGAATGGTGCGGTCGAGAAGACTCGAACTTCCACGGGAGTTACCCCACAGCGACCTCAACGCTGCGCGTCTACCAATTCCGCCACGACCGCACTGTCTTG
>NZ_JALEGT010000074.1 GCF_022763305.1 Marivita sp. | reverse complement strand
CTCATCGATCTTCAGTAAAACAAGGGAACTTCGCATGCTTCGACATCGCCTCAGCCGCCTCTTGCCCATCGCCACAACCTTGGCGGCTTTCGCAACGCCCGCTCTCGCGCAGGACTTGTCGCCGATCCAGACCATGCTGGAAACCGTCGAGGCCGCGCTGACCGGTCCCATCGGGATCGCGGTCGCCACGCTCGCAGTCATCGGCACCGGTTTCATGTGCATGATGGGACGGCTGAACTGGGGTTGGTTCGCCTCGGTCATCATCGGGATCGTGCTGATCTTCTCGGCTGGCACCATCGTCGACGGATTCTCCTGATGAACCGGAAAGCACTGTGCCTCTCCCGCAAAACGGAATCCTGCGGTCAACTCGAACGCGTTGTGCTTCGCAAACGCTGCCTCGAGTTGCCCTCCGGATGCCCGTCTCTTGCTGAGCGGGAAGGTCACTAGATGGCAGAACGATCCCCCCTCTTTCTGGGCCTCGCCCGTCCGCCCAAGTATCTGGGTCTCCCTGTCGGATACCTGGTGGTCCTGGCGACAGGGGTCGTTCTGCCGTTCATCTGGACAAAGTCGATGGTGTTTTTTCTGATCGGGATTGTCGCCTATCCGATTCTCTGGTTCGTCGCCGATCGTGAGCCGCATTTCTTCGAGGTGCTGCGCGTCTCCTACGGCGCGGTGCGCCCGACGAAGAACCGGGCCCTGCATGGAGGCGACAGCTTTGGCGCTTGATGCAGGCACACTTTCCACTCACGGAACTGCCCTGCATCAAGCAGGCGGCGGGGAGTTCGCACGGGAGAGCTATCTCGCGGAGCACCTGCCGTATTTCGCGCTCGCGGATGAAGATGTCATGGTGCTGCGCGAGGGCGACCTCCTCGCCACCCTGCGCCTTGATGGTCTGAACCCGATGACCACTGAGGATGCCCGGCTCGACGCGCTCAAACGCGCAGTCGCTGCCATCGTCGCCCAGACCGGCAATGCCTTCGGTTTATACATACACCGGATCTCTGTGCCGCAGGATCTCGGGATGCGCCCCATCGAGGGCGACAGCTTCGCCGCCGCGATCGACGCGCGCTGGCAGGCCCATGTCAAAGACCTCCGCCCCGCCAAGCGCCAGCTCTATCTCAGCGTCATCCGGCGCCCCGATATCTCCGCGCGCATTCCGCTTCTGCGCGCGCTGGCCCGCAAGGCCTGGGTCAAGGACCGCGCGACGCGCCTGCAGGAACTGAACGAGGTCATGGGCTTCTTCGAGGTGGCGCTTGCCTCGGCCAATCCCGTGCGGCTCACGAAATCGGGCGGCGAGTGGCTGGGCTACCTCAATACGCTGAACGCAGGCAGCTTCTCCCCCATCGCCTTCGGACAAAGCGCCCTGCCCCTCTCGCATACCCTGAGCAACTGCCGCGCGACCTTTGATGGCGACGTTGTCACCCTGACCGACGCCGTGACCGGTCAGGTCAAATACGGCGCGCTCTTCTCGATGAAGACCTATCCGGCGCTGACAGATGTGACGCTGCTAGATGCGCTCGACCTGCCGCTCGACATTGTTCTGACGAACTCCTTCAGCCCGATCCCGAACAACATCATGGCCGAACGCATCCAGCGGATCATCCGCCAGATGCATGCCTCCGACGATGCCGCCGTCTCCCTGCGTGAGCAATTGGGCCAGGCTGCCGACGACCAGGAAGCTGGCCGCATCGCGTTTGGCGACCATCACCTCTCCATCGCCATCTATGCACCTGATCGCGACACGCTCGAACGCGCCGCCGCGCAGATCAAGCGCGTCGGCCAAGAGATTATGTCTGTCATCGTCCGCGAAAACATGGCGCTGAAAGCCACATACTTCGCGCAATCGCCCGGCAACTTCGGCTACCGGGCGCGGAAGACGCCGATCTCCTCGATCAACTTCGCGGATTTCGCGGCACTTCATGGCAGCGTCGAGGGCCGTGGGCCGGACCAGTCGCCTTGGGGCCAGACCATCTCTGTGCTTCCCACGGTCGGCACCTCGGGCTATCGCTTCAATTTCCACGAGGCGGGAGCCCCAAGCAAGGAACCGACCGTTGGCCATACGCTGGTTCTGGGGCGCACCGGCACAGGCAAGACGCTGACAACAGCCTTTCTCGCGGCGCAGGCGCAGCGGGTCGGCGCGCGGCTCTTTTTCTTCGACAAGGATCGCGGCCTCGAGATGGCCGTCCGTGCCCTTGGCGGCCGCTACAACGAAATCCGCGCCGGGGTACCCTCGGGCTTGAACCCCCTCGATACCGAAATCGATGAACGTGGCCGCGCCTGGCTCTCGGATTGGCTTGCGACACTTCTTTCCCGGGGCGGAACCCTCACGGGCGAGCAGTCACGACACATCCAAAGCGCGGTCTCGCAAAATGCCCATGCGGAAGGCTCGCTCCGGCGCTTCGCGAGTTTCGAGACCCTGTTCCAGTCGCTCGATGACGATGGCGAGCTGCAGTCCCGCGTCGCCGAATGGGCACCGGGCGGCCGCTACGGTTGGGTCTTCGACGAGCCGGAATACGGTGCCGGGCTTGAACTGGCCTCCGACATCATCGGTTTCGACATGACCGAGATCCTCGACATGACCACCGAGCGCATGGCGGTGCTCTCCTACATCTTCCGCCAGATCGAACGCGTGGTCGAAGACCGCCGTCCCACCATCATCGTGCTCGACGAGGCCTGGAAGCTCTTGGACGATCCGTATTTCGGGGCGCGGCTGGAAAATTGGCTGGTGACACTTCGGAAGATGAACTGCGTCGTGATCATGATGACGCAGTACCCGAGCCAGCTGCGCGACAGCCGCGTCGGTAAGACCATCGTCGAGACGGTCCCGACCCAGATCCTCTTCCCCAACGACCGCGCCACGATCTCGGATTACGACTTCCTGCGCGTGAACGCCAAAGAGGCAGCCCTTCTCGTGCAGCCGACCATCGGCCAGCGCATCGCCCTTGTGCGCTCGGCGGGCGACAGCGTCTTCGTCGATGCGGACCTCTCCGCACTTGGCAACCTCCTCCCCATCCTTGGCGGCGGTGCCACTGGAGAGGCCCGCGTGCCCGCCGATTGGCGCACCAATCCCGATTTCTGGAGACATGTACTATGAGTTCGAAACCCTTGCTCGCGCTTTGCGCCGCCGCGGGCCTTCTGTCGGCTTGCGAGAAATACACCGAGAAAACCTCGCCTTGCTTCGGACGCAATGGCGAGCCGCAGGTGACACGGTCCGCGTTTTCGGTCTCGACCATGGGCGCACCGGTTCAGGTGGCGGCCAAGCCTGACTGCACCTTCGAGCCCCTGCCCCGTCCGGAATGAGCCGCGCCGCAATCATATCCGCCGGGCTCTGCTTCGGCCTCAGCGGCCTGCCCGCGCATGCCCAGGGCGTGCCGACGCAGGACAATTCCGCCATTGGCCGCGCCATAGCGCGGGTGACGGCACTGGCCGAGGATCTGGGCGTACAGCAGGACAAGGATCGCACCGAGTCCACACTGGCGGATGTCCAGGCCGACCAGCTGCGCGTCCTCGAGGAGATGACCGCCGCGATCACTGGCCCCGGCTTCGATATCCGCGCCCTCGAAGGCAATGCGGATTTCGGGGTGGCGGCGGTCTATCCCAATACCGATCCAAGCCCGATGAACAGCCGCCTTTTCGGCG
>NZ_JALEGT010000073.1 GCF_022763305.1 Marivita sp. | reverse complement strand
TGCACGAGACCGGCTTTCCGGACCGCTTGTTCAAGGCAAAGGAATTAAGCGGTGATCGTATCGTTGGACTGATCTGCGCGACGGGCGGACGCTCTGCTTCCTTGCTTCGCGCTTTGAAACAAGCTGGTTACTCAGGCTACGCTGATATCTCGGAGGGGATGCTGGGTTCAAGCGACGGAAAAGGCTGGATCGCATCGGGCTTGCCAACCATTCAGATCACTGTCGCCCTGAAGGGGCTGCCCGCCGAATTGGCCTGACCCGCGAAGGCCTGACGCCAGGTTGTGACAAGAGCCTGATATATGGTCAAATTGGTCTGGTTGAGCAGTAAGGCGGGTCTGGTCGAATGACCGTATCGATGGCGATGCTTGTTGTAACATGCGCGGCGGTCCTGATGGGAACTGTCCATCATTACGCGCTGTCGGGCATCCTGAGGTTTTCTCCACACCGGTCGGAGGGATCGGGCTTGCGGATCATCCTCACATTTTCCGTCCTGTTGCTGCTCCACGTTCTGGAACTTGTCACGCTTGCCGTGTTCAACGCGATGGTGGTGGAAAGCGTGCTACCGCAATCGTTCGGAAATAGCCCGCCGCTGTTTGAGGATATTCTCTATGTGACAGGCATCTCCTTCTCGACCCTTGGCTATTCGTCCCTCGAGGTGGCCGGACCCTTTCGGCTGTTGCTGATGCTCCAATCACTTTTGGGCTTCATGCTGCTGACCTGGTCGGCGACGTTTCTTTACTCTGCTTGCCAGCAAGTCTGGCAGAAGGCGAAAGATACCCGATGACAGCCACCCGGGTTGAGCGGGCAAACCACTAACTCAATGCGCGCCTGTCCGAATATCCCTTGACCTTCCAGTGGCTGGAATACCTAGGTAGCAAGCTATGGCACAGATAGTCGAAAAAACCGGCGATCCCGCATCCCGGCATCGTCACAGCGATATCGTGAAATTTCCCGTGCGGATCGGTGCGTTCCTGGTCCTGCTGTCATTGTCGGCTCACCTGTTTCTGGATGAGAGAACCTCGGTGGCTCTTGCTTCGATCACGCTTGCCTTGATCGGTGGCGCCTATATCGGCTTTGGCGCCGCGGACGGCCATCCCCGCGTGTTTTGGGCAGAGCTCGCGGTCGCTCTTTTGTTCGGCCTGGCGGCGTTCTTGGGGCTGATATGGCATTGGGCCTTCCTTCCTTTGGGATTGGCCCTGCACGCCTTATGGGACATCTTGCACCACAAGTCTCGCCGTCTCGCCAGCGTTCCGAACTGGATTCCGTTTTGCGTTTCCTTCGACCTTCTCGCAGCGGCCTTTTTCATCCTGCTTTATGGCGTGTTTTGAACCATGAAGTGGCGTGTACTTCTTTTTGCTATGATCCTTGTCGGAACTGTCGCCTTGGCATTCCCGGATGTCTTCGGCATTGACATTCGCCTGCCCTCGCGCGCGGAAATCGACCGCTGGATCGAGGCCGCAGGTCTTGCCGGTCCAATTGTCATCGTCGCGCTTATGACACTCGCTATCGTGGCGAGCCCCCTGCCCTCCGCGCCCATCGCTCTCGCTGCCGGAGCCGCCTATGGACATACCTTTGGAACGATCCTTGTCGTTCTTGGCGCAGAACTCGGTGCGCTTATCGCCTTTGGTCTGGCGCGCAGCCTGGGCCGACCGTTCGTTGAGCGTCATCTCGGTCAGAAGATAAACACGGGACTGTTCGGGTCACAGAACATGCTGACTTTTCTGGTTTTCGGCAGCCGCCTGCTGCCATTTCTGTCCTTCGACATGATCAGTTACGCCGCCGGTCTGAGCAAGCTGTACCTTTGGAGGTTCGCGCTGGCCACAATGGCCGGGATTATCCCGGCGAGCTTTCTCCTCGCTCACATGGGAAGCCAGGCGATGAACGGAGATGCCCGCACCGCCACCTGGACCGCGCTTGCCCTCGGTGCCTTTACCGGCCTGTCGGTTCTCTTCGCCGCGACGCGAAAGACCGGCAGACAACGGAAGGAGAGTTGACATGGCCAGTCATTCTCAAGTGGCTTTGAAAACATACGAGGTCAAAACATGACCGAGACGATCCTTGGTTCGGAACCGGCCATTCGCCTGACGGCGTTCCTCGGCGTCCTTGCGGCCATGGCGCTGTGGGAAATCGCCGCTCCTCGTCGTCGGCGCGACATTCCGCGTGTCATCCGGTGGACCAACAACATCGCGCTTGTCGTGATCGATACGGCAATCCTGCGTCTGACCTTTCCGATTCTGGCAGTGGGCCTCGCAGTCACCGCCGAAGACCGTGGCTGGGGTTTGTTCAACACCGTGGAGGTCCCGTTCTGGGCGGCTGTGCTCGTCTCAATGCTGCTGCTCGACATCGCGATCTACCTGCAGCATGTGATGTTTCACGCCATTCCTGCGCTCTGGCGCCTGCACCGCATGCATCATGCGGACCTTGAATTTGATGCAACGACCGGCCTGCGCTTTCATCCAATCGAGATCCTGATCTCGATGGTGTTCAAGCTCGCAGTCGTCGCTGCCCTGGGACCCCCTGCCGTCGCGGTTTTGTTGTTCGAGGTGATCCTGAACGCCACGGCCCTGTTCAACCACGCCAATATCAGTCTGCCGCCGTCCGTCGACCGCTGGCTGAGGTGGATTATCGTCACCCCCGATATGCACCGCGTCCACCATTCGGTCGATCCGCGGGAAACGAACTCGAATTACGGTTTCAACCTGCCTTGGTGGGATCGGCTTCTCGGGACCTATGTCGCGCAACCTGCGAAGGGACACACCGGCATGGAAATAGGTATCGAGCAATTTCGGACGACGCGAGATTTGTGGATCGACAGAATGCTGGTTCAGCCGATCCGGGGACCAGCAAGCGGATATGCGCTCGATATGTCCGGGAATAGCGAACCGCAGTCCGAACAGGCGCTCGACTCCCAGTCCGATAAGACCAATATTCCAGATACCGAAGAAAAGGATTGATGAATGATACGACGCACCTTTCTACTGACCGGCGCTGCCGCCACAATCGCGCTTCCGGCCATGGCCGATACCGCACCGGCCATAAAGGTTGTCAAATCCCCGACCTGCGGATGCTGTACCGCCTGGGTCGATCATGTCCGGCAGGCCGGATTCCAGGTCGAGGTCCAGGATGTCGAGCAGGACGCCCTCTATGCGCTGAAAGACAGGCTCCAGATCGCGCCGGAACTGGCCGGTTGCCACACCGCCGTGGTGGGCGATTATTTCATCGAGGGCCATGTGCCGGCAGAAGACATCGCCCGGCTTCTCGCAGAGCAACCGGCGGCGCGCGGGCTCACCGTGCCGGGTATGCCGATGAGTTCCCCCGGCATGGGTGGTCCCGGGGCCGGCGATACGTTTGATACGCTGCTTGTCGGGCCCGATGGCGCGACATCGGTCTTTGCCAGTCACAGCTAGGCCAATCGGTAGGTCCCACGGGACGGGTTTGTGACCCGGCCCGCCTCGACAAGCGCCCGCAGCGCACGGTAGGTCGCCTCATGCGTCAGCTGGAGACGGGCGGCAAAGTCGACGACTGTGCCCTCCAGAAGACCCGTAACGATCCCCGCCATCACCCGATCCTCGGCGCGGCGGATGCCGACAATTTCAATGATCTGCCGGTGCGCCTGAACCTGTTGGGCCGCCTGGCGTCCATAGGCCCGCGCAAAGTCCGGGTTCGCGAAGCCGGCGAGAACCGCGGATTTGTCGATCCGGACCAACTCACCTGCATCCATCACGATGGCATCGCAATGATAGTGCTTCGAAAAGACCGAGGCTTCGGCAAAGCTGGTCCCGGATGTCGCCCGGTGAATGATGAGGCGCTCGCCATTCGGACCAACCCGTTCGAGATGCACACGCCCGGTCTTCAGCACATAGAGGCCCCGGGTCCGTGCACCCTGTCGAAAGAGCACGTCGCCAGCCGCAATTGTTTGCGACTGACGCGCAGATGTCGGGAGAAGGTCATAGGGTTCTGGCAACATATGATTGAAATCATATTCTAGAGCAGGCCTGCGTGCTAGGAAAAACGGGTATCTTGCCGTTCAAAAGGAGCCCGTCATGCGCCTTGTTGCTCTCCTGCTTGCCCTGTCATTGTCTGGACCCGTCGCGGCCCAGCACAGCCATTCCGCGACCGGGCATGCGATGCCGGGCCCACAGGAAACCGGGCAATCGGCCTTTGCCGCCATGGCCGACATCGTGGCGCTCCTACGCGCCGATCCCGATACCGATTGGGCAAATGTCGATATAGCGGCTCTGAGGCGACATCTCGTTGACATGGAGCTTGTGACGACGGAGGCCGAGGTTACCCGCAGTGTGCGGCCCGCCGGTATCAGATTCGAGATCCGGGGGGCATCGCGCGTTCTCGAGGCCATGCGCACCATGGTGCCTGCCCATGCGCCTTTCCTTGCGGTCGAGACGGGTTGGGACGTCACGACAGAGGATCTCAGGGACGGTGTTGCCCTCCTCGTCGATGGTGATTCCGACCAGATACAGGGTCTTGGGTTCTTCGGTCTGATGACCATCGGTGCGCATCACCAGGAGCATCATCTAATGATGGCAAAAGGCGCACCACCCCACCGCTGAGCCGATGATCGGCCACAGTTTCCCTCCGCCAGGCCCCGGGTTGCAGACAAACCGTTACAAAACCCGCGTTGACGTTCCGGCGCGGGAAGGTTGCACATTTGCCATGCTATGGATGCGACCGATAACACTGAACGCAGGGATTTCCTGTATTACGCCACTGCTGGCGCGGGCGTGGTCGCCTCGGGTGCGGCGCTCTGGCCGCTGATCAACCAGATGAACCCCTCGGCAGATGTGCGCGCCCTGGCGACAATCTCGGTGGATATCTCCGGGCTCGCCGAAGGCACGCAACTGACCGTCAATTGGCGCGGAAAGCCCGTCTTCATTCGCCACCGGACGCAAGCTGAGATGGCCCAGGCGCGTGAACAGGCGGTCTCCACCTTGCCGGACACCGAGGCGCGCAATCCCAATCTTCCCGGCGAGGCCGCAGCGCAGGATGAGAACCGCGCCATTTTGGGCTATGACGCCTATCTGGTGATGATCGGTGTCTGCACCCATTTGGGATGTGTCCCGCTTGGCGATGGCGCGGGCGATTTCGGAGGGTGGTTCTGTCCCTGCCACGGGTCGCATTACGATACCGCTGGACGCATTCGCAAAGGGCCTGCGCCGGAGA
>NZ_JALEGT010000003.1 GCF_022763305.1 Marivita sp. | reverse complement strand
TGGGAATGCCGGTCGTGTCGAGACCGCAATGATACCCGCCCCCGCTCGCCTCGCGCAGCTTCCCGACAAGGTCGGGATCGTCGCCGCGAAAGGCATGGGTCGCCCCCAGCTCGCGCGCCAGCGCCAGCCGGTTCTCCGCCAGATCGACGGCGCAGATGTTCGTACAGCCCGCAATCGCCGCCCCCATGAGCGAGGACAGCCCGACCGACCCCGCACCGAACACAACGAAACTGTCGCCCGCCTGTGGCCGGATCGCGTTGAGCCCCGCGCCAACGCCGGTCTGGATGCCGCATCCCAGCGGGGCAAGCACATCCAGCGGCAGGGCCTTGTCGATCTTCACCACGTTGCGCCGATGAGCCAACTGTCGCTGCAAAACTACGCAGCGATCGGCGGTCGGTTGGTATCCTCTCCTGCCGGGAAGAGGCGGGGTCACACACGTCGATCCAGTCTTTCGCAACATCGACGCCGATGTAGGTTTGGGGCAAAGTCACTGTCCTGTCCTTGATATTCGGGGTCGGCACTACGGGCGCCCCTTGCAACTGTTCAGGTTCAAATGGCGACGGCGCAAATGGGCCCCTTGCTACTCAGCGGGATCTACCTCCCCGGGATGGAACGGGGTCCCACCTGCGTTCCCAGTATGCCCGACCTTGAACACACAAGGATGGAGCATCATGAGCAAGACCACGAACAAATTTTCCCCTGAAGTCCGCGAGCGCGCGGTGCGGATGGTTCTCGGCAACGAGGGCGAGCATGGCTCTCGCTGGCAGGCGATCACATCGATCGCAGCGAAGATCGGCTGCTCGGCGACCACGCTGAACGACTGGGTCAAGAAGGCCGAGGTCGACAACGGCAAGCGTTCAGGCGTCCCCAGCGAGATGGCCGAGAGAATGAAGGCGCTGGAGCGGGAGAACCGCGAGCTGCGCCAAGCCAACGAGATCCTGCGCAAGGCGTCGGCTTATTTTGCGATGGCGGAGCTCGACCGCCGGTCGAAGTGATGGTGGATTTCGTTGAAGCGCATCGCGATGCGCATGGGGTCGAGCCGATCTGCACGGTGAGCCGCCGAAGGCGCCACCGGTCCGAGCCCGGCGGCGAACGCCGATTGCCCCCTCCACCTACTATTCTCACTTGGCGAAGCGGGCTGACCCGGCGCGGCAGTCTGACCGCGCCCGTCGTGATGCCACCCTGCGGCCCGAGATCGAACGCGTCTGGGAGGAGAACTATCAAGTCTACGGCGTCCGCAAGGTATGGCGCCAGCTTGTCCGGGAAGGGTTCGATGTCGCTCGTTGCACTGTGGCAAGGCTTATGAATGACATGGGTATTCAAGGCATTATCCGCGGCAAGCCACATCGGACGACGATCCCGGACAAGAAGACCCCGTGTCCGTTGGACAAGGTAAACCGTGAGTTCCGCGTTCCGGCACCCAACATGCTCTGGGTGAGCGACTTCACCTACGTCGCCACCTGGAAGGGCTTCGTCTATGTCGCCTTTGTCATCGACGCCTACGCGCGCAAGATCGTCGGCTGGCGCGCCAGCACGTCAGCGCAGACAGGTTTCGTCTTGGATGCACTGGAGCAGGCAGTCCATGACCGAAGGCCGACAAAGGCCATGGGGTTGGTTCATCATAGCGACCGCGGATCGCAATACCTGTCCATTCGCTACACCGAGAGGCTGGGCGAAGCCGGTATCGAACCTTCCGTGGGGAGCGTTGGCGACAGCTACGACAATGCGTTGGCCGAAACCATCAACGGCCTCTACAAGGCTGAAGTCATCCATCGCCGCGGCCCCTGGCGCAGCTTCGAGGCCGTCGAATATGCCACGCTGGAATGGGTGGACTGGTTCAACAACCGCCGACTTCTCGAGCCCATCGGAAACATCCCGCCAGCCGAGGCTGAGGCCAACTTCTACGCAGCTCTGGAAACTGAAGAAATGGCCGCGTAACTAACCATAATTAGCCTCCGGCAAGCCCGGGGCGGTCCAATCTGGTTCGGCGTGTTCCTCGTGATCGTCGTCGAGGCGGGGATGATCACGCCTCCGCTCGGCATGAACATATTCGTCATACAGGCACAGGCATCGGACATTCCGCTGATCCGAATATATCAGGCGGTCATGCCCTATGTTGCCGGGCCAATCCTGCTGTGCCTGCTTCTGGTGATCTTCCCGGCAATCGCCCTGTTCCTGCCAGAAGTGTTGTTCGCACCATGACCCAAAGCTCTTTTCCCTTCGATGGCGCGGTTGCGCTTGTCACCGGCGCGGCGTCCGGCATCGGTCAGGCGCTGGTCGCCGCCCTTCAGGCCCAAGGCGTGAAGGTGGCGGGCGCCGACCTGTCGGCCCCCGCTGGCCCGGACCTCGCCCTCGCGCTCGACATACGGTCCCGTTCGGACTGGGCCGCCGCCGCCGACCGGGTCGGCGAAACCTTCGGCGGGGCCGATCTGCTGTTCAATGTCGCGGGCATATGCGCCTCGCCCCAACCCATCCATGAGGTCGAGCTGGAGACCTTCCAGCGCGTCCTCGACACCAATCTGGTGGGCATGTTCCACGGCACGCAGGTTTTCGTGAACCAGCTGCGCCGGACGGGCCGCTCGGCGCATATCGTCAATATCTGCTCGGTCTGCGGCCTGTTCTCGACCCCCGGCTATGCGGCCTATGCCGCATCCAAGACTGCCACCGTTTCGCTGAGCGAGACCGCGCGCAGCGATCTGGCCCCGCTGGGCATCGGCGTCACCGCCGTCTGCCCCGGCTACGTCAACACGGCCATCGCAAGCTCCGGTCAGGACAGCACGTCCGAGAACCGCCGACGCGTGGCCGAGATCATGGCCAATTCCATGCAGCCCGAAGAGGTGGCCCGCCGGATCATCGAGGCGGTGAGCCGCAACCTCCCCTACCTGCTGACCCATCCCGAATATGACCGCGTCATCGCCGCCCGTGCCGCCATGCTCGACGCGGCGCTCGTCACCGCGCGCGAACTCGATGCCGGGGGCCACCCCATCGACGACGTGACCCGGCTCGGGGGAAGCTGGCTATGACCCCCGGCCAGGCAGACATCCTGGGCGTGTCTTTCGGCGGCCGCCTCGTGGTCGTCACCGGCGGCGCGCGCGGACAGGGTGCGCTTCAGGCCCGGCATCTCGCGGCGCGGGGCGCGCAGGTGATCGTCGCCGACATCCTTGAAGACGAGGGCCGCGCCCTCGCGGATGAGATCGGCGCGCAATTCGCCCGCCTCGACGTGACCTCGGAAGCGGACTGGGCGGCGTTGCAGGCGCAATGCGGCGACCGGCCCCTGCACGGTCTGGTGAACAATGCCGGGCTCTACCGGCCAGAAACCATCCCCGACACCACGCCCGAGGATTTCGACCTGCAATACAAGGTCAACCAGTTCGGCACCTATCTGGGCGTGAAGTTCGCCGAAGCGGCGATGGGCCCCGAAGGCGGGTCGATCGTGAACATCTCGTCGCTTGCCGGGCTGCACGCCAGCAAGAGCATTGCCTATGTCGGAACGAAGTGGGCCGTGCGCGGCATGACCAAGACCGCCGCGCGCGAACTGGGCCCGCGCGGGATCCGCGTCAACTCGGTCCATCCGGGCATCATTCTCACCCCGATGCTGGACGCCTGGAGCGACGAGGACCTGAAGACCCGCACCGCTCAGGTCCCGCTTGGTCGCGCGGGATTGCCCGAAGATGTGGTCCATACGTTGCTGTTTTTACTGTCGGATTTCAGCCGCTACATCTCGGGGGCCGAAATCGCGATTGATGGCGGGTTGTCTGTCTAGACAATACCGGAAAGAATAGAGCCGCCGCACCGTCGATCAAACCGGGCGGTGCGTAGCGGTCGGTTCACCGGTATGAGGTAAGAGCATATCATGCCAGATACAGCCAGCCCCGGCCGACTGTCCACGATCGCATCGGCCGCATTGCTGGGCGGCACGATTTTCACCCTCGCGGACCTATTCAGCAACAATCACCTGTTCGCCGGAATCGCGATCACGCTGATCGTGTGCCACATCCTGATGCGTTGGCGTCATGTGCGCACCAACGCCAAGGTCCTGCTCCTGCTCGCCGCGCTGTCGGGGGCGCTGCTGGTCCTGACCGGGGGCGATCCGGGCAGCCTTGCCCTTGCAGCAAGCCGCGCGCTCTACCTTCCTGCCCTGCTGGCCGTCATGGCGATCCTGCGGGTGGCCGCGATGCGCTCGAACATCGTCAGTACCGCCGCCCATTTCGTGGTGGACCAGCCCCCGTCGCGGCGGTTCGCCCTGCTGGCCAGCGGCAGTCATATCTTCGGCATCCTGCTCAATCTCGGCGGCCTGCAGCTTCTGCTCGGGATCGCGCTGGCCGAACGTGACCGCGCCGCGCCCAGCCCCGACATCGCCGAAGTGCAGGGGCGGCGAATCACCAATGCGGTCCTGCGCGGCTTTGCCGCCACCATCCTGTGGTCGCCGGTCGGGCTGGCCATCAACATGCTCATCCCGCTGATGCCGACATTGGGATATGTGTCCTACCTGCCCTACGGCCTTGGCCTGATGGTGGTCTTCTTCGCCCTCGGCTGGGTGTTCGACCGGCTGGAGCGCCGTCCGCGCCGCACCTTCACCCCGTCGCCCCACAAGGGCGCGGGCCTCGCCATGGCCGCGCTGCTCGGGTTGCTCCTAGCGATCACCGGGCTGTCGGCACTGGCCGAGGCGGTGGTCGGCATTCCGATGCGGGCCGCGATCCTGATCGTCATTCCCGCCATGGCGGTGATCTGGGTCCTGCTGACCGAAGGCCGCCCCTTCTCGGGCAATCTCAAATCCCTTGCCCGCGACGGGTTCCGCGCACTGCCCGATTCAACCAGTGAAATCTGCCTGATCGGCGCCAGCGCCTTCCTCGGACTGACCGTGGTGGAAATGCTGCCCGCCGAAAAGCTTCGCATGCAGATCGAACATGTCTCGATCGGGCCGGGCGTCATCGCCTGCATCATCATCCTGCTGATGACACTGGTAAGCCAGCTTGGCCTCTCCCCCATGATCGGCGCGCTGCTGTGCTCCGGCGCTATCATCTCGTCCGGGATCGACATGCCGGAACTGATGCTGATGCTGGCCTTGATGTGCGGCTGGTCCGGCTCGATGCTGCTGTCCCCCTTCGCGTCCACTCTTGCCATCGCCACGGGGATGATCGGCAAGTCCCCCCGCGACGTGGGCCTGCGATGGAACGGGCCATTCATCCTGACCTATTACGTGATCGTCATGACCGCCCTGCTGATCGCGGGCGCGATGCTCTGACCTGCCGCTGGGGCAGCCTCTCATTCGTTTGAAGATTGCAACCGGGACCGTCAGCCCGAATTGACTGGGGTTTGCTCCGGCTGGGGGCAGAATGACACCCTAAGAGTTGTCCCTGTGTCGTTTCATTATGTCGAGCACGGTGTTTTTGCTGATACCAAGATCGCGGGCAATCCACCGATATGAGCGCCCCTCTGCCACAGCTTGAACGACTTTCGGTGCAAGCTTGTCGGATTTCGGTCGTTGTCCGGGTTGGCGCCCGAGCTTCTTGCCGCGTGCCCGGGCCGCAGCAAGGCCTGATTTGACGCGTTCGCTGAGCAAGTCGCGTTCAAATTGGGCAATTCCTGCCAGCATGGTCGCCATCATCCGGCCATGCGGCGTGTCCAGCTCGAAAGTCATGCCACTCATGGCGACGACCGAAACCTTCCAGCCAGCCAGCTTATTCAAAGTGTCCAACAGGTCTTGAGTGGAGCGGCCCCACCGGGACAACTCGCTGACAAGGATGGCATCTATCTGCCGCGCTTGAGCCAGATCGAGAATTCGGTTCCGGGCAACACGATTGGCGGAGGCACCCGAGGCCGTTTCTTTGAATACACCGATCACCTCATAACCGCCGCGTTCTGCGAAACCAGTCAGTTCCATCACCTGCCTTTCACACGACTGATCGGCGGTGGAAACTCTGGCATAGATGGCTGCGCGCTGTCCCAGTTGAACCTCCTTGGAATTTGAACTTGCAAGTCGTTAATTTTGCTGGTGCGAGGTATGTCCCGAACAGACATCTGATTAACAAGGACATTCCAGAATGCCAAGACGGTCCATCTTGACCGAGCGCCAGCGTTCGGCGCTTTTCGACCTGCCAACTGACGAGACCTTGATGTTGCGGCATTACACGCTGGCAGACGACGATATTGAACATATCAACGAACGGCGGCGGCCAGAGAACAAGATCGGCTTTGCACTTCAACTCTGTGTCCTACGCTATCCTGGGCGGCTGTTGTCATCTGGCGAGGTCATCCCGGAAAAAGTATTGCGTTTCATCGCGGCCCAGTTGGGTCTGATCGGCGACGAAGTCTTACCCTATGCTGCACGTCGGCAAACCCGTCAGCAGCACCTGCGCGCCCTGCGCCATATCTATGGCTTCAAGATGTTCTCGGGCCAAGGCGCGCGCAGTTTGAAGGCCTGGCTTGAGAATGAAGCGGAAACTGCCCGATCCAACGAAGATCTGGCGCGCCGATTTATCGAAGAGTGCCGCCGGTCGCAGGTGATCCTGCCCGGCATCTCTGTCATCGAACGGCTGTGCGCAGATGCTCTGGTTTCGGCTGAACGCCAGACCGAATGCCGGATCACCAACAGGATCGCCGATGAAATGAAAGAACGCCTGGACGCGCTGTTGACCGAGATCGTGGATGGTAATGTCACCCGATTCATCTGGCTTCGCCGTTTCGAGGCAGGCAGCAACTCGGCGGGAGCATCACGGCTTCTGGACCGGTTGGAGTTTTTGCAAGAATTGGGCCTATCACCGGACATTCTGTCCGACATACCGCCACATCGGATCACCCGCCTGCGCCGCCAGGGCGAGCGCTACTTTGCCGACGGTTTACGCGATATCACCAGTGACCGGCGCTTGGCGATCCTCGCTGTCTGTGCGGTAGAGTGGAAGGCTGCCATCGCCGATGCCGTGATCGAAACCCACGACCGGATTGTTGGAAAGACCTGGCGGGATGCGAAAAGGCTGTCCGACGCACGTATCGCGGATGCCAGATCTTCGCTGCGTGAGACACTGCTTTCCTTCAAGGATCTGGGTGCTGCCCTGCTGGAAGCCAAGGCAGATGGCGCGTCCCTTGATGCCGCCGTCGAAGTTGCGTGCGGCTGGTCTGAACTCGAAAGCATGGTGACAACCGCAGCCGAGTTGACCGACACGATGGCAGCCGACGCGTTGTCTCATGTCGCCCATGGGTATCATCGGTTTCGCCGCTATGCCCCAAGAATGCTGCGGGCACTCGATATCTGCGCCGCCCCGGTGGCGGCACCTTTAATGCAGGCAACTAAGGTCATCGCCGATGATCAAACCGACGCACTCCGCCAGGTTGGCTTCTTGCGCCGAACCTCGAAATGGCATCAACACCTCAATGCCCAGGACCCAGGTGACAATCGGCTCTGGGAGGTCGCTGTGTTGTTCCAGGTGCGTGAAGCGTTCCGATCCGGCGATATCTGGCTACCCCATTCCCGGCGTTACGCTGATCTGAAACAAGCTTTGGTACCGATAGAAACAGCCAAGGCGTGCCCGCGCCTGACGATGCCATTCGAGCCTGAGATCTGGCTCGATGTTCGCAAGGCAAGGCTGGCAGAAGGTATGAAGCGTTTGGCCAAGGCCACTCGAACCGGCGCGATTCCCGGCGGTTCAATCGAGAACGGCATTCTCAAGGTTGATCGTTTGACGGCAGCGATCCCGGCGGATGCTGATGGTATGGTGCTTGATCTTTATGGCCGCCTGCCCGCCGTTCGGATCACCGATCTGCTGCAGGAAGTTGATGACGATATCGGCTTCACCGAAGCCTTCACGCATTTGCGCACCGGCGTTCCCTGCAAGGATCGCATCGGGTTGTTAAACGTGCTGCTGGCCGAGGGATTGAACCTTGGCCTCAGTAAAATGGCCGAGGCGACCAGTTCACATGACTACTTCCAACTCTCGCGCTTGTCCCGGTGGCATGTTGAAAGCGATGCCATCAACAGGGCGCTCGCCAAGGTGATCGAGGCGCAGGCCAATTTGCCGATGGCGCAATTCTGGGGCGGCGGGATGACAGCTTCAAGCGACGGTCAGTTCTTTCCAACAACGCGGCATGGCGAGGCGATGAACCTCATCAATGCGAAGTATGGGCAGGAGCCCGGTTTAAAGGCCTACACCCATGTCTCTGACCAATTCGGTCCGTTTGCCACACAGAACATCCCTGCGACTGTAAGTGAGGCCCCATACATTCTGGACGGCCTACTGATGAACGAGGTGGGGAAGACGGTCAAAGAGCAATATGCAGACACCGGGGGGTTCACGGATCATGTCTTCGCGGCAACCGCGCTCCTGTCTTATCGCTTCGTTCCCCGCATCCGCGACCTGCCGTCAAAACGGCTCTATCTCTTCGACCCCGCTGCGACGCCGAAGGGAATCCGCGGGTTGGTCGGCGGAAAGATCAGAGAAAAGCTGATCACTGAAAACTGGCCGGACATTTTGCGCGCCGTCGCCACTATGGCGGCGGGTGTCATGCCACCCAGCCAGCTGTTGAGGAAGTTCGCATCGTATCCCCGTCAGCACGAGCTGGCTGTTGCCTTACGGGAGATCGGGCGCATTGAACGCACCCTGTTCATTATCGACTGGCTGCTTGACGCTGACATGCAGCGCCGCGCACAAATCGGCCTGAACAAAGGCGAGGCACACCACGCCTTGAAAAACGCCCTACGCATCGGGCGTCAGGGCGAAATCCGAGACCGAACCTCTGAAGGACAGCACTATCGCTTGGCCGGGCTGAACCTGCTGGCCGCGATCATCATCTACTGGAATACTAAGCACCTTGGACATGCCGTCACCACGCGAAAGCGGGCTGGTCTCGATTGTTCATCTCAACTCCTGGCGCATATCTCGCCCCTCGGATGGGCGCATATCCTGCTCACGGGCGAATACAGGTGGAAAAACCGATGACACCCAGCCTTAGGGTGTCATTCTGCCCCCAGCCGGAGCAGACCCCTTGACTCCAACTCGGGCTGCCTCTAAGTTGATGCGGTATTCGATGTTTGTTCGAATACCGGGCTCAATAGCCAGACCCGCTCCAAAGAGCGGGACAAGAACCGCAGTGGGTAGGGAGGATGTTGCCCCAATGATATTCCAGAAACTGACCGCCGCAGCGCTCGGCGTTGCCATGCTTGTGGGCGCCGCGCCCAAATCCGCCGAGGCCGATATCCTCGTGATGGGCGGCAACCCGGAAGGAAGCCTGTTCTACGCGCAGTC
>NZ_JALEGT010000072.1 GCF_022763305.1 Marivita sp. | reverse complement strand
CGCGGGCGAGAATAACACGTGCGACCAACTGATCACGCTCGTCGGAAAACGCTACTCACAACCAGAAAAGCGAGCCTCATGAATTATCCGGGTTAAGGATAAAACGTCCTGCGCCAGATGTGCACCGCCGTTCCGGTGGAAAGAATACAGCGAACAAGCAGGACAGTCACAACGGGGAGAACCAGATGAAAAAGCTATTGATGGCCACTGCGGCCTTGGCGATTGGCGCGACATCCGCCTTTGCCGAAACCAAGATCGGCATGATCACAACCCTGTCCGGCGGCGGCGCGGGCCTTGGCATCGACGTGCGCGATGGCTTCATGCTGGCCATCGGTCAGTCGGGCCGGGATGACATCGAAGTCGTGATCGAGGATGACCAGCAGAAGCCGGACATCGCCGTGCAACTGGCCGACAAGATGGTCCAGTCAGAACGTGTCGACATCCTGACCGGGATCATCTGGTCGAACCTTGCCATGGCCGTGATCCCGAGCGTCACCGCGCAGGGCAAGTTCTACCTGTCCCCGAACGCAGGCCCCTCGGCGCTGGCCGGCCAGGGCTGCCACCAGAATTACTTCAACGTGGCATGGCAGAACGACAACCTGCATGAAGCGGCGGGCGCCTATGCGACCTCGGCTGGCTATTCCAACACCTTCATCCTCGCGCCGAACTACCCGGCGGGTCAGGACGCGCTGACCGGATTTAAGCGCATGTTCAAGGGTGAACTGGCGGGTGAAGTTTACACCCAGCTAGGCCAGACGGACTATGCCGCCGAGATCGCGCAGATCCGCGCCTCTGGCGCCGACAGCGTGTTCTTCTTCCTGCCCGGCGGGATGGGGATTTCCTTCCTCAAGCAATATGCCGACAGCGGTGTCGATCTGCCCGTCGTGGGACCGGCCTTCAGCTTTGATCAGGGCATCCTGCAAGCGGTCGGTGACGCGGCGCTTGGCGTGGTGAACACCAGCCAGTGGAACAAGGACATCGACAACCCGACCAACGCGGCCTTTGTCGAAAGCTTCCAGGCCGAATACGGGCGTCTGCCGTCGCTTTATGCAAGCCAGGGCTTTGACACGGCGAATCTGATCCTGTCGGCGCTTGAGAAAGCCGACGTATCCGACGCCGATGCCTTCCGCGAGGCACTGCGGGCGGCGGATTTCGACAGCACCCGCGGGGAGTTCAAGTTCGGGCCGAACCATCACCCGATCCAGACGATCTATGCGCGTGAGGTCATCAAGGAAGGCGATGTCTTCACCAACAAGATCATCGGCACCGCCCTTGAGAACCACGGCGACGTCTACGCTGCCGATTGCAAGATGTAAGACATCACACGGCGTGCCGGGGTCCTGCCCCGGCACATCGGGTTTCGGGCAGGCATGTCGACACTTCTGATCATCGAGCAGGTCCTCAACGGGCTGCAATTCGGCGTCATGCTGTTTCTCATGGCAGCGGGGCTGACGCTGATCTTTGGCGTGATGGGCCTGATCAACCTCGCGCACGGATCGCTCTACATGATCGGCGCGTTTGCCGCCGCCGCTGTGGCGGGCGCGACGGGATCGTTTGTGCTGGCTCTGGGTGCCGCCTTGGCCGTGGCCGCCATCGCCGGAGCATTGATCGAGATGACGGTGATCCGACGTCTTTACGGAAAGGCGCATCTGGATCAAGTGCTCGCGACCTTCGCACTCATCCTGATCTTTTCCGAAGGCACACGTTGGCTCTTTGGCTCTTTCCCGCTGTTCCTCGACATTCCGGATTACCTGTCCGGCCCCGTCACCCTGCCCGGTGGCATTCAATATCCGCTCTACCGTCTGACGCTGATTGCCGTAGGACTGCTGGTGGGGCTTGGGCTGTGGGCCCTGATCGAACGCACGCGCATCGGCATCCAGATCCGCGCGGGCGAGAATGACCGCGAGATGATCGCCGCATTGGGCGTAGACATCCGTCTGCTCTACACGCTGGTCTTTGCCATTGGTGCCGCGCTGGCCGGGTTGGCGGGCGCATTGGTTGGGGCGATCCAGTCGGTGCAGGTGGGCATGGGCGAACCCGTTCTGATCCTGGCCTTCGTCGTGATCGTGATCGGCGGAATCGGGTCGATCAAGGGCGCCTTCATCGGCGCTTTGCTGGTGGGGCTGACCGACACGCTGGGGGGCATCTTCCTGCCGGAACTGTTCAAACTGTTCATGGAGCCGGGGGCTGCCACACAGACCGGATCGGCGCTGGCCTCCATGGCGATCTACATCCTAATGAGCCTTGTGCTGATCTGGCGACCCACCGGATTGTTCGGAGCGCGCGCATGATCCCGGAACGGCTGGTCAACTGGATCGTGTTCGCGGGGCTTCTGGCGGTGCCACTTTGGGCCATTGTCGTCGATGAGCCATTCACGATCACCCTTGTGACGCGCGCCGTGATCCTTGCGATCGCCGCCGTCGGTCTGAACATCGCGCTTGGTATCGGCGGGCTGGTGAGCCTTGGGCACGCGGTGTTCTTTGGTCTGGGCGGTTATGCGATGGGTATCCTCGCCTATCACGCGCAGACCTATACCTCTCTCGATCTGTTCGGGCTAAGCCTTGCCGGCACGAAATCCATGCCGATCATCTGGCTGGCGGCGGTCGTCGTGTCCGCCCTTGCCGCGTGGATCATTGGTCTGCTGAGCCTGCGCACCTCGGGTGTCTATTTCATCATGATCACCCTCGCTTTCGGGCAGATGTTCTACTACTTCGCCATTTCCTGGAGCACCTATGGCGGCGAAGACGGGCTGTCGATCTATGTGCGCAACGGCTTTCCCGGCCTGAACACGCTGGTGCCGATCCATTTCTTCGGCCTGTGCTTTGTGCTGCTCTGCATTGTCCTGTTCCTGAACGCCCAGCTTCAGAACGCGCCGTTCGGTCTGGCACTGAACGCCGCCCGGCAGGTGCCGACGCGGGTCGAGACCGTGGGCCTGAACCCGATGCGGCTCAAGCTGGTGGCATTTGTGATCTCGGGCGCGATCACCGGGCTCGCGGGGGCGCTTTTTGCCGATCTCAACCGGTTCGTGTCGCCCACCATGTTCAGTTGGCAGCTTTCAGGCGAATTGATCGTGCTCATCATCATTGGCGGCGTTAGTCGGCTTTATGGCCCCGTCATCGGGGCGTGCCTCTTTGTGGCGCTAGAGCATTGGCTGGGTGCCCTGACCGAGTTCTGGCACGTTTATCTGGGCCTGATCCTGCTGGCGATCGTGCTGTTTGCGCGCGGTGGGATCATTGGCCTTCTGACCGGCAAGGAGGGCGCGCATGTCTGAGCCAATCCTTGCCACGCGCAATCTGCGCAAGAGCTTCGGCGCTTTGACCGCGACCGACGATGTGTCCATCGACCTGCGCTCAGGGGAAATCCACGCCATCATCGGCCCGAACGGCGCAGGCAAGTCGACCTTGATCGCGCAGATCTGCGGTGGTTTGCGGCCGGACGCAGGATCGGTGCATCTGTTGGGGCGCGAGGTGACGCTGGACAGCACGCAGGCCCGCGCGCGGGCTGGTTTGGGGCGCACCTTCCAAATCTCGGCGCTGGCGATGGAAGACAGCGTGCTTGAGAATGTCGTGCTGGGCGCTTTGGGGGCATCGGGCAATCCATGGCGCTTCTGGTCGCGGGCGCTGTCGGACGCATCCCTGACCGCCAAGGCAGAAGCGGCGCTGGAACGTGTTGGACTGATCGAGCACCGGCACACGCGCTGTGCCGAGCTGTCACACGGGCAACGCCGTCAGCTTGAAGTCGCCGTGGCGCTGACCCTGTCACCCAAAGCCTTTGTCATGGACGAACCGATGGCCGGGCTTGGGGCGGAAGGGTCAAAACTTTTGACCGCGTTCCTTGACCAACTCAGGACAGAGGCTCCGATCCTGCTGGTCGAACACGACATGGACGCCGTCTTTGCCCTCGCCGACCGGATCAGCGTGCTGGTCTATGGTCAGGTGATCGCCACAGGCACGGTCGACGAGATCCGTCAGAGCCGCGCCGTACGCGAGGCCTATCTGGGGGAAGAAGCGTGACGCTGCTGTCCGTCGAGAATCTGACCGCCCGCTATGGCGTGGCACAGGTGCTGTTCGGTGTGACGCTGGAGGTGGCCGAGGGCGAGGTTGTGGCGCTCATGGGCCGTAACGGCATGGGCAAGACGACTACCGTCAAGGCCATCTGCCGCATGATCGCGTCAGAGGGCGGGTTGCGCTTTGCCGGGCAGCCGCTTCACGGGCTGCCCAGCCACAAGGTCGCGCGTCTGGGGATCGGTCTGGCCCCCGAAGGACGTCGCTGTTTCCGCGATCTGACGGTCGAGGAAAACCTGATCGCGGCTGCACAACCGGGTGAGTGGACCTTGCGCAGCATCGCGGACCTCTTTCCGCGGCTCGGAGAACGGAGCCACCAGCGCGCCGCGTCCCTGTCGGGCGGGGAACAACAGATGCTGGCCATCGGGCGTGCGCTGATGACGAACCCGCGACTCCTGATCCTCGATGAGGCGACCGAAGGCCTTGCCCCGATCATCCGTCAGGAAATCTGGGCCGCCATCGCTCGGTTGAAGCAAGAGACCGGGACAGCGATTCTGCTGATCGACAAATCGGTCCGGGAACTGGCACAGGTGTCAGACCGCGCCGTGATCCTCGCCCGTGGACAAACCGTGTGGTCCGGCGGATTCAGCGACATCACCCCCGAGGTCTCGACCACCTATATCGGCGTCTAAGACGGGTGTAGCGGGGAGTTGTCAGGACAAACTGGCTGGGGTGGTAGGATTCGAACCTACGGTACGCGGTACCAAAAACCGTTGCCTTACCACTTGGCTACACCCCAACCGTGCGGGCGTACTTACGCCGCTCTGAGAGCGGGATCAAGACCCGGAATCCGAAAATTTTCCTACTCTTCCGGCGCGTCTTTCTTGAGGAGATCGTCCCCCCGCTTTTCGGCGCGTTCGGTGGCGACGATCCGTTCGAGTTCCTTGTCCATGGCGGCTTCGACATCGCCGATCGTGGCGGTCGCGGCGGCCACGGCGGCGGCTGTCGACCCGGGCGATCGGGGGGCTGACTGTGGCGCCGGCGCATCGCCCACTCCGACGATCCGCAGCGTGGTTTCCGGCATCACGATTCCGGCGTGGTCGAATGCGGCAAGGCAGAGGCGCCATGCTTCGCTCCGGGCCTTGAGATAGCTGGTTTCGTGCTGGCGAATCCAGCCGGCCACGTTGAGGATCACCGCGCTGTCCCCCAGTTCTTCGATCCAGACGGCGGGGGCAGGTTCATCAATGACGAACGGCAGCGACGTGACAGTCTGCAGCGCAAGATCCTGCGCGCGTGCGAGGTCGGTGTCATAGGCGACACCGAGGCTGATGAGAAACCGTCTTTCGTCATTCCGCGTGTAGTTCACGATCCTGCTCTTGAAGACCGTCGCGTTGGGAATGCGGATGTGATTGCCGTCAAAGCTGAGCAGAATCGTGGCGCGGCTGGTCAGGCGGATGACCTTGCCGATGTCGCCTTCGATCTCGACCTGATCATTCGGGCGAAAGGGCTGGCGAATCGACAGCATGATCGACGCGATGAAATTCTCGACCGTGTCGCGCACGGCAAACCCGATGGCCAGACCGATGATCCCGGCAGCACCCAAGATGGTCGAAAGAAGGGCCGTGGCCCCAAGGATGTCGAGCGCGATCACCAGACCACCCAGAATAAAGGCGATGCGGATCACCTGCCGGTAGATGTCGGCAATGAAGGCATTTGGCGCGATCCGGTCCCATGGCCGTTTCAGGCGGGCGATCAGAAAGCCGACCGCGACGACAAGCGCAAACGCGGCGGCCGCGATGGCGAGAAGCGGCAGGTAATTGACGAACTGCTTGGACCGGGCGCGGAACCGTTCGAGCGCAGGGTCAAGACGGCGCACCACGTCGGTGGTTTCCTGCACCCGGTTTTCGATGGTCACGACCCCTTCGACGCGGCCTGCGATTTCATTCAGCCGGGTGACTGCCGGACCATCAAGGGCTGTGCCCCGCAGCGTGACGATCCCGGAATTGACGGTGACCGTGACGTCTTCATACCCGTCGAGTTCCATCAGGATTTCGCGGATGCGATTGGCGATGGCGGCGTCCTGTTCGGCGCTGTCTTCGACGGTGATGGTGCCTGTGGGCTGATCTGCGGTCTGCGCCTGAAGCGGTGCCTCATGAACGCTCAGGACAAAAAGACTGCTCAGAAAAATCAGGCGGAAAATCAGACCCATGCAGCAACAATGCGCGACGTGGGAAAGGGTTGCAAGCGCACTGTGCCGTCACATGGCCTTTGGCTGAGCGTCCTCGAGATCCAGCGATGCAAGGCACTCGCCCATATCGGTGGACCAGAAGCGGTATTGCCCCCGGCCTGACCTCTTGGCGGCATAGAGCGCCACGTCGGCACGAGAGAGATGGGTCACGGGATCACAACGCGCCGTTGCGGCAGACACGGCGATGCCAATGCTGGCCCCGATCGTGATGTCCTGTCCGTCGATCTGCGCCGGTTCGGAGATGTCACCGATCAAACGGATGGCCAGCTCTGTCAGGCGCAGGTGGTCGGTCAGGCCCGGGCACACGATGACGAATTCGTCCCCACCCGCTCGGATCAGCAGATCGTCCTGCCGCGTGTGGCTGCGCAGGATCAGGGCAACCCGTTTGAGAACACTGTCCCCGATGCCATGACCCAGCGTGTCGTTGACTTGCTTGAAGCGGTCGAGATCCATGTGGAGGATCGCATATTCGGTATTTGATTGTCCAAGCCGGGCCAGCGCCGCGTCGAGCGCGCGCCTGTTGTGCAGCCCTGTGAGACCATCGGTCATTGCATCGGTTTCAGCGGCGAGCCGCGCCCCGTTCAGCCGCGCGTTGCGACTGAAAGAGGCTGCGATTGCGCTGGATTTGGCCTCTTGCAGGAACAACAGTTCCATCACCAGATCGCCGGGCGCAAAATCCTGCGCCGTGAGGCCAAAGCGCTGCACCGCATCAACCACGGCGATGCCGAACGACAGATCGAGGATCAAGCCCTGTGCCTCGTCGTCGATCACCAGACCCCGGAAGCCGATCTCGGGTTCCTGCCGAAGGCGCAGGCGCAGGACCTCTCCGGTCAGGCGACGCAGGTCCGACATGGAGGATGGTCGGGCGGGTCGCAGGATTTCGAACACTTCGAGAAACCGGCAGCCGGTTGGATCGTTTATGCCAAGCTTTGAGAAGCTTTTGCCGACTTGCCGAATATGACCGGTTGGCCCGATGCAGACATGGAGCGGACGGATGGCGTGCAAGAGGGCAGGTGCGGCGATCATTAGTGATGTGCCCCATGGGCAACCGACAATGAAAAGCCGCGATCATCGGCAAAGGCGGTTTCGATGACTTGCACCTCGATGATCTCGGCCCCGTTCCGCAGGCCGCGATGGTCAAGCAGGGCAAGCGTTCCGTAGTCATCGGCCATCGCGCGCAGCAATCCCACCATGATGTGCCCAAACCCCATCGGATTGTCCGCACATTGGATCGTGAAGCTTTGCGGTATGGTTTCCTGCACAAGGATGCTTGGCAGGTCCAGACCAGAAACCGCGAGGCGGGTCCGGTCAGGCAGATCGCCAAGGGACTGCAGAAGTTCCGCGAATGTATCGCCGCCGAACCGCATCAGACGCCGCACCGAAGCATGGTTCTGATGAATGATGAGATAGGCCCCCAGATCCTCGAGGATCACGGACCCGGGTCGATCCAGCACCGTGACACATGCCTCAAGCAAGCTGGGGAAATACCCGGCGTCATATTGCAGCATCGCCTCGAACGAGGTGACAGGCAGGTCGGCCAGGGCCACAGCCCGCACCCAGTGGTCCGGACCAAAAACATCCGAGACAAAGGCTTCGAGCGTGCGAAAGATGAGACCGTGCATGGGATGCGCCTTCTGTTTGAGGCACACCATGGCAGTCAGGTCTTAAGAAACGGCAAATTGCGGACGGTCAGAAATCCGTTGGCGCGCCGCCTTCGGCTTTGCGGCGTTCGACGAAGGCCAGCAGCTCTTCGTGGATGGCTTCATCCATCGGCGGCGCCTCGAATTCCTCGAGAATGGCCTTGTACATCACATGGGCCCGTTCCGGCGTCCAGATGCTGCCCGCAGCTTCCCAGGCCTCGTAGTTCTTCCAGTCGGACAGGAAGGGTTGATAGAACGCCGTCGTGTAGCGTTCCTGCGTGTGTTTGGTGCCGAAGAAATGTCCGTTGCTGCCCACTTCGCGGATCGCCTCGAGGCCCAGACCGTCATCACTGACGTCGCAGATCGCCGGATCCATGTAGCGGATCAACTGCTGGATCACCTCGCAATCCATGACGAATTTCTCGGGGCTGGCGATCAGCCCGCCTTCGAGCCACCCGGCGGCGTGGTAGACAAGGTTGGTGCCCGACTGGATGGCGGCCCAGAGGCTGTGCTCGGTTTCCCACATCGCCTGCCCATCCGGCACGTTGGCCGCACAGACGCCCGAGGATCGCAGCGGCAGACCGTAAAAGCGGGCCATCTGGCCGGTCATTTGCGTGGCGCGGATGTATTCCGGTGTGCCAAAGGCCGGCGCGCCGGATTTCATATCGACGTTCGATGTGAAGGTGCCGATGGCGCAGGGCGCACCGGGGTTGATGATCTGGGCCAGAACAATGGCGCTCAGACCTTCCGCCAGCGATTGCGCGACAGCCCCCGCCATCGTGACGGGCGCCATCGCCCCGGCAAGGGTGAAGGGCGTGACGATGCACCCCTGCCCGCGCGCGGCGCAGCGCATCCAGCCGTCCATCATCGGATGGTCATGCTTGAGCGGCGAGGTCGAGTTGATGTTGGTGTACATGCGCGGGCTGGCGTCGAATTCCTCGTGCGACAGACCACCGGCGATGCGCACCATCTCCATCACGTCCTCGACACGCTCCTTGCCCAGCGAATAGGCGTGCGCGACCTTGTCGGTCAGAGTGAGCTTGTCATAGAGCACATCCAGATGGCGGACGCTGGCATGGATATCGACCGGTTCGACAGGGTAGCCGCCAACGAAGTGGATGCAGTTGAAATACTGCGACAGCTTGAGGAAATTGCGGCACATCTCGCGCGTGCCGGGCACCTTTCGGCCCATTTCCATGTCCCAGTAATTGGGCGGCGACGACACGTTGCCAAAGAGGATATGCCCGTCTCCGACAACGATCTTCCGGTCCACATTGCGCGGGGTGATAGTGAACGAGCGGGGCGCTTTGCCCACCCACTCCATCACGAAATCGCGTCCCATACGTACGTTTTCGCCGTCAACAGTGCAGCCAGCGTCCTTGAGAACGCGCACCGCCTCGGGATTCAGAAATTCGATCCCGATCTCTTCGAGAATGATCATGGCCGCATCGTGAACCCGCGCCACACCTTCTTCGCTGAGAGGCTCTGTCGGGCGGTCGATGTTGATCGGCAGGCTCCAAGGCAGCTGTTCGATCACCGACGACCCGCGGCGCACGGCATGTCCAGACCGCCCTCCGCTCCTGCGTTTGCGTGTGATGGCCTCTGTCATGGCATTCTCCTGCGTTGCCACTTTAGCTAGGCATCGCAGAGACGGGTTATCCTGCCGGAACACGACTCATGCGGTCGCTTTTGGTCTTTTCGTCGGCGATCAGTGCAGACCAAGCCAGTCTGCAAGATGACCGATGTTCGGAAAGACCAGATCGGCAAAGGGCTCAAGCTCGGCGCGTCCGGCAAGACCGGTCAGGACCGCGACGGTCCGCATCCCGGCAGCGCGCCCCGCGATCAGGTCGTGCGTGCTGTCCCCGACCATCAGCGCCCGGTCCGGCGTGACACCGACGGCGGAACAGAAGGCCAGCAGCTGACCCGGTTCGGGCTTTGCCCCGTGACCGCTGTCCGATCCTGCGATGAACGCGAATCGGTCCCGCACGCCGGCGGAATCGAGATGGGCGAAAGCGGGCGCTTCGGCATCATTCGTGGCCACACCAAGACGCAGTCCGGCAGCGATCAAACGATCCAGCAACGGCGCCAGGGGGACAGCTGGAGCCATGGGTGCGGCGGCCGCTTCTTCGTTGATTAGGGCAAGAAGCTCTGCCCGCGACAGTGTCGGACAGGCGGGCGACAATGTTTCGACCACTTCGTCGGGCGTGCCTGCGATCACCAGGCTGTCCGCGTTGAACACGCCTGCCGCCCAGTCGAAACCGATCACCTGCCCCAGCGCTGCCGCACGCGCCTCGTTGCCCTCGGCAAGACGCAGCAGAAGCGATTTGGCCCAGGCGTTCCACGTCGCCCCAAAGTCGAAAAGCGTGCCATCCTTGTCGAAGAGAATCGCCTCGATTGTCTGCGGATCGGCTGGCGTCATGTCCAATGCACCTGCTGACCACCGGGAAGCGCTGCCCGCGCTTGCATGAGGTGATCGTAGGGGATGCCTTCCGTGTCGCAGAAGGAAATCACCCAAGCATCGTCCATTAGCAGAAAATCCAGAACGGAGGCCTGAAATTCGGGCTTTGCGAGGCCCTCACGGAACACCGCTTCGTCCGCGCCGGTAGAGCCCATGAAAACCGGCAACAAGTCGTCATTGCCTGCAAGCCAGACGATGGCCTTGATGGCGATCTGTTCTGCGCGGTCGCGAGAAATCGACATTTTGAGATATTTCCCAAACACTTTTTTAACCAAATAGCGGCAATGAATTGGTGAGCAAAGTCTTAACAGAAGCCACCATGTCGGAGCTGCCGTGCCAAGGTCCGTTCTCATCATCGACGCCATGAGCCATCGCCGCATCCAGATGCGCGCAAAGCTCGACACCACCGCCTATCCCGTAGATTTGGCCGAGTCGCTGGCAGAAGGGCTTACCCTGATCCGCAAGGAAGCACCCGAAGTCGTGATCCTTGCACATGACCTCCCCGGCCTTCGGTTGCGCCAGTTCTGCAAGCTCATGCGCAGCACGCCCTCCACCCAGGGCACGACGCTTGTCGTCGCCGTGCAACGCGAAAACCAGTCCGCACGGGTCAGCGCGCTGGTGGACGGAGCGCATGACGTGATCGAGATGTCGGCCGAGTCAGCCGACCTCAGGGCCCGGATGCGCAGCTTCATGCGGTTGCAGCAAGGCTCCGGCCTGTATCTCGCCCGATCCGGAGCGCATATTGCTTCGGGTTTGTCCGAACCGACTGTGGACTTTGCACCAAAGACCGTGGCCTGTTTCGTGACGGGCACCCTGTCCGCGCCGATGTCGGCACCGGACCCTGCGGACTCAGGGATCGAGATCCGGCGCGTGGCGGCGCATGTCGCACGGCGCGAGCCCCATCCAGACGCCGATGTCTTCGTCCTGTGGGAAACGCAGCAAACCGATGAGGCTCGTGAAACCCTTGCCGCCCTGCTGACCCATCCCGTCAGCCAGCACAGCCGCATCCTTTTTGTCACCGACTGCGCGGCAACCGGGGCCTCGCCGCTGGATCTCGGTGCACATGATCAGGTCCCCACAACCGTCAGCGCGACCGAGCTTGTCCTGCGGATCCAGCGCCTCGCCCGTCGCAGGCGTGATGCCGACCGCGAGCGCCGGGCGACCACCGATCTTGAGCGGAAGGCCTATGTGGACGGACTGACCGGGTTGAACAACCGCACCGCAATGGAGGAGTACCTTGCGCGAACGGATCGGGCACTGGCCGAAGAACCGCGCGCGCTGGCCGTGTTGATCGCGGACATCGATCACTTCAAGTCCATCAACGACAACCATGGTCACTCAGCCGGCGACATGGTTCTTTCGCGTATCGCCCAGATCATGAAATCGAGCCTGCGCGACGGC
Organism: Marivita sp.; assembly: GCF_022763305.1. Classification (GTDB taxonomy): domain Bacteria; phylum Pseudomonadota; class Alphaproteobacteria; order Rhodobacterales; family Rhodobacteraceae; genus Marivita. The sequence goes on along the minus strand of NZ_JALEGT010000072.1, from coordinate 52,413 downwards.
GATTTCATCGCGCGGTATGGCGGCGAAGAATTCCTGATCGTGTTGCCGGATGTCCGACCGGGTCAGGCACGCGCCGTCGCATCAAGGCTGCGCGACGCGGTGGCAGGCGGTGCAACCGCCATCGAAAACGGCACTCATGTGCGTGCAACGATCAGCATCGGGATTGCACTCCGTTCCCGATCCGAACGCGTTTCAACGATGGATCTCAGGCGCGCCGCAGATACTGCGCTTTACGAGGCCAAGCGGAACGGTCGAAACCGGATCGAGATTGCGCAGGCCCAGTCCGCTCAACATGGCATCCCTGTCGCCTCTGCCCGCGCGGCCTTCTGAGCACAGGCTCACCCCTCAACGACGAACCCGGTTTGCCAACTCGGTCAGGCGCTCTTCGATACGGTCCGCATAGGCTGCGCGATCGGCATCGCTCATGGCAGCAACACGATTGGCCAACACTTCCCGACCCATGTCTTCACGCTCGGCACGGGCCCGCGACTGGGCAGCCAAGGCCGCGGCGAAGGCATCGCGGTCGAACGGTGTCGTGCGCAGAGTGTCGAGCGTGGACTGCAACTCACCCACAAATGCCCCGCGATCGCGTCCCTGCCCCCGCAAACCCTCTTCGAAATCCCGCCGCAGCGCGCGTCGGTCGTCATCGCCCAGAGCCCGCATGAAGAATGACCCATAGTCAAACCGATCCCGATCCGGTCGCCGGTCGTGGCCGCCCATAGCGACAAAGCCGACAACCGCCCCGATGACCAGAAGGTTCAGTGCAAGTGACACAAGAAGCGTCAGTCGCATCCAGAGCGGGGTTTTTGTCTGTGTCATCTCGGTCATGTCAGCCATCCACCAACAGCAGGTCGAACGGGCCAAGACCCGCGCCGATATCCAGCGTTGCGCCATCGACTGGGGTCAGGGAAAACATCAGGTCGTCCGTCAGCGCACCCCCCGCCCACACGCCGACACAGGCCGTCATGGCCAGACCCGCCATCGCGGGCCAGCCGCCCAGCGCGCCAAAAATCTGCCGCCAGAGCGGTGGCCGATCCGGGCGTGGCATCTGCGCCTCGGCATCCGCAACCACGCGCGCCAGAAGCCCGTCGGGGAGCTGCGGCGGCGACTGACGCGCCGTGGCGAAGGCCGCCTCGAGCGGATCGTCAAACGGAGGTTTCGACTGTGTCATCTGTGTACCCCAAGCCTTTGCGCTGACCGGCCAAAAGCGCGGTCAGGGCCCGTTTGCCGCGTGCGGTCAGACTTTCCACCGCACGGGGCCCAATGTCCATGATCTGGGCAATCTCGGTATTGCCCAGACCTTCGATATGTCGCAGCACGACGGCCTGTCGCTGACGGTCCGGCAACTGCATGAGCGCCTCTTCCAGCGCCATCTGCCGGGCCTGCGCCTGTAGCTGTGCCTCGGCCCCCGGTCCGTCATCGGCCACGTCCAGATCCTCGGGCATCGCGTCAGGCCGCGTCTTGCGCAGCCGGTCGATGCAGAGGTTGGCCGTGACCCGGTAGAGCCACGTGCGCACCGATGCGCCTCCCTGTGCATCCCATCCCGGCGCCTGTCGCCACAGCTTCAGCATGGCTTCCTGCGCGACATCTTCCGCCTCGGCGCGGTCGTTGAGCATGCGCACCGCGTGCGCAAACACCAAGGGCGTGTAGGTCGACGCAAGACGGCGCGCCGCGTCGGCATCCCCGGCGGCATAGGCCCGAAGCAAGGCTGCTTCTGCAGCAGGATCGGTCTGGCTCTGGGTCATTCCACCGCGTGTCAGGTTCAGATCAAGCCTATCAGGTGCCATGAGCGATGCACATATCGCTCATGGCGCTGTTCGGGGTCAGCGGTTGTCGCCACCGTGACGCTTGCCGCCCCAAAACCCGCCGCGCTTGCCGCCATGGTCGCCCATGCGCAGCTCGGCGAATTCCTCGGCGCTCACCACGCCATCGTCATTGGCATCCAGCCGATCAAACATGCGGGCGGGATCGCGGCGCGCGGTCAGCTCGTCCTCGGACAGAGCCCCGTCGCCATTGGCATCCAGTCGCGCGATCATGCGGTCGGCGCGATCTGCGGCGCGCTGCTGACCGGCGGCAACGATCTCTTCCGCGCTCAGAACGCCGTCCCCATTCGTATCGGCGCGGGCAAAGCGGTTGGGACGCGTGGCGAATTCCTCGGCGGACACGCTGCCATCCCCATTTGTGTCGAGCTCGGCAAAGGCCTGCGCCCGGCGCTCTGCCCGCGAATCCGCATCCTGGGCAAAGGCCATCCCGGCGGTGCTGGCCAGAAGCGCTGCGATCACGAGTGCGGAAACCTGCTTCTTCATGGTCATGTCTCTTTTCCTTTCCATGTCCGGCGGTCTTGCCGGATCCTTTCAACACTGGCCCAGAGCGACACCCTGTCTCTCTGGCATCCACTGTGTTTCACGGGACAGATCGAAACTTCCGTCGCAGAAAATGCAGATGCGGGGTCACGGCTGCGTGATTTGCGACATCCAGCCGCAAGGACAGTTTGGTCACTGTTCATCCCTATCGGGCGTCGCCATCTTGGGCGTGGGAGAGCGAACATGACCACATCACACGTGACAGATCAGGACGAGCGTCCGACATGGCCGGCCTTGCGCAAGGGCTGGCGGCGGAAGTGCCCGAAATGCGGCAGCGGTCCGTTATTGAGCGGCTATCTCAAGGTACGCGACACCTGTCCCGTGTGCCGCGAAGAGCTGCACCATCACCGTGCCGATGACGGCCCGGCCTATCTGACGATCCTGATCGTCGGACATCTTATGGCACCTCTCCTGCATATCGTGTTCGTGAATTTTCGCCCGGAGCCACTGGTGCTTTTCACGATCTTCGCAGTTGGCTGCGTCGCGCTGACGCTCTACCTTCTGCCCAGACTGAAAGGGGCGATCGTGGCGTTTCAATGGTCACGACAGATGCACGGGTTCGCTGACAGCGCGTCCTGATCCCTTGGCCAAAGAAAAGGGGCAGGCGTGACCGAACAGGGACCGATTGACAAGACCGCCATCCGGGACGCGGCCACCGTGATCGTGCTGCGGGATCGTTCCCACCAACCCAGCGTGCTTATGGGCCAGCGCGGTGCGACGGCGGCGTTCATGCCCAACAAGTTCGTGTTTCCCGGCGGCGCAGCGGATCCCGAGGACGCCAATGTGCCTTTTGCCGAACCCCTCGCTCCGCTGTGTCACGGACGGCTTGCGGATGGCGTGGTCCCGGACCGCGCCCCGATGCTGGCGGCCGCCGCGATCCGCGAATTGTGGGAGGAGACCGGGCAGATTCTCGGGCGTCCCGGCACATGGGACACCCCGCCGGACGCATGGCGCGGCTTCGCGTCCAGCGGCCATGTGCCGACGGCTGCACCGTTGCAATTCGTCTTCCGTGCCATCACGCCCCCGGGCCGTCCCCGGAGATTCGATGCGCGGTTCTTCCTGCTTGATGCCGATGATCTTGCCAGCGACCCGGATGACTTTTCTGCCGCATCCGACGAGTTGGCGCATCTGCAGTGGATCGCACTCGACAAGGTGCGCAGCTTTGATCTGCCCTTCATCACCGAAGTTGTGCTGGCCGAAGTGGCCGCGCGCGTGACCGATCCGCATCCGCCCGCCTCTGTCCCGTTCTTTCGAAACGATGACGAGGAAAGCCTGTTCCTGCGGATCCATGGCCACCCCATGACGGACTAGGATCGTCTCCGACTAGATCACGAGGATGAAGGTCAGGATCGACAGGGCGAGAAACCCGATCCCGACCAGTTCGCGCGCGGTGACGCGTTCCTTGAAGAACAGCACCGACGCCATGAGCGAGAAGATCAGTTCGATCTGGCCCACCGCCTGAACATAGGCGGCCGTCTGCAACGTGAAGGCGGTGAACCACCCCATCGATCCCGCCATGGAGGTCAACCCGACCCAGACCGCCACCCTGCGCGCCCGCCACACGGCGCTGAGCTGCCCCGGTTCGCGCCAGCGCAGCCAAAGTGCCATGCCGATGAATTGCGACGCGGTCACGCAGGTCAGGGTGACGGCGGCCCGCAGCAATGCATCCTTGCTGTCGATCTGCAAGGACGCCGCCCGGTAGCTGGTGCCCGAGAAGGCAAAGAAGAACCCGGAGGTCAGGCCCAGCACCGTGGCCCGGCTTGTCAGGCTGGCCCAGATACCCTGCTCAAGTCCAGGCGTGCGCGACAGAAGCAGAACACCGATCAGCCCGATCAGGATCGCACCCCACCCCGCCAGCGACACCTCGGCTCCAAAGAGCGCGACACCCACAATGGCTGTCTGGATCACTTCGGTTTTCTTGAACGTGATTCCCACGGCGAAATTGCGCTGCCGGAACAACGCGACAACACAGACCGTGGCCAGGACCTGCGACACGCCCCCCAGCTGTGCATAGAACCAGAACCAGCCGTCGAGCACGGGCACCGCTGCCCCCTGTCCCCAGAGATAGGCGACAGTGACCAGCAGCGCGGCAGGCGCGGCATAGGCAAAACGGGCAAAGGTCGAGCCGGCGGTGCTCAGCACATCCATGCTCAGCACTTTTTGCAGCATGAACCGGATGGTCTGAAACAATGCGGCTGCGACGCTGGCGACGATCCAGAGTTCCATGCGCCTCTATGGCGTCAGCTCAGCGCGCTTGTCCATCCCGGTAGAGAGGATGCGGCACGGGATCCTTGGCGCGGAACAGGTACTTGCGCGCAACCTCGGCATAGGTGCGATAGCGGTAGTCCTGGTTTGCCGCGAGAAACTGTGCGCGCCGGGCCCGGTAAAGATCCGGCAGGGCGTACCATGGCACGCCCGGATGCATGTGATGCACCACATGCAGATTGTTGTAGAGGAACAGCAGTCCGAACGGCCCGTGATCCTCGACAATCGCGGTACGGGCGGTGGTGCGGTCATGGGCGCGATGTTCGAGGAACGTGCGCAGTTTGAGGATGGACAGCGACAGGTAGACGGACAGCAACCAGGCCCAGACGGGCATCTCCGCCACCGAGAGCATCCACCAGACAACGCTCGCGACCGCAGGGATATGCAGAAGCCACCCGGCCAGAACGCGGCGGTCACCGGTCCGGATGAGCCGGAAGTCAGCCGCCATGAAGGACACCTGGCCAAGGATCGGCCCGAGGATCAAACGTCCTGCAAGCGTGTTGTTGATCCGGCACAGCTTCTTGCGCCATTGCGGCAGGCGATCCCAGACCGTCGGGTCGAGGTAATTGGACTCGGGGTCGTCATAGGGATCGGTCAGACGCTCATCCCTGTGATGCGCAAGATGCGTGTCCCGGAACCGAAGGTAGGGCACCACCACGGTGAGGGGCGGAAAGACAAGTGCTGCATTGACCAGCTTGCTGCGCGTAGGGTGCCCATGCAGCGCCTCGTGGGTGAGGGACGAGTGCTGCGCGGCTGTCCATGCGCAGATGAGAATGGCCAGGAAGATGGAGATATCGGTGATCCAGACGGTGGCAAGACCCCAGAGCCCGTAGGTGACGCCCAGCATCAGAAGCGTCGGCCATTCGGCCACGCGGCGCAGCTCTGCCAATCTCGGCAAAGGCATGTCTGTCATAAAAAACCCCATGAATTCCGGGGGTCAGACTAGTCCGCTCAGGCGGCTTGCAGAATTCTGAGAACGGTGCACAATTGTCTATAACCGTGATTTTTGTCACGCATTGGGTGTTTCGTAACATGCACAAGCTGCAACGCGCCGATCTGTTTCGCACCCGCCTGCTTATCGCGATCCGGCGGGCGGGCACGAACCAGAGCGAACTGGCCCGGCGGACCGGGATCGACCGGTCAACCATCTCGCAGCTCTTGCGGGACGACGCAGCACGGCTGCCCAACGCCCATGTGGTCGGCGCTTGCGCCAGTGCCCTCGGCGTATCCGCCGACTGGCTGCTGGGGCTGGCTGAACATCCTGAAAACGCGACCGACCTTCTGGCAAGCGCATTGACGCTGACAAATGCACCGCGCGCCCTGGTGGACCAGCAAATCTTCGACTGGCACCGCGAGGCGGAAGGTTACAAGATCCGCTACGTGCCTGCCGCACTGCCGGACATGCTCAAGACGAATGACGTGCTGACCTGGGAATACGAACCGCATCTGGGCCGCACCACGGCGCAGGCGATCACAGCCTCGGCCAATCGCCTTGCCTGGATGCGTCAGTCCGCGTCGGATTACGAAATCGCCATGCCCCTGTTCGAACTCCACAGCTTTGTCGAAGGCTCGGGATATTACGCCGATCTGCCGAAGGACGTGCGCCTGCGCCAGGTCGATCACTGGCTCGACCTGACAAAGGCGCTCTATCCCCGGATGCGCATTTACCTGTTTGACGCACGACAGGTCTATTCCGCGCCGATCACCGTCTTCGGACCATTGCTGGCGGTGATCTATCTGGGCAGCAACTATCTCGCTTTCCGCGACACCCAGCGGGTGCGGGCGTTCTCGGACCATTTCGACAATCTGGTGCGCGAAGCCCGCATCACTGCACGGTCCTTTCCGGACCATCTGAATGAGTTGCGCGAGGCGCTGCCGTGATCACGGCTCGGTCCGGTCAGGCCAGCCTTTTGACGCCGATAGCGCGGCGAGGATCGTTTCGGTGTCCTGCCCGCGTGCCCGAACCTTTTCTGGCGGCGCGGGAGGTTGCCCGCCAAAGCGTGGAGCGGCGGCAGCTTGCACTGTGCCATCAACTTCGTGCCACGTCTGACGTGCCGCATTCTGCGGATGGGCAAACGCTTCGCGCGGCGACAGGACAGGCGCGACGCAGGCATCGCTGCAAGCGAAGACATTTTCCCAATGCGACCGGCTCTGTGCGGAGAAAATATCCGACAGTCTTGCAGACAGCCGGGGCCACGCCGCCCGGTCGAATTGGTGCATCGCAAAATCGGCGTCTTCAGACAGACCAAGTCTGCTCAGGAACTCGGCATAGAATTTCGGCTCGAGACATTGCACGCTGATGAATCCGCCATCGGCGCAACGATAGGTGCGGGACCAATGTGCACCGACCAGCGGATTGGCCTGCGCGGATGGTCCCTCCTCAACGGCACCCGCAATCGACATGAGCAGGTTCTGCATATGCGCCGCGCCGTCATAGATCGCCGCATCGACAACGGTCCCCCGCCCGGTGCGCCCGGCAGCGATGATGCCGGACAGCATCCCGGCAACCAGATAAAGTGCCCCGCCACCAATGTCGCCGACCAGCGTCGGTGGCACGCTCTGGCGCTCACCTTCCAGAGCGGACGACCACAAGGCGCCCGACAGCGCGATATAGTTCAGGTCATGCCCCGCGCGGTTTGCCAAAGGCCCGTCCTGCCCCCATCCGGTCATCCGACCATAGACAAGGCGCGGGTTGCGCCCGAGGCGGACATCGGGACCCAAGCCAAGCCGCTCCATGACACCGGGGCGGAACCCTTCGATCAGACCGTCGGCAAGGGCAATAAGGTCAAGGCATACAGCCCGGTCGATATCCGATTTCAGATCCAGCACAAGCGACCGTTTGCCCCGGTCGGTGACGGGACGATCCTTCAACCCGACCACGGGACCAGATCGCGGCCGGTGCACGACAATCACATCTGCGCCCAGATCGGCCAGCATCATCGCGGCAAACGGACCGGGACCGATGCCTTCGACCTCGACGATGCGCACGCCGTTGAGGGGTTTGTCATTCAGCATCTTAACCCTTTCCAAATGAGACCTGCCGCCAGCGACCCTCTGTGTCGTTTCCAGAAAACGACATCGGGTCGCAGACAGCAATGCATGAACCGCACAGGCGCGTATCTGTCGCCCACGACTTCGAAGGCCAGTCATGCACGAAAGACGCATACCCGAGTGGCTCCGCCACGCCCCCGCCCCCAGCGTGCGGGGCTTTGCCATGCTGGCGGGAGCCGAGGCCGTGGCACGGGGCATCCTGATCTCGGTCTTTCCGCTGCGCATGTATCAGGCCCTGCAGGACGCCGCATTGGTTTCGCAGGTCTATTTCCTGATCGGGATCGTGTCGCTCTTGACCGGGCTGCTTGTGCCTTTCCTCGCACGGTTCTTGCCCCGGCGCTGGGTCTACATGACCGGCGCGTCCTGTTTCATCGCCGGATCGCTTCTGGCCATCGACGGGTCGGCCATGACAACCATCATCGGCCTGTCGCTGACATCCATGGCGACGGTCACGACCTTTGTCTGCTTCAACGCCTACGTGCTGGACTACATCGCCAAGATCGAGCTTGGGCGCTGCGAAACCTCGCGCATGTTCTACAGTGCTGCGGGCTGGACGGTCGGGCCCGTGCTGGGCGTGACGCTGCTCAAATGGTGGGAGCCGGCCCCGTTTCTTGTGGCGGCGACGGCATCGTGCACCATGCTCTTGATGTTCCTCGCCATGCGCATGGGCAATGGCAAGCTGATCACGAAAAGCCGCCGCGCGCCGACCAATCCGCTTGGGTTCCTGCCAAGGTTCTTTGCACAGCCTCGTCTTGTGGCAGGTTGGCTCTTTGCCGTGATCCGGTCCTGCGGGTGGTGGGTCTATGTCGTCTATCTGCCGATCTTCGCCATCCAGTCGGGACTGGGCGAACAATTGGGCGGGATCGCGTTGTCGATCTCGAACGCGGCCCTGTTTGTCACACCCTTCATGCTGCGGTTCATGCAGCGCTATTCGATCCGGCACGCCGTGCGAACAGGGTTCCTGATGTCAGGACTGCTGTTCGCGGTTGCAGGGATCCTGTCGGGACTGCCCTGGGTCGCCGTGCTCTGCCTGATGTGCGGGTCGTTCTTCCTGATCCTGCTCGATGTCTCGGCAGGCCTGCCTTTCCTGCTGGCGGTGAAACCATCGGAACGGACCGAAATGTCCGCCGTGTATTCCAGTTTCCGCGACGTGTCGGGCATTCTGACACCCGGCGTGGCGTGGCTTGTCCTGCTGGTCGCCCCCTTGGCCGGGATCTTTGGCGCAGGGGCGACCGCCCTGCTGGGCGCATGGGCGTTGTCCGGCACGCTTCCCGCACGACTGGGCAAGACGGGAAGCCGCCCTGCCCCAATCCCCGAGCCGCCTGAACCTGACATGGCGGCGGCTGGCGGGGCCGAGATTCGAAGCTCGGTGTAACCGGACACCGCGCGGAACTCAGTACGGCATCGGGTGCTGCTTGTGCGTAGCGTCGAGCGCCCTGAGGACATCGTCACTCAGCGTCATGCCGACCGCCTTCAGCAGATGGGTCAACTGATCCGCCGTCGTTGCGCCAAAGATCGACGAAGCCACAAAAGGCCGCTGCGCCGACCACGCCAGCGCCATATGCGCCAGGTCCAGACCAGCCTCTTTGGCCACCTTCGCATAGGCATCGACAGCGCCGAACGCCCGGTCCGTCTTGCGGCCCCCCAGGTTACCATTCAGCGCCATGCGCGATCCTTCGGGCACGGCTCCGTTCTGGTACTTGCCGGTGAGCAAGCCCGCCGCCAAAGGCGAGAACGGCAGGAGCGACACCTCTTCATGCACCATGACCTCGGCCAGATCGGTGTCAGCCATGCGGCACATGAGGGAATATTCGTTCTGGATGCTTTCCATGCGCGGCCCGGCCATCGCATGCGCCACCTGCAGCCACATCATCGTGCCCCACGCGCTTTCGTTTGACAGACCGATGTGCCGGATGCGGCCCTTTTCGATCTCGCGACCCAGCGCACCCAGCACATCCGCCATGTTCTGCAGCGTTTCGGTGCGGTCCTGGGTCGTCGCGTCAAAGGTCCAGTTCTTGCGGAACATGTAAGAGCCGCGATTGGGCCAGTGCAGTTGATAGAGGTCGATATGATCGGTCTTGAGCCGCTTCAGCGAACCCTCAACCGCACCGGGAATGGTTTCGCTCGAGATCGGCGCACCGTCGCGGACATGCTCCATGCCTTCGCCGGAGTGTTTGGTCGCCAGAACCCAATCATTGCGGCGCCCGGTTTTCTGCATCCAGTTGCCAAGGATCTCTTCGGTCAGACCAATGGTTTCCTTGGCAACCGGGTTCACCGGATACATTTCGGCCGCGTCGATGAAGTTGATCCCGGCATCCAGCGCCATGTCCATCTGGGTATGGGCATCCGCCTCGGGTGTCTGGTTGCCGTAAGTCATCGTGCCAAGGCACAGTTCGGACACCATCAGATCGGTCTTGCCCAGTCGGTTCATCTTCATCGCGCGTTCCTTCACCTTCGATTGCGCGCAAATTAGCGGCTAGAGCCCGGTCTGCAAGCCGACAGCGATGTCCGTCTGCGAGACAGCGACCGATTTCATGATCGCGTAACATTCCGCGCCTTCGACGATGTTCAGCGCATCGGCGCTGCGGCGCGTGATACGGGCGAGCAGACGATCCTCTCCGGCCCGCAATTGCACAATGACACCCGGGCCGTCCCCCCGACGCACCGCCAGCACGCGCACCGGCAGAATGTTGAGCGCGGACAGCCCTTCGGGCCGCGCGCGGGCAAGGATGACGTCCTGCGCGAGAATGCGGACCCGAATTCTGGCCCCTGTCGGTGCATCGACTGTTGGAAGCAAGAGCTGCCCGGCAGAGATCGCCAGCGCGCTCAGCCCGTCAGGATGATGCGCGGCAACGGTGGCGGAGATCACGGCACCGGCATCCCGGATGCCCAGCAGACGCACCATGTCGGGATCGGTCAGCACCTCTTCGGGCGCGCCCGAGCGTATCACGCGACCGTCGTCGATCAGGACGATATGCGTGGCAAGGCGCGCCACTTCGGCCATGTTGTGCGTGACATAGAGGATCGACAGACCGGTCTCGCGCCGCAGCGTTTCGAGATAGGGCAGGATCTCGGCCTTGCGCGGCCCGTCGAGCGACGCCAGAGGCTCGTCCATCAAAAGCATATCGGGCTCCGACAGCAGTGCCCGGCCAATCGCCACGCGCTGCGCCTCGCCCCCGGACAGGGCATGGGTGCGTCGGGCGAGCAGATCGGAAATGCCCAGAAGTTCGGCCACCTGCCGGGGATCCTTGGCACCGCGGCCACTTACGCGGGCGGCGTAGCACAGGTTTTCGCGCACGCTCAGATGGGGGAACAGGCGACTGTCCTGAAACACATAGCCCAGTCGGCGTTGATGAACCGGCACATTCGTCCGGTCCGATGCATCGAACAGGACGCGTCCGTTCAACGTGATCCGCCCGCTGTCCGGTGTCACAAGGCCTGCCACGGATTTGACCACCGAGGTCTTGCCGCTTCCAGACCGGCCGAACAGCACCGTCACCCCTTCGGGTGCATCGAACCTCGTGGCGAGGTCAAAGCCGCCCAATGCGCGCCGAATGTCAACGGAAAGACTCATGATCCCGCGATCCGTTGGGCCACCCGGCGGGACAGCCATTCCGACAGGATCAGCGCGCCAATCGCGATGGCTACCGCAACAATGACCAGCCGGATGGCGCTGGTCTCGCCACCGGGGACCTGAAGGAAAGCGTAGATCGCAGACGGCACAGTGCGGGTTTCACCTGGGATGTTCGAGACGAAGGTGATGGTCGCACCGAATTCGCCCATTGCCTTGGCGAAGGCCAGAACGGCCCCCGCGATGATCCCGGGCAGGATGAGCGGCAGGGTCACGGTGCTGAACACCTTGATCCGGCTTGCCCCCAAGGTAGCAGCGGCCTCTTCCAGCTTGGGATCGACGGCCTCGATCGCAAGGCGCATGGCGCGCACCATGAGGGGAAAGGCCATGATCGCCGCCGCGAGGGCAGCGCCCGTCCACTGGAACGCCAGAGTGATGCCGAACAGGGTGTCGAGACCGGACCCGATGGGCCCCTGTCGCCCGAACCCCAGAAGCAGCAGATAGCCCGTGACAACCGGCGGCAGCACCAGCGGCAGGTGGACCAGCCAATTGAGAAGGTCACGCCCGAAGAACCGGCCCCGCGCCAGCGCCAGAGCGCAGACCAGGCCGAAGGGCAGGCTGACCAGTGTCGCCCAGAACGACACCTTGAGCGACAGGGCCACCGCCTGCCATTCCTCTGGCCCAAGCCATCCGGTCATTCCTGCATCCCGACCGGAAGGAAGCCGTAGCGTGCGAGGATCTCCTGCGCGGCATCGCTGGGCAGCCAGGCCGCAAACGCGCGCGCGGCTTCGGGAGATGGCGTATACGTGGTTACGGCCGCCGGATAGAGAATGGGCGGATGGCTGTCTTGGGGAAACACACCCGCAGTCACGACGCGCAGCTCTGCCATGGCATCGGTCGCATAGACCACGCCAAGGGGCGCTTCACCCAAGGCCACCAGAGCCAGCGCTGCGCGGACATTGTCGGTTGGCGCCAGCCGCGTGCTCAGCCCGTCCCAGAGCCCCAGATCGGTAAGCGCGGTCTTGGCGTAGATGCCTGCGGGCACCGCTTCGGGCAGGGCGATGGCTAGACGTCCCGATGCTCCGAGAGCGCCAAGGATGTCTGTCTGGCTAGTGATATCGGCGGTGGAGGCGGCAGCGGGATCGTGGGCCACAAGCACAAGACGGTTGGACGCGATGTCGACCCGGCTTTCAGCGCTGACCTGGCCCTGCTCGACCAGCCAATCCATCCAGCTTTCGTTGGCGGAAACAAAAATATCGGCGGGGGCCCCTGCGTCGATCTGGCGGGCCAGCGTCGAACTGCCCGCGAGCACCAGCGTCACGGAGTGCCCGGTGTCGGCTTCCCATGCCATTGCCAGCTCTGCCATCGCATCCCCCAGCGAGGCCGCTGCAAACACCGTCAGGTCCGCCGCTTTCGCCGGCAGGGCGAGGCAGATCGCAACCAATGTGGCGCGCAGAATCTGGATCACGGAAGGCAGGTCCTTGTGTTTGGGGGCAACGCTTTGGCGTACCTGACCAATTGCACCGATCCGAGGCAAGGGTTGACGCACGGACTGCGACGAATCTCTTGAGAACAAAACAGGAACATGCAGAATGGCACCATGCAGAGTGCCGCCGATCTCCTGTCCCGCCGTCCCCATCGCCCCGCGCCGCAGATCACGCTGGGGGATCCCGAAATCGCGCTGCGGCTGGGTCGCGTACACGAACTTTGCGGTCAGGCGCGGCATACGCTTGCGTTGGCGATCGCAGGACAGTTGGGCGGACCCGTGGTCTGGATCGCGCCACAGGCGGCGCCCGAGTTTCTCTGCCCCGAGGCGATGGCCCGGCATGTGCAACCCGGCCACGTCCTGTTCGTCACACCCTCCAAACGGGACATGCTGCTTTGGGCCATGGAAGAGGCGCTGCGCGACGGTCATGCCCCAGTGGTGGTGGCCGATCTGACAGCGCCCCCCGCAATGGTTCCGATCCGCCGTCTGCATCTGGCGGCCGAGGCAGGCTGTGGCGTGGGAGCCTGCCGTCCCCTTGCGCTGCTTCTGACCCCGGGCCAGGGCGGAGCAGCGGGAATCGAAACGCGCTGGTCGCTGGAACCCGCCCATCACACCGGGACAGGCCACTGGACCCTGAGCCGCCTGCGCGCCCGCATGGCCCCGCCCCGCGACTGGCGGATGACATGGGGGGCGGCAGGGCTGGTGCCTGCGGCTCCGGAGCCTAACATTTCGGACGAAATGCCCGCACGCCCAAGGAATTTCGTGCGAAATTCCCTGGACCGCACTCGGGAAACGACACCCTAAGTCGAATATGGGCGACCTTCCCCGGCCTTGTCGGGTAGGCTGGCCGACATGCGCCTGCCTCTGTCCTTTGCTGCCCTGTTTCTTTCGGTCGCGCTTTTGCAGATCTCCTCCGGAGGTGTGGGACCGCTCGACGCCATCTCGGGCATCACTCTGGGTTTCACCACCGCCGAGATCGGGATGCTGGGATCAGCGCATTTTGTCGGGTTCTTCATCGGTTGCTGGTGGGCACCGCGCCTGATGGGCACTGTCGGCCATGCGCGGGCCTTTTCCGCCTTCACCGTTTTGGGCGCAATCGGTCTGATCAGCCACATGATGCTGGCAGACCCCATCGCCTGGGCGCTGATGCGGATCGCGACAGGGGTGTGCGTGGCCGGCTGCTATACGGTGATCGAAGCCTGGCTTCAGGCCGAAGTCACAAACGAGACCCGGGGACGGGCCATGGGCCTTTACCGGATCGCGGATATGGGCGCATCACTGGTCGCGCAATTGCTGATCGGGGTGCTGACGCCAGCCGCTTATGTCAGCTACAACCTGCTTGCGATCTTCTGCTGCGCCGCGCTGCTGCCACTCGCGCTGACCACCCGGCCCCAGCCGGAAACGCCAGATGCCCCACGACTGCGCCCCAAGATGGCGGTGGCGCGGTCGCCCCTTGCCGTTGCGGGCGTGATCGTCGCCGCGATCTCGTCGGCGTCGTTCCGCATGGTGGGCCCGGTCTACGGGCAGGGTGTTGGCCTCGCCCTCGATCAGATCGCACTTTTCATGGCGGCTTTCGTGGCAGGCGGGGCCTTGGCCCAATATCCCGTGGGTTGGCTCGCCGACAAATATGACCGGCGCTGGGTGCTGATCTGGCTCTCGGTTGCAGCCATTGCCTCGTGCGTGATGACGGCGAGCCTGACAGATCTGTCCACGGAAGGCGTGTTCATCACGGCCATGATCTTTGGCCTGACCACCTTTCCCATCTATTCCGTCGCCGCGGCCCATGCCCATGACTTCGCAAGCTCGAGCGAACGGGTCGAACTCTCGGCCGCTCTGATGTTCTGGTATGCCTGCGGCGCCATCGCGGCGCCCTATCTCGCGTCGGTGCTCATGGGGCTCTACGGCCCCCCGGCCCTTTTTGCGATGATTGCGGTCGGGCATGCGGGGCTGGTGGTCTTCGGCCTGATCCGCATGCGGGTCCGTCCGGCACAGCCGAAAACCCCCTATGTCTACGCTCCACGCACATCTTTCCTGATCGGACGGCTCCTCCGCACCAGCCGTGAAAAGGACTGATCCTCTGGCACTTGGACCGATGATCCGCTAAAGCGGCCCAAACCGCAGTTACAGCGTGGACGCACAGCATGGCACGGCATCTCATCACGTCGGCAATCCCCTATATCAACGGGATCAAGCACCTTGGAAACCTCGTGGGCAGCCAATTGCCCGCCGACCTTTACGCCCGCTACCTTCGGGCGCGCGGGCACGAGGTGATGTTCCTATGTGCCACCGACGAACACGGCACACCCGCCGAACTGGCGGCCGCGAAAGCAGGCAAGCCGGTGGCCGAGTATTGCGCCGAAATGCACGCCGTTCAGTCCGAGATCGCCCAGGGCTTCCGTCTGTCCTTTGACCATTTCGGGCGCTCGTCCAGCCCACAGAACCACAGGCTGACCCAGCATCTGGCAGGCCGTTTGGCCGAAGCGGGGCTGATCCGCGAAGTGAGCGAAAAACAGATGTACAGCCACGCGGACAAACGGTTCCTGCCGGACCGATACATCGAAGGCACCTGCCCGAACTGCGGCTATGACAAGGCGCGCGGCGACCAGTGCGAGAACTGCACCAAGCAGCTTGACCCGACCGACCTGATCGACCCGCGGTCGGCCATTTCTGGGTCGACCGATCTGGAGGTGCGCGAGACCAAGCATCTCTACCTGCGCCAGTCCGACATGCGCGGCAAGCTGCAGGACTGGATCGACAGCAAGACGGACTGGCCGGTGCTGACCACCTCCATCGCCAAGAAATGGCTGAACGACGGCGACGGGTTGCAGGACCGGGGCATCACCCGCGATCTGGACTGGGGCATCCCGGTCAGGAAAGGCGACCAAGATTGGCCAGGCATGGAAGGCAAGGTGTTCTACGTCTGGTTCGATGCGCCCATCGAATACATTGCCTGCGCCGGTGAATGGGCCGAGGCCAATGGCAAGACCGACGCCGATTGGGAACGCTGGTGGCGGACCGAAAAGGGTGCCGGTGATGTCCGCTACACGCAGTTCATGGGCAAGGACAACGTGCCCTTCCACACGCTCAGCTTCCCGGCAACGATCCTTGGTTCGGGCGAGGACTGGAAGCTGGTGGATTACATCAAGTCGTTCAACTACCTGAATTACGATGGCGGCCAGTTCAGTACCTCGCAGGGGCGAGGTGTGTTCATGGATCAGGCGCTTGAGATTCTGCCTGCCGACTATTGGCGCTGGTGGCTTTTGAGCCATGCGCCCGAAAGTTCGGACAGTGAATTCACCTGGGAGAATTTCCAAAGCTCGGTCAACAAGGATCTGGCCGACGTGCTTGGCAACTTCGCCAGCCGCGTCACCAAGTTCTGCCGCTCCAAGTTCAACGAAGAGGTGCCTGCCGCAGGCACACCCGGCGCGCGCGAAGACCAGTTGATCGCCGATCTGGAAAAGGGTCTGCGCGAATACGAGGCGCACATGGACGCCATCGAGGTGCGCAAATCCGCCGCCGCGCTGCGGGCGCTCTGGGTGCTGGGCAACGAATACCTTCAGGATGTCGCCCCTTGGACCACCTTCAAGGCGGACACGGATACCGCCGCCATGCAGATCCGCATCGCGCTGAACCTCATCCGGTTTTATGCGGTGCTGTCGAGCCCGTTCATCCCCGACGCCTCGGCGCAATTGCTGACCGCGATGCATTCCGAAGATGCGGACTGGCCGTCAGACGTGGCCTCGGCCATCACGGCCCTTCCGGCCGGTCACGCCTTCACCGTGCCGGACGTGACCTTCCGCAAGATCAGCGATGATGAACGTGCGGATTGGCAATCCCGCTTCGCCGGCGTGCGGACCTGAGTCCAACCCAATAGCGCGGCCCGGAGGCGTAGCAGCCTGCGCTTCCGGGACCATTTTCTGTAGCTTTGCACCCGCGCACGGATCATGTCGCGTTCCGTCAAGGGATGATTGTGGCAACCCCAGTCCTGCTGGATATCAGTCATCGGCTTTCACTCCTGTTACTCAGGAGCGAAATTAAGGCCTGATTTCTTGACTTGGGACCAACCAGAACCGCAACATGGGTTTCATGAATGAAAGCCCAGCCTCTCTTGACGACCTCGCGCTCTTCGCGGCGGTGGCACATCAGGCCTCTCTGAGCGCGGCGCAGCGCGCCACAGGAGTTTCGCTGCCCACGCTGTCGCGGCGTATGGCGGCCCTGGAGCGCGATCTTGGACGCACCCTTTTTCAGCGTGGACCCAAGGGCTATGCCTTGACGGCCGAGGGTCGTGCGCTTGCCGAGGAACTGGGCGGGCTTGCCGATACACGGCACCGTGTCGCGCGTTGGGCCGCATCACAGACAACAGCGCCACCGGTGCGCATCACAGCCGGGTTCTGGACCTCCCGCGCCATCGCGATTGGTCTTGCAGCAGACAGCGCCCGCCCATGGCAGCTGCGCTTCGTGCCTGCGAACACCGTCCTCGATATGGCCCGGCGCGAGGCGGATATCGGCATCCGCAACTCGCCGCCCGCTCATTCATGGCTTGCCCGCCAGCAACTGGCCGAAGTGCACTTCGCGATTTATGGCAAACAGGGCGTCGAAGGCTTCGTCGCGTCGAACGCGGATGTCCCATCGCAAAAATGGCTGCATGCCCACCATCATGCCGACATTCGCGCCTATGCCAGTGACCCGAGACTGTGCCTCGATCTGGCTGAAGCCGGACATGGCAAGATCGTTCTTCCGACGTTCATCGGTGACGCGCTGAACACGTTGTCATGCCAATCCGATCCGATCGAGGAACTACGTCATCAATCCTGGCTGGTGGCGCATCAGGATGCCCGGCATGATCCGCCGGTGCGTGCCGCGCTGGACGAGGTTGCGGCCATCCTGCGCGCGAATTGACGTCCGCAGCGCCTCTGCGAGGATCACAGCAGAGCTGTCGGAGCGAGAGGCATCATCCCCTCACTCCGACCTTATCGGATCAGGCCGCTTTGATCTCGACGAGTTCCACGTCGAAGGTCAGGTCCTGGCCCGCCAATGGATGGTTCGCATCGAGCGTCACTTCGGTGTCCGTCACCTGAGCGACCATGACCGGCACAACCTGACCGTTCGGCGTCTGCATCTGCAGCTGCGTGCCCGGCTCCAGCGGAATGTCGGCGGGGATTTCCGCGCGCGGCACGGCCTGCTGAGCGTTCGGGTCCCGCTGACCATAGGCCTGATCGGCAGGCACCTGCACGGTCTTGGTGTCACCCACGGACATGCCGGGGATCGCCTGATCGAGACCGGGAATGATCTGTCCGGCACCCACCGTGAACTCGAGCGGATCGCGGCCTGCGGAACTGTCGAATGTCGAACCGTCGGACAAGGTTCCGGTATAATGAATCGAAACGGTATCGCCCGTTTTTACCTGGGTCATGAGTACTCCGTATGTCGGGGGGGTTGATGTGGGAGGCCGCATGCCCTGCGGGTGCTCCAGCGTACTGGGCAAACTCTACCGTCTTTGGCGCAAAGGCGCAAACAGGGGCTTTCAGCCCGGTGAGGCTTCGGTGATCATCCCCATTGCAGCACCAGCGCTGTCCTTCAGAATGGCGATGCGGCCGATCCCTTCGACATCAAAAGGAGGCCGGATCACCTCACCGCCACAGGCACGGGTCTGTTCGACTGCATGATCGACATCATCGACTGCGAAATAAGTGAACCAATGGGGCGGGATGTCGGTCATGCCGGGCGTTCCGCTCATGTCCATGAGCCCGGCCACAGGTTTTCCGCCGACCATGGCCACAAAATAGGCGCTGCCATCATCCATGGTCATCGCATCATAGGACCAGCCGCAGGTTTCAGTGTAGAACGCCTTGGCCGCATCGATGTCTCTGGTCATCAATTCGCTCCACGCGACAGCGCCATGTGGGGTTTGCATCGCTCTGATCCTTAAATTCTTGAGTGAGTCGCTAGTGGAGCATATCACAAAAAGAACAAATTAAGAACATTTTGCTCCGGCGATGTTTGCCCGCCTTGCTGACTGAGCCTTCAGACGGGCAGCGCGGTGGTCTTGAACACCGTACGCAGTGCAAACGAGCTTTGCATCTGCGCCACGCCGGGCAACCGGGTGAGGTATTGCCGATGGATGCGGGCGAAGTCCTCGGTGTTTTCTGCCACGATCTTTAGGATGTAATCCGCCGTTCCCGCCATCAGGTGACATTCCAGAACATCCGGCACGCGCGCGACCGCCTTCTCGAAGGCCTCGAGCAACTCGTCGGCCTGACTGCTCAGCTTGATCTCGACAAAGACGGTTGTCGGAAGGCCCAGCTTGCGCGCATTCAGGAGCGCGACATAGTCCCGGATGTACCCATCCGCTTCGAGTCTCTGCACCCGGCGATGACAGGCCGAGGCCGACAGATTGACCGACTCGGCCAGTTCCGCGTTGGAGATGCGCCCTTTGCGCTGAAGCACGCGGAGAATCCGCCGATCCGTGTCATCCAGAGACATTGCGCCAGTTTCCTCCCGAAATTTGCCCCTTTCTTCGAAGGGTCTTCGCAAGATGGCCTGCCAGCCGCCAAAGATCCATACGAAATTGCGCAGGATCCGGGTCATCCTGTCATCAGACAGAGTCGGAGGCGACAGTCATGAAAATCGGATGCCCAACCGAAATCAAACCCCAGGAATTCCGCGTCGGCATCACTCCGAGCGCGGCACAGGAAGCCGTTGCACATGGCCACACCGTTCTGATCCAGAAAGGTGCCGGCATTGGCGCAGGCTTTGACGACGCGGCCTACACCGCCGCTGGTGCGCAGATCATCGACACCGCAGAAGAGGTGTTCGCGACCGCAGACATGATCGTCAAGGTCAAGGAACCGCAGGCGGTCGAGCGCAAGATGCTGCGCGAAGGCCAGTTGCTGTTCACCTATCTGCACCTTGCGCCGGACCCCGAACAGACCAAAGACCTGCTTGCCTCGGGCTGCACCGCCATCGCCTATGAAACCGTGACCGACCGCAATGGCGGCCTGCCCCTGCTGGCCCCGATGTCGGAAGTCGCCGGCAAGCTTGCGCCGCAAATGGGCGCGTGGACCTTGCAGAAGGCCAATGGCGGCCGTGGCGTACTGATGGGCGGCGTGCCCGGTGTTGGCCCGGCACAGGTCGTCGTCATCGGCGGCGGTGTCGTTGGCACCCATGCAGCCCGAGTGGCGGCTGGCATGGGCGCGGATGTGACGGTGCTTGACCGCTCCCTGCCCCGCATGCGCTATCTGGACGACGTGTTCGGGGGCACCTTCCGCACACGCTATGCCAGCCAGGCGAATATTGCCGAGATGATCACGACCGCCGACATGGTTGTCGGTGCCGTACTGATCCCCGGTGCCGCGGCCCCAAAACTGGTGAGCCGTGCAGACCTTGGCCTCATGAAGCCGGGTTCCGCGCTTGTGGACGTGGCCATCGACCAGGGCGGATGCTTCGAGACCTCGAAGGCCACCACGCATGAGAACCCGATCTACGAGGTCGATGGCATCATGCATTACTGCGTGGCCAACATGCCGGGCGCGGTTGCCCGCACGTCGACCATCGCGCTGGGCAATGCGACGATGCCGTTCATGCTGGCACTGGCGGACAAGGGCTGGCAGCAGGCCTGTGCAGACGATCCGCATCTGCTGGCCGGTCTCAACGTGCACGCAGGTCAGTTGACCTACGGCGCAGTGGGTCAGGCGCTTGGCCTCGATGTGACCGAGCCTCAGAAGCTGCTCAAGGCGGCGTAACACAAACATCCAGCGCCTCTCCGGCGAGGGCGCTGGCATGGGTCTGGTCGGGTCACGTCAATCGCGCGGTCCGACCAGACGATCTATCGGCGCATAGTCGTCTGTCAGATAGACGCCAGCTGCGGCAAGCTGATCCACAAAAGCCGGCCCCAGCGCCGCAAAGGTCGTTTGTTCCGGCGCCGGTGCCGTGAAGCTGTTGGTCGGTGTTTCGGTTCTCCCCGCCGCAATCACCATGACCACTCGCTCTCCTGGCACAGGCCGCCGCGCTTCAGCCCAGACTTCGACTACCGGGAACACGTCACGCAGGGTCCGCACAAGACTGCCCACCGCCTGCATCCGATCCGAATAGTCGATCACGTTCATCAGATAGGTGCCGTCAGACGTGAGGCGGTCGCGGATCAGTTGGAAGAATTCAGCCGTGACAAGGTGCTGCGGCACGGCTGTGTCGGTGAAGGCGTCCCCGATCACCACGTCATATCGATGATCTTCGGTCAGAAGCGCCCGTCGCGCGTCCATGTGAAGGACACGCAGCTGCGTTGGATCGAGCCAGAAGTCCCGTTGAGCCAGCTCAGTGACCGCCGGATCAATTTCGGCAACGGTGGTCTGCGTAAACCCGCGATGAGCGAAGGCCCGAGGCAGCGCGTAATTGCCGCCGCCGATATGGAACGTGGCGGGGTCCGCTGTCGGGGCGCGAAGGCGGGTCAAAGCGTCCAGCATCGCGGCATGATCGGTGAACATGACATCCGGCGCATCTTGGGCCGAAATCCCGTGGACGAGATGGTCGATCACCATGGCACGTGTCGGGTGTGACGGATCGGCCGAGACATCGACGGATTGCAGACAGAAATAGCGGCTCTCGATGGTGCATGGTCCCTTCGACAGCGCAGCGGTCAGCGCGAAGCCGACCAGCGCCACAAGACCGGCCGCGTGGACCATGCGCAAGCGCCGTCCAAGAGCAAAACACAGCCCGGCGCCGAGTGCATAAACCACGGTCACGGTCGCCAGGGTCCAGAGGCTGCCAAGCCACGAGATAAACACGAAGCCCGCAAGCAGCGTTCCCAGGATCGCCCCGATGGCACCGGATGCGAACATCGCCCCCAAGGCCTGCCCTTGCCGGGATGGCCCGGAAAGCGACACCTGCGTCAGCAAGGGCGCAGGGATGCCCGCGAACAGCGAAGGCAGAAAGAACGCCGCCAGCGTCAGCCCGGTGATCCCCCAGACCGGTTGCGGGAAGGCGGACAGCACCGTTTCAGCCGAAGCACGCAACGCAACACCCGCCAGCGCCGTCGTGACCGCCGCCGCAACCAGCGCCCAACCTGTGGCAACCATCGGGTTGATACCGGGGCGGTCTGCCAATCGACCACCCCACCAATGTCCGGCGGAAAAGCCCGCCAGCACAACGGCAATCACCGAAGTCCACGTGTAAAGGGACATCCCGACATAGGGTGCCAACATGCGCCCGGCGACGATTTCGACCACCATCGACGCAGCGGAGACGGTGGCCTGAAGGGCAACAAGCAGCCAGAGGGGGGCTGTGGGCATGGTGACTCCGCACGGTTCGTATCCGCGCATCTTGCGGAGCGCAGGGGCGAAAGCAAGCAGGCTTTGCGTCAGCCCAAGGCCAGGACCGGTCCATCCAGAAGGCTCATGAGATCGCCGAAATAGCCTCCGGAGCGAGCGGGTTGCGTCGGATCGGAGGTGATCGCCACCGCAAGGTTGCGCGACTTGTGCGCTGCGATGATCTGGCCGCCATAGCCGCGCGCCAGCGTGTAGCCCGACGGCGACAGGAACCAGCCGTAGCCGTAGGACAGGCCGGACCAAGGCAACCGGGCATAGGGTCGGGTGGACGCAGCCACCCAGCTTTCCGTGATCACCTGCGCAGCCTCGTATTGCCCACCGTCCCGCATCAGCATTGCAATTTTCAGCATGGCCGTCGGACGCAGCGCCATTTCGTTGCCGCCCATGTAGTAGCCCTGCGGGTCGCGGGTCCAAGGGGGGATTTCGATACTCAAGGGCCGTCCAATCCGCTCACGTGCCTGCGCCAAGAGGCTCTGCCCTGTGGCCTCGGTCAGGGCCGCGCCCAGGATATGGGTCGATCCGGTCGAATAGAGCATCTGTCCACCGGGTTCGGCCACCATTGGCCGTGACAGCGCATCGGCCAGCCAGTTGCGGGAACTGACCCATGCACCGTAGTTCCCGCCCGAGGTGCGCTCCAGACCGGCGCGCAGCGTGACAAGATCCTCAAGCGTGATGGCCTCTACCCCCGGCGTTGCGTTGGCAGGCAGGATGTTCGGCGCAACTTCGGAGAGCGGCGCTTGGACCGAACCCACCTCGCCACGGTCGATGGCCGCCCCCAGCAAGAGCGCCACGATGCTCTTGGAACAGGATTTGATATTCGCAAGCCGGTCAAGTCCGGGCCCGCGAGGCGCCTCGGCCAATAAGGTTTCGTCGCCCTTGCTGACCTGAATGGAATGCAGCTGCGGCAGGGCGTCAATCGCACTCCGCAGGTCGTCGGTCTGCGCCCGCGCAAGGTAGGGAGTGGACAGCGCGGCGGCTGTCGTTGTCAGGAATCTACGTCGGTGCATCATGCATTTGGGTGTAACGCCCCACGTCTGGGTGTCCAGAAGACCGCTGTCACGACTCCGTGCAGTGGGGCGGACTTAGCGGGCCCGCCCCATGCCGATATCACGACGTGTGATGCACCTCTTGCAGCGCGTAGACCGGGGTTGGAATGCCTTCCATCCGGGCTTTGATCTGCAGGGCGAGGAACTGTGAATAGTGGCGCGACTGATGCAGGTTGCCGCCGTGCATCCAAAGGTTCGGAACCTGCGTGGGTTTCCACATGTTGCGCTGTTCGCCTTCCCATGGGCCGGGATCCTTGGTGGTGTCCGACCCCAGGCCCCAGACCTTGCCGAGTTGGTCGGCTTTGTCCTGCCCCATCAGATCGGCCACCCAGCCGTTCATCGAGTTGTAACCCGTGGCATAGACGATCACATCCGCATCCAGATGGGTGCCATCGTCAAGGATCACGCCGGTCTCGTCGACTTCGACCACCTGTCCCCGCTTGAGCTTGATCTTTCCGTCGATGATCAACTGGCTGGCCCCGATGTCGATGTAATAGCCTGACCCGCGGCGCAGGTATTTCATGAAAAGACCGCTGTCGTCGTCGCCCCAGTCAAGCCAGAAGCCCGCTTTTTCCAGCCCCTCGTAAAAGTCCGCATCCCGCTTTTTCATTTCGGCATAGGCGGGGATCTGGAATTCATGCAGGATCGCGTAAGGCAACGAGGCAAAGATCAGGTCCGCCTTTTCCGTGGTCACGCCGTTTGCCACCGCTTCTTCAGAATAGAGCGCCCCAAGCCCCACCTCCATCAGCGTGTCCGAGCGCACGATATGGGTCGAGGACCGCTGCACCATCGTGACATCGACGTCGTTTTCCCAAAGGGCGGCACAAATGTCGTGCGCCGAATTGTTCGAACCGATGACCACCGCTTTCTTGCCCTTGTAGGCATCAGGGCCGGGGTGTTTGGACGAATGGTGCTGGTCGCCCTTGAATTTGTCCATGCCGGGGAAATCGGGCATCCGGGCCTTGCCGGACATGCCGGTTGCCATGACAAGTTGCTTGGGCCTAAGGACAACCTCTTGCCCGTCGCGGTCGACGACCACGGTCCATTCGCCGCTGGCTTCGTCAAAGCTGGCGGACTTGGCGGTGGTGCGGGTCCAGTAATTCAGCTCCATCACCTTGGTGTACATTTCCAGCCAGTCACCGATCTTGTCCTTGGGACTGAAGATGGGCCAGTTCTCGGGGAACTTGATGTAGGGCAGATGGTCGTACCAGACTGGGTCGTGCAGGCAGAGCGACTTGTAGCGGTTGCGCCAACTGTCGCCGGGGCGGTCGTTCTTTTCGACGATGATCGTCGGTACCCCAAGCTGGCGCAGCCGCGCGCCCAAGGCGATGCCGCCCTGTCCGCCGCCGATGATCACGCAATAGGGTTGGGTGGTGTAGCCCAGCTCGGCCTCTTCGCGCTGCCGCTCTTCAAGCCACGTGGTCCGGTTCTTGCCCGCGCCATGATTGGCGCCCAGAGGACGGGCAAATCCCTTGGGTTCTTCGTAACCCTTCAACTCGACCATTGTGGTCAACAGCGTCCAAATCTTTCCTTCGCGCAGCCGGATCAGACCATAGCCCCGTGCAACTTCGGTCTCGAAGGTGATCCAGGCGGTCACGATGCCACCATCCTCGGTCACCACTTCACCTTCGGCGATGGACCAGTTGTGTGGTTTGGTCGTGCCAAGCTGATGTTTCAGCATGTCCGCGACCTGATCCTTGCCTTCGACTGTCTTGATGTTCCAGGTGAAGGTGACGAGATCGCGCCAGTAGCAATCATCCGCGAACATCTCGCGCGCGCGGGCGATGTCGCCCTCTTCCAGCGCTTTCCCGAATTCATCAAGAAAGGCCTGCGTTGTATCGGACAGTGTCGAGTCGAGCATAAATTCCTCCCAGATTTTTGCTGTTCTGATCCGAAAGTGCCAAGAGCGCCCCCATGACGCTAGGGAAACTTTGGTAGCGTTATCAATTCGGCAAAATCCGGTATGCCATCCGGAGAATCAAAAAAGCCCCGCCAGTCCGGCAGGGCTTTCAAAGCTTATTATTGTGGGTCGCTTATGCGGCCAGCGCGCCTTTGGCCTGGGCGACGATTGCGCCGAAGGCTTCGGGCTCGTGCACGGCCAGATCGGCCAGCACTTTGCGGTCCACTTCGATGCCGGCTAGGTTCAGGCCGTTGATGAAGCGGGAATATGTCAGCGCTTCGTCATGCAGACGCACAGCCGCGTTGATCCGCTGGATCCACAGCGCACGGAAATTGCGCTTGCGGTTCTTGCGGTCGCGTGTGGCGTACTGGTTGGCCTTGTCGACGGCCTGACGTGCAACCTTGAAGGTGTTCTTGCGGCGGCCATAGTAACCTTTGGCGGCCTTGATGACCTTCTTGTGACGGGCGTGTGTGGTGGTTCCGCCTTTTACTCGGGACATGGTTCTTCCTCCTTAGCGCGCGTAGGGCATCATCGGCTTGATGATACCTTCATCAGGCTTGGACAGCGTGGTTGTTCCGCGCGCATCGCGGATGAACTTCTTGTGGCGCTTGATCATGCCATGGCGCTTGCCGGCCTGACCCGCCTTGATGCGGCCCGTGGCCGTCACCTTGAACCGCTTTTTGCAGCTCGACTTCGTCTTCATCTTCGGCATTTCCGTCTCCTGTACTTGGGTCGGTTTAACGCGCGACTCGGTATGCCAACTCGACCGGTCCCGCGGGTAGAGCGCGCCGTATAGGCGGGGTTTGAGGGCAATGCAACTGTTTCAAAGCAGGCTGTCGGGTATTTTCTGCTCAGCCGCCGTATTGGCGCGGCGGAACACCAATGTCACGCAGGTCGAAACGATCACGATGAAGAGCGAATAGAGCACCGGAACCGCCATGATCGCCTGCGCCTCGGCCCCCTCGAAGGTGAAGACGATGATGGCAATCGCCAGCGGCCCGTTCTGGATACCGGTCTCAAGCGCCACGGTCCGCGCATTCCGGGGATGCAGCCGCAGCGCGCGGGCGAACAGATAGCCGATGGTGATCCCGAACAGCCCCAGCCCAATCGAGGCAACATACGTGGCGGACGTCGTTTCCAGAAGGAACTGCCAGTTTCGCGGAATCCAGCTGACCATCAGGAAGATGATGAAGAAAAGCGCCAGCGCAGACCCGAAGAATTCCGTCACAGCGCCCACATTTGCGCTCAGTTTCCGCAGCACCATCCCGATGGCCACCGGAACCAGCAGCAGAACCAGCGTGACGATGATGTTCTCGCGCGGGATCTCGAGATCGAGCGCAGACGCGTAGAGCAGCAGCACCAGCGGAATCATCACGACCCCGGTCACGGTCGATGTCACCGTCATCAGAACCGACAGCGCCAGATTGCCCTTGGAGAAGTAGGTAAAGATGTTCGAGGTCGTCCCACCCGGCATACAGGCCATGATGAGAATGCCCAGCGCGATGGCTTCGGGAACGACCAGAAAGGTCGCCAGAAGAAACCCGATCAATGGCATAAACCCGTATTGCGAGATCACGCCGATGGCGAGGCCATAGGGCCGCCGCAGGGCCAGATAGAAATCGCGCGGCGTGAGGGATGCGCCCATGCCCAGCATGATGACGAAGATCATCAGCGCCAGCAGCGCCTGTTCGAAAGCTCCAACCATGCCGATTACTCCGCCGCGATGCGGGCCAGTTCCTCGGCGCGCAGGTCTTTTCTGAGGATTTTACCAACGTTCGATTTCGGCAACTCATCGCGGAATTCGACCCGCTTGGGCACCTTGTAGGCGGTCAGATGCGCCTTGCAGTGGGCGCGGATGTCAGCCTCGGACAACCCGCTGTCGCGTTTTACGACAAAAGCCTTCACCGCTTCGCCGGTGGCATCGTCTGGCACGCCGATCACCGCTGCCTCAAGGATGCCGGGATGTCCGGCAAGGCAGTCCTCGACCTCGTTCGGATAGACGTTGAAGCCGGAAACAACCACCATGTCCTTCTTGCGGTCGACAATACGGAAATACCCATCCGGGTCCATGACACCGATGTCGCCGGTCAGGAACCATCCATCACGTAGGGCATGTGCGGTTTCATCAGGCTTGTTCCAGTACCCGGCCATGATCTGCGGGCCTTTGGCCGCGATCTCGCCGGTTTCGCCCTGTGCCACGGGCTGGCCGCTCTCATCCAGACAGGCCACCATCGTGCCGGGCACCGGGATCCCGATGGAGCCATCCCGCGTTTTTCCCAAAGGATTGAACGTCAGAACCGGCGAGGTTTCGGTGAGACCGTAGCCCTGCAGGACAGGTTTTCCGGTGATCCCTTCCCATTTCTGTGCCACAGCGGCCTGAAGCGCCATGCCGCCGGCAGAGGAAAACTTGAGATACTTGGGCGGGCTGTCGGTGAACCAAACCTCGTTCGTCAGACCGTTGAACAACGTGTTCACCCCGCTCATCCAGGTGATCTTGTAGTTCTCGAACGCCCGCTTGAGGTTCGACAAGGGCCGGGGGTTCGGGATCAGGATGTTGCGCGCACCGAGCCAGTAGAACGCCAGCATGTTCACCGTGAAGGCGAAGATGTGATAGAGCGGCAGCGCAGTCAGGGCGGTTTCCCTGCCCTTCTCGACACCCTCCAGCATCTCCATCGTCTGTTCCATGTTCATGATGAGATTGGCATGGGTCAGCATCGCGCCCTTGGCCACGCCGGTCGTACCGCCGGTATACTGAAGGCAGGCCACGTCATGCGCATCGACGCTCTGAGAATAGACATCCGGCGCAATGCGTTCACGCTGCATGTGATCACGCCCAGCGGCCAACGCATCGGGCAGGCGGATATGGGCCACTTCGACCGGCTTGACGGACTTGTCCCAGTGCTTCTGCACCAGGCCGACAATCCCGCGTGGCAAGGAGGGCAGGAATTCGGCAACCCGCGTGACAATGATGTTTGGGATCGGATGTCCTTGGGTGGCTGCCGGGATCTTGTCGGCGAACATGTCCACGATGACCAGCGCATGCGGTTCCGCATCCGTGAACTGCTTGGCCATTTCCTCGGCCGTATAGAGCGGGTTCACGTTTACTAGGATACAGCCCGCCTTGAGGATGCCGAAGGCGGCAACCGGGAAGGAAAGGCAATTCGGCATCTGCAGCGCGACCCGGTCGCCCTGCCGAAGGCCGGCGACTTTGCGAAGGTAGACCGCGAAGGCATCGGACATCTCGTCCACCTGCTGAAAGCTCAGCGTGCCGTTCATGCCGTTCGGCAAACATGTCGTGAAAGCGGGCGCCTGCCCGTAACTTCCCGAGACCGAGCGGATCAGATCCGCAAGTGTCCGATACGACGCTGTATCGATGTCCTTCCGGACCGCCGGCCCGTAAAATGCCGTCCAAGGACGCATGTCCTCTGTCATCCCATCCTCCTCCCAAAACACCGCCCGGCCGCCTGTGCGGGCCGGGCGCTGCATGTCAGAGAATAGCTAAAGGCATATTCCTGATGGATCTACTGTGATCGAACGTCACAAAAACAAACGGGGTCTAGGTAAAGTCCTTCAGCACTCGGGCGACGACTGCGGGGATGTTCTCGATCGAATATCCCCCCGGTTTATTCGAGATGGCCCAGACGATCATCGTTCCCGCGATCATGAGCGTGATCGTGGCGATCCGGGGCCTGTCACCTTTGGATATGGAGGACACGACCGCGGGAATGGACAGAACCCCAAGCCCGAGGCCGATAACAAAAAGCGTGTCAGGATCCATTGCACCCTGCTCCCACTGGTTACACGTGGGACAGATTACTCCGGATCGGTGTTGTAGATCAAACGTTCGTCACAAGGCGCAACGCGCAGAATGTTCGTCGTGCCGGGCGTGTTGAAGGGCACACCGGCCGTCACGAGGATCTGATCCGCAGGCTCCGCATATCCGCCCGACCGCGCGGCACGGGCCGCGTTCACGACCGCTTGCTTGAAGCGCTCGAGTTCACCCGTGATGACACATTCCGTTCCCCAAGTCAGGGCAAGGCGGCGCGCGGTGCGTACGGAATTGGTCATGGCGATGATCGGTACACGCGGACGTTCCCGCGCCGTCAGAAGCGCGGTTGTTCCCGAAGATGTATAACAGCAGATCGCCTTGATATCCGTTGTCTCGGCAATCTCGCGGGCGGCGGCGACAATGCCGTCCGCCACGGTCGCGCGCTTCGCGGCACGCGACGCCTCGATGATCTCGGTATAGGTGGGATCGCTTTCCACCTCGACGGCGACGTTGTTCATCGTTGTCACAGCCTCGACCGGGTAATCCCCGGCCGCGGATTCGGCGGACAGCATGATTGCGTCTGACCCTTCGTAGATCGCCGTCGCCACGTCGGATACCTCGGCCCGGGTCGGCATGGGAGACTCGATCATCGATTCGAGCATCTGCGTCGCCACGATCACCGGCTTGGCAGCGGCACGGCAGCGACGGATCAGGCGCTTCTGAATCGGCGGCACGTTCTGAACGGGAAGTTCAACACCAAGATCGCCCCGTGCCACCATGATGCCGTCGGACACCTCGAGGATTTCGTCGAAAGCCTTGACGCCTGCGGGCTTCTCGATCTTCGACAGGATCGCCGCGCGGCCCTTGCACAACTCACGCGCCTCGATCACGTCCTGCGCGCGTTGCACGAAACTGAGCGCGAGCCAGTCGACACCCAGATCGGCCACGAATTCCAGATCGTCGCGATCCTTTTCGGACAGTGCCGCGAGCGGCAACACCACGTCCGGCACGTTCACGCCCTTGCGGTTGGAAATCGTACCGCCGGTGATGACCTTGCAATCCGCGAAATCAGCACCGCAGGCTTCGACCCGAAGGCGGATTTTGCCATCATTCACAAGCAGGTGCGCACCGGGTTCGAGCGCGGCAAAGATCTCCGGGTGGGGCAGCGTGACCCGCGAGGCGCTGCCCTCCTCGTCCGCGAGGTCGAGCCGGAAAGCGGCACCTTCGACAAGGTCTTCCTCGCCATTTGCAAAGACACCGACCCGCAGCTTCGGCCCCTGAAGATCGGCCAGAATGCCGATCGTGCTGTCGAGATCCTGTTCGACCTTTCGGATGGTAGCGTGGCGTTCGGCGATCTCGGCATGGCTGCCGTGGCTCATGTTCAGACGAAAGACATCTGCCCCGGCCTCGTGCAGGGCCCGGATCATCTCGTAGCTGCTTGACGCGGGGCCAAGGGTGGCCACGATTTTCACACTCCGCAAACGTCTCATCAGGAATTCCGTCCTTCACCTGTGTTCGGGGCGACGCCCCAGCTTGTCAGGGCACTCTGCCCTGCCCGGTCGCGGGCAGGCTGACATGGTCATGTTACCGCTAACTTCCGGTTCGGGTTATTGCCCATTTCCCTTTCCGGCGCAACTCAACTATCTGATGCGCGCAGGAGATCACAGACCTATGACATATGTACCATTCACCGTGCATGGAGAGAACCGGTCTTCGCGCTGGTTGATCACCTGTGACCATGCCACCAACACCGTGCCGCCCGATCTGGGCGGGACTCTCGGTCTGCCCGAGTCGGACATGACGCGGCACATCGCCTATGACCCCGGCGCAGCCGGCGTCACGCGCGCGCTTGCCGATGCTTTGGGCGGCACGGCGCTCCTGTCCAACTTCTCGCGCCTCGTGATTGACCCGAACCGGGGCGAGGATGATCCGACGCTGGTGATGCGGCTCTATGACGGATCGGTCATCCCGGGAAACCGCTGTGTCGATGCAGCCGAACGGGAACGTCGCATGACCGCCTACTACCGGCCTTACCACGATGCGCTGGCCGAGTTCGCGGCACGGCGCGACGACACGGTGATTGTGGCCGTCCATTCCTTCACCCGCCAACTCAAGGGGCGGCCCAGCCGCCCGTGGCATGTCGGCATCCTGCATGCCTACGACCGGCGCCTGTCGGACCCGTTCATTGCGGCGCTCGAGGCCGAACCCGACCTCGTCGTGGGGCGCAATGAGCCCTATCCTGGCCACCTGCCCGGCGATGCGATCGATAGACATGCCTTGCATCACGGCCGGTTGAACACACTTATCGAACTGCGCAACGACCTGATCGCCACCGACGCGACGCAGCTGGCCTGGGGCCAACGGCTGGCGCCGCTGCTGGCCAAAGCTCTGGCGCAGGTGACGGACTGACCCGAGGAGACCAATGATGGACGAACAAACCCAAATCGAGATCGAAGCCGCCGCATTCCGCCGCTTGCGGCAGCACCTCATCGAGGATCGCCCGGACGTTCAGAACATCGACATGATGAACCTGACGGGATTCTGCCGCAATTGCCTGAGCCGCTGGTATCAGGAAGCGGCCAACGCGCGCGGCATCGAGATGGACAAAGATGCGGGGCGCGAGGCGTTCTACGGGATGCCCATGTCGGAATGGAAAGCGCGTTACCAGACCGAGGCGTCAGACGCGCAAAAAGCGGCGTTCGACGTGGCGTTCAAGGAAAACGTGACCGACAAGCAAGGGTGATCCCCGCGGCGGGGCGATGCGACGACGCATCGCCCGTATTGGCCGACCAAAACGGCCTGTCCTAGCGGTTTGCCCCGGGAACCCAGAGCACATCCGCCTTACCATCATCATTGGCAATGCGGGCAGCCACAAAGAACCAATCGCTCAGCCGGTTGAGATACTTGACCGCATCCGGATTGGCGCTTTCCATCGTGGCCAGCTCCACCGTCAGCCGTTCAGCCCTTCGCGCCACGGTGCGGCACTGGTGCAGATGGGCCGACAGCGCTGATCCTCCGGGCAGAATGAAGCTGCGCAGCGGCGCCAACTTGCCATTCATCGCGTCGATTTCGGCCTCAAGCCGTTTTACCTGGGATGCAACGATGCGCAGCGGCGTGTATTCGGCCTCTACATCTTTTTCCATGTCCGGCCGGCACAGGTCCGCCCCGAGATCGAACAGGTCATTCTGGATGCGCGACAGGCTCTGGTCGATGTCGCCGTCGGCATGCAGCCGGGCAAGACCGACGATCGAGTTGAGTTCGTCCACGGTGCCATAGGCCGTCACCCGCATCGAATGCTTGGCGACCCGCGCCCCGTTGCCCAGCGCGGTTTCCCCGTCATCGCCTGTCTTCGTGTAGATCTTGTTCAGAACGACCATGCTTCACTCTCCTCGCAGCCAGACGAACAGCAGGATCAGCATGACAGCAACGAATTGTGCAATGATCCGCCAGCGCATCGCCTTGTTGGCGTATTTCTTGTTGAATTCCCCTCCCTTGGCGAAACTGCCGATGCCGAACAGAAGAACGGCGACCACGGCCAGACAGGCAATGGCCGCAATGATGAAGAGGGGATCTTGCAACATGGCAGGGTCTTTCCTTGGTGGGTGTTTCCGGGGATGTAGCCGTAGCGCGCCACAAGGCGAATGAAAAGTCAGCCTTTGGACAAAAGCCAGTCCAGCGCCCGCGTCGGCAACAGGCGGCGGGCGATGGCCATCGCGTGCGTGGGTGTCGTGACCCGGTAGCGTGCCTTGGGACGTGGGGCCGTAAGCGCTGCCAGAACCGCATCCGTCACGGCAGATGCCGGCCATTGCGCGCGGGAACTGCCCCCCTTCTTGAGCATGTCGAGAAGACTGGATTCGTACTGCGCCCGCCGTGGTGAGCTTTGCCAGTCCACCCATTTGTCGAACTGCTTGATCGCGTTTTTGCGGAAATCGGTTTCGATCGGGCCGGGTTCGATCAGCACGACATGAATGCCCGTGCCGGCCATCTCCATACGCAGGACGTCGGCATAGCCTTCCAGTGCGAACTTGGTCGCCACGTAGGGCCCCCGATACTTCATCCCGACAAGGCCCAGCACCGACGAATTGAAAAGGATACGCCCCCGACCGGCGCGGCGCATTGCCGGGATCACATGGCGGTTGAGATCGTGCCAGCCAAGAAAATTCGCCTCGAACTGCGCGCGCATACCTGCAGCAGGAATATCCTCGATTGGTCCGGGCAAGGCGTAAGCGCCGTTATGAAAGACCGCGTCCAGCGTGCCGCCGGTTTGCGTCAGCACATCTTCGGCGCAGCGAGCGATGCTGGCGGGGTCTTCGTAATCCAGTTGCGGCGCCAAGAACCCTTCGGCGGTGCGGGCTGCGCAATCGGCCTCTGCCCGACAGGAGGCGAAGACAGTCCACCCCCGCGCCTTCAACCGCCGCGCGGTGTCGAGCCCAATTCCGGACGAACATCCGGTGATGAGAACGGTCTTCGATGTCACGTCAATTGGCAGCCGTCACCAGCCAATCGGCGATCCAGCCTTCATCGCCTGTTGCCGTATCGCGCAGATGCAGCCAGCCATTGCCTTCATCGGCAAGGATTTCGACCATGTCATTGCGGTAGAGCTTGCCCACGACAGCATAATCGGTGCCCGGACCACCGCGCAGGTTCACCCGGTCTCCATCGACAAATCGCAGATCGGGCAGGATGTCCGGCAGTCCGGGTTCAGGCTCGGAGACGGTGGCAGCTTCGGTCGCGGCAGTCGCGGCAGTCGCGGCATCAGGGGTCGGGTCGCTGTCGAGGGAAGCAGGGGCCGCAGCCACGACAGGCTCGATCACCGCGCGCACGGGGGCGATATCCGTCAGGCTGGCCGATCCGGTATCGGCCCGTGCCACGAATTCAGGACGCGGTTTGGGGGCAGGTTCCGAAGGTCTGGGTTCCGCAAAGATGACAAGCGACTGCGTGCCCGGCTCAAAATCGGCGCCACCGGACAATTCATAGAATCCAAACCCCATGACCGCGAATGCGATCAAAATGTACTTGTTCATAACAACCCCCACGGAAGACTGTTCGCCCACCACTTCCAGAGGAATACCGCGATTCTCCGCTCCCTCCGAAGGGGAAAGAGAAAAAATATTCCCGCAATTGCTTTACGGCCTCAGAGGGGGTGAGTATCACATCATCTATGGCTGATGATGTCGACGACCCCAAGATGACCCCCCGCGACTTTGCGGAACCGCTCCGCCGAGCCATCGGGGAACGGTACCTGACCTATGCGCTGTCGACGATCATGCACCGGGCCCTGCCCGATGCCCGGGACGGGTTGAAGCCCGTTCACCGCCGCATCCTGTACGCAATGCGCGAACTGCGTCTGAGTTCCACGGGCGGCTTCCGAAAATCGGCCAAGATCAGCGGCGACGTGAT
This sequence comes from Marivita sp., assembly GCF_022763305.1. GTDB lineage: Bacteria > Pseudomonadota > Alphaproteobacteria > Rhodobacterales > Rhodobacteraceae > Marivita. The sequence goes on along the minus strand of NZ_JALEGT010000072.1, from coordinate 18,242 downwards.
GGGCAACTACCACCCGCATGGCGATGCCGCGATCTACGACGCGATGGCGCGCCTCGCGCAGGATTTCAACGTCCGCTACCCGCTGGTCGATGGTCAGGGCAATTTCGGCAATATCGACGGCGACAACCCGGCGGCTGCGCGTTACACCGAAGCGCGGTTGACCAGCGTGGCCGAAGCGCTGCTGGACGGTCTGAACGAGAACGCAGTCGACTTCCGCGCGAACTACGATGGCACGCTGGAAGAACCTGTTGTCCTCCCTGCGCAGTTTCCGAACCTGCTGGCCAATGGCGCATCCGGCATCGCGGTCGGCATGGCGACGAACATTCCGCCGCACAACATATCAGAACTGATCGACGCCTGTCTTCACCTGATCAAGGTGCCCGATGCGCGCGACGATACGCTGCTCAACTACGTGCCGGGCCCGGATTTCCCGACCGGCGGGGTGATCGTCGAGGATCGCGCGTCCATCGCGCAGGCGTATCGCACAGGCCGCGGATCAATCCGTTTGCGCTGCCGATGGGAGGTCGAGGATCTGGGGCGCGGGCAATGGCAGATTGTCGTCACCGAGATCCCCTACCAGGTGCAGAAATCCAAGCTTGTCGAACGGTTGGCCGAACTGATTCAGACCAAGAAGGTGCCGATCCTCGCAGACATCCGCGATGAATCGGCTGACGACATTCGCATGGTGCTGGAACCGCGCACCAAGAACGTGGACCCGGATGTTCTGATGAACATGCTGTTCCGCAACTCCGATCTGGAAACGCGGTTCAGCCTGAACATGAACGTGCTCATCGACGGGCTGACCCCCAAGGTTTGTTCGATGAAGGAGGTTCTGCGCGCCTTCCTCGACTTCCGGCGCGAGGTTCTGATCCGCCGCAGCCAGCATCGGATGGACAAGATCGACCACCGGCTCGAAGTGCTGGAAGGCCTGATCGTCGCCTTTCTCAACCTCGACCGCGTGATCGACATCATCCGCTATGACGACGATCCCAAGGCCGCCCTGATGCGCGAGGATTGGGGCAAGGACCATCCCCGCGCCATTAACGAGCGGGATTATGTCTCGCCGCCGATGGTGTCGGGCGATGACGAACTGGGCCTCACCGAGGTGCAGACCGAAGCGATCCTCAACATGCGTCTGCGGTCGTTGCGCAAGCTTGAAGAGATGGAGCTTGTGGCCGAACGCGACCGCCTGATGGAGGAACGCGCCGGTCTCGAAGACCTGCTCGAAAGCGGCGATCTGCAATGGGACGCGATTGCGGATCAGCTCCGCGAGACCAGGAAAACCTTTGGCAAGAATTACGCCGGTGGCGAACGCCGCACCACCTTTGCAGAGGCCGGCGAGGTCGAGGACGTCCCGATCGAAGCCATGATCGAGCGTGAACCGATCACCGTCGTCTGTTCGGAAATGGGCTGGATCCGCGCGATGACGGGTCATATCGACCTTAACCGCGAATTGAAGTTCAAGGACGGGGATGGGCCGCGCTTCATTTTCCACGCGGAAACGACGGACAAGCTGCTGGTTTTCGGCTCGAATGGCCGGTTCTACACCATTCCGGCGGCCAACCTGCCCGGCGGGCGCGGCATGGGCGAACCGCTGCGCCTCATGGTTGACCTGCCGAACGAGGCGGCAATCGTGTCGCTCTTCATCCATCAGCCCGAACGCAAGCTGCTTGTGGCTTCCAACGCCGGAGATGGATTCATTGTGCCCGAAACCGAAGTGGTCGCGCAGACGCGGGCAGGCAAGCAGGTGCTCAACGTCAAGGGCGACGTACGCGCGAAACTGTGCAAACCTGTGACCGGCGATGCCGTTGCGGTCGTGGGCGAAAACCGCAAGGTTCTGGTTTTTGCTCTTGAGGAATTGCCCGAAATGGGACGCGGCAAGGGCGTGCGGCTGCAGAAGTACAAGGACGGGGGCCTGTCGGATGCAACCACCTTCACCTTGGCAGAAGGCCTCACCTGGCGCGACCCGGCCGGACGCACCAGAACAGAAACCGACCTCGCCGAATGGACCGGAAAGCGCGCCGGCTCCGGACGCATGGCCCCGCGCGGCTTCCCCCGAGACAACACCTTCACCTGACACGGACTCCCTGCGCACCGAGGTTGTCGGCACGCGGGGCACCCTGTTCTGGCTGGCCCTGAAAACCGGCCTGCTGACTGTGCTCACGCTGGGCTTTTACCGCTTCTGGATGCGCACACGCCTGCGCCGCTGGTACTGGTCGTCGATCCGCCCCGGTGGCCACCCTCTGGAATATGTGGGAGACCCGGTGGAAAAGCTGCTCGGGTTTCTGTTCGCCGTAGTGGTCTTGGCCTTTTACATTGGCATCGTGAACCTGATCCTCATGTTCGCGAGCTTTTCTTTGTTTCAAGACAACTTCGCGGCCTATGCGGTCAGCCTTGTTGGCGTCATTCCGCTCTGGTTCTTCGCCCAATACCGGGCCCGTCGCTATATTTTGGCCCGCACTCGCTGGCGTGGCCTGCGGTTTGGCCTCGAACCCGGAGCCTGGGGCTATGCCTGGCGCGCGGTTCTGCATTGGATCGTCACGATCCTGAGCCTTGGTCTGCTGCTGCCGCGCATGACCTTCTGGCTCGAAAAATACAAGACCGACCGCACCTTCTACGGCACGGCGCGGATGGATCAGGGCGGCACATGGACGATGCTCTATCCGTCGATGAAACCAATGTTCGTCGCGCTTGCGATGGCGATCACGGGTGGTCTGGCTCTTCTGTTTGAAAACATCCCGCTGGGTGTGGGCATTTTCTTTCTGGCCGGGTTGGCCGGATTTTACGGGCTTTTCCACTTTCGGGTCGACAGCCTGCGTCGCCTAACCGAAACCAAGACGATCGATGGCGTCCGCTTCACCCTGGCGCCCAGTGGCTTCCGGGTGATGATGATCTATGTGCTGGGAACACTCCTTGCCGCCGCAGCGGTGTTCCTGCCCTTCATGGTTCTCGGCATACTTCTCTTGTTGATCCAGTCCGCAGACATGCTGGCCGAAATGGGTCTTGACGACATGGTCGCGCCGATTGCCGGAATGGGCCGCTATGCCATCATCGTGCTGAGCGTCATGATCTATTTCACGATCTTCCTGTTGTGGTCCGCGTTGACCAATGTCTTCATCACCCTTCCCGTCATCCGGCACTATTTCTCGACCCTGACCCTGTCGCCCGACGCGACCGTGTCCGCCATCCGCCAGCGCCCGCGCGATGAATTTGCAGAAGCAGAAGGCTTTGCCGACGCGCTCGACGTGGGAGCTTCGCTATGACCGTGCTGCGAGTGGGTCGAGTGCCCGAAGCCTTCCGCGCCACTGGCATCTATTTCGACGGGGCACTGTCCGCACCACGGACAGTGTCGCTGAGCATCGACGAATCCGCGGGGACGCTGGTTGCCGACACCGGCGCGCATCCTCCAATCCACTGGCGCCTGTCAGAGATCCGCGAAGTGCCGGATCAGGCCGGGCGCGACCAGATGGTGCTGCAACTGTCCCAGGATCCGGTTCGGCGCATCATCCTGCCCGATCACACTCTGGCCCCACGTCTGCCCAACCGCCATAAACGCCCAAAGCTCACACGGCGTGGCCCTCTGATCGGCTGGGCGATTGCGGCTGTCGCCTCCGTTGCGCTCATCATCTTCGTGCTTGTGCCGACGATGGCGAACCAGCTCGCGCGCTTCATTCCCCCCGAAGGCGAGCGGGCGCTGGGCGAAGTGACGCTGACCCAAATCCGGACCGCCCTGGACCAGACCGGACTGAACCCGGTGCCCGTCTGCGACAATCCCGAAGGGTTGGCCGCCCTCGCGAAAATGGAAGCGCGTCTGCAAGACGCGTTGCCCGAGGAACAGCCGCTGACCGTCTCGGTGTTGGATCACGAGATGATCAATGCCTTTGCCCTGCCCGGCAATTATATCGTGTTTTTCCGTGGTCTGATCGAAAAAGCGCAAACTCCGGACGAGGTTGCCGCCGTCTTTGCCCACGAAATCGGCCATGTCGTCAGTCGCGACCCCACGCGCCACGCCCTTCGTTCGGCAGGATCCCTAGGTGTGCTGGGCCTGATCTTCGGCGATTTCGCAGGTGGTGCTGCGGTGCTGCTTCTGGCCGAACGCCTGATCGAGGCCCAATACAGCCAGGAGGCCGAGGCAGAGGCGGATGTCTTTGCCCATGCCGTTATCATCCAAGCCCGGATTGCCCCCGCAGCCTTGGCCACGATGTTCGAACGGTTCCGGGACCTCGGCGGCGAGGCGGGCCCGTTTGTGGCGCATTTCCTGAGCCACCCTGCATTGGGCGACCGGATTCAAGCGGCGCGCGATGCTACCCCTCCCGGCTTTGAGGCGGTGCCGCTTCTGACCGCACAGGAATGGCGCGCGCTTCGGAACATCTGCAACTGAAGCTGCCAAAGGCAGCCGGAGCAGTCTTTATCCCGGAAACGCGACGTCCGATGGCGCTAACGTGACGATTTTGCCCTGTTTCCCCCGGTTCGGGTTGGGTATCCCTTGCCCGGAACGAAATATCAGAATCGCAGATTTCCCTGCGATCCCAACGAGAGGAACGCGCCCATGAAGGTCCTGGTACCTGTCAAACGCGTGATCGACTACAACGTGAAGGTCCGCGTCAAAGCGGATGGTTCCGGTGTCGATCTCGCCAACGTGAAAATGTCGATGAACCCCTTTGACGAGATCGCCGTGGAAGAGGCCATTCGTCTGAAAGAGGCAGGCAAAGCCGACGAGATCGTCGCCGTCAGCATCGGCGTCAAGCAGAGCCAGGAAACCCTGCGGACGGCACTCGCCATGGGCGCCGACCGCGCGATCCTCGTGGTTGCAGCCGAAGACGTCCACACCGACATCGAGCCGCTCGCGGTTGCCAAGATCCTGGCCGCTATCGTCAAGGAAGAAGAGCCGGGGCTGGTCCTCTGCGGCAAGCAGGCCATCGACAATGACATGAACGCCACCGGCCAGATGCTGTCGGCGCTGCTGGGCTGGTCGCAGGCAATGTACGCCAACAAGGTCGATATCGACGGCGATCATGCTGTCGTGACCCGCGAAGTCGACGGCGGCCTGCAGACCATCAAGGTCAAGATGCCGACCATCATCTCGACCGACCTGCGCCTGAACGAGCCGCGTTACGCATCGCTGCCGAACATCATGAAGGCCAAGAAAAAGCCGCTGGATGAAAAGACAGCCGCCGATTACGGCGTGGATGTCACACCGCGCCTCGAGATCGTGAAAACCTCGGAACCCGAAGAGCGCGCCGCAGGTATCAAGGTGGGCTCGGTCGACGAGCTGGTTGCGAAACTCAAAGAAGTGGGAGCTGTGTAATGGCCGTTCTTCTGATTGCCGAAATCACCGATGGCGCACTGGCCATGGACGCCACCGCCAAGACCGTGACCGCTGCAAAGGCACTGGGCGATGTGACCGTTCTGGCTGCTGGCGCGTCCGCCAAGGCCGCCGCTGACGAAGCTGCCACGATCGAAGGTGTCTCCAAGGTTCTGCTGGCGGAGGACGCGCTTTACGGGCATCGCCTGGCCGAGCCTGTCGCGGGCCTGATCGCATCGATTGCGGGCGATTACAGCCACATCGTCGCCCCTGCGACGACGGACGCCAAGAACATTCTGCCGCGCGTTGCAGCGCTTCTGGATGTGATGGTGATCACCGACGTGACCGCCGTTGTGGATGCCGACACGTTCGAGCGCCCGATCTACGCGGGCAACGCGATCCAGACTGTCAAATCCTCGGACGCGACCAAGGTGATCTCGTTCCGCACCTCGACCTTTGACGCCGCACCGACCGGCGGCTCGGCATCCGTCGAAGCCATCGCAGCCGGCGACAATCCGGGCCTCAGCGAATGGGTCGAAGACAAGGTCGCCGCAAGCGACCGTCCCGAACTGACCTCTGCGGGCATCGTGGTTTCCGGCGGTCGTGGCGTTGGGTCGGAAAGCGACTTCGCCATGATCGAAAAGTTGGCCGACACGCTGGGCGCGGCCGTGGGCGCATCCCGCGCAGCCGTCGACTCGGGCTTTGCCCCGAACGACTGGCAGGTGGGCCAGACCGGCAAGGTTGTCGCGCCGGATCTCTATATCGCCGTTGGCATCTCGGGTGCGATCCAGCACCTTGCGGGTATGAAGGACAGCAAGATCATCGTCGCCATCAACAAGGACGAAGAAGCCCCGATCTTCCAGGTCGCGGATTATGGCCTTGTTGCAGACCTCTTCCAGGCGGTCCCGGAACTCACCGAAAAGCTCGGCTGAGACTGGTTTGAACGAAAGAACGGCGCGCCAGACCCGGCGCGCCGTTTTCTATGTCAGCAAGTCGCGCACCACTGGTGCCAGCGTTTGTGCCACCGTACGATGTGCCGCCGGTCCGGGCAAATGCGCCGCCCGCGTCAATTCGAACGGTGGAACGTCAAGGCTTTCTTCAGGGCCGCGCCACTCTGGGGGGACGACTTCGATCAGCTGATGCACATGCGGCAGAAGCCCCAGCACCGTCTTACGTGTCAGGAACGGCTCTTCCCCGATCTTGCAGTCCGCATCGTCACCCATTCCGCTTTGCGCAAACCACAACAGAATGACCTTGCCCTTCATTTGGGCAATCACCGTCTTCATCCGCGCCTGCCAGGCCATGCGCGCTTCTCGGGCAATCATGGCAAAGCGGTCAGGACATATCCCGTTCAGCCGCGCAAGCAGATGCCGGGTGAAATGCACCTCGGTAAAGTCCATTTCGGGATATAACGAGATCAGCGCCTGCGACGCCTTGAGAAACCGGTCATTGCGACGGGGGTGCGTGGCGTAGAACCGGTTGGACGTGTTGTGCACCCCTGTGAGCTGGATCAGAACCACCTTGGCCTGTGCCGCGGTGGACAGCGCCCCCGGGTCGTTCAGGTAGGCGTCGATACCGGCATTCTCGACCCCGAGATTCACCACCGGTGCGGCACACCGGGTTTCCAACAACTGCGTCCAAGGTTCAGCCACGAACCGCCCGTAGACGTTGGACCCGCCAAGACAGGCCACGTAAGGCGACCGCAGCGCGCGTCGCGGCCCCCGGAACCAAAGACGCGACCCGCCATAGCGACAGGGCGCATAATCAATCGCTTGATCGTGCGTGGAGGATACATCCATACACCCAACCCTTTTCTTCACCCGACAGGAAAAGTGCCGCGATTCGGTTCCCAAATGCCTAATGCTAAAAATCGACCGATCCGCCTTGCAGCGTCCCGGTCCACAAGTCATTGTTGCGTCGAAACGAATGGAGCAATTGCATGACGGTCAATTCAATCGGCGTGGTCGGGGCTGGACAGATGGGCAACGGGATCGCCCATGTGATGGCTCTTGCCGGTTATGATGTTGTCCTGAATGACATCAGCGAAGACGCCCTGACACGCGCCATCACGCTGATCGAACGCAACATGGACCGGCAGGTCAGTCGTGAAAAAATCACGCAGGCCGAACGTGACGCGGCCATGAGCCGGATCACCACCACGCAGGACCTGCCGCAGGTGGCAAAGACCGACCTCATCATCGAGGCCGCGACCGAACAGGAAGCCATCAAGCAGAAGATCTTTGACAGCCTCCTGCCACATCTCGACCCGCATACGATCCTGACCTCGAACACCTCGTCGATCTCGATCACGCGCCTGGCCAGTCGCACGGACCGCCCCGAGAAATTCATGGGGTTCCACTTCATGAACCCCGTGCCCGTGATGCAGCTGGTCGAACTGATCCGCGGCATCGCAACCGACAAGGAAACGTACGAAACCTGCCTCGGTGTCGTCGAGAAACTGGGCAAGACCGCCGCCTCGGCCGAGGATTTTCCCGCCTTCATCGTCAACCGCATCCTGATGCCGATGATCAACGAAGCGGTGTACACGCTCTACGAGGGCGTCGGTAACGTCAATTCCATCGACCAGTCGATGAAGTTGGGCGCGAACCACCCGATGGGGCCACTGGAACTCGCGGATTTCATCGGTCTCGACACCTGCCTCGCGATCATGAACGTTCTGCATGATGGGCTTGCGGACACCAAGTATCGCCCCTGCCCCCTTCTGACCAAGTATGTCGAGGCGGGGTGGCTGGGGCGCAAGACGCAGCGCGGATTCTACGATTATCGCGGTGAAACCCCGGTGCCGACGCGTTAATCCGCCGAGCCCAACCCCATCGTCGTCTCACGCAGGGAGGCCACGAAATCGCGACTGCGCCCTGCGAAAGCCTCGATCGCGTCGGGCAGGATCGGCTCACCTACAATGGGCGCCTGCGGTTTGCCGCAGGCATGAATGACCTCGTGGATCAGCAAGCCCTGCCGCAGCGTCGCCGACAGCTGATTTGCGATCTGATAGGCGCGTGAATTCTGTCCCGGGAAAAAGATCGGTACTACCGTCGCGCCGGACCGCTGGATCAGGTTCGCAGTAAACGGATTCCATGTCCGTTCGATCGCAGGACCGAAGAAACTGTCGCTCGATGCAACAACGCCGGATGGGAAAAGCGCGATCACCCCACCCTTCTTGAGATGTGCCATCGCGCGGCTGCGCATCTCGAGGCTTTGTTCCCGGGCATCCGCTTCATGCGGAAACGGGACGGGAATCATGAATTCCTCGATCTCGGTGACCCCTGTCAGCAGGGATCGCGTCAGGATCTTGTAATCCGTGCGCACCCGTCCGATCAGCTCGGCCAGGATCATCCCGTCGACCAGCCCGTGCGGATGGTTCGCCACAACGATCACCGGACCGTCTTTCGGGATACGCGCGATTTGCTCGGGCGGCGTTTCGAGACGGATGTCCATCAACCCGAGCGCCTGTCCCCAGAACGCCTGACCTTCGGCCGGGCCCATACGTTCAAAGCGTCGCACCAGCCGCAGCAGCGGGATCTTGCCCGTCATCCACTCCATCGCACGGATCGTGTTGGCTTTCCACGGATTGGTAAAGGTGTTGGCGTAGCTCAGCTTGCGCTTGTCATACGGCACATCGACCTGCCCCACTGGGCGCGCGTCCGTCGATGTGTGCTGATAGCTTTCAACCATATGGCAGCGTGACGTCCTGTGTCCGGTTGGCACGGCCGATCACAAAGATCAGCAGCCTTCTCCAAAGCGATCGGCCACCAGGGTTTCGATGGCGGTGGCCAGGGCCTCTGCGTCTGGCCCGGATGTGACTACCTCAATAGAGGTTCCTTTGGAAGCTGCCAACATCAAAAGCCCCATGATGCTGTCCCCCGACGCGCTCATGCCGTCCTTGCGCACCTCAGCGGTTGCATCAAAGCCTTCGACGACTTCGACCAGCTTTGCAGACGCCCGAGCGTGCAAACCCTTCTCGTTCACGATTTTCAAAACGCGCTGCGCCGTGGCGGACATGATGCCGGGCCTCCCTCAACCCACCTGATCAGGCGCCCTGATCCAGCGTTACGTCCTGACTGTCAATGTATTTCCGACCGGCATCCAATGCCGCACGTACGGCTTCGGGCACGGACTTGTCGCGGCTTTTCGCCAGTTTGATCAACATGGGCAGGTTTGCGCCGTACACGATCCTGCGGTTCTCGGGCTGGCAGGCGCGCAAGCTGAGGTTCGAGGGCGATCCACCGAACATGTCGGTCACGATTACGACGCCATCGCCGGTATCGACCTCGTCAGCCAACGCGCAAATCTCTTTCTGCTTGGCATCCCGGTTGTGATCGGCGTCGATCGACACGGCGGCCATGCCGGGTTGATGGCCGACAACATGCTCCACCGCGGACAGGTATTCATGCGCCAGACCGCCATGGGCCACGATCACGATCCCGATCACTCTCCCGTCCCTCCAAGATCGGACAGCACAACGCCGCCCGCGGGCGCGATCCCCCGGCGCGCCAATTCCTTATGGCCAATTGACACCCGCCAGCCCTGCTCTGCAAGGGTCCGCGCCACATGTTCCGCTACGACAACCGACCTGTGTTGCCCTCCCGTGCACCCAATGGCAACCGAGAGATGGGTTTTCCCTTCCCGGTCCACCTCGGGCAACAGAAATCCCAACATATCGCCGATCTTCTCAAGGAATGGTTGCGCCCGGCCATCGGCCGCCACAAATGTGCGGACGGACTCGTCAAGGCCCGTCAACTCGCGCAGCGACGGCTCCCAATGCGGGTTGGCGAGGAATCGGCAATCGAACACCATGTCCGCACCATGCGGGATCCCGCGCTTGAAGGAAAACGACTGAACAGCGACCGACAGTTTCTGCGACGACGCATCCGCAAACCATTGATGGAGCTGAGCCTTGAGATCGTGCGGCGACAAGTTGGATGTGTCGATCAGGATATCAGCCCGTTCCTCGATCGGTTGAAGTAGCTCGATCTCGCGGGCGATTCCGATCTCGGGCGTTTCGCTTTGCGCCAGAGGATGGCGGCGCCGCGTCTCGGAATAGCGCCGCAACAGGACGTCGGGCCGACAGTCGAGATAAAGCAGCGTGGCATTGCCTTCGGTCTGGCTCACCATATCGGTGTGCAAGTCCAGCAACCGATCGAGCGAGAAGTCGCGGTTGCGCACGTCGATGCCAAGGGCCAGAGGATGCCCGGGCGGGTCTTCCTCGAACAGTCGGCTGATCATGCGCAGCGGGATGTTGTCGATCGCTTCGAACCCGAGATCCTCGAGCACGTTGATTGCAGTGCTGCGCCCGGCGCCCGAAGGGCCGGTGACCAGAACAACGCGGGTCGGATTGGGCTGGGTCGCCATGTCTCTGCTTCGTCGCTCAGGGCGCTGTGTCGGCCCGTCCGTTGCTTCGTAGATATTGCAAAACGGCAGAAGGGAAATGCCGCGATGCCACATTGTGAAGCAACGGAAATGTTTGTGAAAGGTATGTGATGCCGCGATGGGGCGGCAATCGCTCTGTCTCCGTCTGGTCCATGTCGACGGCCAGCGCCAGTGCGACCGGAGACCTGTACTCCGCATGCAAAAGGCCCACGCCACGCGCCTCGATCATGCCGCGCAATGGCTCTGGACAATCCAGCATGACCTTTGCTCCCATCGTCGACAGGATCACCCGATCATCGGCGACAAGCATTGCTCCTCGGGCCATCATCTCAAGCGCCAGTGCTGATTTTCCGCTGCCAGATGCGCCTGTGATGAGAACCGCCCTGTCCCCCAAAGCGACCGCAGTAGCATGCAGGATCTGCGGGGCCGGATCGGGCATGGCGCGCCCTAAAGCGGCAGGCCCACGACAAAGCGCGCGCCAAGCGGTTCGGATGTGGCGTCCGCTTCGGTCGGGCGGATATTCTCCGCCCAGATCACACCACCATGCGCTTCGACGATCTGCTTGGAGATCGCGAGGCCCAAGCCGGAATTGTTGCCGAAATCCGTTTCAGGCCGTTGCGAGTAGAAGCGTTTGAAGATCTTGGTCAATGCCTCGTCCGGGATACCTGGACCTGTATCCTCGACCACGATCAGCACACGGTTCTCGCGGCGGCGCGCCCAGATGCGAATGGCGTCGCCGTCTTCACAGAAGCTGATCGCGTTGGTGATGAGATTGACGAAAACCTGCGCCAGCCGTGCCTCGAGCCCATGCACAAGGATGGGCCGATCCGGCAGGTCCGAAATGAATTCGATCCCCTGACGTTTCGCATCTTCACCCAGGAACTGCGCAATATTGCGCAGCATGTCGAGAAGATTGAACTCGGCCTCTTCTTCCTTGACCAGTTCGCTGTCCAGCCGCGATGCGTTCGAGATGTCGCTGACCAGCCGGTCCAGCCGGCGGACATCATGGTCGATGACATCAAGCAGGCGTTCGACCTGATCCGGGCGTTTGGCAAGGCGCAACGTGCCCACGGCTGACCGCAGCGAGGCAAGCGGGTTCTTGATCTCATGCGCAACGTCAGCAGCGAACTGTTCGTTGGCGTCGATCCGGTCATAGAGCGCGGCGACCATGCCGCGCAGCGCCCCGGACAGACGCCCGATTTCGTCAGGGCGGGCCGTCAGGTCCGGAATTCGGATACGGCCCGACGACACGTTCCGGCGATTGCGGTCACGCCCGACCTCGGCGGCATCCGCGAGGTTCGAGATGGGGTTCGAAATGGTCGAGGCCAGAACGAGGCTCAGACCAATCGACACCAGTGTGGCGATCACGAACATCTGCAGCACGTTTTCGCGTTCCAGCCTCACCGCCGCGTCGATTTCCGGCGCATAGCTGACAAGAGCAATGGTCCCTGCAACGCCGCTTTCCACCTGGATCGGGCTCAGCGCGGTAAAGATCGTTTCACCGTTGGGGCCTTCGGACCGCTCGATCCGTGTGACCGTCGGATCGGTCTCTTCGATCTGGCGGCGCAGAATGTCTTCCAGTGTCAGGGGTTGCAGGCCGGCATCCGTCTGAAACACGGACGACACGCTGCTCCAGACAGACAGTAGAAAATCCGAGATCACCGTCGGTTTTTCGGCAGCTGACACACCAGCACCAAGACCGGCTGTCGATCCGACATTCCCGACAAGAAACCGGGCCGCGTCGAACACGAAAACTTCGCGTCCTGGGCGCATGTCGAGCGTGTCGAGGGTCCGTGCAACGTCGATGCCTTCGCCGACGCCAAGGTTGACGGACTGCGCCTCCAGCGCCTGCGCCTCGAATACATTCGCGATCAGTTCCGCCTCGATACGGACGGACGTGGCCTTTTGTTCGGCAAGTGTGTCCCGCGAGGAATTGAGAAACAGAATACCCGCGACCAGAAAGTTGAGGGCGACCAGGTTGAAGGTGATGATCTTGCGGGTCAGCGGCGATTTGTTGAGAGAAAACAATCCGCGCTTTTCACGGATGCTGCGCACTTCGGACTCGACTGTTTTGTCGGGGGCGACCCAATCGTCCCCGAGCACAACATCCGCATCCTTGCGCCCGCCGTCCTTGCCGTGGGTCACACCTTCAACCAGTGCCATGGTCACTCTTCGTTGTAACGGTACCCGATCCCGTAAAGCGTTTCGATCGCCGAGAAATCATTGTCGACCGAGCGCATTTTCTTGCGAAGACGCTTGATGTGGCTGTCGATGGTGCGGTCGTCGACATAGACCTGATCGTCATAGGCCACATCCATCAGCTGATCGCGGGATTTGACGAAGCCGGGGCGCTGTGCCAGCGCCTGCAGCAACAGGAATTCCGTAACCGTGAGCGACACATCCTGCCCTTTCCAGGACACGGAATGGCGCAGCGGGTCCATTGTCAGGTTGCCCCGCACCATCAGCTTGGTCTCTTCGACCTCGCCACCGGCCGCATCGCCGGAAATGGCATCCTGCCGCCGCAGTAGGGCACGGATGCGCTCGACCAGAAGACGCTGCGAGAACGGCTTCTTGACGTAGTCGTCCGCCCCCATGCGCAGACCGAGCACCTCGTCAATCTCGTCATCTTTGGACGTCAGGAAAATGACGGGCATCTTGGATTTCTGGCGCACCCGCTGAAGCAGGTCCATGCCATCCATGCGCGGCATCTTGATGTCGAAGACAGCCATGTCCGGCATCTTCTTGTTGAACGCGTCCAGCGCGGCCTGTCCGTCGTTATAGGTCTCGACTTCGAAACCTTCGGCCTCGAGGGTGATCGCGACCGATGTCAGGATATTCCTGTCATCGTCCACAAGGGCGATTTTCGACATGAAGTGTGTTCCTTGTACTGCTCTCAATTATGTTTTTTTCGCCATTATGTGTCTTTTTTCCGTTTGCGCCAACTCAATTCTGCGAATCACTCCGCCACGCCAGCAATATTGAGACCTAAAAATCCTTACGGATGGCTAAATTGCATCACCACGGTCGGCGGAGAGCAGCCATGGTTGCGCTAAACCCGTTTTGGTTGCGCTAACTGCGCGATTGCGTCCTGTTCAGATTTGGAAGCGACATGCTAAGAGGCGATCACCCTTGGCGCACCGCTTCGGGTGGGACGCGTACTCTTCGTCCCTCTTCAATACTGCCGCTACGAGCGCGGCTACAGGAGCTTGGCAAATGACATTTGGACGGGTGAACCCGGAATTCCGGCTTGAGGATCAACAGATCACCGGGCTTGGCAATGTCTATTACAACCTCACAGAGCCCGCTCTGATCGAAGCGGCCTTGAAACGCGGCGAAGGCACTCTGGGCAATGGCGGGGCGTTCCTTGTGACCACCGGCAAGTTCACCGGCCGGTCGCCCAAGGACAAGCACGTCGTCAAGACCGACAGCGTGGCCGACACGATCTGGTGGGAAAACAACGCACCGATGTCGCCCGAAGGCTTCGATGCGCTCTACGCCGACATGCTCGAGCACATGAAGGGCCGCGAATACTTCGTTCAGGATCTTGTCGGCGGTGCAGACCCCAAGCACTCCATTGACGTGCGCTTCGTTCAGGAACTGGCGTGGCACAACCTCTTCATCCGCCACATGATGCGCCGTCCGGAACGTGACGACCTCGACACGTTCACCGCCGATTTCACGGTCATCAACTGCCCGTCCTTCCAGGCAGACCCCAAGAAACACAACTGCCGTTCGGAAACCGTGATCGCGATGAATTTCGACAAGAAGCTCATCCTGATCGGTGGCACCGAATACGCGGGCGAGAACAAGAAATCCATCTTCTCGCTGCTGAACTACCTGTTGCCCGAGAAAGGCATCATGCCGATGCACTGCTCGGCCAACCACGCGGTCGGCAACCCGGTGGATACGGCAATCTTCTTTGGCCTGTCCGGCACCGGCAAGACCACGCTGTCGGCAGACCCGAACCGCGTTCTGATCGGTGATGACGAACACGGCTGGTCCGACCGCGGCACCTTCAACTTTGAAGGCGGCTGCTATGCCAAGACGATCAACCTTTCTGCCGAGGCCGAGCCGGAAATCTACGCGACCACCACAAAATTCGGTACGGTCATCGAAAACATGGTCTTCGATCCCGAAACGTTCGAGCTGGATTTCAAGGACGACAGCCTGACCGCGAACATGCGCTGCGCCTACCCGCTCGAATATATTTCGAACGCGTCTTCGACGGCCCTGGGCGGGCATCCCAAGAACATCATCATGTTGACCTGCGATGCCTTCGGTGTGCTGCCTCCGATCGCGCGCCTGACACCAGCGCAGGCGATGTACCACTTCCTGTCCGGCTTCACCTCCAAGGTTGCCGGGACAGAGCGTGGCGTGACCGAACCCGAGCCCACTTTCTCGACCTGCTTTGGCGCACCGTTCATGCCGCGCCGTCCCGAGGTCTATGGCAATCTGCTGCGCGAGAAGATCGCGTCACATGGCGCAACGTGCTGGCTGGTGAACACCGGCTGGACCGGCGGAGCCTATGGCTCGGGCCAGCGGATGCCGATCAAGGCAACCCGCGCCCTGCTGACAGCCGCCCTCGATGGCAGCCTTGCCGAGGCCGAGTTCCGCAAGGATCCCAACTTCGGCTTCGAAGTGCCGGTCCAGGTCGAAGGTGTGCCGGACATGCTGCTCGATCCGCGCCGTACCTGGAATGACAAGGCGGCCTATGACGCGCAGGCGGAAAAGCTGGTGCAGATGTTCGCCGACAATTTCGCGCAATACGTTCCGTATATCGACGAAGACGTCAAAGCCGCGGCCATCGGCTAAGGCAGCTGCGTCGAAAGGCGCTTGGAAATAAAGGGGCGAGCGCACCATATTCTGGTGCACTCGCCCTTTATTGTTTCTGCACGTGCATCCGCCCGGCGCCGCACGGCAGCGATTCAGAGCGAAAGATTGGAACAAATTTAGGTCTGGTTGGGTATTTTTGTTGCGCTGCACCTGCAAAATAGATATCCAGCCCCAAAGCTGAAAAGGACGTGATTCATGGCCCATGACGGACAAGACCTGACCCTGACCACCGAAACGATCCTGCCCGACCTGCTGTCATTGACGGCTGCCGCAGTTGCACCAGTCACGGCCATTCTCGAGACGGCAACAGCCCGCGTGCGCGATATGGTCGAGGCAGATGGCCGCGTGTCCGGGGCCCTGATCGAAGAGCACCAGACGGCAGCGCACGGGCTTGCATGGCTGGCCACCTATGCGGAATCGCTGCGTCAGATGCAGGGCTGGGCCGAACGTCTGACAGCCGATGGCAAGTTTGGCGAGGTGGAACACCTGATCCATCAGATCGCCTTCGGTGAGTATCTCTGGCAGATCTACGGCGGCATCCAGATGAACCAGGGCGAGATCGTGCGCCTTCAGGACATCGGCCTGTCTCAGGATGACATGCGTGCTCTGATGACACCGGAGGTCATGCGCCTCACACAAGAGGCCAACACGCAAGCAGCCCGCGTTCGCCTTGTCGAACTGATGCAAGAGCGCAGCGCTGAACTCACGGTCGGGGCCTGTGGCCTTGACGATGAACTCGACATGATCCGCGAACAGTTCCGCCGTTTCTCGCTCGACAAGGTGGAGCCCTACGCCCACGAATGGCACCTCAAGGACGAACTCATCCCGATGGAGATCATCGAAGAGCTGGCCGAGATGGGCGTGTTCGGCCTGACGATCCCGGAAGAGCACGGCGGCTTTGGTCTTTCCAAGAACTCCATGTGCGTTGTGTCCGAAGAACTGTCGCGTGGTTACATCGGCGTCGGCTCACTCGGCACACGGTCCGAGATCGCGGCCGAATTGGTGATCGCAGGCGGGACCGACGAACAGAAAGCCAAATGGTTGCCGGGCCTTGCCTCAGGTGAAATCCTGCCCACCGCTGTCTTCACCGAACCGAACACCGGCTCCGACCTCGGCTCGCTGCGGACCCGCGCCGTGAAAGATGAAAACGGCGACTGGATCATCAACGGCAACAAAACATGGATCACCCACGCCGCGCGCACCCATGTGATGACCGTGCTGGCACGGACAGTTCCCGACACCACCGATTACCGTGGTCTGTCGATGTTTCTCGCTGAAAAGACGCCCGGCACCGACGAGCAACCCTGGCAGGATCCCGGCATTTCGGGCGGTGAAATCGAAGTGCTCGGCTATCGCGGCATGAAGGAATACACGCTCAACTTCGACGACTTCAAAGTGAAGGGCGAAAACCTGCTCGGCATGGAAGAAGGCAAAGGCTTCAAACAGCTGATGGAGACGTTTGAATCGGCCCGTATCCAGACCGCTGCCCGCGCCATCGGCGTCGCGCAATCGGCCCTCGACGAAGGCATGAAATACTCGCAGGACCGCAAGCAGTTCGGCAAGGCGCTGATCCACTTCCCGCGCGTGGCGTCGAAGCTGGCGATGATGGCGGTCGAGTTGATGATCGCACGTCAGCTCACCTATTTCTCGGCCCGTGAAAAAGACGAAGGCCGCCGCTGCGACCTCGAAGCGGGTATGGCGAAACTGCTCGGTGCCCGTGTGGCTTGGGCTGCAGCCGACAATGCGCTGCAGATCCACGGCGGCAACGGCTTTGCGCTGGAATACAAGATCAGCCGCATCCTGTGTGACGCGCGCATCCTGAACATCTTTGAAGGTGCCGCAGAAATTCAGGCGCAGGTCATCGCGCGTCGTCTGCTCGGATAACCTCCGCCCGGACAGCGAAAAACCGAACAAGGCCTCGCAGAACTGCGGGGCCTTCATCGTTTCGCCGTGTGCACTCTCCGTCATCGGCGCATCGTGAACGGCGTATCCCGCTTTTGACGCAGAAATTCAGCCTTTCACGAAGGCGCTCTGGCAGGAAGACCCTCTGATTGCGGAAGTGGCGACACCGCAATTCGGAGACACCACATGCCGCACGTTCTCACCAATATCCCCGTCTGGGTTCTGCCCCTCTTTCTGGGCCTTCTCTACATCAGCCTGCGCGCGACCCGGTCGCGGACGGTTCCGAAAGCGGTGATCTACGCCCTGCCCTGTCTTGGCCTTCTCACACTCAGAACGGTTATCTTTTTTGACGCCCAGTGGATCGCCATCGGTGCCTTTACACTGGCCTACGCGGCCGGAACCGCTCTGGGATTTCGCGCCCAGGGCAAATGGACCATCTCATCAACCCGCTCTCATGTCAGCTTGCGGGGCGAATGGATGACCATGATCACCGTCATGGGGGTGTTCTTTCTGAACTTCGCGACCGGCACGATCAACGCCATGGCCCCGTCGCTTGCGGCAACTCCGCTCTATGCAGCCGCCTTCGGCACGCTGGCAGGAGGACTGTCCGGCATCTTCTTCGGTCGCGCGCTTCGCGTGATGCGCACCGCAACAGGGGCCACCTGATCTGCATCAAAGACCGTCGCGCGACAGAATGCTCTTGCAGGCCAAACACATCTCAGGAGCACGATATGAGCTGGAAAGACAAACTCAAGGACATGAAGGCGCAGTTGAAATCCCTCAACGGCGCCATTCCCGATACAACCGCCGCCTT
>NZ_JALEGT010000071.1 GCF_022763305.1 Marivita sp. | reverse complement strand
GGCCGCCCCCCCCCCCCCCCCCCCCCCCCCCCCCCCCCCCCCCCCCCCCCCCCCCCCCCCCCGGGTCGCGGGGGCCTGCCCCCGCGAGACAACTCACTTCACCCGCGTCCAGGTCTGGCCACGGCAGATCCCCAGAACACAGCCTTCCACCTTCAGCTGATTGCCATTCAGCGTCATCTTCGAATTGTAGGTCTTGTCCCGATCCGGCGCCCAGATCTTGCCGCCCTTGTAGCTGCCATTGCCTTCGGGCTTCATGCCCCAGATCATCTGACGGCCGATATTCGGCGATGCGATCTTCTTGCCGCTTGCGTCATATCCCTGCCCCAGCACGCCGCAGATTTCGGCCCCGCAGGCACTGATCGTAACGAGCCCGTAATTGCCATCATCACCCGGCTGGGTCTTCCACGTGCCTTCCACCGGATCGGCAAAGGCGGCGCTGGCGGCCAGCGCGAGGCCTGCGGCAAGTGTCATGAGTTTCATCTCTGTCTCCTCCCTCAGAGTGGTGCGGAAACTCTGACCCGAGGTTTTCAAACCGATCAAGATTGACGCGGGGTCGCGTTGCATGTGCCGTTCCGTCATGTCAAAGCGCGTGCGACATCTGACCGGAGACGACCCATGATCCTCTACCCCGCCATCGACCTCAAAGACGGACAGGCCGTGCGGCTGCTGCGCGGCGATATGGAGAAATCCACCGTCTTCAACGACGACCCCGCCGCACAGGCGATGGAATTTGTCGAAGCGGGCTGCGAATGGCTGCACCTGGTGGATCTCAACGGTGCCTTCGCCGGGGAACCGGTGAACGCGGCGGCGGTCGAAGCCATTCTCGACCGCTGCAAGGTGCCCGCCCAGCTGGGCGGCGGCATCCGCGACATGGCCACAATCGAGCGCTGGCTCGACAAAGGTCTGCAGCGGGTGATCCTGGGCACCGTCGCGGTGGAAAACCCCGATCTGGTGCGCGAGGCGGCACGCGCCTTTCCGGGCCATGTCGCCGTCGGCATCGACGCCCGCAACGGACGTGTGGCGACCAAGGGCTGGGCCGAGGAAACCGACGTGATGGTGACCGACCTTGCCCGCTCCTTCGAGGATGCGGGTGTGGCGGCGATCATCTACACCGACATCAACCGCGACGGCGCGATGCAGGGCCCGAACCTGGAAGCCACCGCCGACCTCGCGCGCGCGGTGTCGATCCCGGTGATTGCCTCGGGCGGTGTATCCTCGCTGGGCGACCTGATCGCCCTGCGCGACTGCGGCGCGGGCCTCAACGGCGCAATCTCGGGACGCGCGCTTTACGATGGCGCCATCGACCTGACAGCGGCGCTGGCCGCGTTGCGCGGCTAGTTCGCCACCATATCGGTGAACTTCGCAAGCGCACCCGCCATGGTCTGCAGATAGGCGGCGTCTTCAGACACGCCGCCCAGCTTGCCCAGCATTGCGGAAGGCTCCTCATAGACGAACTTCGTGGCGCCCATCGCGTCCTCGTAGACCAGCACCTTGAGCGGCAGGAAAAGCCCCGCCACCGGATCATCCTGAATCGCCGGGGTGCCGACCTTCGGGTTGCCGAAGATCAGAAGCTGCATCTCACCCACATCCGCGCCGATCGACTGCGCGCCTGCGCCGTGATCGACCCGCGCGAAGATCGTGATCCCGGCCTCTTCCATCGCAGAGACCATCGAATCCACGGTCTCGGCCACGCCCATCGCGCTGTCCTTGCGCATCATTCCATTGTCGCCTGCCGTGACGCTTGTGGCCGCAAGGGCCAAACTGGTGGCGAAGATCAGGTGTTTCATAAGTTTCCCCCTCTGGCTGATCCCATCAGCCTCCGCGAGATGCAGGTCACTTGAAAGGCACGTTGCCGTGACCGGTCAGATCGACCCGGCTTCCACCATGAAATTGTTGGCCGTGCACATCGCCGCGTCGTCGGAGGCGAGGAACAGCACCATCCGCGCCACATAGACCGGCTCGATCAGGTCGGGCAGGCACTGGTTCTGTCTGTGCGCCTCCAGCGCGTCGGGCGTGGCCCAGAGCTCTTTCTGCCGCTCGGTCATGATCCAGCCCGGCACCACCGTGTTGACGCGGATGCGATGCCCACCCAGATCGCGCGCCATGGTGCGGGTCAGCCCATGCACGGCCGCCTTGGCCGTGACATAGGCTGGCATGTTGCCGACGGCTTCCCACCAGCTGTTGGAACTGAGATTGATGATCGACCCACCACCGGCTTCGATCATGTCGGGGGCCACCGCCTGAATGGCAAAGAACATATGCCGCAGGTTGGTCGCCTGCCGTTCATCCCAATACTCGGGCGTGACCTCGCGCCAATCGTGGCGGTCGTCGCGAGCGGCGTTGTTGACCAGGATCTCGGCTGGACCAAAGCGGTCTTTCAATCGGGCAAAGGCGGCCTGCAGCGCCGGGATGTCGCGCAGATCGGCCTCTTCCCAGGCCACGTCTCCCTCTGTCGCCTCCACCAGCGCCTGCGCCCGGGGGCCGTCCAGATCGACAAAGCCCACCTTGGCCCCCTGCGCGGCGAACGCCGTGACGATTTCGGCGCCGATGCCCGACGCACCGCCGGTGATGAACACGGTCTTGCCGGACAGGCTGGGATAGCGCGCAAAACTGTCGGACATGGGAAACCTCCTTCTTTTCGATGGGTCCCACGCATAATGCGACATGCGCAGGCTTCACAAGCGGCGATCTTCGGGGTACGCGACAGGCATGTTGAAGACCCGCATCATTCCCTGTCTCGATGTCGCTGATGGCCGTGTGGTCAAGGGCGTCAATTTCGTCGACCTGCGCGACGCCGGTGATCCCGTGGACGCCGCCCGCGCCTATGACGCGGCAGGGGCGGACGAGATCTGCTTTCTCGACATCCACGCCACCCATGAAAACCGCGGTACGATGTTCGACGTGGTGACGCGCACGGCGGAACAATGCTTCATCCCGCTGACCGTGGGTGGCGGCGTGCGTACCGTTGCGGATGTGCGCGCTCTGCTGCTGGCGGGGGCCGACAAGGTGTCGTTCAACTCCGCCGCTGTCGCCAAGCCTGACGTTGTGGCCGAGGCGGCAGACCAGTTCGGCAGCCAGTGCATCGTGGTCGCCATCGACGCCAAGACGGTGGAGCCAGGTCGATGGGAAATCTTCACCCATGGCGGCCGCAAACCCACGGGCATCGACGCGGTGGAGTTCGCGAAGACCGTGGTCGCCAAGGGCGCAGGGGAGATCCTTCTGACCTCGATGGACCGCGACGGCACCAAGGCGGGGTTCAACCTGCCGCTCACCCGCGCGATTTCCGATGCGGTGGATGTCCCGGTGATCGCGTCCGGCGGCGTCGGCACGCTGGATCACCTTGTCGAAGGTGTGACCGAAGGCGGTGCCAGCGCCGTGCTGGCCGCCTCGATCTTCCATTTCGGCGAATACACGATTGGCGAGGCCAAGGCCCACATGGCCGCCGCTGGCATCCCGGTGAGGCTGACATGACGCTGGAAGAGCTAGAACGGATCGTCGCCGCACGCGCGAGTGCCTCTACCGAGGAAAGCTGGACCGCCAAACTGCTGGCCAAAGGCCCCGAGAAATGCGCCGAGAAATTCGGTGAGGAATCCATCGAGGCGATCATTGAAGCCATCAAGGGCGACCGCGACCGCCTGACATCGGAAGCGGCCGACGTGCTGTTCCACCTGCTGGTGTTGCTGAAATCCCGCGATGTGGCTCTGGCCGACGTGATGGCGGAACTCGCCCAGCGTCAGGGGCAGTCCGGCCTGCAGGAAAAAGCAAACCGGTCCTGAACTTCTCGGGTTCGAAAACACTTCGGGGTTTGGGGCGTCGTCCTTTGGGCTTGAACCAAGGGCGCACCAACGGACGACCCTAGCCGTTTCCGTCAACGGAAACGCCGCGATGCGTCGACGCATCGCCCGCCCGGCCTCAGAGCTTGGAGGAGATGATCCCAGTATTGAACCCACCCATGCGCAGTTCGCCGAACAACCGCTGATACTCAATCTTGGGACAGCGGTTCATCACCACATCCACGCCGCGCGCCTCTGCTTTCGCGGCCGCCTCGGCGTTCTCGACACCGATCTGCATCCAGACGGTCTGCAAGTCCGGGAACCGCTCCAGCGCCTCGTCCACGATGGGCGGCACCGCGTCAGAGCGGCGGAAAATGTCCACCATATCGACCTTGGCGTCGATATCCGCCAGCGACGCCTTGACCTCGGCCCCAAAAAGCCGGGCACCGGCATGGCCCGGGTTGACCGGGATCACGGTGAATCCCTTGAGCGACAGGTAGCGGGCCACGTAATAGGACGGGCGCACCGGATTGAGCGACACGCCCACCACGGCAACGGTCTTGGTACGTTTGAGGACGGTGCGCAGGAAATCGTCGGAATAGGTCATGACCGTTCTCTACCCTGCCGCGCGAGAAAGAAAAAGCGCCCAAGGAGGCCTTGGGCGCAAGTGTTGGAACGAGGGACAGTGTAGGTGCTGCGGGTGTTCCATGCCCGCGCTCCTTGAGAATCAAATAGGTACGCTGCAGGGGTTTTAAAGGGCGAAAACCGGGGCTCCGGTCACAGATTCGTCAGAATTCACGGCTGCATCGGTTCGGGCACGCCCACCGGTTCGCTAACATGCAGCGATTCATGAATGCGCTCGGAGGGATCGGCACCCACCCGGCGGTGCCTGCGATAGAGAAAGAGCTTGCCCCACCCGCTCCAATTGCCGCTCGACGGCGCGTGAGGGTCCAGTTCGAACCGGCTGCGCCAGGCTTCGGGCAGGGGCAATCCAGCGTGTTCCGCGCGCTCCAGCATCCAGACCAGCGGGATATTGGCCAGCGGCCGCGCCTCTTCCCGACCGCGCAACTGACCGCCGATGTCGCTGTGCACACCCTTGAACCAGACCTGTTCGACATGACCCGTCCAGCCCGGCGGGCAGGACCAGAGCACCGGTTCGTAGGCCATGCGGCGTTCGTGATAGGCCAGCGCATGCAGACCGCACTGGATCGACGGGCCAAGCTGGTCATTGTGAAACGCGTGTTTGTCATTGGTGAACCGCCAAATGATCGGCAGCCGCATCCCCAGCGCCTTGACCGTGTCCCAGACCCCGACCACCGCGATCTGCGTCCGGTCATGACAATAGAGGCGGGCAAAATCCTGCGCCGCCGAACTGTCGGAAGCCTGTCGATAATGCGCATAGACCTGACGGATGTTGCGTTCGGTAGCGTGTTCGGCCTTGACCAGCCCCACACGGTCGATCACCCCCGCGAGCGAACGCACGGCATAGGCACCCCGGGAATACCCGAACAGGAAAATGCGGTCCCCCGGCCGGTAGCGCGAGGCCAGAAATCCATAGGCGCGGCAGATCTGGCGGTTGATGCCGCGCCCCACTGCGATGTCCGACGCGCTGCGCCAGTCGGACCATTGCAGCCCGGACTCGTAGTACAGCGACAGGTCGCCTCCCACCTCCTGCAACAGTCGGAACAGGCGCCCCGCATTGGTCTCACATCCCGGTTCGAGCGACGACATCGTCCCGTCGAGGATGATCACATGGGTGCGGGCGCCCCGGCGGACCGTGATCCGCGACTGGTCCGCCGCGAATTTCCGGCGGAACCAGCCAAGAACGGTATCACTCAGCCGCGATGCGCGCATCCTGCAACATGCCCCAGACCCGCTGCGGCGTGAACGGCATGTCGGCCTGCCGCACGCCGCGCTGCCACATCGCGTCCTGCACCGCATTGGCGACCGCGGCCAGCGCGCCGACGGTGCCCGCCTCGCCGCAGCCTTTCATGCCCATCGGGTTGGTGACCGACGGTGTCGCTTCTGTGGTAAACCCAATCATGGGGATATCATCGGCGCGCGGCATGGCGTAGTCCATGAACGTTGCCGTGAGGAGCTGCCCGTCCTCGTCATAGACCACCCGTTCGGTGAGCGCCTGACCCAGCCCCTGCGCCACCCCGCCATGCACCTGACCTTCGGCCAGCATCGGGTTGATGAGGTTGCCGAAATCATCCACCACCGTGTAGCGGTCGACGGTCACGTGGCCGGTATCGGGGTCGATCTCGACCTCGGCCACATGCGCCCCGTTGGGGAAGCTGCGCGCATCGAGGGTCGCCGTGGCGTCGAAGGTCAGAAGATCCGTCCGCCCCGCCTCGCGCGCCATCTGGGCGACTTCGAGCATTGTCGGTGTGACGTTCGATGTGCCGACGCGGAACTGTTCGTCATCAAAGCTGATCTCGGCCTCGTCGACGCCGTTCTGTTCGGCAAGGAAGGCCGTGAAGGCCGTGATGATCTTTTCGACCGCCGCAAGTGTGGCCGTGTTCTGGATCGTAACCGAACGTGACCCCCCCGTGCCACCGCCCCGCGCGATCAGGTCGCTGTCGCCCTGCACGAAGCGGATCATATGAGCCGGGATGCCTGTCTGGTCGGACAGGAACTGCGTGAACACGGTTTCGTGCCCCTGCCCGTTCGATTGCGTGCCGACATAGATCGACGCGCCACCATCCTCGTCGAAGGTGACCTTCACATCCTCGACCGGCGCGCCAAGGATGCTTTCGATGTAGTAACACAGCCCCAGCCCGCGCAGCTTGCCCTGCGCCTCGGACGCGGCGCGGCGGGCGTCGAACCCGGCACGGTCGGCAAAGCTTTCGGCGCGGGAGAGCACACGGTCGAAATCGCCCACGTCGTAGGTCTCGCCCGTCGTCGTCTTGTAGGGAAACTGGTGCGGCTTGATGAAGTTGATCCGGCGCAATTCCCACGGGTCCAGACCCAGTTCGCGCGCGGCGCGGTCCATGACGCGCTCCAGCAGGTAGATCGCCTCGGGACGCCCGGCCCCGCGATAGGCATCGACTGGCGTGGTGTTGGTGTAGACGCCTTCGACCTGCAGCCACGAGGTCTGCACGTCATAGACCCCCATCAGCACCTTGGAAAACAGGCTTGTCTGGATGGCCTGCGCAAAATGCGAGTTGTAGGCCCCCATATTGGCCACGGTCTGCACCCGGTAGGCGGTGATGCGGTTGTGTTCGTCAAAGGCCAATTCGGCGGTGTGGCGCAGATCGCGGCCCGCGTTGTCGGACAACATGCCTTCGGTGCGTTCGGACATCCAGCGCACCGGCTTGCCAAGCATCTTGCAGGCGATGGCGGTCAGGAAATTCTCGGGGTGGGGCATCGCCTTCATCCCGAACCCGCCGCCGGTGTCGGGGTTGGTGACGCGGACGTCTTCTTCGGCCATGTTCAGCACGCGGGCGATATGTTTCTTGTGCTCCCACACGCCTTGCGCATTGACGGCAAAGTGCAGGCGGTCACCCTCCATCTCGGCGTAACAGCCGCGCGGCTCCATCGCGTTGACGATGATGCGGTTGTCCTCGACCTCGAGGCTGACGGTGCGGTGCGCGGTCTTGAACGCCTCCGCTGTCGCGGCCTCGTCCCCCATGCCCCAGTCAAAGGCCACGTTGCGCGGGGCTTCGGGATGCAGCGGCTCTCCACCCGAGGTGAGGCCCAGATGCGCCGGCTTGTCGGTGTAGTCAAATTCGATCAGTTCTGCCGCATCACGCGCCGCCTGCAGGCTGTCGGCGACGATGAACGCCAGCGCTTCGCCCACGTAGCGCACGGTGTCCGTGGCCAGGACCGGACGGAAGGGCGAGGCGCCCATGCTGCCGTCCCGGTTCGGGATCGTGGTGCCCCAAAGCCCCTCGGTATAGCCCGCCTCGGCCAGATCGGCAGCCGTCAGCACCAGATGCACACCGGGCGCGCTGCGCGCCGCGGTCACGTCCAGCGTTTCGATGCTGGCATGGGCCACAGACGAGCGGACCACATATCCCCGCAGCGCATCTGCAGGAGCGATGTCGTCGACATAGCGCCCGGCCCCGGTGAGAAATCGCACATCTTCAACCCGTTTGACCGGTTGCGACTTGCCAAATTTATCCATGTTTTCCTCGCGCGTATGACCATGGTCTTTCGGCAGGAACACTAGCCTGCGAGGCGGCACTGTCCAGCAGGTTCGGGCAGAGAGTCGAGGTTCATCACTTGGCGTGTGCCATAGCCGTTGAACGGGGTGACCAGCGCAAGACTGTAGGCGCCCGCCCCGGTGATCAGGATATAGTCCCCCTCTGCGATTGCGGCCGGCAGACGCCACGGGTCAGGCACCCGATCAAGACTGTCGCAGGTGGGGCCGAAGATGGTGAAGGGTTTGGGTGGTCCCGCCAGTGGCTGGCCCTGCGCATCAAACGCGATCAAGCGGCTGGGCACCGGCATGTCGCGCCATTCGCCCAAAGCTCCGTAGAGCCCGTCATTCAGGGTCAGAACACCGTCGCCCCGCGCCTTGACGCGCAGCAGGAGCCACGTCGCCTCGGCCACCATCGCGCGCCCCGGTTCGCACCAAAGCTGCGGCGTGCCGTCCGGGAAATGCGCCTTTGTTGCAGCGTCGATCGTGTCGAACAGGCGTTGGCGCAAAGCCGCCCCGCCGCGCGGCAGGGACGGAAAGCCGCCACCGACATTCAGGGAAGTCAGCGTCACACCGGCAGTCTTGGCCACGCTGGCGGACGCGGCGATGTAGTCGGCCCAGCTTGTCGGATCCGTGCATTGCGTGCCGGGATGGAAGGTCAGCGACGGGGTCAGGCCCCGGGCTGCAACCGCGCGCAGAAGGTCGGCGGCGACGTCAGGCGCGGCCCCGAACTTGCTGCCGAAATCATATGCTGCCCCACCGCGCCTGAGCGACAGGCGCACCGCGACCTCGGTGCCTTTGGGCAGGTCGCCCAGTTTGTCGAGTTCGGACATCCGGTCCACCGACCAGGACGCAACCCCCTGCGCCTTGGCCTGCGCGATTTCGGACCGGGAGCGAACCGGGTTATGGTAATGCAGCCGCGCCGAGGGGCAGATGGCGCGGACGGCCAACATCTCGGGCACCGAGGCCACGTCGAACACGGTGATGCCGGACTGCACCAGAATGCGCAGGATGTCGGGTGCGGGATTGGCCTTGACCGCATAGCTCACCTGTCCGGGAAACCCGCGCCGAAAGCTTTGCGCCGTACGCCGCAGGACCTCGGGCCGCAGGATCGCCAGCGGATCATCCGGCTCTGTGCTCTGGATCAGCGTCGCGACGCGTGCGCGGTCGAACCTTGCATCCGTGTTGTCTTGTGCCCCTGCAACCATGACTGCCTCATGTGGTTCTGTTTTCTCAACTGTGCCTGCGAATGTCGTCGGTTTGCGTCGGCAGTTCTTGCAAAACAGACTCATTTGCGCTCAGACTGACGGAATGAGCCTACAGATCGACGAAACAGACGCCGAATTGATCGCTCTCCTGCGCCGCGACGCGCGGATGCCGGTGGCGGAAGTGGCGCGCAAGCTGGGTCTGGCCCGCACAACAGTGCAGACGCGCATCGACCGGTTGCTGGAACGGGGCGTGATCGCCGGGTTCACCCTGCGCGGGGGCGATGCGCTGGCCGCGCCCATCCGGGCGACCGTGCTGGTGTCGATCGCGCCGCGCACGGGGCCTGCGGTGCTGTCACGGCTGCAGTCGCTGACGAATGTGGAGGCGGTGTTCACCGTGTCCGGGCGGGTGGATCTGGTGGTCGAGATCAGTGCGAAGACGACGCAGGATCTGGACCGCACCCTGGACAATATTGCCGAGGCGAAAGGCGTTCAAAGCTCGGAGAGCTTCATCCACCTGACGACCAAGATCGACAGGCGGGGTTAGTCTTCCTCGGCTGTGCTATATTTCTGGATCAGCCCGGCCTGCGCGATGAAGAACACGAAGGTGGCCCCGGTCAGAACGAAGGTCTCGAAATAGACCCAGACCTCCGTACTTTGCGTGCGCCAGATGATCTCGTTCGACGCAGCCAGCAGGAAAAAGAAGCCGGTCATGCGCTTGGTCAGGATCATCCAGCCCTCCTGCTCCATCGGTAGAAGTTCTCCCATCACCACGCGCAGGTAACTTTGACCACGCAGCAAACCGAGCGCCAGAATGCCCCCCAACAGCGAATAGACCATGGTTGGTTTCATCTTGATGAAGCGGTCATCGTTGAGCCAGACGGTCAGCCCGCCGAACACCACCACCAGAACGGCCGTGACGATCTGCATGCGGCTGATATGCCCGGTCAGCCACCAAAGCAGCCCCATGGACGCAAGGATCACCGGGATGAAGACGGCGGTGGCGACGATGAAGCCGTCATACTCGGTGCCGCCGAAGGTGAACACCTCGTCCTTGACCCAGAGATAGGCGACGAAGAACCCGATCACCGGGCCCAGTTCCAGTGCCGATTTCACCCATTGCGGGACATGCCGTTGTGCCAAGTCTCAGCCTCCGAATTCCACGATGACAGCCCCTAGCGCGATCAGGGCCATGAGCGCAATCCTTCGCGGACCCACGGTTTCCTTAAGGAACACCCAGCCGATGATCGCGGCAAAGACGGTCGATGTCTCGCGCAGCACCGCCGCTTCGCCCACCTGGTCGAGGCGTGTGGCCACCATGATGGAGCCGAAACTGAAAAAAGCCACCAGCCCGCCGATCACGCCTCTGACAGCCAGCGGGCCGAGGGCGGGTTTGTGGGTCATGTTGCGATAGCGCAGTGCGGCGATGATCGGCATGGCGATGCCGTCGATCATGAAGAACCACGCCAGAAAGGTGAACGGATCGGCAGTGGCGCGGATGCCGTATGCGTCATAGGTGGTGTAGAGCGCGACGAAAAGGCCAGTGGCCACGGCCAGAGCCAGCGCGGCAGGCAGCGTGTCGCGGGCTGTTTTGAGAAAGATCAGGTTGTAGACCGCAAGGCCGAAGATGCCCGCCAGCAACACGGCAAGGCCCAGCCATTGCGTGCCGGTGAAGACCTCACCGAAGATCAGATAGGCGCCGATGACCGCAAAAAGCGGCCCCGTGCCGCGCACCACCGGGTAGACCACGGTGAAGGCACCCTTGGTATAGGCCTGCGCCTGAAGGAGCTTGTAGCCCAGATGGATGATGAACGCGCCCGCGAAGATCGGCCACATATGGGGTTCTGGCCAAGGGACGACGAAAAGCGCAAAGGGGGCCGCCATCAGCCCGTAGCTGATGTCGATCGCCCCGCGCGACATCCACGGGTCATGTTTGCCTTTCTGCAGAGCGCCGAACGCGGCGTGCAGCACGGCGGCCAGAAGCGCCAGCCAGAGGGCAAGCTGCTGCCCGGCTTCGGTGCCTTCGATGGAAACAAGCCAGTCGCTGATCATGGGAGGCGGACGGATTTTGCAAAATCCGTCTCAGGGGCTCTGCCCCTCGGCGCTGCGCGCCTCACCCCGAAGTATTTGGAAACCGGAGAAAGTCTCATTCGGTGCCAAGCCCCGTCAGGGCGGCCGCAAATTCCTCGGGGTCGAAAGGTTGCAGATCGTCGATCTGTTCGCCAACGCCAATGGCGTGGATCGGCAGGCCGAACTTGTCCGCGAGTGCCACCAGAACCCCGCCCTTGGCGGTGCCGTCGAGTTTGGTCATCACGAGGCCTGTGACATCGGCAAGTTTCTGGAAGGTCTCGACCTGGCTGAGTGCGTTCTGACCTGTCGTGGCGTCGAGCACCAGAAGCGTGTTGTGCGGCGCGTCGGGGTCTTTCTTGCGGATCACGCGGACGATCTTGGCCAGTTCCTCCATAAGGTCCTGACGGTTCTGCAGGCGTCCCGCGGTGTCGATCATCAGGAGATCCGCACCTTCGGCCTGTGCCTTTGTCATGGCATCAAAGGCAAGGCTGGCGGGGTCCGAGCCTTCGGGAGCCGTGAGAACCGGCACACCCGCACGGTCGCCCCAGACCTGCAACTGTTCGACGGCAGCGGCGCGGAACGTGTCGCCTGCGGCGATCACCACCTTTTTTCCGGCGGCGCGGAACTGGCTGGCGAGTTTGCCGATGGTTGTCGTCTTGCCCGAGCCGTTCACACCCACGACCAGCACCACCTGCGGCTTGGTCGGGTAAAGCGGCATCGGCTTGGCGACCGGGTCCATGATGCGGGCCACTTCGCCTGCGAGCAGTTCCTTGATTTCGCGCACGCTGAGTTTCTTGCCAAAGCGGCCTTCGGCGATGTTGGCGGTCACGCGCAGAGACGTGTCGACGCCCATATCGGCCTGGATCAGCAGCTCTTCGAGCTGTTCCAGCATGTCGTCATCCAGCTCGCGCCGGATTTCGGTGGGGGCGGTCGTCCGGCCCAGAAGGCGGCCAAGGAAGCCGGGTTTGCGCGCCTCGGCGACCGGGGTTTCGTCGACGAGGCCGACCGATTGCACGGGTATTTCCAGCGGCGCAGCGGGCTGCATTTCGGTGGGCGGGGACGGGATCGGGTCGCTGGGGCGTGGGGTCTCCACCGGAGGAGGTGGCGGGCTGACCGGGGTCGGCTCGGGCGCGGGCATATCCGGGCCGGGTGAAGGCGGCGTGTCCTGCGGCAGATCGGGCTGCGGGATTTCCTGCGGGGCTTCCGGCTCCGGCAGGTCGGGCTGCGGCACTTCGGAGGGCGCGTCGGGTTCGGGCAGGTCCGGCGCAGGGGTCTCCGGTTCAGGCACCTCTTCCGGCGTCGGCGGTGCGGGCACGTCCGGCGGCGGCGTTTGCGGCTCTGGCCGGGATGGCGGGTTCGGGTCGCTGGGTGGCGGCGCTTCGGGGGTCGGGGTTTCCTCACCACCGTCGGAAACGATGGCGTCCAACCCCTCGTCCAGCTTGGACGAGGATTTGAAGAGCTTGGATTTCAGCTTGCCGAAAAAGGACATGGGGACCGTCCGTGTCTGGGTCGTTCCCCTTCACCTAGTCCTTATCCGGGCAAGATGGAAGGCTCAGACCTCGTCGGGGAAATGCTTCATCGTCAGGCAGATCGGGTTCGGCGCGGCCTGCCCCAGCCCGCAGATCGACGCATCGGCCATTGCCGTGCAGAGTTCCTCGAGCAGCGGTTGGTTCCAATGCTCGGCCTGCATCAGCTTGACCGCCTTTTCGCAGCCCACGCGGCAGGGGGTACACTGGCCGCAGGATTCATCCTCGAAGAAGCGCAGCATGTTGAGTGCGGCATCGCGGGCGCTGTCTTTGTCGGACAGAACGACGACGGCGGCGGAGCCGATGAAGGAGCCGTGCGGTTGCAGCGTGTCGAAGTCGAGGGGGATGTCGTTCATCGTCGCAGGCAGGATGCCGGACGACGGGCCACCGGGTTGGTAGGCCTTGAAGCTGTGGCCCTCGGCCATGCCGCCTGCGGCCTCGATGATGTCTGTGATCGTGCTGCCCGCAGGCAGCAGGTAGACACCGGGATTGGCGACACGGCCCGACACCGAGTAGGAGCGCAGGCCTTTGCGGCCGTTCTTTTCGGTGGTGTTCAGGCATTCCGGCCCTTCCCGGCACACCCGCGCGACCCAGTAGAGGGTTTCCACGTTATGCACCAAGGTGGGGCGGTTGAAGATACCGACCTGCGCCACGAAGGGCGGGCGGTGGCGCGGCATGCCGCGTTTGCCTTCGATGGATTCGATCATCGCGGATTCTTCGCCGCAGATATAGGCCCCTGCCCCTCGGCGCAGGTCGATATAGCCGGGGGCGACCATGCCGGTGGCTTCCAAGGCGGCGATCTCGCGGCGCAGGATTTCGAGCACCGCCGGGTATTCGTCCCGCATATAGATGAAGCAGGTCTCGGCCTCGACCGCCCAGGCAGCGATCAGCATGCCTTCGAGGAAGAGATGTGGCACGCGTTCGAGGTAGAAGCGGTCTTTGAACGTGCCCGGTTCGCCCTCGTCGCCGTTCACGGCCAGATAGCGCGGGCCGGGATTGGCGCGCACGAAGCCCCATTTCCTGCCCGACGGGAAGCCTGCGCCACCCAGACCGCGAAGGCCGGACGCCAGCACCTGTTCCTGCACGTCTTCCCAGTTGCCATTGGCGCGCAGTTGGGTCAGGGCGGAATAGCCGCCGGTTTTCAGGTAGGCGTTGAGGTCCTGATAGTCGGGGAGATGCGCATGGGTGTCGCCCGCCGCGATGGCGGCCTGCACCTTGTCCGGGGTGGCGTGGTCGATGTGGTTGTGGCCCAGTTCCAGCACCGGCGCGGTGTCGCAGCGGCCCATGCAGGGGGCCCGGACAACGCGGACCTGCTTGGGGTCAAGCCCCTCTTCCAGCGCTGCCATCAACTGTTGCGCACCCGCCAGTTCGCAGGAGAGCGAGTCGCAGACGCGGATGGTCAGCGCGGGCGGCGGTGTCTCGCCCTCTTTCACCACGTCGAAATGGGCGTAGAAAGTGGCGACCTCGTAGATTTCGGCCATGCTCAGGCGCATCTCTTCGGCCAGCGCGCGCAGGTGCGCGGCAGACAGATGGCCGTACGCGTCCTGAATCAGATGCAGGAATTCGATCAGCAGATCCCGGCGGCGGGGGCGGTCGCCGAGCAGCGCCTGCACCTCGGCCAGTGCCTCATCGGTATATTGGCGGCCCTTCGGCGTCTTGCGGCCTTTGCCGCGTCCGGATTTCCAAACACCTTTGCGTTCGTCCAATGCCATCTGGGTCGTCCTCTGTTCGCATGTGGCGGCAAACTTGCACAGGCGCGACATCGCCACGAGCCTGAAAACGACGTTCAACATGGGTGAACCGCCCTGCAGGAGGCGCGGATGGGCAACCGCTGTGGAATTTCGGAAATCTTACGCCGATGTCATTTGTGCAGAGCTCCGGGTTTGGATAGGCTCGCGGACATGAGACAGAGATTTGCATCTGCCGCGCTGGCGGTTCTGTTGGCGGCGCCGTGCTTTGCGGCAGAGCCGCTGAATGGCGCGCAGTTCGAAGCCTATGTGACCGGCAAGACGCTCTATTTCGGCCAGAACGGACAGGCCTACGGGGTCGAAGAGTATCTGGAGGACCGCCGCGTGCGTTGGTCGTTCCTTGATGGTCAGTGCAAGGACGGTGTCTGGTACGAAGACGGCGACATGATCTGCTTTGTCTACGAGGACAATCCGACGCCGCAATGCTGGACCTTCTTCAAGGAAGCCGGTGGGTTGCGGGCGATCTTCGAGAACGACCCAAATGCGACGACGCTCTATGAAGCGCAGCAGAATGATGAGCCGATGATGTGCCTTGGACCCGAGGTCGGCGTCTGATCCATCCCTGGGGTTGACGGAGCGCATCAAGAACCGAATAGAACCGAAGCGCCTCGGGCAGCGCACACGTTCTTATGTCTGCCGTTCTCAATATTTCTTTAAGGGTTTTACAGAAACTTCGTACGAAGTTTCTGGGGCCGCGCCATAAAATTCTGGAGGGTCCGCCCGCTCTTCGGGACTGACATGAGGCGGAATGACCCGCAACGAAAAAGGCCGGTCATAAGACCGGCCTTTCCAGTTGGAGAGACGTGCCGCTTATTCGCGATTGCCGAACAGCTGCAGCAGGAACATGAACATGTTGATGAAGTTCAGGTACAGGCTCAGCGCGCCCATGATGCCCGACTTCGCCATCCACTCGCTGTCGCCATGTGCGGCGTGCTGCAGATAGGTGTTCTTGATGTTCTGCGTGTCATAGGCGGTCAGACCGGCGAAGATCAGCACACCGAGGATCGAGATCGCGAACATGATCGCCGGCGAGGCGAGGAAGATGTTCACGATGGACGCCACGATCAGACCGATCACACCCATGATCAGGAACGCGCCCCAGCCCGAGATGTCCTTCTTCGTGGTGTAGCCGTAAAGCGACAGACCCGCGAAGGCGATCGAGGTTACGAGGAAAATCTGCGCGATCGACATGCCGGTGAAGGCCACGAAGATCCATGCAAGGCTCAGGCCCATGACCGATGCGAAGACGTAGAAGAAAAGCTGCGCGCCGGCGGCGGACAGCCGGTTGATGGCAGCGCCAAAGGCAAAGACCATGATCAGCGGCGCGAACATGACGATCCAGCCCAGGATGTTCGGCTGAAGCGTTGCAGGATCGCGGAAAACCGCCAGCAGGTCGGGGCTTGTGCCCACGGCCCAAGCGACAGCAAAGGTGAGCAGCATGCCGATCGACATGGTGCCATACACCTTGTTCATGTGCGCGCGCAGACCCTCATCAATCTGGGCGGCTCGGGCGCCAGCAACGCCGGTCGTCCGGATTGTGTTATACTCAGCCATTTATCCCTCCGAAATAAACTGGAAACCCACCGCACCTGCGGGGGAGATGGGACAAATATCGGGTCTACATTTCTGCATTTCAAGCTTTCAAGCCGCGACATCGGCGCAAAAAATGCATGGCATATGCATTTTTAGGCAGCTTGCGGCGGACAGGTCCGGCCACGGGCCATGCTTGGAGGTGGGCCGGACCGTCCGGGTCAGCCACGCCAGAAGTCGGGCGCATCCCAGATCGGGCGCCGTGCCTCGGCTTGGGCCGCGCCTGCGTCCACCCCGATATCGTCCAGAAGATGCGCATCAAGCGTTGCCAGACGGGCACGGCTGCGATGCAGCGCAAACGCCGTGGCGATCCGGGCGAGGAGCGGTCGACGTGCCGAAGCCCGGCCATGTCCGCGGACGCTGTCGATGTAGTAAGCCATGTCGTATCCTTTCCGGTTCGTGATGGTTTTGCAGAGAACCATCGCATTGCATGATGCATATGCGCCTGCTATCACCATATGTGAAACGAATGTTTTTGAACCCATCCATCAAGGATCGTGATATATGCGCAATCTCGACATCACCACGCTGCGGTCGTTCATCGCGGTGGCCGATGCGGGCGGTGTCACACGCGCCGCGTCCTTTCTGAACCTCACGCAATCGGCGGTGTCGATGCAGATCAAGCGGCTCGAGGACAGCCTCGATCTGACCCTGCTCGACCGGCAGGGGCGCGGCGTAGTGCTGACGGCGGCCGGCGAACAGCTGCTGGCCTATGCGCGACGCATCGTCGATCTCAATGACGAGGTGTACGGCAAGCTCACCAGTACTGTCTGGGAAGGTGAGATCCTGCTGGGGGTTCCCCACGACATCATCTACCCGGCGATCCCCAATGTGATGAAGGCCATGCAGCGCGACTTCCCGCGCGTGAAGCTGCAGTTGCTCAGCTCCTATTCGAGCGATCTGAAGGAGAAGTTCGCACGCGGCGATGTGGACGTGATCCTGACCACCGAGACCCGTCCCGAGGCCGCGGCGGAAATCCTGATGAAGGTGCCGCTGCGCTGGTATGGCGCGCCGGGCGGACAGGCCTGGAAGGCAAGCCCCCTGCCCGTCGCCTTCTGCAACCATTGTTCCTTCCGTCCGGTGGCGCTCGGCACGCTGGAACGGACCGGCACGCCCTGGGATCTCGTCCTCTCCTCGGACAGCGACCGGGCAATCGAAGTGGCGGTCTGCGCGGACATCGCGGTGACCTCCGTGCTCGAAGGGCATGAACCACCACAATTCGCGCCGATCCCGGCAAGCGCGAACCTGCCCGATCTCGGTCATCAGTCGGTGGCGCTGTACCGGGGAACGGCACGGCCGCAGATCATAGAGCCACTCTGCGACCTGCTGCGCCGGGAATTCGCCGCGATCTCGGGCGTCGATCTGCGCGCCGCCGGATAACAAAGCGCCGCGTTTGCCGGGTTCGGATCAAGTCGCGATTTCGATCACCACCTTGCCGGTCGAGGCGCGACTGCGCAGCAATTCCAGCCCGTCCGCAACCTCCTCAAGCGCCAGCACATGGCTGACATGGGGCTTGAGCCGCCCCTGACCGTACCAGTCCATCAATGTGGTCAAGCTCCCGGTCACGACCTCGGGGCGGAATTGCAGATACCCCCCCCAATAGACACCAAGCACGGACAGGTTCTTGACCAGCAGGTGGTTGGACTTGATCTGCGGGACGTCGCCGCTCGCAAACCCGATGGGCAGCAACCGAGCCTCGGGCTTGCAGGCGCGGAACGCGGCCATGAATTGATCGCCGCCTACTGGGTCATAGACCACATCCGCCCCGCCCAGCGCCTTCATCTCGGCCCGGATGTCCTGCGTTTCCGCGTCGATCAGATGATCGGCGCCGGCCGCGCGCGCCACATCGAGCTTTGCCGCACCATGGGCACAGGCCACGACCTGCGCCCCCATCAGCTTGCCGATCTCGACCGCCGTCAGCCCGACACCCCCCGCCGCCCCGAGCACGAGCAGCGTTTCGCCCGGCAGCAGCCGCGCCCTGTGCTCAAGCGCGACATGGCTGGTGCCATACGCGATCTGGAATGCCGCCGCGTCGATCATCGACATCCCATCAGGCAGACGCACCACGCGACGCGCATCGAAACAGCCGAATTCCGCAAGCCCCCCCTGCCCGCCGAACACCGCCACCCGGTCCCCGGGCGCCAATCCATCGACGCCCTCGCCCAGCGCATCCACAGTGCCCGCAACCTCCATGCCGAGGGTGAAGGGCAACCTGGGCGTGTCCTGGTAGGTGCCCTTGACCATCAGCAGGTCGGCAAAATTCAACCCACAGGCGTGGATTCGGACGCGAATCTCTCCCGTGCCGGGTTCCGGGATGGCCACATCGACCACATTTGGTGCGACATCGTGACTTTGTACCTGAAATGCCTTCAAGACGGGCTCCCATATTAAATTTTGACGATATGACTTTGGCTTAGGTCGCGCAGCCTGTCACGGGGGGCAAACAAAGTTTGTGGTCAGATGATTACAAAACCGGCGCTCTGATCGGAAATTATGAACGGTTTGCCCATGATCTCTCCCAATTATCTTGCCCTCATACCTGTCATGCTATAGCGTCGCGCCATCAATAACCGGATAGGTTGTTCAGCTTAAGACTTGCTAAAGCAACCTTGCCTATCATCCTGTCCGACACAAAAAGACGTAGTTGCGTTTGGCGAAAGGGAGCAAGATGGCACATCCTGTTGACGTACATGTGGGAAAGCGCGTGCGACACCGCCGGTGGCTGGTGGGTATGACCCAGCAGCAGTTGGCTGAAAAAGTCGGAATCAAATTCCAGCAGATCCAGAAATACGAGACCGGTGCCAACCGTGTCAGCGCGTCCCGCCTCTGGGACATCGCGGATGCGCTTGATGTGCCCGTGGCGTTCTTCTTCGAAGGCATCGAAGATGCGGAAAAGAAGCCCGCAGCCAATGTCGCGACAGAATCGATCCCGGCCGATCTGCTGGGCGACAAGGAAGCGCTGGATCTGATCCGGTCCTACTATGCGATCCCCGAGAACCAACGCCGTCGCCTGTTCGAACTGGCCCGCGTGCTGTCAGACGTCGCTTGAGCGCGCCCGTCGCCTGAGGTAGCCCTGTCCGGGCTGCGATCAGGAGGCCTTTCATGACAGAATTTTCCACGGATGATGCCGCTGACCTCTGGTCAGTGGCGGAACGCATGGCGGATGCCGCCCGCGCGGCGATCCTGCCGCATTTCCGGTCCGTTGGGCTGGCTGCCGATAACAAGCTCGCTGGCGGGTTCGACCCCGTCACCGTCGCGGACCGCGCCGCTGAAACCGCCATGCGCGACGTGCTGGCCCAACTGCGCCCCGAAGATGGCATTCTGGGCGAGGAGCACGGGACGGTTGCAGGCACCAGTGGTCTCACCTGGGTGCTCGACCCGATCGACGGCACACGATCCTTCATCAGCGGCACGCCGACATGGGGTGTGCTGATCGCGCTTTCGGACGAAACCGGACCCGTGCTGGGCATGATCGACCAGCCCTATGTCGGCGAACGCTTCATGGGCGGCCTCGGGCGCTGTGACTGGACGGGACCGGGCCGGTCTGGACCTCTGGGCACCAAGTCCACAACCCGCCTGTCGGACGCGATCCTTTTCTCGACCTTCCCCGAAATCGGCACACCTGAGCAGCGCCGCGCGTTCGAGCGTGTGACCCCCAAGGTCAAGCTCACGCGTTACGGCTGCGACTGCTATGCCTATGCGCTTCTGGCCGCCGGACAGATCGACCTCGTGATCGAGGCGGGGCTGAACGCCTATGACGTACAGGCCCCGATTGCCGTGATCGAAGCGGCGGGCGGTGTCGTCACCCAATGGGATGGAAGCCCCGCCCATGATGGTGGCACGACGCTTGCCGCTGCCACGCCGGACCTGCATGCGGCGGCGATGGCGCTTCTGAACGGCTGACAGACGCAACGATCCGCGCTACACCTGACCCCGCCCGGGCGAGTCCTTCCGCTCCTTTTCTGTCGCCCCGGCGGGTTATCCTCACCGAAAAGGGCACGATTTGTGTGGAGGGAACGGCATGACCATCCTGATCAAGAACGCAACCACCATCGTCACGATGGACACCGCATTGACGGAATTGGCACAGGCGGACATCCGCGTCGAAAACGGTGTCATCACAGAGGTTGGCACCGGGCTGACCGGCGCGGAAGAGACCATTGACGCCACAGGCTGCGTGGTAACGCCCGGGTTGGTGAACACCCATCACCACCTGTACCAGACGCTCACCCGCGCGGTGCCCGGTGGGCAGGATGCGCTGCTCTTCGGCTGGTTGCAGACGCTCTATCCAATCTGGTCGCGCTTCGGTCCGGAAGAGATGTTCACCTCGGCCCAGATCGGATTGGCAGAACTGGCGCTGTCGGGCTGCACGCTGACCTCGGATCATCTTTATCTCTACCCCAATGGCGCAAGGCTGGATGACACCATTGCCGCCGCGCAGGAGATCGGGATGCGGTTCCATCCCACCCGCGGCGCGATGAGCATTGGCGAGAGCGATGGCGGCCTGCCGCCGGATTCGCTGGTTGAAGACGAAGCAGCGATCCTGAACGACTGCATCCGCGTGATCGACACCCATCACGACCCGCGCGAGGGCGCGATGGTTCGGGTGGGCGTGGCCCCCTGCTCGCCTTTCTCTGTCAGCCGGGACCTGATGCGCGACGCGGCGCTGCTGGCGCGCGACAAAGGCGTGATGCTGCACACCCATCTGGCCGAAAACGACGAGGATATCGCCTATTCCCTCGAAAAATTCGGTTGCCGCCCCGGCCAATATGCCGAAGACTTGGGCTGGACAGGGCCGGATGTCTGGCACGCCCATTGCGTGAAGCTCGACGGGCAGGAGATCGACCTTTTTGCCAAATCCCGTACCGGGGTGGCGCATTGCCCCTGTTCAAACTGCCGGCTTGGATCCGGCATTGCGCCGGTGCGCGGGATGCGGGATGCCGGTGTTCCCGTTGGTCTGGGCGTCGATGGGTCGGCCAGCAACGATGCCGGCAATCTGGTCGCCGAAGCACGTCAGGCAATGCTGCTGCAACGGGTGGTTCAGGGCGCCGACGCCATGAGCGCACGCGAGGCGCTTTACATCGCGACACGCGGCGGAGCCGAGGTGCTGGGCCGTCCCGATTGCGGCCAGATCGCCGTGGGCAAACGCGCAGACATCGCGATCTGGGATGTGTCCGGCGTGGACAGTGCCGGAAGCTGGGATCCGGCAGCATTGCTTCTGGCCGGTCCCACGCGGGTGAAACACCTGCTGGTCGAGGGACGCCAGATCGTGCGGGACGGGCATGTCACCACCATCGACCTGCCCCGCGTCGTCGAGCGACAGAACGCCCTGGCGCGCGCGCTGATGGGTTGAGCCGCCAAAGCTTTTGGAAAAGCTTTGCCAGATGCTTAGAAGCATCTGGCACCCGGCGGTCGATTTGTTAGTGTCGCTGCAAACCTATGCAGGACAAGGGGCCGAGCCGATGACACGCATCAAGACCACCCATGTCGGATCTCTGCCGCGCACGCAGAAGGTGGTGGATTTCATTTTCGCGCGCGAAAACGGCGAGGAGTATGACGCAGCCGCCTTCGACGCCGCGATGGCCGAAGCCGCGTCCGAAACCGTCCGGCTTCAGACCCATGCCGGAATCGACATCGTCTCGGATGGCGAGACCTCCAAGATCAGCTACGCCACCTACGTGAAGGACCGCTACACCGGCTTCGACGGTGACAGCCCGCGCAACGCGCCCGCAGACTTGAAGATGTACCCGTCCTTCCTCGAACGGCTCAAGGAGGATGGTGGCACACCGAAATACGCGCGCCCGATGTGCGTAGGTGATGTGAAATCCAAGGGTCAGGGCGAGTTGGAAACCGACATCGCCAATCTCAAGGCCGGGATGGCCGCCCATGGCGCGACCGAGGCCTTCATGAACGCGGCCTCCCCCGGTGTGATCTCGCTTTTCCTGCAGAACGATTACTACCCCACCCGCGACGCCTATCTCGCCGCACTGGCCGACGCGATGCGTGACGAATACCGCACCATCGTGGACAGCGGCCTGATGCTGCAACTCGACTGCCCTGACCTGGCCCTCTCGCGGCATATGATCTTCACCGATCTCACCGATGCTGAATTCGTCAAGATCGCCGATGCCCATGTGGAGGCGATGAACCACGCGTTGGACGGGATCGACCCGGCCCGCGTGCGCGTGCATATCTGCTGGGGCAATTACGAAGGCCCGCATGTCTGCGACATCGACATGGACACCGTATTTCCGACGCTGATGAAGGTGCAGGCCGGACAGGTTCTATTTGAGACCTCGAACCCCCGCCATGCGCATGAATGGACCGTGTTCCGCGACCGCAAATCCGAGATCCCCGACGACAAGATCCTCGTCCCCGGGGTCATTGATTCGACCACCAATTTCGTCGAACACCCCGAAGTCGTCGCTCAGCGGATCGAACGCTTTGCCGACATCGTCGGAGCCGACCGCGTGATCGCCGGCAGCGATTGCGGCTTCGGCACCTTCGCAGGCTTCGGCGCGGTGGACCCCGAGATCGCCTATGCCAAGCTCGAAACCCTGGCCAAAGGGGCCGCACTGGCGTCGGAGCGCCTCTGATCCATGATCGAACCCGTCGTCTTTCTGCCCGGCATGATGTGCGACGCGCGGCTGTTCGAGCCGCAGATCCGGACCTTTTCCGCCACCCATCCGGTGATGGTCGCGCCCATCACCCACGGGCAGCGGATCGAGGAGATCGCATCGGCCATCCTGCCGCTTCTGCCGCCCAAATTCGCGCTGGCGGGGCTGAGCATGGGCGGCATCGTGGCGATGGAGATCCTGCGCCGCGCGCCCGAACGGGTCACACGTGTGGCGCTGATGGACACCAATTGTCTGGCCGAAACACCGCAGATCGCCGCCAATCGCGAGCCGCAGATCGTCAAGGTCAAGTCCGGCAAGCTGACCGAGGTGATGCGGGACGAGTTGAAGCCCAATTACCTCGCCCCCGGCCCGCGCCGCCCTGCCGTGCTGCAAACGGTGATGGATATGGCGCACACTCTGGGACCCGAGGTGTTCATCGCACAGTCCCGCGCCCTGCAACGCCGCCGCGACCAGCAGTCGACCCTACGCAAGATCCGCCAGCCCGCTCTGGTGCTCTGTGGTGCGCATGACGCGCTCTGCCCGGTCAAGCGACACACCTTCATGGCCGAGCTCATCCCGCACGCGCGGCTGGTTGTGCTGGACGACGCGGGCCACCTGCCGACGCTGGAAACCCCGGACGAAACCAATGACGCGCTGTGGGAGTGGTTGCATCAGCCTTACGTGCTGCGCTGACCTCTTGTCATTTTGGCAAACTTTGCCAATATCGGCACAAAGGGGTACGCTATGGCGACGATGAATGTCTCACTGCCGGATCAGATGAAGTCCTGGGTGGAAAAGCAGACGGAATCCGGGCGTTACAGCAATGCAAGTGACTATGTCCGAGACCTGATCCGCCGGGATCAGGAACGTCGGATGGCACTGGACGACTTGCAGCAGATCATTGACGACGCGCTGGCAAGTGGTCCTGCACGCCCTTTCGATCGTGAGGCGTTCCTGCAGAAGATGCGGCGCAGTGACTGAGACATGGCGGTCACGCTGAGGCCAATTGCGCTGCGCGACATCGACGCCATTCGCGACCACTCCATCGAATCCTGGGGCGTCGAGACCGCAGTCGACTATATGACAGGTCTGTTCGACATGTTCGACCTGCTGGCCGAGACACCACAAATCGGGCGTTTGCGCAGCGAAACGTCCCCGCCCGTTCGACTGCATCCGTACAGATCGCACAACATCCTTTACACGGACAGCGGGTCCGGTGTCGAAATCCTTCGCATCCTGCACAGCCGCCGGAACTGGGCGATCCTTCTTGAGGATTGACCGAATGCACGCCATCGCCTAGGGCAGCAAGGCGCGGAGGGCCGGATGGCCGCCCCTGTATGGGGGAGGAAAGTCCGGACTCCCTGAAGCAATGGTGCCGGGTAACGCCCGGGCAGGGCAACCTGACGAAAAGCGCCACAGAGAACAGACCGCCCCGGTCCGCCGGGGTAAGGGTGAAACGGTGGGGTAAGAGCCCACCGGGGGGCTGGCAACAGCGCCCGCATGGCAAGCCCCACCGGGAGCAATGCCGAATAGGGGGATCGCGCCGCGCGTCGGCAGGGTCGCTTCAGCCCAGATCCCCGGGTTGGCAGCACGAGGCCGGTGGCAACATCGGTCCCAGAGGAATGGTCATCCAACCTTGGGGCAGCCCAAGGGGGACAGAATCCGGCTTACAGGCCCTCCGCGCGTTTTTCTTCACCCTTTGTGCAAAGACCTCAGCAAGAAGGGTTGACTCAGTCGCGGACACGGGTAGAAGGCAGCCTTCAAGAAGACATTCACGGGCAGTCCTTGCCCGGTGCAGGAGACGACCCATGGCGAAGCCGACCACAATCAAAATCCGCCTGAACTCGTCTGCGGGAACGGGTCATTTCTATGTGACCAAGAAAAACGCGCGGACGATGACGGAAAAGATGTCTGTTCGGAAGTACGACCCCGTCGCGCGCAAGCACGTCGAGTACAAAGAAGGCAAAATCAAATAAGCCTTCCGTTCACACGGACAGTGACTGAAAACCGCGCCGGGGTGATCTGGGCGCGGTTTTTTATTTCACCGTTTTGCCTACAAAAGCGGACTGCCTTGCCTGACAGGCGTTGGCGTCTGGTGTCACGTGACGAACTTCCACATCGCATAGCGCGGGTCTTCGCCCGCCTGTCGGATGAAACGCGTGTGGGTCCGGCGTTTCAGGATGGCTGTCTTCGTCCGCTTCTCTTGATCCGAGGCATTGGGCGAGTAGTAGCGTTCTGCCTTCGCCGGTGAATAGGACCCGCGATGCCAGAGAGGCGCTGGCCTGTTGACCGTCAGCCAATTCCCGGCAACCCACGGGTTTTTCACCCATGCCAGGTCGGGCGGTGCCATCAACGTCCATTCATCCCTTTCAAAGACACAGATCTCTTCGCCGCGTAACTTCATGCAGAACCGGTGCATCTTCATGAATTTCTTGCTGAATTCATCGGGTTCGATGTTGTTCTCACCGAAGGCCTGCAGAAGTTTGCCAAGTTCGACCATGGCCGCGACATGTGCCTTGCGTCGGCCTTTCATCGCAATCGGACTTTCGAAATCCAAGGAGTCGCCCGGATCGAAAAGGCGATCGTTGCCCAACGGCCCAACGATCAAATTGCGCTTGGCCCAACAGATGGCGCCCGGTTCGGGCATGATCCGGCCTTCGCTTTCGGTCAGCATCCGGACCAGAATGGCACAGACGGTGTTCAACTTGGTCAGGACAGCCCGGTTCCAGGCGGTTCGCAGTATCTTCCAGGAGATGATGTGATGTCGGGCAAGCTTGATTTCGAGTTTGCGTGCCCGCATCACGGCCTCCGGCGGAAGAGTGCCGTCTGCAACATATGAGGACGACGTGTCAAAATCCTCCTTCTCCGCGGGACGGTGCAGAATCTCGTCGGGGCGATAATACGCCGGAGGAACGGGAAAACTGTCCTGGCGTTCGGAGTCGGGGAAAATAGTATAGAATTCAGCCATGGAAATGGAAATCCTAAAAAATTTGGCAGTTCCGCAAAATAAGCGAGCGTCTACAGTAAAGCTTAGGCAATCTGAAGGCATGCGGCAATGTCGGAGATCGACAGAGGCCGCAACGCCCTGTTGGAGCGGTTTTAATTAAACTGCCGATGCGCGGGGCGTTTGACCTCAAAGCCGAACCGCC
Source organism: Marivita sp. (assembly GCF_022763305.1). GTDB lineage: Bacteria > Pseudomonadota > Alphaproteobacteria > Rhodobacterales > Rhodobacteraceae > Marivita. Next base: position 30,877 of record NZ_JALEGT010000071.1, on the reverse strand, counting down.
TCGTTGGTCTCACGCATGCCCCGTCGGAGAGGTCAGGGACATCGCCTTAACGATATCTGACGCCTCCAAGCAAAATTAAACGATGTGAGGCATCAGTAGAGGCCCGCGTGATGGACTGCGCGCCACCCATCACGACAAGAAACCTCGCAGGCCTTGGTGGCGGGCAACAGACGTCACTGCACCCTCCAAATGTCACTGAAGCACAGTCGCATTCAGGTTCCGAAGGGCGCGCCAACCTGTCGTACCGCAGCGATCCGATGTCTTTGTTGCGTCCGTGGTGACCAAGGACGCAACAGAGTTGGATGGAGCGCGTCGCGCTCAGATCTCCAGAACCGTTGACCCTGTTGTCTGCCGCGCTTCCAGTGCCGTGTGGGCCGCGGCCACATCCTTCAGGGCAAAGCGCTGGCCGATGTTGATCTTCACATCGCCCGAGAGCACCTTTTCGCCCAGATGCTGCGCCATCGCCTGGCAGGTCGCGTGATCCGCAATATGGGTGAAGAGCGTCGGGCGGGTGATCTTCAGCGACCCCATTTTTCCCAGCAACCCGATCTCGAACGGTGGCACTGGCCCGGAGGCATTGCCGAAGGAAATCATCATGCCGAGCGGTTTCAGGGATTTCAGCGATCCGTCGAACGTGTCTTTGCCGACCGCGTCCATCACCACGTCAACACCGGCGCCGCCCGTCAGCTCCCGTACCTGGGCGACCCAATCGCCGCTGCGGTAGTTGATGCAGTGCGTGGCCCCATGCTCGAGCGCCAGCTGGCACTTGTCGTCGGTGCCGGCAGTGCCGATCAGGGTGATCCCTTCGGACCGCGCCCACTGACACGCCAGAAGACCGACCCCGCCTGCCGCGGCATGGAACAGGACGGTATCACCAGCCTTCAGCGGCGTTGTCCGGTGGAACAGATATTCGACGGTCAGCCCCTTGAGCATCATCGCAGCACCTTCCTCGAAGGAAATGCCTTCCGGCAGCGGACAGACCTGCGCGGCAGGCATGACGCGCGCCTCGGTATAGGCACCGGGCGGATTCGCGGCATAGGCGGCCCGATCCCCGACCTTGAGATGCGTCACCCCTTCGCCGACCGCCTCGATCACACCAGCGGCCTCCATACCCATCGCATGGGGCAACTGCATCGGATAAAGCCCGGTGCGCTGGTAGACGTCGATGAAATTCAGGCCAACGGCCTTGTGGGCAATCCGGACTTCGCCCTTGCCCGGCTCTCCCACCTCGAGATCGACCAGTTTGAACTGGTCCGGTCCGCCATGAGCTTCGATGATTGCAGTCAGTGCCATATTTCGATCCTCCCCGTTTTCGTGCAGCTTGAAGTCATTTGTTCGGATATGTCCATTGCCCATTCCCGCGATTTCACGGGCACATCCAAGGTCACACCGTTGCGCTGCTCCGCTATTTGAAACCACATGTGCAAAGGTCAACTGGGGTCTGCGCATGGCGCCGACAGAGTGGCCCCCTCAGACGCGCTTCTCGCCCATGACCCAAACGCCCGACACCGCGCGGTCGTCGCCCATCATGATCGTCGGGAACACCGCCTCCCAGATGTCCGCTGCCCGGGCGCTGCGTTGTGCGATGGCGGGCGTTGATCCGAGGTCAATGGTGATGAAATCCGCCTCTGACCCCGGGGCCAAAGTCCCCACGCGGTCCGCGATCCGCAAGGACCGGGCCGAGCCTTCGGTGGCGAGCCACAGCAAGGCGGACGGATGCAGCGCGACGCCCCGCAATTGCGCCACCTCATAGGCTGCCGCCATTGTGCGCAGCATCGAAAAGGACGACCCGCCGCCGGTATCCGTGGCCAACCCGACGCGCTGACCTTCGGCCATCAGACCCGCCATGTCGAACAACCCCGACCCGATAAAGGTGTTGGAGGTCGGGCAATGTATCAGAGCCGCGCCCACCTCCAAAAGGCGGTCGCGTTCGCGCGGCTCCAGATGGATCGCGTGACCATAGAGACCGTTGGCCCCCAGCAACCCATGCGCCTCGTACGTATCCAGATAATCCCGCGCCTCGGGATAGAGCCCCCGCACCCAGGCAATCTCGTCGGTCTGTTCGCTCAGATGGGTTTGCATCAGGCAGTCGGGATGTTCTGCCCACAAGGCCCCGAGCGCGGACAGTTGGTCCGGGGTCGAGGTGGGCGAAAAGCGCGGCGTGATCACGTAGGATGCCCTGCCCTGCCCGTGCCAGCGCTCCAGCAGCGCCTTGCTGTCGTCATAGGCCGATTGTGCGGTATCCCGCAGCCCATCGGGCGCGTTGCGGTCCATGCAGGTCTTGCCGCCCAGAGCCCGCATCCCGCGCGCTGCGGCTGCAGTAAAATAGGCGTCCACGCTTTCGGGATGGATCGTGCAATAGCTGCACATGGTGGTCGTCCCGTGCGCAAGTGCGAGGTCCAGATACCGCCCCGCGATCTCGGCGGCGTAGCCCGGATCAACGAACCGCATCTCCTCGGGGAAGGTATAGGTGTTGAGCCAGTCGATCAGCCGCTTGCCCCAGCTCGCGATCATGGCCGTCTGCGGATAATGCACATGCGCATCAACAAACCCCGGCAGGATCAGGGCCTGCCCGTGATCCTCCACCACCGCTTGCGGGTACGCCCTGCGCAGATCGTCCGCCGTCCCGCGCGCCAGAATGTGTCCGTCCCGCACTACGATGCCGCCATGGGCGTCGACCCGGGCAGCCTCGGGCCCCTCGATCATGGGATTGCCGTCGAACCAGAGGGTCTGGCCCAAATGAAGCGTGAGATTTGTCATGGGAGGCTCTTTTTGACACTGGCCCTGCGAACCTATCTTGAGATCCGGAGTTGGTAAATCGCGCGGTTGCTCTGTTTTCTTGCGAGCCGATTGCGTAAAGGTGACAGGAACGGCACGGCAAGGGGGCAAGATGAGCGAAGATCAAACCATCGAGGCACCCGAGGTCGAAGAGTCGGAGGCTGCCTACAGCCTCGACCGCAAGGCGGTTGCGCAAATCCTCTATGCCGTGGACCGGGACGACCGCGAACAGCTTGTCGAGCTGATGGAGCCGCTGCACCCCGCTGACATCGCCGACCTTCTCGAACAGATCAACGCCTTCGACCGGATGCGTCTGATAAAACTCTACGACCGGGAATTCGACGGCGACATCCTGTCCGAGCTCGACGAATCGATCCGCGAAGAGGTGATCGGCATCCTGTCGCCGCAGGTGCTGGCCGACGCGGTGCGCGATCTCGACAGCGACGATGTGGTCGATCTGCTCGAGGATCTCGATCAGCCGCAGCAGGACGCGATCCTCGATGCGCTGGAAATCAGCGACCGGGTCGCGGTCCAGCAATCGCTGACCTACCCGGAATATTCCGCAGGCCGCCTGATGCAGCGCGAGGTCGTGATGGCCCCCGAGCATTGGAACGTGGGCGAAGCGATTGATTACCTGCGGAATTCCGATGATCTGCCGGAACAGTTCTACCATATCGTGCTGGTCGATCCGCGCCTGCGCCCGGTGGGCAATGTCACGCTGGGCAAGCTCATGGCATCGCGCCGCGAGGTGATGCTGCAATCGCTGGTCGAAGAGACGTTTCACGTCATTCCGGTGACACAGTACGAAGGCGACGTGGCCTATGCGTTCAACCAGTATCACCTGATCTCGGCCCCCGTGGTCGATGAGAACGAACGGCTGGTGGGCGTCATCACCATCGACGACGCAATGGCGGTACTGGACGAGGAACACGAGGAAGACGTGCTGCGCCTTGCCGGTGTGGACAGCGAAAGCTCGCTCTCGGACCGCGTGATCGAAACGACAAAGCGGCGGTTCCCGTGGCTGTTCGTCAACCTGATCACCGCCATTCTGGCCAGCCTCGTGATTGCCCAATTCGAAGAGGCGATCGCAACCGTGGTGGCCCTTGCCGTGCTGATGCCGATCGTCGCCTCCATGGGCGGCAACGCGGGCACGCAGTCATTGACGGTCGCGGTCCGCGCGCTGGCCACAAAGGACCTCACCGGTTCAAACGTCTGGCGGGTGATCCGACGCGAGGTGCTGGTGGGCCTGATCAACGGGCTGGCCTTTGCCGTGATCATGGGCCTTGTCGGGCTGGTCTGGTTCGGCTCTCCGCAACTGGGCTACGTGATCGCCGCCGCGATGGTGATCAACCTTGTCGTGGCCGGGCTGGCCGGAACGGGCATTCCCATCGTGCTGGAAAAGCTGGGCATCGACCCGGCGCTGGCCTCGGGCGCCTTCGTGACCACCGTCACGGACGTGGTCGGCTTCTTCGCCTTCCTCGGCCTTGCCGTCGTGGTGCTGCTGTGACCCTGGAAGAGCGCAAGGCCGCAGCGCGCAAAGCGGCCTTCGCCCGGCGCAAGGCGGCCCATGAGGCCGGACATCGCGGTGCGGCGGGCCATCTGAGCCAAGTGCTGGCGGGTTATCGCGGTGTTCCGGTGTCCGGCTACCTGCCGATCCGCACCGAGATCGACCCCCTGCCCGCGATGGCAGAGGCCGCAGCCCACGGGCTGGTGGGCGTGCCGGTGATCCGCGGCGCGGGACAGCCCTTGGTGTTCTCGCAATGGGAGCCGGACTGCGCGCTGGTCGACGGCCCCTTCGGCGCGTCGGTGCCAGCGGTGGAGCGGCTTATAACCCCCGAAGTGCTGATCGTCCCGCTGGTCGCCTTTTCCCGCGCGGGTGGGCGTCTGGGCTATGGCGGCGGCTTCTATGACCGCACGCTCGAAGGTCTGCGCGCCCAGCGCCCCACACTGGCCATCGGCTTTGCCTATGCCGCACAAGAGGCGGACGACCTGCCGCTTGAGCCGACGGACCAGCCGCTCGACATGATCGTGACCGAGCGGGAAGTGATCGAGATCAGGACGTGACGCAGCGAAGATGGCCGTCGCCCGACGCCGTCTTCGTCATGTTCAGACGTCCACGCCGACCATAGGCCTACCGCGCCTGAGGCGGGACATCCCGAAGCAACGTGCTCAACTCTTCCACCTCTTCCACCGTCCACCGCGACTGCACGCGGGCGGTGCTTGCCGGCTGATGGGCCAGCCCCAACGTCTTGCCCGCCCGGTACGCGCCCTTGGGCCGGATCGGACGCGGAGTGAACCCACCGCCACACGTGGCGCAGACATTGTGAAGCACGGTCTCCACACATTGCGCACAATAGGTGCATTCATAGGAACAGATACGCGCGTCTTCGGCGTCGGGCGGCAAGTCCTTGTCGCACCATTCGCAATTGGGTCTGAGTTCAAGCAAAGCGGCACCCTGCAAAAGGAAAGGATGCCGCGACTAGACCTTCTCGGCCCCGAAGCCGCAAGCGCCAAGTCAGGCCATGCCGGTTTTGAGCCACGCCTCCGCCGCTTCCCGCTCTCCCAGATCGAAGGCCTTGATGTCGAAACCGGGAATGAACGCCCCCTCCACCTCGGCGGCGGTGCGCAGCCACGCGGCATCGCTCAGCACGGCGCAGCGGTCGAACCTCCCCAGCAGACCAAAGAGCTTGGGCAGCCGTGCCATCTCGACCGCAATCGCGCCAAGATCGGGAAAGGCGAAGGACGTAATGGTATAAAGCATCGTGCCCTTGTTCACGTCCTGGGACATCTCAAGCAGGTCATCGAGCCCCTGCGCCATCTCTTCCGACGAAATCTTGCCGGACAGGTCGATATCCACTCGGTTCGGTTCCGGTTTGGTGATTGTCAGCATGGGCCCCTCCTTTGGCTGGAGTTCGACTCCACACCAAAAGCCACGATCATGCCATGACGCAGGTCAACCTAGGCAAGAAACCGCTTCATGAAAACGGCGGGAAAGGTGACCCCCGGGCGCAGGTCGATGTCGGTCTCACCTTCTGCGACAAAGCCCATCGCCTCATAAAACGGAACAGCCGTCCGCGTGCTCTGGCAGTGCAGTTGCATCATGCCGCAGGCATGGGCGTGCAGGATGATGTGCTCCATCAGCCGCCGCCCGATCCCTTCGCGGGTGCGGCGGTGATCCGTCACGACATGGCGGATATGGCCTACCCCGCGCGTGCCGGGCTTGCCGCCGGGCGCTTGCATGGTCCAGCCGCCAGCCCCCACGATGTCGGGCCCGTCACAGATGACGAAAAACGTGCCCGACGCGATCAGCGCCGGTTGCGCCTTCGAGATCAGCGGAACCGCCGTCACCAGAACCGAGGGCGGATAGTCGGGCTTGAGCAGGATCGGGTAGCTTTGCCCGAACAATCGATCAAGCGCTTCGGTGTCCGCCGCCTCGGCCGGGCGCAGGGTCAGGGTGTCTTGGGTCATCCGGGCCTCCGCTCTGGGTGTCTGGCGGTCAACCTAGCGCCGGACACCCGAACGGCCAGATCAGGCGGCTTTCCAGGTCGGCCCTGCCGGATCGTCGGTCGACCGCACCCGGTACATCGACGCCTCGCCGGTCATGGCAGGCACAACGCTGTGCGCCAGCCCCGGCGGCACCGCGACCGTATCGCCGGGATTGAGCGCGGTGGTACCGCCGTCCCAACTCAGCCGCCAATGCCCGCGCATGGGCATCAAGACCTCGTGGCTTGCCACCGTGTACATCTCTTCCGGGATCGACCCGCGCGTGATGAAATCCACGTCAAAGCCCGGACGGTCCTTCAGCTTGCCCTCTGGTCCGATCACCCGTGCCGGCTGTCGGTCGGCCAGCGCCATCAGGTCCCAATACCGCGCCACATAGCCGGGGATCACATCCGCCGTGCTGGGTTCGGGGAACGCCTTCAGCTCCTCATCGGTCAGCAGCGGCATCGGCTTCACTCCCTCGGGCAGCGATTGCCCCTTCTTGGTATCGTAAAGCTTGCCGTTCTCGCCCAGAACCAGCCCGTGATCCTTGGCATCCTCGATCACCTGCGGCGCCCAGATCACGCCACCCCCAGCATCGTCGCCGCCGAGGATCGCCATGATCATCCCGTAATCGGTGCCAATATTCTCGAACCCACGAAAGATGCCCGTCGGAATGTTGAAGATGTCGCCCTCTTCCAGCACGACCTCACCCGCATTGCCCCAGCGCCCCCAGAAAAACCTCCAGCGGCCCTTGAGCACGAAGAACACCTCGGCCGTGCGATGGCTGTGCAGCGAGTTGCGGCACTTGGGCGGCTGGCCTGCCGCGCCGATATTGAACCCCGGCGTTTCGGTGATGTGCACGTGCTGGTCGGCGCTTTCCGACACGCCACCACCGATGATGGTAAAGTTTTCCTTCTGGTTGCTGCCCGGCGTGTGGGCGTCGATGAAGGCGGTGCGACAGGGGCGCAGATCGCCGTAGCGGACGATGCGGGCTTCCATCTCTTGCGGGGTCATTGGTCAGTTCCCTTGGTGTTGTCAGCCCTGATGGGCCAGAATTTGCATCCAGATCGCGGTCTCGTCGTACAGCGTCCATTCCCGGCGCAACCCGCGCGGGCCGAACTCGGCATGAGAGATACCCATGACATGCACCTCGGCCCCGGTGGGCGCACCGAACGTGCCCCAGCCCGCATGTGTCCCAGTCAGCGACCAGCGCACCGCCGCACGGGGCGGCATGCGCGGCTCATCCAGACCGATCTGGTGGTGAACCTCGAACCGGGCCGATGGAAGGGCCGACCGCAGGCCCAGCCAGAAGGCATCAACGCCCGCTGTCCCGTGCACGGTCTGCCCGCCGGGATATTCCGCCTGCACCGCACGGTCGTATTGCGCCGGAATGACCGAGAATTCGGCCTCCATGATCCGGGTCAGCAGCGATGCAAAAGCCGCACCCCATTCGTTGTCATTGCCACGCCCGGTATAGGGCCCCTGCACATCGACCGCCGGGCGGAAGGGCTGGCTTTCGGGGTCGAGCCCCGCGACACGCGCCTGCGCCCATTCCTTCGGATCAAACCCTAACTGGCGGACGATCGCGCCATTGTCGCGGATCAGCCATTCGTCGCTGATCATGTTGTTCTTGGCATAGCAATCCGCCATCGCCCTTGTGGCGATCCTGCGCCCCGTGGCCGGGCCGAACTGGCCGTCATTCACATGGGTCGCGGTCGACAGGATGCGATGCGACGACAGCATGCCGACTTCGGGCGTGCCCGACCAGATCACGTCCTCGCCCAAAAGCTGCCGATCCGGAAACTCGTGACAGGTCGCCATCGTCGCCGCCGTCATCGCGGGCTCACCAAAGCCGATGCCACCGGGCGTGCGGACAATCACCTCGGGGTGGTAATAGTCCTTCATCCGCGCCCCAAGCCCGCGATCCTCCCAAATCTCCTTGGTGATCCCGAGGATGTAATCGGGGAAATCCGCGAAGCGGTTGTCGAACCCTCTCATGCGAAGCCTTCCGGTTTGCGGGCCGATCCGCGCAGGATCAGCGGCCCGTCGATTTCTGTCACCTCCGCTTGCGCGGATTTGTCTTCGATTTGGTTAATGAGCGCCGCAACAGTGGTCCTGACCATGCGCCCCACGGGCTGGCGCACCGTGGTCAGGTCATAGGCCGCAAAGGACGCCATCGGCACATCGTCATAGCCCACCACCGACACGTCATTCGGCACCGACAGACCAAGCGTGCAGCGCAGATGGTCCATGACCGCAAAGGCCATATGGTCATTGCCGACGAACAGCGCGTCGACACCCTTGGCCAGCAAAAGGTCCGTCAACCGCACCGCCTCGCCATGGTCATAGCGCCCGTCTTCCACGCCAATGCAGTCCTGCCCCAACTCGGCAAGCCGCGCGACGAACCCCTCGGTCCGGTCGCGCCCGGTGGAGGACCCTTGCCAGCCTGCGACATGGCCGATGCGGGCATGCCCCCCCGCCACCAGAAAATCCGCCACCTTGGCCCCGCCCAACCGGTTGGCCGATGTGACCTGCGCCAGACCGCTGCCCGCCTGCCCCCGGTTGAAGAGCACCACCGGGATGCCCGCCGCCTCGCAGCGTGCCGCCAGCGCGTCGCCCAAACCCACACTGGCCAGCACGATCCCGTCCACCTGATGGTCGAGCATCTGCTGAATGATCCGATCCGTATCGGTGTCTCCGGCCCCTTCGGGCACGGTAAAGACCAGCGTGTGATAGCCCTCGTCCTGCAGATCGCGGCTGAACCGCTCAAGCGCATCCGGGTAGAACGGGTTGCCCAGATAAGCGACCACCAGCCCGATGATCCGGCTCCGCCCGGTGATCAGCGACCGCGCCAGCACATTGGGCCTGTAGCCCAGCGCCTCGGCGGCCTCGCGCACCTTGTCCACCGTCGCCTTGCTGGCCGAGGCACCCGAGAACACCCGGCTCACCGCCGACTGGCTCACCCCGGCGCGGGCCGCCACATCAAAGGAGGTGACGCGCCGTGTCATCCCGCCGTCCATCCCCCGTCGATCAGCAGAGAACTGCCCGTCACCAGCGCACTCGCGTCCGAGGCCAGAAACAGGCACGCCCCCATGATGTCCTCGACCTGACCAACGCGCGGCAGTTTGATCTTGCTTTCAATCCAGGCGCGCTTGTCGGGATCGTCAAAGGTCGGTTTGGTCAATTCGGTCAGAATGAAGGTCGGACAGATCGTGTTGACGCGGATCCGCTCCGGCCCCCATTCGATCGCCATCGCCTTGGTCATCCCTTCAACCGCGTGTTTCGTGCCGCAATAGACTGCTCGGTCGATCCCGCCGACATGCGCCATCTGGCTGCTGATCTGGATGATCGACCCACCACGCCCGACCATCTGGCGCGCCACCGCCTGCGCCAGAAAATAGGCCGCCTTGATGTTGATCGCCGCCACCGCATCGAAATCCTCGGGCGTGGTCTCAAGCGCAGGGCTGTGCCGCGCAAGCCCCGCCGAGTTCACCAGAATGTCGAGCAGCGCCAACCCCGCCACCGCGTCGCGCATCGCGTCGGTCTCGGTCACGTCGAGCACCAGCGCCTCGGCGCTCATGCCCTCCTGCGCCATCTCGTTGACAGCAGCCTGCACCTGCGTCGCGTTCCGCGCGGCAACGATCACATGCGCGCCCGCCTCGGCCAGTGAAACGGCACAGCCCAGCCCGATCCCGCGCGACCCACCCGTGACGAGCGCCCGTTTGCCATCAAGCCGGAAAGACGGGGTTCTGGGCAGGGGCATGAGGGGGGCTCCGTCACTTTGCATAGGTGTGCAAAATCACGCTACTCCGGGCAGGAGCCTCTGTCCAGCCCCCGCATCACGGGTAGGAAATTCCGCGAAACGGCGGGAAATCGACATAACGCATCGCCCGCATTTCCAAAGGCTCGGACGGCTCCTGCCCAGCGCGGATCAACGTCCCCTTCGGCGCGATATAGCTGTCGATCCGCCGCTGCGGCTCCGGTCGCCACGCGATGTTGAACGCACAGAGCTTGGGAAAGAACCAGACTTCGGCAAAGGGCAGATGGTCATACAGCCACCACGCCAGATCGCGCCAGTCCCGACCCTGATCATACTGATCCGCAAACCACGGGATCACGATGCTCGCCCCCGCCACCTCGACGTCGGGCAAATCCCAGATATGGCACTCGAGCGGATAATCATTGCGCGCGCAGTTCAGCCCGTTATCATTGCCGAACCGGTTGAGCGCCGCCGACCGAAACCCCGACCGCACCGCGATCCGGCCAAAGGTCTCCTGCAAAGGATCGAGCAGGGTCTCGCAAAACGCCCGCCCCCGCGAGATGGCCAGATCCGGATGGTCGGGGATGTTCTGAAGCGCGTGAAAATTCCCGATCTCGGAATAGAGAAACTCCCGCATGTAGAAATGCTTCGACAACCGGACCCGGCCCAGCGTCTCAAGGCTCCACATGCTTTGCGGGCGTCTCAATACCCGTTCCAGCGAAATGCGCCATCACCGTCGCGCAAAGGCGAAAACGGATTTTGCGCCACTTCCCAGATATGGCCCTCGGGGTCGCTGAAATAGCCGTGATATCCACCCCAGAACACCTCCTGCGGGGTTTTCAACACGGTCCCACCGGCACCGTCGACCCGGCCCATCACGTCATCCACGCCCGCACGTTCCCGTGCATTGTAGCCCAAAGTCAGCGCCCCGCGCCCAAGCTGCGCCACGTCGATGCCAATGTCCTCGGCCAGCTTGTCCAAAGGATAAAGCCCCAATGTCTGCCCCAGCAGATCATAGGCGATCACCCCGTCCTGAGTCTCGACCCTCTGCCAACCCAGCGCGTCATAGAACGCCGCCGCCTTCTCCGCATCCATCACGCCCAGCGTGATCAGCGATACCCTCTGCTCCATGCCAACTCCTTCATCCGGGCGAACACATCCACCCCGATCTGAGCGTACACATCCAGAAGGTCCACGAGAACCCAGTTTTCCCGGATCAGCCCATCCTCCAGCCGCCAGAAATCCAGACTGCGCAGGGTGATCCTCTGCCCCGTCGGCGGCAGGCCCAGCCAGCCATCGCCCGACAGCGTCTGCTGCATGTTGGGCCAGCCGGTCACACCCACATAAGCACCTTCCGCCATGAAGTGATGCACCGTGCCCTCGGGATGCTGCCCCCGGTCCGGCATCGCGTTCAGGAACGGGATCTGGTGGAAGCGCCGAAACTCCTCCACCCCGCGCGCCGTGCCGATGCCCGCAGGCCCGTACCACATGAAGTCCGGATGCCAGAACCGCTCCAGCTCCATCACCTCCGGCCCACCCTGCGACGGATGCCGCACCATCGCGGTGAGCATGTCGATCACATGCTGCGCACTGACCGCCGACAAAGACGGATCATGCGGCCCCAACCCGTCCTGCGTCATCGGCGCCGGCGCATGACAAAACCGCCCCAATTGCGGCACCATCGGCCAGACGCCCGCCTGCATCATCATCTCCGGAATGTCCCAGATCGCCTGCATCTCGACGCACTGCCACCCTCGATCCGGTAGAACTCGTGAAACCGCATCACCGCAGACCGCCCGGTCGGCGGGATGCCCAGCCAGGGCGCGACCCACCGCCCGGAATAAGACCCACCCGAGCCAACCCAAAGCGCGCCCTCCGCATCAAAGCCTGCGATGCGAATAAACTCCTGCCGCTCCAGATCCGGCAACGCCACCTGCAACGGCGCAAGGCACTCCCGCATGAACGCGTCTGCGCCTTGCAGGTCACCAAACGGATGGCACATCCGAAACAGCGCCTCCGGCGCAACCCGCGCCAGCGCCTCAAAATCGCCAGATCGCATCGAGGCAAACACCGGCGCCATGACCGCTTTTGCGCTATCGACCTCAGACATGAGGCTCCCCTGCTTCTTCTTGCCAAAAATATCCCGGGGTCTGGGGCAGAGCCCCAGTGTTTCCGTCCACGGAAACAGACGATGCGTCACCGCATCGTCCCGCTCCCAAGCTCACTCCGCCGCGTCCCGATAAGGCGCACCCTTCCCGTAAGGCACGTTCACCCCGCCATAGCGCCGCACCCGCACGTTGCACTGCTCGGCATGCCCGACGAACCCCTCCAGCATACACAGCCGCGAGCCGTATTCCCCGATCAGCGTCGCCGCCTCGTCAGTGGTGATCTTCTGATAGGAATGGGTCTTGAGGAACTTGCCCACCCAAAGCCCGCCGGTATAGCGCCCCGCCTTCTTGGTCGGCAAAGTGTGATTTGTCCCGATCACCTTGTCGCCGTTCGACACATTGGTCCGCGCCCCAAGGAACAGCGCGCCGTAGCAGGTCATGTGCTCGAGATACCAGTCGTCCCGGTCGGTCATCACCTGCACATGCTCGGAGGCGATGTCATTGGCGACCGCGAGCATCTCGTCATGGTCGGCACAGAGGATCACCTCACCATAGTCGCGCCATGACACAGACGCCGTGTCCCGCGTCGGCAGGATCTCCAGCAGCCGGTCGATCTCGGCCAAGGTCTCTTCCGCCAGCTTCCGCGAATTCGTCACCAGCACGGCGGGCGAATTGTACCCATGCTCCGCCTGCCCCAGCAGGTCCGTCGCGCAAATCTCGGCATCGACCGTGTCATCGGCGATCACCATGGTCTCGGTCGGCCCGGCGAACAAATCAATGCCCACCCGCCCGAACAATTGCCGCTTCGCCTCGGCGACAAAGGCATTGCCCGGCCCCACCAGCATATGCACCGGCTCGATGGTCTCGGTCCCGATGGCCATCGCGCCCACGGCCTGAATCCCGCCCAGCACGTAGATCTCATGCGCCCCGCCCAGATGCATCGCGGCGATCACAGCCGGGTTCGGCTTGCCCTGCCAGGGCGGCGTGCAGGCGATGATGCGCGGCACACCCGCGACAGACGCCGTCGCCACCGACATATGGGCCGAGGCGACCATCGGGAACTTGCCCCCCGGCACGTAGCAGCCCACCGACTGCACGGGGATGTTCTTGTGGCCGAGGATCACCCCCGGCATCGTCTCGACCTCGATGTCCAGCATCGAGTCGCGCTGCGCCTGCGCGAAGTTGCGCACCTGCTCCTGCGCAAACTTGATATCCGCCAACTCGCGCGGGCTAAGCTCCGCAATCAGCGCATCGATCTCGGCCTGCGTCAGGCGGAAACTCTCGGGCGTGTAATTGTCGAACTTCGCAGCCAGATCCCGCACCGCCGCATCGCCGCGCGCTTCGATGTCTGCCAGCGTCGCCTCGACCACCGCGCGGGTCTTGGCATCATCCTCGGCACGTTCGGTTTCGGGTTTCCCCCGCTTGAGATACTCGGCCATCGCCACCTCCCCAGATCCTCTGTCCGGTTCAGCATAGCGGGGCGCGCGGGCCTCTCAAGCGGTTTTTGCATACGATTGCAAAATCCAGCGATCAGGCCAGCACCTCGAGGATCGCGTCTTCGATATGGCGCAGGTTCTGCGGTTCGGAAAAGCGGTGATCGGTGCCCTTGACCAGCGTCAGCCGCAGGTCGGGGCTCTCGATGTGATCCAAGAGTTTCAACGCCGTGTCGCGGCTGACCGCGGTGTCCTCGGTCCCCTGCACCAACCGCACCGGATAGGGCATGTGCAGCGGCGAGCGCAGCACGAGATTCTCGCGCCCATCCTCGATCAGCCGACGGGTGACGATATAGGGATCACCATAATCGGACGGGAAAACGACCTGCCCGTCCTGCATGATCTGCGCGCGTTGCTCGTCGGTGAACCCGGCCCAGAACCCGTCCTCGGTGAAATCAGGCGCTGCGGCAATGCCCACAAAGCCCACCACATGCTTGAGCCGCTGCGTCATCAACGACGCGATCCACCCCCCCATGCTTGATCCGACCAGCACCACCGGCCCCTCGCAGGTTGCCTCGATCACCGCCTGCGCATCCCGCGCCCAGTCGCCGATGCAGCCGTCCTCGAACACACCGCCCGACACACCATGCCCCGAATAGTCGAACCGCAGGAACGCGCGTCCGGTCAGCTTGGCCCAGGCCTCCAGATGCACCGCCTTGGTGCCTTCCATGTCGGATTTGTAGCCCGACAGGAACACGATCACCGGCCCCTCGCCCGCGGTCCGTGCATAGGCCAGTCGGTGCCCGTTTGGTCCGTCCAAATACTGTATCTCTGTCATGCCTGCCTCCGTTCCGGTTTGGCACGACTTTACGCAAAGCCCGCCGGAACCCAAGAGGCGTCAGCCCTTTTCCACCTCATCCAGCCGCAGCGCCAGCAGCCCGCCCGCCAGCGACAACACAGCAAAGCCAATGAGCGACGCCACCGGCCCCGCCAGTGCAAGCAGCCCGCCGAACGCCCCGGTGATCAGCAAGAGCACGCCAATCGCGGTGTTGGCCAAAGCGGCGTAGGAGGACCGCGCGTCCTCGGGCGACATGTCCACCAGATAGACCGACCGCGCCGAGCGGACGCCCTGATAGGACAGCATGAAGAAGAACAGGATCACCGGGATCGCCCATGCCGTCCCGGCCCAGCCGCTCACCTCCGCCAGCACCGCCAGCGTGGCGAACCCGGCGGCCAACATCCCCGACAGGAACAGCACCTTGCGCGAGGATTTGTCCGACAACCGTCCCCAGACATAAGACCCCGCAAAGGCCGCCGCCGCCGAGGCCAGAAGCAACGCGCCCAAGCCCTGCAACGCCGATTGCCCTCCGCCCAAGAGCACGAAATAGGGCGGTGCCAAAGCCGTCACCGTCAGCAACCCGCGCACGGCGATGAACAACCGGAACTGCCGGTTTTCCTTCAACGGGGTGAAGTCGACTGTTGTATCCTCTGTGTCCTCGGACGCTCGTTCCTCGAGAAACGAAAACAGGATCGCCGCAGCCCCCCACAGTGCGGCCGCCAAGGTGATCGCCACCACGACCGGCATCACGTCGCGCAAAAGCCCCGACATCAGCAGCGCCGCAAAGCCGATCACCGCGACCGAGGCCACCGACCCGGCAACCCCCGTCACCGCGCCCCGGCGCGTCTTGCCGACCGTCTTGCCCAGAATGTCCTTGTAGCTGACGGAACAGGCCGCCCGCGCGACCGCCAGCACGGCCAAGGCAGCACAGAGCGCGACCCCAGCGGCAAAACCCTCCATCGTCAAAGCGACAAACACGATGGCCAGCGCGGCGATCCCCTGCCCGGCCGAGCCAATAACCCAGGCCCATTTGCGATGCCGCAGTGATTGCACCCACCCCGCGAACACGATCTGCGGTAGAAGCGCCCCTGCCTCACGGATCGGCACAAGAAGCCCGGTCACCGCGGCCGGCGCGCCCAGGGCACCGGCCAGCCAGCTTAACACAAGCTTGGGATCGATCAGCCCGTCCGCCACCTTGGTCATCGACAGGCTGATCATGTGCCGAAGCCCGTTGCGCGCCTCGCGGTCCCGAACCGAATCGTCCGCCCCGGTGATGTCTTCATAGGCGTTGGTGAGCGGCTCGGACATGCAGTCCTCCTGTATCTGGGATGGCCGCTCATGAACGCGGTTCGTGGCAGAAGAGTTCCCCGAAATACGGAAAAAATCCGCCAAACCAGAGGCTTGGCACTCGATAGTGAGACAGATAAGTTACCATATTGTCACGTGACTAATAAGTAACCTATAATCGACTCCATGGACACGATCTTCAAAGCCCTCAACGACCCCGCCCGCCGTGCGCTGCTTGACAGTCTGCGGCGCAAGGACGGGCAGTCACTCAGCGAACTGGAAGAGCAGCTCGACATGAGCCGGTTCGGCGTGATGAAGCACCTCAAGGTTCTCGAAGACGCCCATCTTGTCATCCCGCGCAAACAAGGGCGGTTCAAATACCACTACCTGAATGCTCTTCCCCTGCAGGAGATGCTCGACCGCTGGGTCGCGCCCTTCCTGCGGCCCCAGGCGCAGATGATGAGCGATCTGAAATCCCGATTGGAAAGAGAGACCCGCATGGGAAAACCCGATTTCATAATGCAGACCTTCATCCGCTGCTCGCAGGATGCGCTCTGGGATGCGCTGACCAAGGCCGACCAGATGGCCGCCTATCACTTCATGTGCAACGAGGTCCGCGGCGACGCGCGCCCCGACAACGTGACCGAGTTCATCAAACCCGATGGCGATCCGATGCTGCGGCAGGTCACCACCCAGATGGATCCCAAGACCCGCATTGCCATGACGTTCGAGCCTCTGTTCATGGGGCCGAACGCACCCGCGTCCCACATGGTCTACCTGATCGAACCGCAGGGCGAGACCTGCAAGCTGACCATCGAACATTACGACATGGCCCCAGGTCAGGAAGGCTTTGCCGAAGGCTGGGCGCGCCTGGCCTCGTCGCTCAAGTCGTACCTGGAAACGGGCAAAGCGATGAAGGGAGCCGCGTGATGGAGACCTTCCCCACCGAACTCGGCATTCTCACCTGCCTGATGATCCTCGCCGCGAGCCTGTGGATTCCCTACATCGTCGGCGTCAATAAACACGCGATTGCCGGAACGGACCCGTTTGTGCGCCCCACCCCGCTCGACCAGTTTCCGGCATGGGTGCATCGCGCGCACAGGGCGCATCTGAACCTGCTGGAACAGGCGCTGCCGTTTTCGGTGCTGGTGCTGATCCTGAACGCGATGGACGGGTTTACAGGACTGACCTACTGGACCGCCATCGTGTTCTTCTGGGTGCGTGTGATCCACGCCATCGGTATGATTTCGGGCTTTGCCAAGATGCCGATCCGGCCGATGCTCTTCCTGATCGGATGGGCGTGTTGCCTGATCATGGCCTACGCGGTGTTTGCCGCGCGGTTTTAGGAAGATTGGTTGGCATTGATCGCCTGTCACGCATGTGACAGGCACGCGTCCGCCCGCCCCAAGGCGGGCGCGTTCCGCGCCCACCCGGGCGAACGCTTAATGCCCAAGGCTCATGCAGCTCTGTGTGGCGTTACCCGCCGATATAGGCGCCATTCTTGGGGCGGTAAAAGTTCTTCTGGTTGTGAAGACGCCCCAACAGATCGTTGATCCGCTTCATCGACGCATCTACGGCGCGGGTGCTTTCGCAGGGGCGCAGCGGGTCTGCGTCCTGGCTGAGAACTTCCGAGTTCAGGGACCGCTTGGTGGTCCGCAGCGCGTCCTCGATCAGCTCCATGTCTTCGACGGACAGTTCGAATGTCTTGTTGTAGCCGGGCATTGTCTGCTCTCCCGTGTCGCGTGACGCAAAAGGTTTCCGATAGCGGAATGTCGTTATACATAGCAATTGCGTCGCTTTCGTCCATAGGGAAAGAAATCGGCAACCCATTGTTAAAAAACGATTTCCAATAATACATTGGTATACCGCGCAAGAATCTTGCGTGCCCGATGGCAAAACACCCGACTCACCGGGTCGTTTCCAACCCGCCCTGTCTTGACGCGCCCCGCCCCCCCTGCCAAAAGCCGCGCACGATACATAACCCGCAACCGGGCGTTCCGTGGGCGCCAAACTGACGAGGAGCTGGGCCAATGAGCCAGATTTCCCTGACCTTCCCCGATGGCAATGCACGCAACTTCGACGCAGGTGTCACCCCTGCCGAAGTGGCCGAGAGCATTTCCAAATCCCTCTCGAAAAAAGCCATCTCCGCCACCGTGAACGGGGCGCACTGGGATCTGCAATGGCCGATCCAGAGCGACGCGCAGATCGCCATCAACACCATGGCTGACGACGCGCCCGCGCTCGAACTGATCCGGCATGACCTTGCGCATATCATGGCGCGCGCCGTGCAGGAGATCTGGCCCGACGTCAAAGTCACCATCGGCCCGGTCCGTGACAATGGCTGGTTCTACGATTTCGACCGCAAGGAGGCCTTCACGCCCGAAGACCTTGGTGCCATCGAAAAGCGGATGAAAGACATCATCAACGCCCGCGATGCGGTCCGGACCGAGCTCTGGACCCGCGATCAGGTGCGCCAGTACTACACCGACAACAATGAGCCGTATAAGGTCGAGATCCTCGACAGGATCCCCGAGGGCGAGGACATCCGCATGTATTGGCATGGCGACTGGATGGACCTCTGCCGCGGTCCGCACCTCCAGCACACCGGTCAGGTGCCTGCGGATGCGTTCAAGCTGATGAACGTCTCGGCCGCCTATTTCCTTGGCGACAACACCCGCCCGATGCTGCAGCGCATCTACGGTGTGGCGTTCAAGAACCGCGATGACCTGAAACAGTACCTGACCTTCCTCGAAGAGGCCGAAAAGCGCGATCACCGCAAGCTGGGCCGCGAGATGGATCTCTTCCACATGCAGGAAGAGGCCCCCGGTCAGGTCTTCTGGCACCCCAACGGCTGGACCGTCTACACATCCCTGCAGGACTACATGCGCCGCAAACAGCGCGCCGGCGGGTATCTCGAGATCAACACCCCGCAGGTGGTGGATCGCAAGCTTTGGGAAGCGTCGGGGCATTGGGAAAAGTACCAGCACCACATGTTCATCGTGGAAGTCGACGAAAGCCGTGACGGCGAAAACGACGATGCCAGCGCCAGGAACAAGGATCAAACCCGCATCAACGCACTCAAGCCGATGAACTGCCCCTGCCACGTGCAGGTGTTCAATCAGGGCCTGAAATCCTATCGGGACCTGCCCTTGCGGCTGGCCGAATTCGGATCGTGTGCCCGGTTCGAACCCTCGGGCGCGCTGCACGGCATCATGCGGGTGCGCGGCTTTACCCAGGACGACGCGCATATCTTCTGCACCGAAGACCAGATTCAGGCCGAGTGCGCACGGTTCATCGACTTCCTTGCAAACGTCTACCAGGAGCTCGGTTTCCCCGAGTTCGAAATCCGCTTTGCCACCCGCCCGGAAAAACGCGTCGGCAGTGACGAAAGCTGGGACTATGTCGAAGGCGCGCTGGAAAACGCGATCAAGGCGGTGGGTCGGGACTACACCCTCGAACCCGGCGACGGTGCGTTCTACGGCCCGAAACTCGACTTCTACCTGACCGACGCAATCGGCCGCGTCTGGCAGTGCGGCACCTTCCAAGTCGACCCGAACCTGCCGGAGCGCCTTGGGGCCAGCTATATCGGTCAGGACGGCGACCGGCACCGGCCGTTCATGCTGCACCGGGCGTGCCTTGGGTCGTTCGAACGGTTCATCGGCATCCTGATCGAGAACTGGGAAGGCAAACTGCCCTTCTGGCTGGCCCCGCGTCAGGTGGTTGTGGCCTCCATCGTGTCAGAGGCTGATGACTACGTGCAGGAGGTTGTGGCGGAACTGACCAAGGCGGGCGTTCGCGCCGAGGCGGACATCCGCAACGAGAAGATCAACTACAAGGTCCGCGAGCATTCCGTCGGCAAGGTCCCGGTGATCCTTGCCATCGGCCACCGCGAGGTCGAGGAGCGCACCGTGACCGTCCGCCGTCTGGGCGAGAAGCAAACGTCTGTAACATCGCTGGCGGATATCGTGAGCAGCCTGTCCAAAGACGCGACTCCCCCCGATCTTCTGTAACATTCCAGTCCCGGAACGTTTCGAAAAGGCCCCGTTTTTGTTACGGGGCCTTTTTCATTTCCCTGAAAATCAAGGAAATTTCTGCTATGCTTGGTTCACCTAGCGTCACGCGCGCGTGAAACACACCGCCGTGAATGGCGCGGCAGCCTGCCGCAGGTCATGGTTGGGTCATCGGCGCTGGACACGACACGCCGACCCAGTTTAACTCGAAGTGAAACACAAAAAGGACCCTCTCATGTCGAAAGCTCTCAAGACCGTTGCAATCGTTGGCGCAGTCGCGGCAAGCCTCGCGGCACACACCACCACGGCCACTGCCCAGGCCAAGGAAAAGTGCTTCGGTGTGTCGCTCGCCGGCAAGAACGATTGCGCTGCAGGCCCGGGCACAACCTGCGCCGGCACCTCGACCGTGGACTATCAGGGCAACGCATGGACGCTGGTCGATGCAGGCACCTGTGGCGAGATCGAACTGCCCGCGATGGCAGACGGCACAGCCCGCATGGGATCGCTCGAAGAACTGAGCCGCGACCTGCCGCAGGGCTGATCTGACCCGACACTCCCTCAAAGCGTAAGCCGGGCATCTGCCCGGCTTACCACTCACGAGACCTGATATGCCCGACGCGTCACACAGTTTCCCGCTTTTGCCAAACCTGCCCGGTGTCGGGTACAAACCCCAGCACTTCTGGCGCATCCTGAGCGATCCTTCCCCTGTCGGCTGGTTCGAAATCCACGCCGAGAACTACATGGGCGACGGTGGACGCCCGATTGCCCAACTCAATGTTCTGGCCGAACGGTTTCCGATCTCGGTGCATGGCGTGGGTCTCTCGATCGGCGGCGAAGGCCGCTTGGACCGCGAGCATCTGTCCCGTTTGAAACGTCTCTGCGACTGGCTGAAACCGGCAAGCTTTTCAGAGCATCTGGCATGGTCGACCCATGACAGTCACTTCCTGAACGACCTGCTGCCCCTGCCCTATACCAACGACACGCTGACCCGCGTTGCCGATCACATTGACGAGGTGCAGACGGTTCTGGGCCGCCAAATGCTGCTCGAAAACCCGTCCTCCTATCTGGCCTTTGCGGAAAGCACCTGGTCGGAAACCGATTTTCTGGCCGAGGTCGTGCGCCGCACCGGATGCGGTCTGCTGCTCGATGTAAACAACGTCTTCGTGTCGGCCACCAATCTCGACTATTCGCCGCAAGCCTATATCGACGCCTACCCGCTGGACGCTGTCGCAGAAATCCATCTGGGCGGCCATGACGAGGACGAAGACGACCATGGCGCGCCATTGCTGATCGACAGTCACGGGCGCGAGGTTGTGGATCCCGTGTGGGCGCTCTTGGACCATACGCTGGCGCGCTCAGGCCCCAAGCCCTTGCTGGTGGAGTGGGACACCGATGTCCCCGACTGGCCGGTTCTGGCCGACGAGGCCCGTCGCGCCGCAGGCGCCCTGACGCGGGTGCTCGCGTGACACGTCAGGCAGAGTTTCGCGGCGGGTTGCTCAACCCGTCCGCGCCAGAGCCGGAGGGCCTCACCGACGGCCGCAACCGTCCCGCCGGCCGGCGCTATGGCGTCTACCGCAACAACGTCACCGTGTCCCTTCGCGAAGCGCTGGCCGAAGGCTTCCCGTCGCTGGTGAGCCTGATCGGGCGCGAGAATTTCGACCATGTCGCACGGGCCTTCCTGCGCCAGTCTCCCCCGAAATCGCCGCTCATGATGCATTACGGGGCGGGCCTGCCCGAGTTCGTCGCCACCCTCGACCAGCTCAAACACCTGCCCTATCTCGCAGATGTCGCGCGCATCGATCTTGCCATGCGCCAGAGCTATCACGCTGCCGACAGCACGGGCATCAACCCAGCCGAGCTGCAGGCGCTGGACGAAGACGCGCTTCTGGCGACCCGCTTTGCGTTTGCCCCCTCGATGATCCTGCTCCGGTCGCCCTGGCCTGCAGGCTCGATCTGGCGCTACACCTTGCGGGGCGGCGACAAACCGACAGGCGGGGGCGAAGATGTCCTGATCCTGCGCGCCGAATATGATCCCGAACCCCATGTCCTTGGCCCCGGCGCAGGTGACGTGCTGACTGCACTGCTGGCAGGTGCGCCGTTCGGCACTGCAATCGACGCCGGTGGCGACAGCTTCGACCTTGCTGCGCTGCTTGATCTGCTGCTCTCAAACAACGCCGTAATTGCCTTGAACACCTGACTTTTCCAGACCGAAGGACCACATCATGGATCGCCTTGCCTTTCTCCACGAAACCGTCTTTGCCGAGGTCGAACGCCGGTTGGATGGGCTAATCCCGTTGCTGGCCCGCGTCGTCTTTGCGGCCACGCTGCTGGTCTATTTCTGGGCATCCGCAGCCACGAAGCTTGGCGATGGTCTGATGGGGATCTTTCTCCCCTCGACTGGGGCCTATGCGCAGATCTTCCCGAAACAGATGGAAGCGGTGCTCTATGATGTCTCGCAGTTGGGCGTCTTCCACTGGGCGGTGGTCGTCGCCGGCACATGGGCCGAGTTCATTCTGCCACTGCTCTTGGTGATCGGGCTTTTCACCCGTCTGGCCGCGCTCGGCATGATCGGGTTCGTGGTCGTGCAATCGCTCACCGACCTCTATGGCCATGGCGGCATTGCCCATACCGAAACGCTGGGCGCGTGGTTCGACCGGGTGCCCGACAGCGTCATCCTCGATCAGCGGGCCTTCTGGATGTTGATCCTTGTCACCCTCGTGATCAAGGGAGCCGGCGCCCTGTCGGTCGACCGGATGCTCTCGCGGTTGGTGCTGGGCGCGCCCGCCACCGCCTGACCCCTTGCAGAGCCGGGCTTGCCGGTTATCTCTGTCATGCAGGACAACGAGGCAGAGATGACTGAGCGGACGGTATTCGAAATCACGGGCGCAGATGCGCGGGACTTTCTTCAGGGGCTGGTCAGCAACGATGTGCGGAAACTGGACCAGGGTCTGGTCTATGCCGCCATGCTGACCCCACAGGGCAAGTACCGGGCAGACTTCTTTCTTGTGCCCATGGGTGATGCGATCCTGCTGGATGTCGACAGGGCATTGGCGCCGGGTCTCAAGCAGGCGCTCACGATGTACAAGCTGCGCTCGAAGGTCGGGATCGAAGAAACCACCCGGTCCGTGACACGCGGGCTGGGCCCGGCACCCGAGGGCGCCTTTGGCGATCCGCGCGATCCGGCGATGGGCTGGCGTGGCTATGACGGGCAGCCCGGCGATGACAGTGTTGACTGGGACGCGCGGCGCGTCGCCGCTGGCGTACCGGAAAGCGGGATCGAACTCACGCCTGACAGTTTCATCCTTGAAATGGGGTTCGAACGGCTGAACGGCGTCGATTTCCGCAAGGGCTGTTATGTCGGTCAGGAGGTCACCGCCCGGATGAAGCACAAGACCGAACTGCGCAAGGGGCTGGCCCGGGTGTCGGTCGACGGTGCCGCCCCGGTCGGCACGGAGCTCCTCGCCGAGGGCAAGGCGGCGGGAACGCTTTACACGCAGTCGGGCGGCCAGGGTCTGGCCTATCTGCGCTTTGACCGCGCGCAGGGCAAGATGACAGCCGACGGCGCAGAGGTGGCGTTGATCGAGGAAGCGGCGACGGTCTAGATCTGTCCGCAGCGCACGCGCCCCGAACGGGACAGAGCCCGCCGGGGTGGTGTCTTGTGGCTCGGGCATCGCCCGGCTGCTGTGACTTCTGCAATGTTCCGGAAAGCGGCGCCGCCCCTCTTGGGCCTGACGGGCTCTCATGTGCCGGGGTGTCCCCCGGGACCTTGGTGAAACCGGTTTCTCGCGGTCAGCCCCGAAAGGCATTCGAGAGATCGTCAGTTCATGTGTCGCGGCATGGGAGTGACCCTTCCCGCTCGGTGCGCACCGTGGGCAGGGGTATGCGATACATGATGTTAACAAGTCAGAAACCGGCCGAACGGTGCAAAGACCTTTCGAAAATGCGGCCACGCCTGTTTTGCCAGGCTTGGCCCTTATCCAGACCCTGTCAGAGGTTTCGCGACCCGCACAAGGTCAGGTCGCGCCCCTGCCGCTGAAAATGTCCGTTCGACGCCCGTGTTGAAAGCGTAATGCGACGCCGTCCATAAGGTGATCCCTTGCGCGGCAAGCCGATCTTCCATGGCGGCAATCATCGCTTTGGCATGTCCGGCCCTTCGGTGATCCGGACCCACGAAAAGATGGTCGAGATAGGCGCGTCTTTCAGCGTGGCGGAACACATCCGCCGGACGCGTCTGAATGAGAAACAGCGCATAGCCGACCAGACCTCCGTCTTGCCAAACGCCGACTGCCGCTCCGTCGCTGTCGAGGAGCTGCGCCAGATGCTCTGCGAACTGCGCATCGGTCCCGTCGTCGTGAAACACCTCTGGCAAGGCCGTCACGTGATGGCGATGCAGCGCGCGAAACAGCGGCACCATGTCGGGTATGTCGTCTTTGGTAAGATCTCGCATGTAAAAAGGCCTCCGGGCAGATGCCGGAGGCCTTTTGATCCATATGCGTCCCCCGGCGGTTTCGGGGGATTTGCGCGCGGGTCCCGAGGTCAGGCGCGCTCGGAATATTCCATGGTTTCGGTGTTCACGATGATCATCTCTTCCTGCCCGACGAAGGGCGGAACCATCACCTTGACGCCGTTGTCGAGGATCGCGGGCTTGAAGCTGTTGGCCGCGGTCTGGCCTTTGACGACCGGCTCGGTCTCGACCACCTGGCAGGTGACCTTCTGCGGCAGGGTCGCGTTCAGCGCTTCGGCGTCGTGGAATTCCACCACGATGGTCATGCCGTCCTGGAGGAACGGACGACGTTCGCCCAGAATGTCGGCTGGAAGCTCGACCTGATCGTAGGTGTCTGTGTCCATGAAAACGAGGTTGCCGTCGGTTTCATAAAGGAACTGCATGTCCTTCTGTTCCAGACGCACGCGCTCGACCTTGTCGGCAGAACGGAAACGCTCGTTCAGCTTGGACCCGTTGCGCAGGTTCTTCATTTCGACCTGGGCAAAGGCGCCGCCCTTGCCGGGTTTCACATGGTCGACTTTCACAGCGACCCAGAGGCCGTCGTTATGTTCCAGCACGTTGCCGGGGCGGATTTCGTTACCGTTGATCTTGGGCATGGCAAAACTTCGTCAAAAGGTTGATCCAACTTTGACCGTCCCTATATCTGGGTGATGGTACGCTGTCCAGACAACCAGATTTCGTTTCGCACCCGCGAAAAGCCATGCATGTTTTGCATAAAAGGTATGCAAAACTAGGGTATCCGAATCGTCAGGAATACGCCATAAGCAACTCCACGCCGGAAAACACAAGAGCAATAATCACAGGACGGATCATGAAGGATTTCGTTGACGGTACCGCCTTCAACGCAGAGCAAGGCAATCGCGCGCGCAAGCTTTTTGCTGCCGTGGTTCTTGCTGCATTGGATGACGCGATCGCAGATGACAAGAAATATGGCAACGGCCCCGAGCAGATTGCCCGCTGGGCGCGCTCGCGCGATGGTCGCGAAGTGCTCAGCTGCGCCGGGATCGACCCGAACGAGCGCGTTGTTGCAGGGCTGATGGAATTCGTCGGTAAAGGTGTGCGCACCTCGGTTGCGCTGTCGCGCGAAGAGAGCGAGCGCCGGAACGCTGCTGCCCAGCAGGCCGAAGCCGCCTAAGCCGTCGATATCTTTAAGGAAAGCGCGTCCTTCGGGGCGCGTTTTCTGTTTTGGACCTGACCTTTCGCGCGTATGGATATCCGCGCGTCCTTGTCGTGGGTCAGTCGAAGTCCTGCGAAATCAGCATGCGGTGGATCTCGCGGCGCACGAGTTTGCGCACATTGCGGGTGATCCGTTCGCCAAGCGCGCCCTGCAGTTCCTGCCGGACAATGTCGATCACCATCTGGCGAAGCATCTCTTCGTCCATGTCGAGCGTTCCGACATCGTCGGTCTCGACCGTCTGCACGGCATGGCTTTCCGTTGGGGCCTCCTGCCGCACCTCGGTGTGATAGGTCTGGGCCTGCGGCCATGCGTCTGCTGCATGCACCACGTTCGAGGCGTCCTCGACAGGCTGTTCCTCGACGGCGTCCTCGAACGGCGCTTCCGGCCAGACCATCGGCTCGGATGCGGCTGCCGCAAGATCGTCAGCATCCGGGCGGTCCCGCTCTTCCTCGAATTCGGGATTGTCCCGCGCCACCAGACGGCCCAGCGCGGCAACCTTATCCTCGAGTGTGAGAAGCGGCGCGGCGGCGGGCGGCGCGGGCATGGGCTCGGTCCCATCCGGCTGCGAATGCCGGGGGTCCGACGCTTCAGCCTCTGAGGCCTCCCGATCGTCCACACCATATGCGTCTTCCGACGAAGGCTCATCCTCGGGCAATTCCCAGAACAGCGCCTCGTCAGCGGCTTCTTCCGCGCTCTGTTCGTCCGGGTCTTCCGACGCGGACAGGGTGTCGTCCGACGGCGACCCGTCGTTCCGGCCACGGTGTTCGGACAGGTCCTGCTGTTCCTCCGCATCGTCCTCAGCCGTCAGGGCAAGCGCGGCAGAGACCTCTTCTTCGATCAGGCGATTGAGCTCACTGCGCGCGGCATCTGTCACGGGGTCGGTTAGGTCACCGCCAGACTCGTCCTGTTGGTCAGGCGACAGGGCCTCGTCCCCGGGGTGATCGGAACAGTCATCTGCCGCGGCCTCCTGATCGGCGGGGTCAGCCCATGCGTGCTCTTCAGCCTCGTGGTCGGCTGGATCGGCCCATCCCTCCGCCTCGTGATGCCCTGTCTCGGACGGGGCATCCGGTTGGCTGTCCCATTGCTCCACCGCGTCGAGGTCGGGAAACGCGCCTTCGACTTCACCGAACTCGGCCAGACGGGCGTCGCGCGGAATGTCGTCGAGCGCACGTTCCTCTGCGGGTGACTCTCCGGGAAGAATCGGCTGCGTCAGAAGCACGGGTTCGGACGGCGGCGGCGTGTCTTCGCGGACGCGATGCGCCGCGGTCAGGATCAGGCGTCCCGGCTTTTCCGGCTTGCGCGCCACCGGAGACGACCGAACTTCTTCCGCAACAAGCTTGCGGATGGACGACAGGACATCCTCGATTTCCACGTTCGTCACGGGATCAGACATGGTTCACCACTGCTACCTCGATCACCAGAGTAGCTTGGCATGGACAATCGCACAACAGATGCGAAAAAACTTAGTTTTTCCCTAGGGACTTCAGAACACGGTCAAGCTGCTGACCCTGCTTGCTTTTCTGAATTGGCGCGTCTTTGACCAGGTTATAGTAGTTGACCGGGTCATATTGCTGAACATTGAGGCGCAAGTCGGTCGCGGTGAGCCGACCAATGGTCGACAGCACGCGATAGGCTGCGATCCCCTCGTCCACCTGCGCGGAAATCCGTGCAGAGCGCGCATTGAGCAATTCCTGTTCGGCGTTCAGAACGTCCAGTGTTGTCCGCGCGCCCAGTGCCGCTTCTTCACGCACGCCGCGGAACGCAACCGTGGCCGCGCGCACCTGACGCTCGGTCGATTCGAGACTGGCCTGCGCGATGCGCAGCTGTGCATAGGCATTGCCCACGTTCTGCGTCACCTGATCGACAGCCTGAAGCAACTGTCCGCGTGCCGAGTCGCGATTCGCCATGGATTGCCGGACCAGCGAGGTCAGTCGCCCACCCTGATAGATCGGCCCACCGGCTTCGAGCCCGATGGACCCTCCGCGCGTGAAGCGTTCATTGTCGAAGCTTTCGGTAACGCTCAGACGCCCCGACAGGCGCACCGTCGGTTTCATCGCGGCCTCGGCGCGCAGGATGTTCAGTTCTGCCGCCGCGACCTGATGTTGGATCGCCTTGACCTGCGGGTGATTGCGCACCGCAATCGCCTTGGCCTCATCCACGGATGCCGGAAGTTGCGGAAGGCTGCGCAGCGGATCGAGCGCGCCCGGCAGACGACCGACAATGGCAAGATATTGTTCGCGCGCGATTGTCAGCGCACCTTGGGCCGCGGCCAGCTGGCTGCGGGCGGCGGCCAGCCGCGCTTCGGCCAAAGAGGTGTCGGTGCGGGTGACTTCACCCACGTCGAACCGCTCCTGCGCGGCGCGCAATTCCTGCGTGATGAGGCGAACGTTGTTTTCCCGCAGCGCCACGTTTTCCAGTGTACGGCGCACTTCGAGATAGGCCTCCACCGCCGAGAGCAGGACCTGCTGCTCGACCGAGACCAGCTGCTGGCGGGTCGCCAGAACCGCCTCTTTCGCGGTTTCGATGCTCAGCTTGCTTTGACCGTTGTCGTAGACGGTGAGATCGGCCGTCAGACTGGCGGACACGGTGTTCGACACCGTCGGCGCCACCAGATTGCCCGTATTCGCGCTGCGGGTCGTGCCGAACTGGCGGGTGGCATCGGCAGACCACGCAATCACCGGACGAAGGGCGGCCACGGCCTGGGCGACATCCTCGTCGGCGGCGCGCAACACGGCCCGGTTCTGCTCCAACAGACCGCTGGTGTTATAGGCCCCGATCATCGCGTCGGCGAGTGTCTCGGCCCGCGCCATCGGTGCCGCGATCACCAGACCCAGCGCCACAGCCAGTCCCGTCAGTTTCAACCGTTTCACCATGCCTGCTGCCCTTTGTTGACCTGTCTGCTCTTACCTGTATCCGCGCGCGACGATTACAATGCGAATGTCGCCGTCTTTTCAAACCCCGGCAGCACTGGCGCCGACGCATTGAAGGCAAAGCGCCATGTCATCTCACCATCGATCTTGTAACCGATTCTGACAACGCCCAGCGCGCCTTCCATGACCACACAACCGATCCGGCCCCCGTCCTTGAGCTGGTCAAGAAGGCTGTCGGGCACCTGCTCCACCCCGCCCTGGATCAGAATGGCATCATACGGACCATGTTGTGCGGCACCTTCCGTTAACGGGCCCACATGCACCACAACGTTGTCGGCACCCTGTTCCGACAGAATGGACTGCGCTTCGGCAGCCATGCTCTCGTCCTCCTCGACGGCGATCACCGCTTCGGCCATCCGCGCCACGAGCGCGGAGGAATAGCCATAGCCGGCGGCGACATCGAGCACGAGTTCATTGCCTTCAATGTTCAGCGCATCGAGCAGCTTGCCCAGCGTACGCGGCTCCAGCACGACCCGACCGGGCGCGATGGGCACATTCTCGCTGATATAGGCCGCTTCGGCCTGCTCGCGCGGCACAAACGCTTCCCGCGGGACCGACAGCATGGCGTCGATGATCGGAAACTTGGTCACATCGGAGGGGCGTACCTGCGTGTCGACCATCATGGTCCGGCGGGCGGCAAAGTCTGTCATGGGCTAAACTCATCCGTTCAGTTCGCTCTAGGACTTCTGCCACAGCTGTCCGCGTTCAGCAATGTGCAGAACGCGCGAAATACTGCCACATCGTGTGATCGCCCGCACAGCAGTTAACCGCTTGACGCGCATCGCCCAAGCGCCTAATCAGGCCTCCACTCTGGCGAGTTGGCGGAGTGGTGACGCAGCGGATTGCAAATCCGTGTACACCGGTTCGATTCCGGTACTCGCCTCCAATTTTTTCATTAACTATCTGATATTTAAGAACAATTTAGAAACGTGGGCCTTCAGCCCGCACACTAGCCCGCCATACATCATGTGATTGAATGCGACGTGTTGAGACAAATCGCACCATGAAAAAGCCCATGCCGCGTTGTTTGATTTGCCGCTATAGCGGCGTTTAGGGGACCGCCGGTCCCCCACCTCAACAAGAAAATACTGCGCTTACTGCGGGACCGTGCCTCGCTGTGCTGCGGCCGCACCACTCCCTTGTGCGCTTGATTTTCCAATTGCGGCGGTTCCCCCCCTGCACTCGCCGTGAGGCAGGGTTTCAGGAGAGGGCCGCGTTCGCGGACCTCGCCAGAAGCCCCGCCCGATTTTGGGGAGGGCAAGCCGAGGGAGGCCCAAATGGCTAAAGAAAAGTTCGACATCCAGCAGCATGTGACAAATGCAATCATCAAAGCGATAGAGGATGGCGTAGCGCCATGGCGACAGCCGTGGACCGGCGGCAGCGGCGCGGTGTTCCCACTTCGGGCAAATGGTGAGCAATACAGAGGGATAAACACCCTCATGCTATGGATGACGGCGCAACAAAAAGGCTTTGAAGCCGCGCATTGGTTCACGTTTAAACAAGCCAAGGAGAAGGGCGGCGCGGTCAGGAAGGGCGAGAAATCTACCCTCGTTGTTTTTTATAACACGCATGAAACAGAAGACAGAGTGACAGGCGAAGAAATCAAGGTACCGTACTTGCGCGGATACAGAGTTTTCAATGCCGATCAAATCGATGGCCTGCCCGACGAATATTACCAGACCGCAGCGGCGGAGGCACACGACTTTGGAACGCTTACTAATCCAATACTTGAGGCTTTCTTCGCAGAAACGGGAGCGAAAATCGAGACAACAGAACAGCCGAAGGCGTTCTACCATCATTCGAGAGATGTTATTCACATGCCGCCTGTTTCCACGTTCTTTGACGCGGACAGCTACTACGCAACACTTGCACACGAAACGATCCATTGGACAGGACACAAGAGCCGACTTGACCGCTTGGGCAATGGACGCGACCGCGAGGAATACGCAAAAGAAGAGTTGGTCGCCGAAATCGGAGCTTGTATTTTGTGCGCAACGATCGGACTAACGCCAGATTTTGAACAAAGCGGAACTTACATTGACGGTTGGTTAAATGCTTTGCGCAATGATAAACGGTATATATTCAGAGCAGCAAGCGCAGCACAGAAAGCCGTTGATTTCATTACCGTTGCACAGGATGCAATCCAACAAATAGCAGCTTAAGGAGGCAGGGAAAATGCAGGATTACGTTAGCCCGTGGGCACCGTTGACACGTGACGAAGTGCGCGAGGATTATTGCCATGAAGCAGTATATGCGTTGCATTGTTTGCTCACAGATCGTCAGGTTGACTTAGACAAAATAGACGAAACGTTGAAAAGGTATTTCTTTGAAGAAACGGAAGAGCTTGAAGCAAACGGCAGAGATATTCTTGATGTTGCGCTTGCAAATTTCAGTGCAGTTATGAATTCTGGATTGCGACCAAAGCTCAAGCTCGTGAAGTGAATATGCTAGGGGCTTCCAAATTTTGGGAGCCCTTTTCTTTTTACGTATCCCTCATTTCGTTTCACATTTTTGAGCGCCCAGTTTCAGCAATGTGAAACGGAAAAGAAGTAACAGAACCTTTAACATT
>NZ_JALEGT010000070.1 GCF_022763305.1 Marivita sp. | reverse complement strand
TTGATGCAGTTCGTGGTCATTGCTCTTCTCCTTGTTTGCGTTGCAATGATGGTCACCTTGCAGCTGGCCAAGGCCCGGGCACACCGAAGGCGAAGCGTAGCGGAGAGGGGCAGGTGCCGGTCTTTTTGCTCCGCGAGGAATGACCCGCAGGGTCAGGGGAAAAAGATCGGCGGCAACCTTTGTGGACGGGACGACAGCTGCGACCAGCATGTCATGCAACTCAGACAAAGGGAGAAGTGCGTTGGCCGCTAAGGAAGGATGGTGAACAGCCGTCAAAGATGCCAGAGGGCGCATGTTGATGCATGGATCATAGCTGGAGCAGGCATTTTCGGATCCATGTCACTTGCCAGATTCCCGACGCACCCACCTTGCGACGACAGCGAAAACTTGCTGTGACAAAGAAGTGCTACCGGGGGTATCGTAAGAGCGAAATTTTGGACCAAATCGTTTTCGGGCACAGACAAACTAAGCCGAAGTACAAGAAGTGAGGCAAAATAGCTTTGGAACTAGAAGAACTCGCAAAGCAGTGCCAAAACTGTGCACAGCATAGCCCAGTGATAGTCTTGGGCAGCGGGGCCTCGATACCGCATGGCATTCGTGGCATGGGGGATTTGGCCGTTTGGCTCCGCGATAATGTACAGGCCGACGATGGACCGGAAGTCGATGCCTGGACACTTGTTAGAACAGCCTTGGCCGCTGGAGATCATTTAGAAGCAGCACTAGAAAACAAGCCTCTACCCGACTCCTTGGTTGTCAAGATTGTCCGAAGTACCTGGGACTTCATCGCTCAGGGCGATTATAGCCTGCTCAAATCAGCTATAAAGACCGAGACCATTTTTCCGCTCCGCACCCTATTCACAGGTTTATTCCGAAGTACAAACCGCAATATCCATGTCGTAACAACAAACTACGACCGCGTTGCAGAGTATGCAGCCGATTCAGGCGGCTACATCCACAACACGGGTTTCCTTCCGGGCTATCTGCGACGGGCCGATGGGGCGGAGAATCTGATTTTCAAACAAGGGGCCAATTTGGCGCGGACGGTCACAGTCTGGAAAGTCCACGGGTCTCTTGATTGGTTTTCAGACCCGCATGGGGGTGTGATGTCGCTACCGATGACGAGCGAGTTGCCCGATGGTTTGGTTCCGTTGATCGTCACGCCAGGTGTAAGCAAATATCAGCGGACGCACGACGAGCCCTTTCGGAGCGCGATACAGGGCGCCGATCGTGTGTTGAGTGCCGCGACCGCATTCATTTGCATAGGATACGGGTTCCGCGACGGCCATATCCATCCGAAGCTGATGACGCGTTGTCGTGTGCATGACGTTCCCATCCTTGTCGCAGCGCGCACCTTAACGCCCGAAGCCAAGGATTTTCTCAAGAACAACGCCGGGCGTCACTACCTCGCGCTCGAGAACCACGATGAGGGGACGATGGTTTACAACCGTGACAGCCCAGACGGTATTGTTGTTATCGGGGGCAAATATTGGGAGTTGCCTGCATTGAACGAATTGATTGGGTTTTAGGAGGAAGAGTTGGGCATACTTGATTTCAACGATGATGAAAGTCTCGGCAAAATTATTGCCGTCGATACTGCCACTGTGACGGTGCGAGTCGATGAACTTGAACGCCTCAAACGGATTCAGGTCAATCGGTTGACCGCGATCAGAAGCTCGAAAGCCGGGCAGCACTTAATCGGGATAGTTTCGCGCATCACACGCAAAGCAGGTGACGAAACTGCAATAGACGGGTCTGAGGAGGATCCGGAAGCCGCGCTCCCCGAAAACAACCTCGTTCGGGTCGCTCTGATTGGAACACTCGTAGACAAGGAGGGGCTGAAAGAGAACGTCTTTAAGCGCACCCTAGAGACTGTGCCCGAAATCGATGCGGATTGCTTTTCCTTGGAAGGTCAGCGCCTGACAGACTTCATGCAGGTCATTTCGCAGGTTTCCGGCGACGGCCCGCAGCTTGATCTTGGTCGCTATGCTTTGGACGAGGACGCGCGGGCCTTCTTGAACGGCAACCGTCTGTTCCAACGTCATGCCATCGTGGTCGGTAGCACTGGCAGCGGCAAATCGTACACAACTGCGCGGCTCCTAGACCAGATTGCCGGTCTTCCACAAGCCAACGTAATCTTGTTCGATATCCATGGTGAGTACCAGACCCTCGATAGCGACGAGTTTCGGCATCTACGCATCGCTGGGCCGGGGGACATTGGACACGATCGCCGACTGGCCGACGGTGTTCTACATCTACCGTTCTGGCTTCTCGGCTATGAGGCATTGGTCGCTTTGTTTGTAGATCGGTCCGATCAGAACGCTCCGAACCAAGCCATGCTCATGACGCGCTGTATCACCGATGCGAAGCGCGCAATGCTTGATCCGGGAAAACACGCCGACATTCTTGCAAATTTCACTATCGATAGCCCCGTGCCTTTCGATATCGACAGTGTCCACAAGCAACTATCTGACTTGAACGAACAAATGGTTCCGGGCGCTAACAACAAGGATAAGCAAGGACCATACTTCGACAAGCTCAGCCGCTTAATCGCGCGATTTGAAGCCAAACGAAATGATCGCAGGCTTGGGTTCATATTTCAGCCGCCAGCAGCCTGTATGGATATGGCCTGGCTGTCGGAGGTAACGCATTTCCTGATAGGCGGGCGCGGATCGCAAGCTGATGGCAAGGGTGGGATCAAGATCATCAATTTCTCGGAAGTGCCGTCCGACATCCTGCCGCTCATGGTCAGCTTGATTGCTCGGCTGATATTCACAGTCAGCCAGTGGACGCCACCAGACAACCGTCATCCCATCGCATTGTTCTGCGACGAGGCACATCTGTATATCCCGGAGCGTGCGTCGTCAGAGTCAGCCGATGAGATCTCGGTCGGGATTTTCGAGAGGATCGCCAAAGAAGGCAGGAAATACGGTGTTGGACTAGTGGTTATCAGCCAAAGACCATCCGAAGTGAACCGCACCGTTCTGAGCCAGTGCAACAATGTCATTGCGATGCGGCTGACCAACGGCGACGATCAATCCGTGATCAAACGGTTGCTGCCTGACAGCCTCGGCGGGTTTGGTGATCTTCTACCGGTCCTCGACATCGGTGAGGCATTGGTGGTCGGCGATGCGAGCTTGCTTCCGACGCGAGTTGTGGTGTCCGAGCCGCGCTTCAAGCCCAATAGCGCGACAGTCAATTTCTGGGATCGTTGGAGTGACGCGGCACCAGTTGCGGGAACGGAAGATGCCGTCCTTTCTTGGCGGAGACAAAGCAATCACTAGCCCTAGGAGCGATGAAAACAGTCAACGAGTATTGCCGCACATATTATGCTGGGACGATTCTACCGACCATCGCGGTAAGAGTATCGGGCGCAAGCTTGGAAGAAATTGCATCCAACTCCAAGAGGGGCTGCGACAGGTAAGGATGAAACTTCTCCGACATTAAATTCCCAGCTCCAGCGAACAGATCGACAGGTTCGCCAGATCGAATGTGCGCTAGTACCGTTTGAAGATCGGGGGTTTCGTCCCCGGCCTCCACCATCAGAAACCCGTCATGCAGTTCGACCGAAAACCCCTCACTTCTCAGTGCTAGCGCGAGGGTTGATGTCTTCACAGTACCGACCCGCGTCGCAATGACTGATGTATGCTCGCCAATGGTGTGTAGGTTATTGGCCCTAAACCCCAGCTGTTCATAGTGAGCACGCGCTTCCTCGAGCATCATCAAAGAGACTGTATCCATGTAAGCTGGGCTGGAATCCCCCTCGAGCACGGCGAACATTCGGTCGATCACTTTGTCATGAATGTCCCCCGCATCGCCGCCGAAGACGGGCGGCACACCAGCCTTCGCGGGTTTGACGACGATGACCTTTTCACGATCATGGATTTCTTGAACAACCCAACGTCGCCCAGAGAATATTAATAGCATCCCAGGGGCAAGAACATTATCGATCGGCAGGGTTCCAAGGTCCCGCCCCTCTGCGACCAACCGGAATTCCTCAGGCGTCTGAAACACCGCATAGAAGCTGTAATGCTCAACCAGTTTTTCGCCCGCGGGTCCCAAAAGCAACAGCCCGCTGCCGACCTGTTCGATCAAGCCGGTTTCTGGGTGGCCGATTGCACGCAACACATCTGCGAAGACTTCGGTTGTGACCTTCCGAAAGGGGCCTTCGCGGCAGAGCACATTGTAGACCACGCTTGCAGACGCACCGCCGCGCTGCGCTATGACTGACAGTATCTGGTGGACGAGCGTCGAGAGATGAAGCGCCTGAGGTTTTGGAGGTTCGCACCAGCCTTCCAGCAGCAAGTCTATCATCGCGATGGACCTGATCAGGCCGAGGCGAAGACGATCCACGAAACTGCTCTCCGGCGTCAACTTGGCTTCGACAGCATACTGCCTGAGAATGGCCGGCTGTCCTTCACGCCGGCCTGATCGGCCAAGCCGTTGTCGCAACGCGGCGACGCTGAATGGCGCACCGATTTGAGCCACGCAGGTCACGTCACCGATGTCGATTCCAAGCTCGAGCGTCGATGTGCAAACGGCTGTCGTCGGTTTCGCAGGGTCCTTCAAGCGCCGCTCAACGAAGTCACGGTGTTCTCGGGAGAGGCTCGCGTGGTGGGGATAGAATTCCTGTGGCAGGTGCTCCCGTTCGCAAAGCTCCCGCAACCGATCTGCGTAAATCTCGACCCGTTGACGCGCTCCGGCGAAGACCAGGTTGTCGCTGCCTCGAAGGTGTTTGAAAAGATGTGCTGCGATCGCGTCCGTTGCGGATGGGCTGTTTTCATCTTCATCGCCGGAAAGGTAACCGCGAAGCTGAAGCTTCAATTCAGCCTCGCCGCCATCTGCTTCGATCAGCTGGACAGCGTTTGCGGCGTCAGGGCGAAGATAGGCCTTAGCGAGGTCCATGTCGCCTAGCGTAGCTGACAGACCTATCCGACGGATTGGGCGCTTTATCGCGAGCTCGAGCCGTGTGAGCAGTGAACGAAGCTGGACACCGCGTTCGCTGTCCAGAACTGTGTGCAGCTCGTCGATCACGACCGCCCGTGTCGCCCCAAACAGGCGGGCAATTTCCAAACCGCGACGAATGAAAAGCGCCTCAAGGGACTCTGGGGTTATCAGAAGGATCCCTTTTGGAGATATCAACGCGCGCGTCTTGATGGATTGCGAGACATCTCCGTGCCAGGGAACAACCGGAAGCTCTGCTTCCTGGCAGATGCCCTCCAGCCGCATGGCCTGGTCCGTGATCAGGGCTTTCAGCGGACCGATGTAGAGCAGGTCGAAGCCGGTGCCGCCCGACGGCTCGTCAAGCACCTGTGAAATCAACGGCAGGAACGCCGCCTCGGTCTTTCCGCCCGCCGTAGAAGCTGCAACGATTAAATCGGCATTGGATTCGCAGATCGTCCGGATGGATCGCGCCTGGATGTCGCGAAGTTCGCGCCAACCTTTCTGGCGTATCCATTTCTGCACAGGCCTCGCCAGTTTGTCGAACGCACTGCTCATCGGCGTCAGAGCTTGAAGCTGATCAGATCATCGTCACCGGGGTCTTGGGCACCAGTCGACTCGTCTACCTCGTTCATGTCTTCGCCGAGGTCTTCGGAGACCTCGATCTTTTCGATCAGATCGCTCCACTCGACACCGGGGTTTTGCTCAAGCACGGAAAGCAGGTTCACGAATGCCGTCACCGTATTGCGCGGGGTGCGGAAGTAAGCTTCACCGATCCGGTCCGAACAATGCGCCATGAAGGCCTCGAGCGCGTCGTCCGGCAGAGCACCGGCATCGTCCTGCATGATCCGCCGCACATTGGCCAGAAGAACGAAGAGATCTTCAGGGGTCAGGCTGGCCAGCCGGACAACCGGTCCTGAAAGGTCGACCAATCCGTCCCGCGCGAAGGTGTTCTCGGCCAAACGCGATTGAAGGGCTTCGTAGCTATAGAGCCCTCGACGGGTGTTCATCAGAAACTCCGGGGTTCCACCCATAAGGAATCCGAGGTTCTCGGCGCTACCCTGCAGCACATCGTTCAGGATCCGGAGGATCTGTTCGTAGTTTGCATTGCGGGCCTGCGACGAAGTGAGCTTGTAGAGGTTCACCATCTCGTCGAGGCCGACCAGCAATCCTTTATACCCGGCCTCGCACACGAATGCCGACATCAGCTTCAGATGGTCATAGACACTGGCGTCGTCGATGATCGTTCGCACACCAAGTGCTTTGCGCGCGTCGGTGCGTGTCGCGAACTCGCCGCGCAGCCATCTCAGGGCTGCGGATTTCAACTCGTCGTCGCCGGTCTCATGGCCTTCCCAATATCGACGGATGACTTCGGCGAACTCAAACCCTCCGGTAAGTTCTTCAAAGTGGCCAAGGCGTTCACGAATGACGGTCCCCGTGGGCAAATCCCGTTCTTCAGCATCTCGGTGAGCCTGGCTGACAAATCGCTCCACCACGCTGGCCAATGCCCCGCCATCGGGCTTGGTCCGCGTCGAGAGGTTTCGGGCCATCTCGGCATACAGCCCGCGAGCTTGTCCGCCGGTCGCGTGAATGCGCCGATCTGGCGCTAAATCCGCGAACATCACGACCAGGCCTTTCTCCAGAGCCACGAGGCGGATCAGGTTCATGAAGAACGTCTTGCCCGATCCGTACTCCCCGATGATGAACCGGATCGCCGATCCGCCATCGGATATCCGGTCCATGTCCTTGACGAGCTCTTCAATCTCTCGGACGCGGCCAACCTGAATATGGCGCAAACCGAGTTTGGGCACGACCCCGGCCCGAAGCGCCTGTACGATTGCATCGCGTTCACGTGGTTTCAACTTAGACATCCCTGCCCTCCGCACTCATCTTTTCTTTTACCGCCTCCGCAATTTCCAGAGACACGTCATATCCATCATACTCGTCGAGCAGTGCTTCGTTGTAGGTCTCAAAAGCCCATTCATTCACGACTTCCAAAGCCCCGGATGCCATCAACCCATGCGAGGCGCAGATCGTCTCGAACTCGGTTTCAGACCAATGCTCTCGAGTGACCAGTTCGAGGACAAGGGCGCCGTGTTTCGGGTCAAGCCCTACCAGCTGGCTTTGGCTGGCAGGCGCGGAGGCACCACTTTCTTCCTCTTTGACATCGAAAATCTGACCGAGGACGGACGACACGCGCTCTGTGTCCGAACGAATTGCTGCGATCCGTGAAGCGTCGAGTTTCGGTCCGCTGGCTTTTTCGAGCGCGGGTATCGCTTCGCCCGGGCGACCCGGTTGCGACGCGCGAACAGTGCGTGGACCATCCGCAACTTCGCCAGCATGCAGGTCGGTGTAGGCAAGCGCAGGATCAAGTCCCAAAGCCTTGTAGATTTTCTCGATGCTTGCGACTTCGTCGGAGTGAATAATGCCATCGGCATGTGCTGCACCGACCAGCGCTGCCCGCATAGCGGCTTGGCTGTCTTGGCCCACCTCCTTCAGTTTGCGCCGCAGAAGCGTCATGTCCGGTGGCACGGCCAGGAACCATTCAAGGTTTGCACGCAGCCTGCGGCGTTCCTGATCGCTGAGGGCCGTGGCAGAAACCTGATCTTCCAACGCCCTGCGTTCAGGCTCCGCGATGCGACCATCAGCATGGGCGACTAACGACCCAAGTGCCAATTCGATCAAGGCGCTTCGATAGCTGTCGGAAACGTCCTCCAGTCTTTCGATGGGTTCGCCCAGACGAAACAGCACAACAGGCTCCTCCGTCTTGGGCGACCGGAGCGCAAACCGAGGGTCGGGCGCCAGACCGAAACCGAGGCGCGCGAGCGCGTCGGCGGCTCCTGTCATTTGCCGTTTTCCGATCTTCTCGTTCGTTTCTCCCTCCAGTCGTCCGATCACCTCCTCAAGCGGCACCAATCCCCCGCGATCGACGATATCGCTTGCCCAAGATTTCAAGCGGTCCATTTCCTCTGATGGGAAAGCATCCCAAAGTTCAGAGGGTAGCAAGGCATGCGCTTCCACACTTCCGCGGCCGTCAGGGTTTCGGCCCAGGAAGCGACTGAGCTTGTCGAGGTCGTTCATCACCTCGTCAGCCAGCTCTTGCGCAATCTCGACCGGCTTGCGCAAGCCGGAGATGTCGGGCACGGGTTTGCCATCCACGGTCGGATTGACTGACCCCTGAAACTCGCTGGAGGCGGCGCGATAGGATGCCGTGAGTGATTTCCGGGGTTTTGTCACTTTGAGCCCATCAGGAAAACGCCGATCAAACCGCATACGGAAAAGAGCGACGAACTCGTCACGGCACCGCGTCGCGGGAGTTCTCAGATTTGTTTCCGGATGGCAGATGAACCAACTCAGCAACCAGTCAGCCGTCAGGTTCTCGCCTTTGTCGATCCGAGCTCCGATTGCGTATTTGAGTGAGAACGGAAGTTCCCAGCCCTGCTTCTCGAAAATCGGTTCGATAGCGTCGAGGTCGGTTTCGGCAAGCATCGCAATGTCGAGGAACTCACCCAAATAGCGCCTGACGGAGTGGTTGTCAGGGTAAAGTGAATGCAGCCGCCGAACTTCCTGGACGATATCCTTGGCATCTTCGTTGGACTGATCGACGAAGAAGCGACGCTCCAGCCCGTAGAAGTACAGGAACATGTATCCGGGGTTGTAGGAGGCGTCGTTGCGCCCGCTGGCCAACCAGTCGAGGTAGGTCGCCCGGCACTGAGGTGAGATATCCGCGTATCCGGGCCAGTAAGGCATACCTTCACCAGCTTTGTCGGCTCCAGAGCGCGCGACAGACAGAGACGGATCGATATAGGCTCGGCACTTGTCACGATACCCGTTGGTGTTCAGCAAGGGAGGCGTGCCGACATAGACCATCCCGCCGATGTTGCGGCCGGCGACGCTAGCTGTTTCATTAGACGGGACCCACCCGCTTTTCGTTGATCGGGTCGATGCGCTCGATGCCACTCGTGAGGGCTGGTTTCGTTCAGCGACCGCTGCAAGTGCCGGCGCCGCAGACTTTCCAACCCGAACGATTTCACCGTAGTCCTGCTTTGGTGGGGAATAGGCTTGAACGGCAGCCGGCGCTTTGGACGCAATGGCTTCGCGAGTTCGTTCGCGCTCACGCTCGATACGCTTGTCGTAGGCACTTGGGCGCGGCACCGGCTCAGGTCGGGGGGGTAGATTTTCGGAACTCCCCTCAGCTTGCGCCTTTGCAGCGACTTTCCGCGATCTCCGTTTTTCTTGCCACCAGACCAGAATGACGGGAACACCAAATGCAAACAACATCTGGCCGCCAATCGGCCAACCCTG
The DNA here is from genome assembly GCF_022763305.1 of Marivita sp. GTDB lineage: Bacteria > Pseudomonadota > Alphaproteobacteria > Rhodobacterales > Rhodobacteraceae > Marivita. Next base: position 1,068 of record NZ_JALEGT010000070.1, on the reverse strand, counting down.
AAGCATTGTGGTCACCACGACCATACATAAGAAAAAATACAGGACGAGAAAGAATGTAATTCGGAAAAACTTGATTATTGAAGACATTATCGGAACCCTCTCCGAACCACACTATTTTGCACAGCCATCTTTGCAACGACTAACGTCATGGTTGAAGCACTTCCCATGCTTTATGCTTGATTGGGCCGATGGCCACATACATCTGTTCGCACCGTTGCGGGCACACCCCTGCCCCAGTGACCGTAACCGGAACGGCCGAGATGAAGCGTTGCCACGACCATGCGACGGCTGGTCGGGCTGGCTCCGGAGGAGACGGCCGGGCCAGCGGCACGTCGCAGGGAGAGGCGGCGTTTCAGCTCGGGGAGGGCGGCTGCGCGCAGCCGACCGAGTAGGGCGCGGTCCTGGCCAAAGGGCGGGAGGGGCCAATGTTCCCCTTGAATGCTTCAACTTAAGAATCAAAAGTTACTTCAACGGCAGGGCCATTGAGACAGGCGGAACACACTTTGATTGAGCTGAAAATCGAACTGGTTGGCATCAAACCACCCATCTGGCGCCGTATCGTCGTGCCGAATGACATCAGCTTGGACATCCTGCATTCCGTTCTCCAGGGCGCTATGCCTTGGCAAGACTATCATTTGCATGAGTTCGAGATTGGCGAAGACAGGTTCGAGGCCCGCGACGAAAGTGACGACAGCTGGGACCCTACCGATGGGCGGAAGGACGAGAAGAGGTTTACTCTTGGAAAGCTGGTCAAGAAAGGCAGTCAGTTCACATACACTTATGATTTCGGCGATGGCTGGCGGCATCTCGTCACCGTTGAGAAGTTTAGCAAACCAACCGGAAGACCAGATCTGGACTTTCCCGCCTGTGTTGACGGAGAGCGAGCCTGCCCGCCAGAGGACTGTGGAGGACCCTACTCTTACGAAGAGTTTCTCGACGCGCTGACCGACAAACACCACCCGGAACATCGCGATACAAAGCAATGGGCGGGCGCGTTCGAACCGGAAGTGTTCAGCGTGCAGCAAGCCAATGCTGCCGTCGGTGCGATGTTTGTATGGGCAAAAGAAC
>NZ_JALEGT010000069.1 GCF_022763305.1 Marivita sp. | reverse complement strand
TGATCGCCGCCGTCAGCGTCGTCTTGCCGTGGTCAACGTGACCGATCGTGCCAATGTTGCAGTGCGGCTTGCCGCGCTCAAACTTTTCCTTGCCCATCTTTTCAGACGCCTCGTGAATTGGGGGGTCCACCCGACCCGGTTTTCATCGCGGGCCAAATATGCGCAGAAAACCGGAAAATCAAGCCCAATCGCACCTTGGCAGAGCGCTGCAATGCGAGGGTGTCGCAACCACGCAGATCAGCGTCCGGGCAGCGGTGTTCCCACTGCCGGACCGCGCGCCGTGGCAGAGGCCGACAGCGGCGTGTCCGTGACCATGGGCACCGCCGGCAGGGCCGCGTCGGGGCTGCCCGCAAACCAGCCATCGCTCTCCTGCATCTCTCGCAGCCAGAGCTCGATCTGGCGCGCAGCCTCTTCCGCAAGCTCCTGCAATTGCTGGTCCCGGTCCTTGGAAATGCGGGATTCGAAGACCTTGATCACCTGAATCTGCTTGGGTTCGGTGTTCAACTTGGCCTGTGCCGCGTCATCCCAAACCGTGACGTTGAGCGCCAGCGCCGACTTGCCCGGGATGATGGGCGGCGGCAGGGAATAGGCTTCGACACTGATTCCAAGGTGGTAGTACTTGTCGCCCTCGAACCGGCTGAACCGGGTTTCGAGAACCTGGGTCATGACTGCGATCCATTCCTCCTGCGACACGTCGCGGGAGACAAGCAGCTTCTGCAGGTTGGGCGCGACAACTCCGATGTGACCGATGCGGAAATCGCCCAGCGGGTCGGTCGGGCCTTCAAGGTCACGGGTCGGGCTCGCACAGGCGGCAAGCGCAAGAAGTGACAAGGCAGCGAAAAGGCGGCGCATCGCATCCCCCAGCAGGTGAACATCGTTACCGTGTCTATCCCAGCCCCGGCAGGGGCGCAACGCGACTTGGCTGGCAGAGGCGGCGCCGGGCGCTAACTCCTGCGTGACCAAGCCGAGGAGAGTCACCCATGTCAGTAGCGGCGTCGCATAGGCCATCACCTCAGGACACGCAGCGCCATCCCGTGCGGGCAGACCTGGTACGCGAACCGCTAAACGTGCTGCAAAGCTGGCAGGCCTCGCGCCGGAATCTGCTCAGCATCATTCCAGAGGCCTCGACCCGGATGCCCATCGTGTCGGGCCGGACCGGAACTCCGTGGCACATGCTGACCGATCCAGACGGCATCCGGCATGTTCTGTTGGAACAGGTCGATACCTATCCGAAGTCACGCGTGACCAAGAACCTCCTGCGCCCGGCCATCGGCGAGTCGCTGTTCATCGCCGAGGGCAAGCACTGGCGCTGGCAGCGGCGCACTGCGGCCCCCGCGTTTTCGCATCGCAACGTGACCGCCCTTGCCCCGGTGATGACCCGCGCTGCTGAGCGGTCTGCGGACCGGATCGCGCAGGCGGGCAAACGTGCTGTCAACATGCTCGACGAAATGATCACCGCGACCTTCGACGTGATTTCGGACGTCACTTTTTCCGGTGACAGCGGATTCGACCGCAATGCTGTGCACAAGGCCATCGACCTCTATATCTCTGACGCCGGCAAGGTTTCCCTGTTCGACGTTCTGGGCCTGCCCGACTGGATCCCGCGTCCGGGACGCAACTTGGCCACCAACGGCATGGGCGACATGAAAGCCGCGGCCGACCGCGTGATCGACGCCCGCGAGGCAAAGGGCACCCATGATGCGCCCGATCTTCTTGACCTCCTTCTGCATGCCGAGGATCCGAAATCCGGCCGCCGTATGACGACGGAAGAAATCCGCGACAACCTTCTGACCTTCATCGTCGCGGGGCACGAGACCACCGCGCTGACGCTCGCGTGGTCCTTTTACCTTTGCGCTTTCGACCCCAATGTGCAGGACCGCGCCCGCGCCGAGGCGCAATCCGTGCTGCAAGGCCGCGCCGCCACCGCCCATGACCTGCCCAACCTGCCCTATATCCGGCAGATCATCGACGAAGCGCTGCGCCTGTATCCACCCGCCGCCATCATCTCGCGCACGGCGATGGCGAAGGACACTCTTTGTGGCACACAGATCAATCCCGGCGACACCGTGATCATCCCGATCTACGCCCTGCACCGGTCCCACCTTTTGTGGACCGAGCCCGACCGGTTCGACCCCGACCGCTGGGCAAATGGCGCAAAGCCCGACCGATACGCCTATCTGCCCTTTGGGGATGGTCCCCGCATCTGCATCGGTGCCAGCTTTGCCCTGCAGGAGGCGGTGATCATCCTTGCCACCTTGCTAGGGCGATTCCGTTTCAAATCGGTTAAGGGCGTCGATCCCGACCCAGTGATGATCATCACCCTGCGCCCCGAAGGTGGTGTCTGGCTCGAGGTCGAGCCGCTCTAGATCACCGCTTTTTCGACCTTGGGCGCACCGCTCAAAAGGCGGTCAAAGTGGAACTCGGTCAGATCCAGCGACTGGTATCCACCATGGCAGATCCACTCGGCCAGCCCGCGCCCCATCGCCGGGGCCTGCTGCAGCCCATGACCGGAAAAACCGTTTATGAACAGGCAGTTGACCAAATCTGGGTGAGGCCCCAAAACCGCGTTATGGTCAAAGGTGTTCATCTCGTAATGCCCCACCCAACTGTGGGTCAATCTGATCGCCTCGAACTGCGGAATACGCGCGGCCAAGATCGGCCAGACCTCGGTCTCCCACAGCCCGTGATCCATCTCGAAATCGTCAAACGCGACCGCCGGGTCATCGCCGAAATGCCCGCCCGCCTGATAGGTGCCCCCACCGTTTTCCCGCACATGCAGGCCCGACGGATCAATGGTCAGCGGCAAATCTCGGTCGAGCGGTTGTTCGGCCTTGAACACCCAAGAATAGCGCTTGCGCGGCTCCACCGGAAGGTCGATCCCTGCCATCCGGGCCACATGCCCCGCGCGCGGACCGGCGGCGTTGATCACCTGCCCGCAGGCAATGCGCGTCCCGTCCCCCAAGGCGACCGACTGCACGCGCGCGCCCGCAACCTCGATCCCGATCACCTCGGCCTCGGCATACTCGACACCGCGCTCCTGCGCCTGCCTGCGCAGCCACTCAAAGACCGCCATGCTGTCAAAATAGCCTTCATCCCGCGTGTTGATCGACCCCAGAACGATGTCGTCCAGCGCATAGAACGGATAAAGCCGCGCGATCTGGTCCCGCGACAAGAGCCTCGTCGCAGCGCCCGCCGCCTGCTGCACCGCAGCCCGCGCGCGCAGGTCGTCGGCAAAGGTGTCAGAGTCAGCGAGGTAAAGATAGCCGAAATTGCGGATCCCCAACTGCGGCACACGCGCATCGCCGCCCATATACTCGCGCAGATGAGTGACGAACTCCGCCCCGAACTGGCTGATCCGCACGTTGAGTTCGGTCGAAAACTGCTGCCGGATGCACGAGGTCGAGGTCGCCGTCGCCGTCTTCTCAAAGCTCATATCCCGGTCGACAACCAGAATACGCCCGTCGAACCCTAAGTCCGTCAGGAACCACGCCACAGCCGAACCCATGATCGCCCCGCCGACGATCACGACATCATAGCTGTCCCGCGCGGGTGTGCCCATGGATCAGACAGCGGCCTTGCGGCTTTCCTCAAGGTAGATCTCGCGCAGACGCGCGGTCCGCGCACCCGGCGTCCCGTCACCCAAGGACACACCGTCAATCTCGATCACCGGCATCACAAAGGCCGAGGCCGAGGTGATGAACGCCTCATCCGCCTCTTTCGCCTCGTCGATGGTGAAGTTGCGCTCTTCCACCTGCATCTGCGCCTCACGCGCAAAGCGCAGCACAGCCGCGCGGGTGATCCCGTGCAGGATGTCGTTCGACAGGGCGCGTGTAATGATCGTGTTGCCCTTGATGATATAGGCGTTGTTGCTGGTGCCCTCTGTCACATGCCCGTCCTGCACCATCCACGCATCATCCGCACCGGCCTTCTTGGCCATCATCTTGCCCATCGACGGGTAGAGAAGCTGCACCGTCTTGATGTCCCGCCGCCCCCAGCGCACGTCTTCGATCGAGATGATCTTCATCCCCGTCTTCGCCGCCGGGCTGTCCGCCAGACCGGGCTTGTTCTGGGTGAACAGCACCACTGTCGGCTCGGTCGTTTCAGGGTCCGGGAAGACGAAATCTCGATCCCCCGGCGCGCCGCGTGTGATCTGGAGATACACCAGACCATCCTCGATCCCGTTCACCCGCACCAATTCGCGGTGAATCTCGAGCAAGTCATCAAATACCGCCGGTTTCTTGATGTCGAGCTCGTTCAGAGACCGTTCCAGCCGCTTGGCATGCCCTGCGAAGTCGATCAGCTTGCCCCCGAGAACGGATGTCACCTCATAGACCCCGTCCGCCATCAGAAAGGCGCGGTCGAAGATCGACACCTTGGCTTCGTCCTCGGGCAGATACTCTCCGTTGACATATACGGTGCGGGTCATGGGCGGGTCCTTCCTGCGGCAGGGATAACACGGGTCAGTTGCGGTTTCGTTTAGCGGGGCCAGCGCCCCGGATTCAAGGCAATTCGCGGCCCATCGGGCACCAGCGGCAAAAAGCCATTGACGCGGCCCCGCTCTGCCCGTCCCTTTGGAGTAACAAATCGCAGACCGGGACCAGCATGTCGCCCTCTTCAGACCTTGCCCATTTTGTCCGTGACGCCCTGCGCGACGGACGGTCCGAGGCGCAGATCCGCGCCAGCCTGCACACCGCCGGATGGACCGAAACCGAAATCGACGTGGCCTTGTCCGGCTGGATGGTGTCGGATGACATCGGCGCGGTTCCGCGCCCCGTCCGGTCTTCGGCGGCGCGGGATGCGCTGTTCTACGCGCTTCTGTTCGTGGTCTTCGCCATGGTTGCGGGCAACACGATGACGCTCCTTTTTGCCCAGATCAACCTCTGGCTGCCCGATCCGGACGAACCCGCGCGCTATTCCCGTCTGGCCGGGCTGCGCTGGTCAATGGCGGCGCTGATCGTTTTCACCCCCGTCTTCTGGTGGATCGACCGCACCGACCGCCGCGCCACCGCCACCGACCCCGCCCGCAGGCACGGTACGATGCGCCGCTGGCTTTCGGCCATCGCGATGCTGGTGGCGGTGATCACGCTTCTGGGCGACGCGCTTTATCTCATCTACACATGGCTCGATGGCCAGATCACCCTGCGCTTTCTGGTGAAATCCGCGACAGTCGCAGTCATGGCGCTGATCGTTCTGGCCTATTTCCGCGAAGACCGGGATGTGCCGCTGCCCCACCTGCCCCTTCCCGCCGCCTGGGGCCTCATCGCGCTTGCGGCGGTCGCTCTGGTCCTGACCTTTCGCGCGGTGGGCGGTCCGGCGCAGGGGCAGATGGAGCAACGCGACCAATGGCGTCTGTCCGACCTTCGGACCCTATCAGAGGACATCCACTTGTGCCCCGGGATTGATCGGACGGATCTGCCGGAAACGCTTGATCCGATGACCTGCGCCAGCAACCCGGCGCGCCTGACCGGATTTGCAAGCAGCGTTCGGTACAGCCGGGTCGGGCCGAGCGAATATGCCCTGTGCACAGAGGTCGAGTTCCCCGCCGCCATCGAGGGCTACGGGCTGCGCGTCGATGGCAACACCGTCTGTATCCAGCACCGCACCGACTGAGCGTTATCCCCAAAGCTCGGGCGCGGAGGGATGTACCCCGGCGGCATCGAAGGTCAGGGGCGTCTTTCGATCCTCGGCCAGCAAGAGCGGACCATCGAGATCGGCGATCGCCGCCCCCTGCGCCACCAGCACCGCAGGCGCCATCGCCAGCGACGATCCGACCATACAGCCCACCATGACCTCATAGCCGTCGGCCCGCGCCGCATCCCGCAGCGCCAGCGCCTCGGTCAAACCACCCGTCTTGTCGAGCTTGATGTTCAACATGTCATATTTGCCCTTGAGCTTGGGCAAGGAGGCACGATCATGGCAGCTCTCGTCGGCACAGAGCGGCACCGGACGGTCGATCCCCAGAAGCGCCTCGTCCTCACCGGCTGGCAAGGGTTGCTCCACCAGCGCGACGCCCAGCCGCAAGAGGTGCGGTGCCAGATCGGCATAAACCTCCGCCGACCAGCCTTCATTGGCATCGACAATGATCCGCGCGTCAGGTGCCCCAGCCCGCACCGCCTCAAGACGCGGCATGTCATCCGGTGTGCCCAGCTTGATCTTCAGCAAGGGCCGATGCGCATTCTTGGCCGCCTGAGCCTGCATCGCCTCGGGTGTGTCCAGCGACAGAGTGTAGGCGGTGACTTCCGGCTTGGGCGCAGCCAGTCCTGCCAGTTCCCAAACACGGCTCCCGGTCTGCTTGGCCTTCAGATCCCACAGCGCACAATCGACAGCATTGCGCGCGGCACCGGCAGGCAGAGCCTCCTGCAACGCGGCCCGATCGATGCCCTCTGGCAAAGACCGGATCTGCGCCTCGACGCTCTCAAGCGTCTCGTCATACCGCGCATAGGGCACACATTCGCCCCAGCCGGTCACGCCATTGCGCGTCACCCGCACCGTCAATACCTTGGCCTCGGTCCGGCTGCCGCGTGAAATGGTGAACACCTGCGCCAGCCGGAATACATCGCGCGTGACGTCGATCATGAGCTGCTCCCCCTGCTTCTTCTTTTCTCAAATATGCAGACGCGACGCCTTCAAGAGCGCCGCGCCGATGGTCGTCAAAGCGCCGCCAGTGCCTCGGCAAGCCGATCCGCCCCGTGACGATAAGGATCAACCGCGGGCAGCCCCATCCGGTCCTCCAACTCCTTGAGATAGGCCACCGCTTCGGCCTCGCCCATATGCTGTGTGTTGATCGAGATGCCCGCCACCACACAGTCCGGGTTCGCAATCCGCGCCAATGGCAGCGCCATGTCGCGCAGCGCCTCGAGCGACGGCAGGTCATAGCCCGGCAGGCCCCGCATATGGGTTCGCGTCGGCTCGTGACACAGGATCAGCGCATCGGGCTGCCCGCCATGGATCAGGGCCAGCGTCACACCCGAGAAGGAGACGTGGAACAGGCTTCCCTGCCCTTCGATCACGTCCCAATGGTCGGGGTCATTGTCCGGCGTCAGCCATTCGATGGACCCCGCCATGAAATCCGCGATCACCGCGTCGAGCGGCACCCCGTCGCCGGTGATGAGGATACCCGTCTGCCCGGTGGCGCGGAAGGTGCTTTTCATCCCCATGGCGCGCATGGATTTGTCCAAAGCGAGGCCGGTATACATCTTGCCCACCGAACAATCGGTGCCGACGCCCAGCACCCGCTTGCCCGTGCGCTTGACCCCATCGGCGATGGGATAGTCGACCTCGGGCACCCGCACGTCGTGCAGAGACCGCCCCGTCGCCTGTGCTACCGCCACCAGATCGGGTTCATTGCGCAGCAGGTTGTGCAGGCCCGATGCGAGGTCGAACCCTTCCTCGAGTGCCATCACCAGCACCTTTTTCCACGCCTGGCTGATCTTGCCGCCACGGTTGGCCACGCCGACCACAAGGGTCTTGGCACCGGCCTCTTTCGCCTCGGCAAGAGTCATGTCCGGCAGTTTCATATCAGCCTTGCAGCCCTCCATCCGGAACTGACCGACGCAATTCTCGGGACGCCAATCCTTGATCCCCTGCGCCACCTTGGCAGCCAGCCCGTCGGGCGCGTCGCCCAGAAACAAAAGATACGGTGTCTTGATCATTGCGGTTCCCCATGAAGCAGCGTGTTCCCTCGAAGAATGGCAGGCCGCAACGTCAATTGCATCGCTTTCCACGCGCCCTGCCCTTCGTTTGCACAAAATTTCCCCGCAAACGGCCAAACTGATGGGAGAATCTTGCGCAGGCAAACCGCGCTGCACAGCAGCGACGATTCCGCATGTGCAAAATGCACTTGCAGAAAGATGCGCAATTTCATAACCCCACAGCAGCACTAAACGAAATATCCTTACCACGAGGCGCCCATGTCCTTCCGCATCCAGCCCACCCCGCCATCCCGCCCGAACCGCTGCCAGTTGTTCGGCCCTGGCTCGCGCCCGGCGATCTTCGAGAAGATGGCCAAATCGGACGCGGACGTGATCAACCTCGATCTCGAAGACAGCGTCGCCCCCACCGACAAGGACAGCGCGCGCGAGAATATCATTCAGGCGATCGGCGACATCGACTGGGGCAACAAGACGCTCAGCGTGCGCATCAACAGCCTGGATACCCCGTTCTGGTATCGGGATGTGGTCGACCTTCTGGAACGCGCGCCCGAGCGGCTGGATCAGATCATGATTCCCAAGGTCGGCTGCGGGGCCGATCTTTATGCCGTTGACGCGCTGGTCAGTGCCGTCGAGGCCGCCAAGGGCCGCAAGAAGCGCCTCGGTTTCGAAGTGATCATCGAATCCGCCGCCGGGATCGCCCATGTCGAAGAAATCGCCTCTGCCACGCCGCGCCTTCAGGCGATGAGCCTCGGGGCCGCCGATTTCGCCGCCTCCATGGGCATGCAGACCACAGGCATCGGGGGCACGCAGGCAAATTACTACATGCTGCACGAGGGCGCGAAATACTGGTCCGATCCGTGGCACTGGGCACAGACCGCCATCGTCGCCGCCTGCCGCACCCATGGCGTGCTGCCGGTTGACGGGCCGTTCGGTGACTTCTCGGATGACGAAGGCTTCCGCGCGCAGGCTCTGCGGTCGGCGACGCTGGGCATGGTCGGCAAATGGGCGATCCACCCCAAGCAGGTGGCGCTGGCCAATGAGGTCTTCACCCCGTCCGAGGAAGCCGTGACAGAGGCGCGCGAGATCCTCGCCGCCATGGAAGAGGCCAAGGCCAAGGGCGAAGGGGCAACGGTCTACAAAGGCCGTCTGGTCGACATCGCGTCGATCAAACAGGCCGAGGTGATCGTGCGCCAGTCGGAGATGATCTCCACGCCGGCCTGATTGGGGGCGTCCGAGCCCTTTCGGCGCTGAGACGACAATGCTTAGGAAACAAGCACCAAGGGCCTGCGCGTGATCCGGCGCGGGCCCTTTTGCCTTTCCGCCGTTCCCAGAATTTTATGGGCGGGGCCAAGAATCTTCGTACGAAGATTCTCAGCCAAAGGTTACGACAGGGTTGACCTCACTCAGACCAGTCCTTGCGGCCGTGGACCCCGGTCTCGTCCAGCAGACCCAAGCGCTTGGCCTCGTAATAATAGCCGCGTGCGTACCACATGACCGCCTCGGCCTCGTCGCCGCCCGAGACCAGCCACGCCCCGCGCAGATACCGCACCGCGTATCTCAGGTTGGTTTCCGCATCCAGAAGGTCGGACGGCTCCCCTCGGAACCCCATCGACCGCGCCGTGGCAGGCAGGATCTGCATCAACCCGTAATAAGGACCGTTGCGCGCCTCGGGCCGATGAGTGCTTTCGCGGATCACGACCCGCTGGATCAGCGACACCGGCACGTCATTGCGCGCGGCAGCCTCGAGGATGAGCGCCCGCAGCTCGGGCGTCTCGTTGGGGTAAAGGTCATGCACCGGGGCCGCCGCAAACGAGGCGGCGTCGGGCGTCGGGGTGCTGCAGGCGGCCAGACCGGCCACCAGACACACGCAGATCAGGGGAACACGCAGAACTCTCATGAACAAAGCTCTGCGCCGACTTTCCGCCCAAGGCAATTCTGCAAATGTGCCATCGGCGGCCCTCCGCTCAGGACAGGGGCCGCCGGTGCGCAAAGCCGCATCATGCGGCGTAGTATTCCTCGAAGACCGGCGAAGGTTGGCTGTTCTGCGCTGTCACCAGACGCGGACGCGGCGTGTAATAGGCCCAAGCCTCGTCAAGCAGGCGCAGCGCGTCCTGCGGATCAACTAGGCGGGGGTTTGGCCGGGATGTCTGTGCCATGGGGTCACTCCAATCTGTTCTGTGCCTCCCATGGCCTGCAACCTATGCGCCCCATCTCCGGACACCAGACACATGACAACAGCCTCGCCATGCGACAGACGCATGGCTCAGGCGCGCTCGTCCTTTGGGGATCCCATCACCACATATGAGGTGATCGCATTCACCTGCGGCAGAACTCCCAGCACCTCGGTGTGGAAATGCTTGTAGGCGGCCAGATCCCGCGCCTCGACCCGCAGGAGATACTCCACCGATCCGGTGATGTTGTGACATTCCCGCACCTCGGGACTGCGCGAGATCGCCCGCTCGAACGCCTCCTGCGCGGCCTTGGTGTGCTGGCTCAGCCCGACGGTGACATAGGCCACAAAGCCGATCCCGGTTTTCTCGGGGCTGAGCACCGCGCGATAGCCCGTGATCAGGCCCGCCCGCTCCAGCGCGCTGACCCGGCGCAGACAGGCCGAAGGCGACAGCCCCACCTGTTCGGCAAGGGCAAGATTGCTGATCCGCCCGTCGCGGGACAGGACACGCAATATCTGGCGATCTGTACTATCAATATTGGTCATTCATTGCGCAATTTACGTCAATTCAACACAATAAAGCAATCTCTGCGCAGCGCTGTCGACACATATTGCCCGGCATGACACCTGATCTTTTCCTCGCCCTTGCGGGCTTTGCCCTTGTCACCGTGATCACACCGGGGCCGAACAACCTGATGCTGATGACATCGGGCGCGAATTTCGGCTTCCGCCGGTCGATACCCCACATGCTGGGTGTGGGTCTTGGCTTTCCGATGATGATCGTGCCGGTGGGTCTGGGTGTGATGCAGGTCTTCGATTTGTGGCCGGTCTCCTACACCATCCTCAAGGTGCTGTCCGTGCTTTACATGCTTTACCTCGCATGGCGCATCGCAAATGCCGCACCGCCCGATGGCGCACCGAAATCAGGCAGCAAACCTCTGTCCTTTGTTCAGGCCGCCGCGTTTCAATGGGTCAACCCCAAGGCATGGTCGATGGCGCTGGGGGCGATCACCCTCTACGCCACCGGGCGCGACATCGCCGCCGTGCTCTGGGTCGCGGGGACCTATGTGGCGATGGGGTGCATCTCGACCACCACATGGACGGTGATCGGCCAGCAACTGCGCCGCCTGCTCAATCGTCCGGCGCGCCTGCGGGTGTTCAACTGGGCGATGGCGGCGCTTCTTGTCGCGTCACTGATCCCGGTGATCTGGACCTGACGCCAAAGGAACGCAGATCTCGGTCTGCAACGCTTCGGGCGGAACCGATGTCGGATCATTGAGGTAGACCTCAAAAGGCGCATGCTCCGCTGGCAACCGCCCTGATGCCGGCAGCGCCTTGCCATAAAGCGCATCCCAGGCCGCCGGAAGCCCTGCATAGGGCCCGACATAGAGCATGACCGCATGTGGCCCGCCCGGCAGCACGACCTCCTCCAATATGTCCGGTATCTCGAACGCCGCTCCGACCTGAACACCGGCATGGCTGCGCAAGTCGGCCTCTGGAACGGCAGAGGGATCCGAATGATAGACGCCGATCATCGGCCCCGCCTCTGCCCACAGCCCGCGTGCCGTGAAAACCGCAGCCACTTCCTGAAACGCGCGCCCGATGTCCTGATACGCACCCCGGTGAGGCAAGGCCGCCAGCCTGACCGGATCCCGGGTCTTGATATCGTAGTCGACCATGTCTCTGTGTCCTTCTCTGAAAAGTTGAAAATCCCCGGGCACACCCACCGCGCGGAAGGCGGCGGGTGTCACTCCGAAATGGGACCGAAACGACCGCGAAAAGCTCTGGACGTTCCTATGGCCCGACCTTGCTGCGATCACCGATACCGGCCAATCGGTCTGGATCAGCCAATGCCCCGCCTTGTGCGCCCGGATCCGGCGAACAGTCTGCGCACAGGTTTCGCCCGTCATGGCAAAGAACACACGGTGCCAGTGAAACCGCGACATCGCGGCGATCTCGGCCAGAGCATCCAACGACAGATCGCCTGCAGGATTGTCGTGGATGTACTGAACCACCCGTCTCAGCCGCGCTTCGTAGTTGATCACCTTCGTCTCTCCGATTGCCTCAAACCAATCCTGCACCAATCCCAGGAGACAAGTCTTGCGGAACTGCAAACCGCCATCAGATTGCAAAAGCCGACCGTCCCGGCCATATAGCATCAACGAACAACAGGCAGATCCCCGATGACCAACTATCTCGATTTTGAAAAACCGCTGGCCGAGATCGAAGGCAAAGCCGAAGAGCTGCGCGCGATGGCCCGCAAGAACGAAGAGATGGACATCGAAGACGAGGCCCGCGCGCTCGACGCCAAGGCGCAGGCGCTGCTCAAGGAGCTTTACAAGAAGCTGACCCCATGGCGGAAGTGCCAGATCGCCCGCCACCCCGAGCGCCCGCATTGCAAGGACTATATCGACGCGCTCTTTTCCGAATACACGCCTTTGGCCGGGGACCGGAACTTTGCCGATGACGATGCGGTCATGGGCGGTCTTGCTCGGTTCGACGACAAACCGGTGGTTATCATCGGCCATGAAAAGGGCCACGACACCGAAAGCCGCCTCAAGCGCAATTTCGGCATGGCCCGCCCCGAAGGCTACCGCAAGGCAGTACGCCTGATGGATCTCGCCGACCGCTTCCGCATTCCCGTGATCACCCTTGTCGACACGCCGGGCGCCTATCCCGGCAAGGGCGCCGAAGAGCGCGGCCAGTCCGAAGCCATCGCCCGTTCGACCGAGAAATGCCTGCAGATCGGCGTCCCCGTGATTTCCGTGGTGATCGGAGAAGGCGGATCAGGCGGAGCCGTGGCCTTTGCCACCGCCAACCGCGTGGCCATGCTGGAACACTCGGTCTATTCGGTGATTTCCCCAGAAGGCTGCGCGTCGATCCTCTGGAAAGACGCCGAAAAGATGCGCGAAGCGGCCGAAGCCCTGCGCCTCACGGCTCAGGACCTGCTCAATCTCGGCGTGGCCGATCAGGTGATCTCAGAACCGCTGGGCGGCGCACATCGCGGGCGCGAGGAAACCATCCGCTCGGTCGGCAACGCGCTGCGCGGCATGCTCAAGGACCTGTCCGACCAAAAGCCGAAGAAGCTGATCGCGGACCGCCGCCGCAAGTTCCTTGACATCGGCACCAAGGGACTGGCCGCCTGACATGCGCGCGCTGATCCAACGCGTGTCCGAGGCCTCGGTCTCCGTCGATGGCGAGGTTCTGGGCGAGATCGGCGCGGGCCTTCTGATCCTCATCTGCGCGATGCAGGGCGATACCGAGGCTGAAGCCGACAGGCTTGCCGCCAAGATCGCCAAGCTGCGCATCTTCAAGGATGACGAGGGCCGGATGAACCGCTCGGTGCTCGACATCGGTGGCAGCGCCTTGGTCGTGAGCCAGTTCACCCTTGCCGCCGACACCTCTCGCGGCAACCGTCCGGGATTCTCCACCGCAGCCGCGCCAGATGACGGCAACCGCCTTTACGAATACTTCGCGAGTCAGGTGGCAGCACAGGGCATTCCCGTCGCCAAGGGGCGCTTTGGCGCGGATATGAAAGTCCGGTTGCTGAATGACGGGCCGGTGACGATCTGGATGGACACGGCGGACTGACCTCGGGCGACGCCGCTGTCTCTGCCCGCGCTCTTGCATATTTGGAAAAAGAAGAAGCGGGGGTGAGATGTCCACCCCAGCCAAGGCACCGCGTTCGAGCGAGGCTCTCGGTCAACCTTGGCATGGGGCTTCTCCTTTTACGGTCATCGGCATGCCTGCCTGTGCCGCATCGCCATCGATAGCCCGCTCACGTTAACGCCCCGTTAATCGAGTCGCGCAACCCGTCCCTTCTTCTTTTCATAAATATGCAAACGCGCCGCCTGCCACACGCGCGCCTCCTCCTGTCGCGTCACCTCCCCACAGGCCCGAGCCGGAGGCGAGACAAACCTGCCATGGCGGGCGCAGCCCGGCATGTCCTCAGGGTTCGCGCAGCGCCTCGCGGGTTTTGTAGAGTGGTTTCAGCAGGTATTGCAGCACGGTCTTCTCGCCGGTGTGCAGCTCCACCGTGGCCTGCATGCCGGGACGGATTTCCAGCTGGCGTTGCCGGTCGGTGAGTGACGTGCGATCCACACGCACCGTCACCTTGTAATGCGCGGGCGCATCGGGGCGGCGTTCGTCCTTGAACGTGTCGGCGGAAATCACGTCAACCCGCCCCTTGAGCGATCCGTAGATGGTAAAATCATAGGCCGACAGCTTGATCGTCGCCTCCTGCCCCGGACGGATGCCCGCGATGTTCTCGGGCGCGACCTTGGCTTCGACGAAGAGTTCCTCTCCCAGAGGAATGATCTGCAGGATCTCTTCGCCCGGGCGCACAACGCCGCCGATGGTGGTGACACCCAGCTTGTTCACCACGCCATGCATCGGGCTGACCAGAACCGTGCGGTTGAGCTGGTCCTGGCTGGCACGCAGGTTCTGCCGCAGGGTCGCCAGCTCCTTGAGCGTGTCTGAATATTCCTGCGCGCGGGTCAGCTCGGTATGGGTGATGATCTCGTCCATCTTGATCTGCGCATCCGCATGCGCCTTGCGGGCGCGGGTGACCTCGATCAGCGCGACGACCTTCTTGTCGAGAAGGTTCTCCATCAGTTTCTTTTCCTGCGCCGCCTGTTCCAGCACCTTGCGCGCGCCGTCATGGCGCGAGTTGAAATCAAGCTGCCGCGCCGCCAGAAGCGCCTGTTCCGAGGCGGCCATTTCCGGGCTGCGCTGCCGCAGGTCCCACGGGATTTCGAACTGCACCAGACCCGCCATCTCGGCCTCGATCCGCAGGCGGCGGATTTCGAGTGCGGTGATCTGGTCTTCCAGATCATCCACCGACGACCGGAACTGCGTGCCATGCAGCCGCGCCAGCACATCGCCGCGCATCACCTCGTCGCCTTCCTTGACCAGCAATTCGGCCAGGATGCCGCCCTCGAGGTTTTGGATGATCTGCGGCCGCGAGGTCGAGATGAATTCCCCCTCGGCGCGGACGATCTCGTCGATCCAGGCATAGGCGGCCCAGACGATGAACAGCCACACCGCCGCCCCCGAGAGCCAGATCACCATCGACGGGCCACGCAGGCGGCGGCCAAGCTGGGCGTTGAGATCGGTTGTGCTGACGGCCATCGCTTACGCCCCCTGTGCCGTGCGCAGATGGTTCAGCACCTGATCGCGCGGACCATCGACCACCAGCCGCCCCGAGGCCAGAACGCTGGTCCGATCCGCAAGCGCAAGGATCGGCACGCGGTGGGTGGCGACAATCGCGGTGCGATTGGCAAGCCATGTCTCAAGCCGCGAGATCAGCGTCTTTTCCAGCGTCTGGTCCAGCGCCGCCGTCGGCTCGTCCAGCAGGCACACATCGGGGTCCTGCAGCCACAGCCGCGCCCAGCCGATGGATTGACGCTGACCGACGGACAGACCTTCGCCACCGTCCCGGATGGGCAGGTCCAGCCCCTGAGGATGGCCTTTGACAAACTGGCCCAGCCCGGCGAAATCGAGCGCCTCGAACAGGCGGTCGTCGTCGCGCTCCATCATGTTGAGGTTCAGGTTGTCGCGCAGCGTGCAGTGGAAGAGGCGCACATCCTGGCCCAGATAGCCCAGCGACCGGCGGACATCGCGCAAGTCGATCTGGTTCATGTCGGTGCCGTCGATCAGGATCGACCCGGCGGTCGGTGCATAAAGCCCCGCCAGCATCTTGAGAAGCGTGGATTTGCCCGACCCGTTGGTGCCAAGAATGGCGAGCGTCTGGCCAGGCTGGATCACGAGGCTTGGAATGTCGAGAACCGAAGGCATTTCCGGATCGTAGCGGAACGTCACTTCGCGCAGTTCGAACCGGCCTTCCAGCTTTTCGCGGCGCAGGTACTTGCGGTTCTCGGCGCGGTCCTGCGGCAAGGCCGCGATGCCGTCCAGTGCATCCAGCGCGGCCTTGACGTTGCCCCAACGCGCCATGATGCCCGCAAGCTGTGTCAGCGGGGCCAGCGTGCGCGAGGTCAGGATGCCCACGGCGATGATCGAGCCGACCGTGAATTCACCCGCGAAGACCAGATAGGTGCCCGCGATCACCGCGCCCACATAGGTGGCCTGCTGGACGCCCTGGCTCCAGAAGGTGAGTGCCGCGGCAAGGCGGCGCTGTTCGGACGACTTCAGCGCCTGAACCGAGGTCAGCTCTTCCCACTGGCGGGCAAAGCGGTCTTCGGCGCGCTGGGTCTTGATCGTGTCAAGCTCGGTCACCGTTTCATTGAGCAGGCGCGATTGCTTGGTCGACGCGCCCTGCATCTCACGGGTAATGCGGATCATCTTCTTCTGCAGGAAGAAGCCCGGCAGCACCATCAGAATGGCACCTGCGACCAGCACCCAGACCACGCTGCCCGCAATCGACCAGACCATCAGCAGGAAGAGCACGATGAACGGGATATCGGCCAATGCCCCGACCGTGCCGGCGGTAAAGAACTCGCGGACCGAGGAAAACTCGCGCATCGATGCGAAAAGCTGCGAGGGCGACCGCCCGGCGGCATCCGACCGCATGCCAAGAAGACGGTTCAGCAACGTCTGCTGCACACCCGTTTCGATCTGCCGCCCCGCGCCGTCCAGAAGCGTGGACCGCGCAACCTTGAGAAACGCCTCCAGCATCAGCGCCATCGCGGCGCCGATGGCCAGCACCCAGAGCGTGGCCGAGGATTGATGCGGGATCACGCGGTCATAGACCTGAAGCGAGAAAAGCGCGACCGACAGGGCAAGGATATTGGCCACAAACGATCCCAGCGCCACCTCGCCGAACTGACGGGTATAATTGGTGAAGCTGCCCCAGAACCAATGCGATTTGCGTCCGTCCTGCGTATGCGTGTCGACCAGCGTCTGCACGGGGGCTTCGCCGCGCACCAGAACGCCGCTGTAGAACGGCGCGAATTCGGCCACATCGACGCGTTCGGTCTTGTCCTTGGCGGAGGGGTCCCAGATCGACAGGGTCATCCGGTCCTGCTTCAGCACCAGCACCGCCTGCCCGTTGGTCATCAGCGCAATCGCGGGCCAGTGGTCGGGCGTCGGGCGCGGCACATGCAGCCCCTGCGCCAGCAGCCCGGCTGCCTTGGCCCCGGCGATGAGCGCCGCCTCGCCCACAAGGCCGTTCGGTTCCTGATGCAGGCTGATCGCCTCGGTGATGTCGCTGGCCACTGTGGTCAGGCCCAGACGGCCCGCATAGGTGCGGATCAGCTCGGTCCGGGCGCGCACGCGGTCCGAATAGCGCGGGGCGCGTTTCGGTTCGTTGGCCGGTTTGATCCCCTGCGGGACCATGCGCAGAACGGCGTTTTTGGCGCGGCCTGACAGAAGGGTGATGTTGCTGACGCCGCTCAAATCTTTGCTCCATCGGCAAGGACGCCCAGCCGCTTGGCGGCGTCCAGTTCGGCCCGTGCGGCCTGGAATGTCAGGTCTAGCTGCTTTTCCAGCGCCCGAAGGAAGGTTTCGTACACGCTGACCACATCCATCACCTGACGCGTGCCCGCATCATACTGGCGCTGGAAGAGGTCGAGATTGGTCTTGGCCTGCGCCGTCAGCGCCTCGGCCTCGGCGGCCTGTCGCTTCAGGGCGGCGATGCTGCGCTGGTCGGCTTCGATGGCGCGGCGCGAGATGTCCTCGGCCTCGGTCACCTTGCGATCCGCGGTGATCTTGGTGGCCTCGATGGCCTGCAGCGATGCGCCTGTGCCAAGGCCCAGCATCTGTTCGGTGCTGGCACTCAGGCTCAGACCCTCGCCGCCATTGCGGATGCTGCCGCCCGCCGACAGCCCCGGCAGATGCGCGGCGCGGGCGATCTTGGCCTGTGCCAGTTGCCGGTCGCG
>NZ_JALEGT010000068.1 GCF_022763305.1 Marivita sp. | reverse complement strand
AGCCAGAGCCCGAGACGCTGGAGCGGGAAGCGGCTGTGCCGAAGGAATGGGAGGCGGCGCTCGACCGGCAGGAGGATTTTATTGAGGAGCTGTTGGGCTAGACTGCGCCTTGCCAGCGGCCTCTAAGACCGGCATTTACGGCACTATGTCCTTTTGTTCGGCTGACACACCATGGCCCGCAAACCCGCGCTTTCGATCGACACACTGAAAGACTTCGGCGCCAACACGCTCGCGCGGCTGGTGCTGGCGGAGGCCGCGCGCAATGCCGGGTTCCGGCGGCAGGTCAAGGCGGCGCTGGCCGGGCGGGGGGGGGGCGGAGGCGATTGCCAAGCTGATCGACAGGCGGCTTTCCGGGCCGGCACGGGCGAAGAGTTTCGTTGATTGGGACAAGGCGCGGGGGTTTGCTGACGATCTGCGCAGCCTGACAGATACGATCACATCCGAACTGGGGCCAGCTTCCGCGGCGCTGGCGATGGACCGGCTTTTGCGCTTTGTCGCGACCCATAAGCAGGTCTTCGAGCGGGTCGACGATTCCTCGGGTCGGGTGCAGGGTGTCTACTATGGGGCGATCCATGACATTGGTGTCCTCGCGCCGGAACTGGCGGCGGATGACGCTGACCTGTTGCCGGACAAGATCATGGCCGCGCTTGGCGAAACCACCCATGGTTACCTGACCGATATGACCAATGCCGTGGCACCGCATTTGCCGCAAGATACACTTACCCGCTGGGACGCGGAGTTGACCGCGGCCATCGCCGAGAGAAGGGCCGAGGAAGCGGCGCAGCAATCCGACGGTTGGCTTTATTCCATGACAGGGCAATGGGCAGAGATGCGACAGACCATTGCCTTGGAGCGCGGCGATCTGGACCTGCTGGTCGCACTGGAGGCAGCAAAGAAGCCGCATATGCAGGACACGCTGGGGATTGCCGAAGCGTTGCTTGGAGCCGGGCGCGCGGCGGAGGCGCTGGACTGGGTGCGCAAACCGGGGCGGCGCAGCTTTGGCGAAGATGACGAG
Organism: Marivita sp.; assembly: GCF_022763305.1. Taxonomy (GTDB): domain Bacteria; phylum Pseudomonadota; class Alphaproteobacteria; order Rhodobacterales; family Rhodobacteraceae; genus Marivita. The sequence goes on along the minus strand of NZ_JALEGT010000068.1, from coordinate 4,874 downwards.
CTGTCACCCCGGCGGGTCGCATTGGAGGCGCGAATCCTTGAGGCTTTGGGTGACCGGCCGGCAGCACAAGCGCTAAGGTGGCGGTGTTTCGAAATCCGGCTTTCGGCGGACATCCTGAGGGACTATCTGAAAGGTCTGCCTGATTTCAAGGATATGGAAACCGAGGATCGCGCTTGTGCGGTCGCTCGCAAACATGCCAATCCCGAAAGCGCGCTGCAATTCTTTCTTGACTGGCCGCGCCTAGATCTGGCCGCCAACCTGATTGTCACCAATCGCCAACACTGGAAAGGCGGCGACTGGCACATCCTTCCCAAAATCGCATCCCTGCTCGAACACGATCACCCGCTCGCGGCCACAATCCTCTACCGCGCCCTGCTTGACGACATCCTAAGCAAGGCGCGCTCCAAAGCCTACGGCCATGGTGCGAAATACCTTGCGATACTGACATTGCTTGCCAATGACGCGGATGCCATCCGACCCGTCGAAATGCTAGATCACGCGACCTACCGCGACGGATTGAAGGCGGATCATCCGCGTAAATCCGGGTTCTGGCGGCAGGTCGAAGACGGCTGACTTCGAAAAGGAAAAAAGGTAAAGTCGGCCCTTAGCGGACGTTCGGTCCAAACCCGTCCAATGGCTTCTTTATCTCATAACCTATCTAAGGCGTGAAAACCGGCAAGTCCGACGGGGCGCGCATGCGCCCCGCCCTTTGGCATAGCAGGAAAATGCCGTTATTGCCCCGAGAGGGCCGCGTAGACCGCGCTCTCGAAATCCATATACCCTGGAAAGGAGACCCCATCTGCGAACGGCAGGATCTGCGTTGCCCAGTAGCCGCCGATCCCATTCTTTCGATCTATCCAATAGTAGCTGTTCGCCAGCCCGGCCCAGCCGATGGCGCCGGCCGGGCGCCCGGTGGACGCGTCTTCGGTGTTGACCATGAAGGTGTAGGACCAGTCCTTGGGTATGCCCGGAAAGAACTCTGCATCATTCGAAAGCGAGGGAATGACGCCGGGCAGCATGGTGACTTTCTGCGGTGGGACAAGTGCGCCCTGCACGGCCCATTCGACGGTTTCGGGTTTCAGGACCCGCCCGTTCGGACCGGCACCGTCGTTCAACCACATGCGGATAAACTTCATGTATTCCGGCACAGTCGCGTAGAGCCCGTGGCCGCCCATGTGGACCTCAGGGTCATCAGGTAGTGCGAAGTCGTCCATCGGGGTCAGCCCGCCATCCTCGCCCCGCGCGTGGATGGTCGCGGTCCGCTCCTTCATGTCGGGCGTCCGGGTAAAGGCGATATCCTGCATGCCGAGCTGGTCGAAGATCCTCTCTTTCATAACCTCGCCCAGGCGTTTGCCGCGGATGCCTTCGACGACCTGTCCGACCCAGTCGATGTTCGTGCCGTATTCCCACTTCGTGCCCGGATCGAATAGCAGCGGGGTTTCGATGCAGGCGCGGCTGCCGGTGACGACAGAGGGCTGGCCCTGCTCTTCGGCGAGGCGCTTATAGGTCTCGTTAAAGAAATCATAGCCAAAACCGGCCGTGTGCAGCATCAGTTGGCGGGTCGTGACATCACTTTTGGGGGCGCGCAGTCTGGGGGTGCCGTCCGCGTCGAACCCGTCGATCACCTTCAACTCACCGATGGCCGGGGCGTAGTTTTTCGCAGGCGCATCGAGGTCCAACAAACCCTCCTCGACACATTGCAGGGCTGTGGTGCCAGCGATTGCCTTGGTGGTCGAGAAGATGGCGAAGACCGTGTCCTCCGTCATTGCGTCGCCGTCCAGCCGCCGCTCTCCGGCCGCGCCGGCGTAGATATCGCCATTGCGGTCCGTTGCCATCGCGACAACCCCGGGCACACGCGACGGACCGGTGCCCAGTCCGTTCAGAACGGCGTCACACCGGATTTTCAGATCGTTTGGGTTGATGTCCTTCATTGGTTCCTCCCTTGAAGATGTGAAGAGAAGAATGCGGAACACTGATCGGCCGCGCTGTTCGCAACCGGTATGTTCTGTCCGATTTCGGAAACGAAGTCAGTGCGGGCGGACGCGTCGTGCGACCCGACCACGCGTCTGCGACGGCGTTTCTCCGAACCTTTCTCGATACCGGCCGGCCAGAGCGCCGAAGTTCGAAAAGCCCCAGTCTGCGGCGATCACGGTGACGGTCACATTGGCTGGCAAAGTTTCAAGATCCCGGCGAAAGCCGTCAAGCCGCCGCGCCACGAGGAATGCCCGAGGCGAAATACCTCGAAACTTCTGAAATCCGCCGGACAGTGTCCTTGCAGAAACGCCGACACGCTTGGCCACATCGCCGATTGAAGGTGCTTCGCGCGCTTCGGCTTCCATGATCTCCTCGGCCGCGCGAACGTAACCGGGGGCTGCACAGCGGGCCCCGGTCTCAAGGCTCAACCCAGCGGCCGATGCCCACTGTCGCAGAAGTTCGACGCAAAGCATCTCTTCGATATGCCGCACCAAGACTGCGTCGGATGAGACTTCGCCCGCGCGCGTTAAGGCACGGGTGGCATAATCGAGAAGCGCGGGCCAGGCTGAGTTGGGGCCGCCGATCTTGACACGGCTCGTCCACAGGCGGTCATCCGGCACGAAACCGAACCACCTCTCGGCCGTATCAACCATCGCCTGATGCGGGATCGTGAGGTTCAGCTGCATATGGTCGGGATCACCCTCAAGCCAATATTCGGCTCGGGAGCAATCTACGACAAAGCTTTCCCCGGCAGCGGTTGCAATAGAGCCACCATCGGTTTGATGATCCAATGCCCCGCGCAGGGTGTTAAGAACAAGGATGTTTCCGGCATCAGGATCGAAACGGTCAAGGTGAATGCCGGTGCCGTAGGCAAACCGGGTCATGGTCACACAGCCCGCCTTCGCCGAAATCATGGTCGCATCCGGCAGGGACAAGCGATCCAAAGGCCGCACCCGATATCGCATATAGACCGACCGGCAGAAGTCCTCCACTTCGTCCCAATCAGCTGAATGGGTTTTCTGCCGGTGCCTGATCGGCGCCCCTAACGAATCCAGAACAAGTGCATGTTCCAGCAAAACCCCGCTCCTCCTCGTGATTCCATTGTCAATGTAACACGATATTGGCGAGGTAGACATCCGGCATTGGTCGTAAAGAAATGAACGTGTTGGTGGGGACGCGCCGACACGGTCGCGATCTGGCGTAGGTTCTGATCGAGCGCGTTGTCCCCCCGGCGTGTGAGGCTCTACAATGCCGACATTGGTTCAAGCCGCAGCGAATGACCGCTTCTCTAATTGGGTGTCTGGGTCAAGCTCATTTTCCTTCTTTTGAATGATCAAGGATCGTTTGTCCGGGTCACGCTTCTCTTCGCAGTCTGGTTTGGCGTTCGAAGGGCGCCGCTGCATGCATGTGTCGGATCGGTTGTGGAGAGCCCTGCTTCCCGGCGCGCTTCAAGTTGCGCAGCAGACATTTTCGTCTTCATCCACAGACCTCGTCCGGATTGGACGATCCCATCAGGTTGAGTGGTTGGCTTTTATGTCATGCCGTGCCTCCTACTTGTTCCTGATGGAATTCACTGCCGTCGATCCACATACGGTGGAGCAGAACGGCAAGTTTGCGGGCGACGGCAACAACTGCGCGTCGGCGACCTTTGGTGCGCATCAATCGCATGCCCCATGATTTGATCTGTGACCCTGCCATGGTTCGCATCAGTAATGCGTTGGCAGCGGCATAGAGAGTCGCACGAACATCTCGATCGCCTGCCTTTGATATTCGGCCAGGATTGTCATGCTCCCCAGATTGAAAGCGTCTTGGCGTCAAACCAAAGTGCGCAGCAACTGTGCGCGAACGCTTGAAGCGGCTCGGATCGTCAACTGCGGCCTTGAATGTTAGTGCTGCAATGGGTCCAACACCAGGTACGGTCATCATCCGCATGCAAACCTTGTCTTGAGACGCTGCACGTTTCACGCGTCGATCCAGCTCAAGGTGGTGTTGGAACAAGACAACCCGCGCGTCGAGCAATGGAATGATTGCGTGCGCAAGGATATCATCCATTTCGATCATCGGTCTTACCAAACCATCGAAAGACCCATGCTTCACCGTTCGCGGCAATCGTACGCCGAAGATTTTCAGCAGCCCACGAACCTCGTTGGCCAGATCCATCGTCTTCTTGAGTAATGCCTTTCGGGTGCTCAAAAGCGCACGCAACCCATGGGCCTCCCGGCTCTTCATGTGAACAGGACTGAACCAACCAGTACGCAAAATTTGGGCAATGCCCTTTGCATCGGTCTTGTCAGTTTTGTTCCGCATTGCGGACAAGGCAGCGCTTACCTGCCGCGCCTCCATGCACACGACCTCAAAGCCTGACGACTGCAAACCAAAGAACAGATGTTGGCTCATCGCCCCCGCTTCAAAACCGACACGTTCGATGGGGTGCTCAAAAGCTTCAAGGCACGCACCAATGTCCGCAACTTCGCATGGCAGCTCTCGTTCCAAGCAAACCTTGCCTTTGCTATCGACGATGCACAAAGCACACGACCGAAGCGACACATCCAAACCAGCATAGTATTCCATCATCTGTCTCCCTCATTCACAGCTGTGCTGTGATCCTACCGGGAGCTCGACCAAAGTGCAGGGTCAGCCCAATTACGCATGCTCCCCGCCCGACCCCGTCGAAGCTTTCCTTCAATTTGGCAAATAGAACTCCGTGATCCCCCGCTTCCCCTCGGCCCGCCCGAGCTGGACGATCACATCGATGGACTTGCGGATGTATTCCCGCACTTCTGCGAATGTCAGCGGTGTGCCAGCCTGCAGTACCATGATTGCAAGCCGGTCGATGGCGAGTTCTGCGGTTTCGGCGTGGATGGTTGAGACCGACCCGCCATGGCCGGTGTTGATGGCTT
>NZ_JALEGT010000067.1 GCF_022763305.1 Marivita sp. | reverse complement strand
TCCCTACCGCCGGAGCCAAAAATCCCCAAGACAGCATATAGTCAGCATAAATCGCGACATGCGGTCTTGGACGGTTTTGGCGTTCACACTTCCGAAATCAGGTCCGGTTGACGATCAAGCCAGTCCGATCCGCGATCGGAACCTGTCGAGTTCGCTTTGCGTCGGCGCCTGAGCGGTGAAGGTTTTGACGTAATCCGGGATTCGCGTGAGGCGCAGCGCCAAGTCTTCCTGCACCTGCATCGAAATATAACCGATCTGGACCAGGTACATCGTCCGTGCGCGCACATCCGCTTCGCCGGGTGGATATCCGAACCGCGCGAACATCGCGCGCATGGCCGACAGCCTCCGGTCGTCCGTTGCGTTCACGATGGCCGCGACGCTGTCGGACTGGTGTGCCCAGCCGCGCACCGCGAGGTCGAGTCGCGGTTCGAATCCGCCGCCCGGCAGGAACACGGCAATCACGTTGAGCGCGGCTTCGGCGATCGTTTCGGCAAAGGCGTCGCAGCTGTCCAGAAGACGCCGCGTGTTGGTCTGATCCCAATCATCCAGCAGCGCCTGCAGCACCGCGTCACGGTCTTCGAAGAACCAGTAGAAACTGGTGCGCGAGAGGCCCAGGCGGTTGGCGAGCGGTTGAATTTTGACGGCGTCGATCCCGGAATCGAGAAAGGCCTCGCGCGCCGCAGCCAGCCAGACCTCGCGTGAGCCACGCCAGCCTTTTGTCTTTTCGTCGAGATCTGATGCCTCTGCCATGTCGCAGGTCTACGCGCGGATGTCGCCGCCGACAAGCAAAATGGTCATAGGTGAACATAAACTTTACAGGTATGAACATTCAGCGCAACGCTGTGCCAAACCGCGCGGAGCCCCCATGTCGACCGATCCTCTTCTTCAGCCCTATCAGCTCAAGCATCTGACGCTGCGCAACCGTATCATGACAACCAGTCACGAACCGGCCTATCCCGAGGACGGGATGCCGAAGGCGCGCTATGCGGCCTATCATGCGGAACGCGCCAAGGCAGGGGTGGCCTTGGCCATGACGGCGGGATCGGCGGCCGTGTCCAAGGACAGCCCGCCGGTGTTCAACAACATCCTCGCCTACAAGGACGAGGTGGTGCCCTATATCCGTCAACTCACCGATGCCTGCCACGATCACGGCTGCGCGGTGATGATCCAGCTCACGCACTTGGGGCGGCGCACGACATGGAACAAGGGCAACTGGTTGCCGTCCGTCTCGTCGTCCAAACACCGCGAACCCGCGCACCGGGCGTTCCCCAAGCTGGCCGAGGATTGGGATATCGAACGCATCATCGCCGATTTCGCCGATGCCACAGAGCGGATGAAGGAAGGTGGCATGGACGGGATCGAATTGCAGGTCTACGGCCATCTGCTCGATCAGTTCTGGTCGCCGCTGACCAATGATCTGGACGGACCGTATGGCGGGCAGACGCTCGACAGCCGGATGAAGCTGCTTCTCGACGTGCTGGCGGGTGTCCGAAAGCGCGTGGGTGATGAATTCATCATCGGCGTCCGCTACACCGCCGACGAGGCCGAGGCGGGCGGGATCACACCCGAGGAAGGGATCGAGATCTCGAAACGGCTGGCAGCCACCGGCATGGTGGATTTCCTGAACGTGATCCGGGGCCGTATACACACCGATCCAGCCATGACTGACGTGATTCCGGTGCAGGGCATGAAAAGCGCGCCGCATCTGGATTTCGCAGGCGCCGTTCGTGCTGCGACCGGCATGCCCACCTTCCATGCTGCGCGCATCCCCGATGTGGCCACGGCACGGCATGCCGTGCAGGCGGGGCTTCTGGACATGGTCGGCATGACCCGCGCCCATATGGCTGATCCGCATATCGTGACAAAGATCATCGAAGGGCGCGAGGATGACATCCGACCCTGCGTTGGCGCGACTTACTGTCTGGATCGCATCTATGCCGCCGGTGAGGCGCTCTGCATCCACAACGCCGCGACGGGCCGCGAATTGACCATGCCGCACGAGATCACACCTGCCGCAACTCGCAAGAAGGTGGTGATCGTGGGCGCTGGTCCGGCGGGGCTTGAGGCCGCGCGGGTGGCGGCCGAGCGTGGGCACGATGTGACCGTGTTCGAGGCGCAGCCCGATGCTGGCGGTCAGGTGCGGCTTACCGCGCAGAACCCTCGCCGCCGCGAGATGATCGGCATCATCGACTGGCGCATGTCGCAATGCGCGGCCCGCGATGTGGAGTTCCGCTTCAACACATGGGCCGAGGCGGAGGATGTGACCGGACTCAACCCCGATGTCGTGATCGTCGCCACGGGTGGCCTGCCCAATACCGAGCTGTTCGAAAGCCGGCGCGACTCTGACCTCGTGGTCTCGTCCTGGGACATCATCGCGGGCGATGTGAAGCCCGGCCAGTCGGTCCTGATTTATGACGAAACGGGCGACCACCCCGGCCTCATGGCCGCTGAAGTGGCCGCCAATGCGGGCAGCACCGTCGAGATCATGACGCCCGACCGCACCTTTGCGCCGGATGTGATGGCGATGAACCTCGTGCCCTACATGCGCGCGCTGCAGGACAAGGACGTGACCTTTACCGTCACACGGCGACTCAAGGACGTGCAGCGGGACGGCAACCGCCTGAAGGCCGTGATCGGCACCGACTACAGCGATCACACCAGCGAAAAGACATATGATCAGGTGGTGGTGAACTACGGCACGATGCCGCTGGACGATCTGTATTTCGCTCTCAAACCATTGTCGTCCAACGGCGGAGCTGTGGACTATGACGCGCTCATCGCAGGTCAGCCGCAGGGGGTGGCCCGCAACGAGACCGGCACGTTCCAGCTGTTCCGCATCGGTGACGCGGTCAGCGCGCGCAACACCCACGCCGCGATCTATGACGCGCTGCGCCTGGTCAAGGATATCTGAGGCGCGGTGATGCTCAAATTTCAGGCGGGTTTCAACGTATCCTGCGGCGCGTTTGCGCCTCATCGCGGCGTGAAACCGACGCCGCGCGAGGTGCATCGAAACGCCGGTCGCAAACCGGTTTCGCTGCGTCGCAAATCATGACGTGGCAGCGGAAATTGCGTGCGATTGCGCGATCTAGAGAACCGGGCCCCGGCCCTTGTCATTTCCTCCCACCGCCCTGTGGCGCGTGACCAATCAGAGGTGTCCCATGCTTCGCGAAGCTGATGTTCTGTCCACGTTGATGCGTCGCAAACCTGCCTATTCGCTGGCGCAGGATCTCTATTGCGATCCGGGTGTCTTTCAGGCCGACATGGCGGGGATCTGGTACCGCGAATGGCTGTTCGTGCTGCCCTCCTGCGAGATCCCGAAGCCGGGCAACTACGTCGTCCACGACATCGGGGCCTATTCGGTCGTGATCGTGCGCGGCAACGACAACGAGATCCGCGCCTTCCACAATTCCTGCCGCCATCGCGGGTCGGTTCTGTGCAAGTCGAAAAAGGGATCGAATCCCAAGCTGGTCTGCCCATATCACCAGTGGACCTACGAGCTGGACGGCAAGCTTCTCTGGGCGCGGGACATGGGGCCGGAGTTCGACCCCTCGCAGCACGGTCTGAAGCAGGTGCATTGCCGCAACCTGTCGGGGCTTGTCTATATCTGCCTTGCGGATGACGCGCCCGACATCACCGAGTTTGTCGCGCAAACCGCCCGCTATCTTGCGCCGCATGATCTGGAGAACTCCAAGGTCGCGTTCGAAAGCACCATCATCGAACATGGCAACTGGAAGCTGGTGTGGGAGAACAACCGCGAGTGCTATCACTGTTCGGGCAACCACCCGTCGCTCTGCCGCACCTTCCCCGAAGATCCGCGCTATATCGGGTCGGACAATTCCGGCGTGCTGTCCGAAGTGGCATCAAACCACATCACCCGCTGCGAAGCGGTGGGCGCCCCGTCGGAGTTTCTGGAATCACCGCTTGGGGATTGGCGCTATGTGCGCACGCCGCTTCTCGACAAGGGCGAAAGCTACACGATGGATGGCAAGGTCGCCGTGACCAAGCCGAACTCGTCGATCCCGTTCAAGGATGCCGGGTCGCTTCTCAAGTACAAGTACCCCGGCTGCTGGAACCATTTCCTGTCGGATCACAGCCTTGTCTTCCGCGTCACGCCGATCAGCGCGATGGAAACCGAGGTCTGCACCAAATGGCTGGTCCACAAGGACGCGGTCGAGGGGCAGGATTACGACCTCAAGCGCCTGACCGAAGTGTGGATGGCCACCAATGACGAGGACCGCGAGGTGGTCGAGAACAACCAGCGCGGCATCCAGTCGCCGGCCTATACACCGGGGCCGTATTCGCCGACACATGAGGGCGGCAATATCCAGTTCACCAACTGGTACGCGGACACGATGATCCGGGCGATCACCGGCGGCGCAACCCCGATGGCGGCGGAGTAGGCCATGGCCCTGGATGTTGATCTCAAAGCCTCGGAAGATGCGGGAATCTGGACCGACGGAGAACCGCTGGTCTGCTGCGCCGTGGTGCCCGAGGCACCGAACACGGCGACGTTCAGCTTTGTCTCGCCGTCCGGCAAGCAGTTCCGCTATGAACCCGGGCAATTCCTGACGCTGGAACTGCCGGTGCCCGGCGGCACGCTGTGGAAGACCTACACGATTTCGTCCTCACCGTCGCGCCCGCTGACGATTGGTGTCACGGTCAAGGCGCAGCCTGGCAGCATCGGCACGCGCTGGATGCTGGATCACCTCAAGCCCGGGATGCAGATCAAGGCGACGGGACCGGCGGGCATCTTCACCCTGCCCCGGTCGACCAAGAAGAAGTATCTCTTCCTCTCAGCCGGGTCCGGCATCACGCCATCGCTGTCGATGACCACATATCTCTACGACCGGGGCACCGATGTGGACGTGGTCTTCGTCAACTGCGCGCAGCGCCCGCAGGACATCATCTGCCGCCAGCGGCTCGAACAGATGGCCAGCCGTGTGCCGTCGATAAAGCTGTTCTTCATTGTCGAGGAAGACGACCCCTACCGCGTCTGGACCGGCTTTCGCGGGCGGCTCAACCAGCTGATGATCGGTCTGATCGCGGGTGATTATCTGGAGCGCGAAATCTACTGCTGTGGGCCCGAGCCCTTCATGGACGCGGTGCGCGAGATGCTGATCGGTCTGGGCTACGACATGGACCGCTACCATCAGGAAAGCTTTGTCGCCCCGGTCAAGAAGGAAGAGCAGCTTCCCGAACATGACGACGTCATCCCCGATGACAGCGCCACCGCCAGTGTCGCCTTCGCCCGATCCGACGTGACGGCAGACTGCCTTGAGACCGATACCGTTCTTGCCGTCGCCCGTGGCGCGGGGATCGTCATTCCGTCGGGCTGTACGTTCGGCGTCTGCGGCACGTGCAAGATCCGCAAGACGTCGGGCGAGGTGCACATGGTGCACAACGGCGGGATCTCGGAAGAGGATATCGAGAGTGGCTATATCCTCGCCTGTTGCTCGAAGCCCATCGGCGCGGTCGAGGTGGACATCTGACCCTGCGGACGCTTCAGCCCGCCAGCAGGACACCCAGCGCCATGGTCACCGCCGCCTGAACCGGGTCGATCACCGGAATTCCCAGCTCCGCCTCCAACGGGCGGCGGTGCCGGGCCATTCCGGCACAGCCCAGGATCACAACGCCTGCCCCATGTGCCTCGAGCGTTGCGCCTGCCTCAACCAGTTTCGCAAACGTGCCGTCCCCGCGTGCGCTGTCATCGACGCTCGTGTTGATCGCGACCTCGGCCGCGAAGCGGTCCAGAACCTGCATCCGCGCCATGTAGCGCCGGTGACGCGGGATCGATCCATCGGCCAGCGCGATGATCCCGAACCGATCCGCCCGCACCATCGCGGTCAGCACGCCGCTTTCCTGAATGCCGAACACCGGCTGCGGCACCACCGACCGGCAGGTGTCGAGACCGGGATCGGAATAGCAGGCAATCACAAACGCCCCCGCATCCGGGCGCGATTGCATGAGCTTGGCCAGCGGCAGGATCACGCTGTCGGAATCGCGCTGGCTTTCGATGCCGAACGGGCCTTCCGTCAAGGTCAGGCATTCGATGGTTGGACCACCTTGCAGGCTGAACGCGGCCAGCGCGTCGCTCAGACCATCGGTCACCGCCTGATTGGAGTTCGGATTGATGACCACGATGGGTGCGGTCATTTCAGGATCTCCGCGCCGAAATTGGTGGCCGGGTCGGTTTCCGGCAGGTGCGTGCCCGTCAGACCCGACAGATCGCTGCGCCCGCGTTTCACGAACGCCCCGTCGCCGGGTTTGGCGACCAGAGCGCCCTGATCCACGATCCGCCGTCCACGGGTGAGCACCGTTACAGGCCAGCCAGTGACTTCCATCCCTTCGAACGGGTTATAGTCCATCGCGTCGTGCATCTCGCCCGCGATGCGGGTTTCGGTCGGGTCCCAAATCGCAATGTCGGCATCCGCGCCAATCGCCAGAGTCCCCTTGGTTGGGTGCATGCCATAGAGCCGCGCGGCGTTGGTCGAGGACAGCGCGACGAATTGGTTGAGGTTGATCCTGCCCTTCACCACCCCTTCCGAGAACATCAAGGGCAGGCGCATCTCGATCCCCGGCATGCCATTGGCGATCTTGCGGAAATCCACGTCCCGTCCGTTCGAGAACTTGCCCGTGTCGTCATACCGGAACGGCGCATGGTCGGAAGACACGACGCTGAACGTACCGCGCGCGATGTGCCGCCAGAGCACCTCTTGCGTGTGGGTGTCGCGCAGAGGCGGCGAACAGATGTATTTCGCGCCTTCCATGCCCGGACGGTCCAGATCGTGTTTTGTCAGGAAAAGGTATTGCGGGCAGGTTTCGCCAAAGACATAGGCCCCATCCGCCCGCGCATTCGCCACCAGTTCCGCACCTTTCGGCGTGGAGACATGCACGATCATCAGCGGCGCATTGGTCAGCTTGGACAGGCTGATCGCGCGGTTGATCGCCTCTTCCTCGGCCAGACCGGGGCGCGCGGGGGCGTGGTATTTGGGGTCGGTATAGCCGTTGTCCGCCAGGGCGGAGGCCATCCATGTCAGCATGTCGTGGTTTTCAGCGTGCACCATGGTCAGCCCACCATGCCGCCGCGCGACGGTCAGGATGTCGAGAAACTGCGCATCGCTGACGCGGGTGGCGTAGGTCATGAAGACCTTGAACGAAGTGATGCCCCGGTCAAACACGCCCGGCAGTTCCTCGAGAACCGACGGGTTCGGATCGGTCAGGATCAGGTGGTAGGAATAGTCGATCACCGATTTGGGGGCCGCGCGACCGTCATAGGTGGCCAGCGTGTCGGCCACGCTCTGCCCCGGTTTCTGCGCCGCAAAGGGAACGAAACAGGAATTGCCCCCGAACGCGGCCGAGATCGACCCGGATTCGTAATCATCCGAGGTCATGAGCCCCATGCCGCTTTCCTGCGCGATATGGCAATGCGCCTCGATCCCGCCGGGCAGGACCAGCTTGCCGGTGGCGTCGATCACATCGTCGCCGCTCAGGTCATGGCCCAGTGTCGCGATCTTGCCGTCCCTGATACCCAGATCCGCGCGGAAGGTCTCGGACGCGGTGGCGAGTGTGCCGCCCTTGATCACCAGATCATGCTGCATGGTCCTTTTCCCCCTTAACCCAGTTCCGCCAGCTTGCGCTCCAGCCGCTCCATCAACCGCGTCAGTTCGGCGTGGTCGGCCTTGGTCATGGACGGCCCCGGCGCGCGCACCTTGGGGGCGGCCAGCACGCCGCGCCGGTGCAGGATTTCCTTGCGGATGGCAAGGCCGATGCCAAGCTGCTGTTCGTAGCGGACCATCGGCAGATAGGCGTCGAACAGGTCCTCCGCCCCGTCCACATCCCCCGCCTTGTGCCGTTCGACCACCTGAACCAGCATCTCGGGGTAGGCAAAGCCGGTCATCGCCCCGTCCGCGCCCCGCGCCAGTTCCTGCGGCAGGAAAAGTGCGGCGTTGCCCGTCAGGATCGACAGGCGCGGAGTATCGGCCGTGCCGCTTTCGGCCCGCACGCGCGACAGCTTGTTCAGCCCCGGCCAATCCTCGTGCTTCAGCATGACGATCTGGTCGTGGTCGCGGGTCAGTTGCAGGATCGTCTCGACGCTGAATTGCACACCGGTGGTCTGCGGGTAGTCCTGCACACAAACCGGCACTTCCGGTCCCAACGCGTCGCAGACCTGCGCGAAGTAGCCCCGCAGTTTGACCTCGGTCCCCAGCCCCGGCATCGGTGCGACCATCACACCCGCGGCACCCGCCTCCATCACGCTGTGCGACAGCCGCGCCATGTTGTCCAATCCGGCACCGGATACGCCCACCACCACAGGCACACGGCCCGCAACACGGTCAAGAACATGCCGGGCAAACTGCGCCGACTCCTCACCCGAGAGTTTCGGCGCTTCGCCCATGATGCCGAGGATGGTCATGCCGGTGACACCGCAGTCGAGGTAGAAATCCACCATCCGGTCGGTGCTGTCCAAATCCAGCGCGCCATCCTCGGCAAAAGGTGTTGCCGCGATGATGAAAACGCCTTCGGAGGTCCGGTCGATTTTCTGGACCATATGTGCTCTCCCTGTCTGTGTGATCGGTCTGATGCCGTGCTTCGCTGGAATGATAGCGGCCCGCGCCGGGCCGCGCGACCGGATTGTCATGGGGCCGACACGAAACCGCCCGGCCCCGGCAGGTCCGGGACCGGGCGGCCGGTCTGTCGATGTGCTCCCCGATCAGCCGACGGTGACCGTCAGCGATCCCAGCCCTTCGATCGACATCTCCATCGTGTCACCCTTGACCACCGGCCCCACGCCGGACGGCGTGCCAGACAGGATCACGTCGCCAGGCGCCAGTTCGAAATATTCGGACAGGTACGAGATCATTTCCGGGACTTTCCAGATCATCTGGTTCAGATCGCCTTCCTGGCGCACCTCGCCATTGACCTTGAGCTCCACCCGGCCCTGATCGGGATGACCCACCTCTTCAACTCGGTGAATCGGTCCGCAGGGGGCGGACTGTTCGAACGCCTTGCCGATTTCCCAGGGACGGCCCGCTTTCTTGGCGATTCCCTGAAGGTCGCGGCGTGTCATGTCGAGCGCCAGCCCGTAGCCGTAGACATGGTCGAGCGCCGACGACACCGGAATGTTCGTACCACCGGTTTTCAATGCCACCAGCATCTCGGCTTCATGATGCACATCGGATGTGTGCGGAGGGTAAGGAAAGCTGTCTGACGTGCTGAGATTGTTGGCGTTTTTCTGAAAGAAGAACGGGTCTTCACGGTCCGGATCATGACCCATCTCGATGGCATGGGCGGCGTAGTTTCGCCCGATGCAGTAGATGCGGCGGACCGGGAACATCGCCTCCTGTCCAGCTACGGGAAGGGCCACGACAGGCGGTGTTTCGATTGCGTATTGGGTCATGCGGTTCTCCGGATTTTCTCTAGCCGTTGGGGTGGATTAGCCCAGCACCATTCGTAAATCAATCTGGGTTGGGCGACCAATTGCAAGAAAAATCATTGATTGATCGCCCAATATGGGCTTAGATTTTCCCAAATACGCCCGAAAGGGTGAAAATTGGTCGACCAATATGAGGCCCAAGCATGTTGATGAATTCGGTCGCGGTGGATGCGGATGACGTGGTAGCAAAGCTGCGCGCCTATATCGCGGAAGGCGGCTACAAGCCTGGCGACCGGCTCGAATCCGAGCGAGACCTGATCGTCCGGCTTGATGTGACGCGTGCCCGCCTGCGCCGCGCACTCGATTCGCTGGAGCATGAAGGGATGATCTGGCGGCACGTGGGCAAAGGCACCTTCATCGCCTCGCCCAATGTCACCTCGGGTCCCAGCAACCTCAAGACGCTCAGCCAGCAGGTGACACCGGTCCAGCTGATGCGCGCGCGCCTGTCACTGGAGCCTGCCATCGCCCGCGAGGCGGCGCTGCATGCGTCCGAAGATGCGGTGCAGAGGCTGAAGCAATCCCGCGACCGCGCGACCGAGGCTCCGACCTGGGATGAGTACGAGGCGCAGGACGACAATTTTCATCGCAATCTCGCCGAGGCAACCGACAACGTGCTGCTGCTCTCGCTGTTCGATCATCTGAACGCGGTGCGGCGCGCGGTGGCCTGGAACATGGTGGTGCGCAGTTCGGACCGCCCGCCGCGCACCCATTCCAGCTTTGCCGAACATGACGCCATCGTCGCTGCCATCGAAGCGCGTGATCCCAAATCCGCGCAGGAGGCGATGCGCGCGCATCTGGGTTCCGTGTCCGCACGGCTCTTCGGAGAGGGGTGACAACACGAGCAAGTTTCGCGGGACAACAAGAACAAAACCGCCCGCACAGACGACGATCCAAATGATCTCAGGGAGGAGAGACATGTTTCGATTTCTGAAAGCCGCCGCGGTTGCGGCAGTGGTTCTGCCAGCCACCATCGGCCTGACGGCCGGTCCGGCGCAGGCCGAGAAAATCCGCATCGCGCTTGCGGAGACCCCGTCGGACGAACTTGCCGCGTTCTTCGTCGCGCTTGATCGGGCCAAGGCCAATGGTCTGGACTACGAATGGACAGCCTTCTCGGACGAGGAACTCGCCATTCAGTCGGTGCTGAGCGGCCAGATGGATATCGGGTTCGGCACGCCATATGCGGCAATGCAGCGTTCCAAGGCCCCGCTGCGGATCATCTTCCAGCTGTCAAAACTCAAGTTCTTTCCGGTCACGACCAAGAAATACAGCTCTCTCGAAGATCTGAACGGCGAGCCGATCCTGCTGCATTCCCGTGGTGGCGGTACGGATTCCATTGCGAACGTGATCGAAGACCGCGTCGGCATCACCTTTGGCGAGCGGTCCTACGTACCCGGGTCGTCCAATCGGGTGGCTGCCCTTCTGGGCGGTCGTGCGGATGCCACCATTATTGACTTGTCCAACAAGAACAAACTGATGCGCAGCGAAGCTGGTGAAAACTTCAACGTGCTCGAGATGTTCGACGTGGACGCCAGTGACGAGGCGCTGTTCGGCAACCTGGACTGGATTCAGCAGAACGAGGAAGACGTGGCGATCTTCGTGAATGCCCTTGTCAGTGTCTGGCAGGACATGGCCAAGGACCCCACCATAATCCGCCGGGAAACCGATCCCGATGGCCCGATCGGGCAGCTGCCCGCCGAGATCCTGGGTCAGCTGGACGACTTCTACCGCGATGCGGTCGAGGGTGGGCTCTATGACCCGAACGGTGGTGGCCGCAAGGCGGCAATGGCCGACATGGAATGGTACTCGGCGGCAGGTCAGCTCGAAGGGTCGCCGGATGAGCTCAACATCGAGGATTTCTGGTATCTCGCGCCGCTTGACGCCGCGATGAACTGATCCCGAGCACCGTTGCTGCGCGGAGCGACCGCGCAGCGACACCCTGCCCTGTCACCGGAAAGAGACCGTTCGATGCCGAACCGTGCCTTGCTTCTGAAACTGCTCTCGGCCGTGATCCTGTTCGGCGCGTGGGAAATCGCGGGCCGCGTGCCCGTCAGTTTCGCATTCCCGACCTTCCTCGACTCCATGAGTGCGCTGCTGGCGATGACGCTGGATGGGTCGATCTTCGACGCCTATGCCGAAACGTTGAAACCGCTCGCCATCGGGGTCGCAATCTCTGCCGTTCTGGGCATTGCCATCGGCCTTTGGGTGGGACTCAGCAGCACGTTCGACTGGCTGTTCTCGCCGATCTTCATCGTCATGCAGGCTGCCCCGCTGGCCGCGCTCATACCGCTTCTGGTTCTCGCCTACGGCATCGGGCTCACCTCAAAGGTGCTGGTCGTGTGCATCATGGCGATGCCAGTGATCGTTCTGAACACATCAGGAGCGGTCCGCAACACACCGGAATCGTTCAAGGAAATGGGACGCTCTTTCCTTGCATCCGAAACCGCCATCATCCTGAGGATCATCATTCCCGCCGCATCCCCCGTGATCTTTGCAGGCCTGCGTCTGGGTATTTCGGCGGGTTTCATCGGGGCGATCCTGTCCGAGCTGAAGATTACCCCCACAGGTGTGGGCGACATCATCACCTACAGCCGGTCGATTGCGGATTATCCCAGCATGTATGCCGCGATCTTCTCGATCATCCTGCTGGCGGTGCTGTTCCTCAACCTGCTCGAAAAGGTCGAGACCACCCTCTTCAAAGGAAACCAACGTGACTATGTCTCAAACTAAGGAAAAGATCACGCCAGCGGCGGCCGCCGGGTACGAAAGCGCGGTCTCGGCCCGCAACATCTCCAAGAACTATGGAGAGGTCGAAGCCCTGCGCAACATGTCACTGGAGTTTCCGCGCGGGCAGCTGACATCGCTGTTGGGTCCGTCGGGCTGTGGCAAGACGACCTTGCTCAAGATCATCGCAGGTCTTCTGGAACCGACATCGGGTGAAATCGAGGTCAATGGCAAACGCGTCACCGGCCCTGGCCCGGACCGTGCCTTCGTGTTTCAGGACTTTGCGCTGTTGCCCTGGGCGACCGTGCTTCGGAACGTGGCCTTTGGCCTCGAAATGCGGGGCGTTGCCGCGTCAGAGCGCGAAGCACGGGCCGAGAAATACATCAAGGAAGTCGGTCTGGCCGGCTTTGAGAACAGCTATCCGCACGAATTGTCCGGCGGGATGCGCCAGCGCGTTGGTCTGGCCCGCGCTCTTGCCGTCGATGCCGAAGTGCTGCTGATGGACGAGCCGTTTTCGGCTGTCGATGAGCAGACCCGGCGCAAGTTTCAGGAAGATCTGCTGCAGCTTGTGCAGAACGAGAACAAGACCTTCATCTTCGTGACACATTCCATCGAAGAGGCGGTCTACGTATCCGACCAGATCGCGATCCTGCTGCCGCGCCCCAGCCGCGTGTCCGAGATCATCCGCCCGACAAGCTTCCGGAACAAGGGTGTCGACAACATTCGCCGCGACCCGGAATACCTTGATATCGTGGATCAAATCTGGGCCTCGCTTAGAAGCTACGTGGAATGAGGCGGGCGCGATGATACTGTTCGGATACCGCCTTCCCGGAATGTCCTCGCTGCTGCTCTGGGGACTGCTCTGGGAGATCGTTGGCCAACTGGGCGTGACCTTCTTTGTGCCACCCTTGAGCGAGGTTCTGGGAACCCTGTTTGAAATCCTCGGCACCGCGTCGTTCCAGAAGGCGCTTTTCGAAACCGCGTATGCCTTTCTTGCGGGCGTGTTCTTTGCAATCGTGATCGGCATTCCGACCGGTATCCTGATGGGCAAAAGTCGCCTCCTGGACGAATTGCTGCTGCCTTGGGTCAACGTGTTCCTCAGCGCACCGTTGACGGCACTCGTGCCGGTTCTGATGGTGCTGTTCGGCTTCGGCATGAAGTCGATCATCATCACCACCACGCTGTTCGCGATCTGGATCATCATCCTGAACTCCCGCGCCGGAGATGGTATGGTTGCCGCCCTTCCCCGAGAGGCATCAACGTGCCAACATTTGTGGAGGTTAAGACCACAGAAATGAAGAAGGACGACATCATGAAAGATACAATGATCGGGGTAGATTTGGCAAAGCGCGTTTTTCATCTTCACGTCGCGTCGATGACGGGGGAAGTGAAAGATCGCAAGAAGCTGACGCCGGACCAGTTTCGGCGCTACATGTCCGACGTTCCTGAATGCGTTGTTGTTTTTGAAGCCTGCGGAAGCGCCCACTACTGGTCACGCGAGATGCTGGCACTTGGTCATGATGCTCGGATTATTCCAGCGCAATACGTGAAGCCATTCGTCAAGCGCCATAAAAATGACAGGAATGACGCTGAGGCGATCGTTGTGGCTGCACAGCGGCCGGACATGAGGTTCGCTACGGTGAAATCAGAAGATCAACAAGCGCGTGCGGTGGTCTTTCGTACGCGGGAACGACTTGTGCATCAGCGTACGGAGTTGGTGAACGCTCTGAGGTCTGCCCTTTACGAATACGGTCATGTTTTCCCGGTGGGCATCGCACATCTGAAAAAGATCGAGGAGCTTCTTCAGAACCCACATTGCGACCTGCCGACCCTTGTCGTGACGGAGTGCCAGGACCTGCTGGCGCAAATTGCTGAGAAGACCGAGCGCATCAACGCGAAGAAAACGCTCATCAAGGAACTCGCAAAAGAGAGTGATGTCGCCAGGCGACTCCAAACCATGCCGGGTGTCGGTCCGATAACAGCACTGGCGGTGGAAGCGTTTGCCCCTGAC
Source organism: Marivita sp. (assembly GCF_022763305.1). Classification (GTDB taxonomy): domain Bacteria; phylum Pseudomonadota; class Alphaproteobacteria; order Rhodobacterales; family Rhodobacteraceae; genus Marivita. The sequence goes on along the minus strand of NZ_JALEGT010000067.1, from coordinate 79,739 downwards.
ATGGCGCAATTCTCCTGCGGTCGTGACTTTGCAGCCTGGCTGGGACTGGTGCCGCTCCAAAACTCGACAGGCGGAAAGAGCCGATTGGGAAAGATGTCCAAAATGGGTCAAGCCGATATCCGGCGGCTTTTGATCATCGGGGCAATGTCACGGATTGTTGGCCGTGCGCGGCATACCATTCCAGACGACAGCTGGCTTGGCAGGAAAGTAGCTGCAAAACCGAAAATGCTAGTCGGCATCACGCTGGCCAACAAGATGGCGCGCCAGATCTGGGCGATGCTGACGAAGAGCCAGGATTATAGAGATCCGGCACTGGTGGGTGCGGCATGAGCCTCATGCCATAAACTGCAAGTGTCGGTGCCAAGGGGAGTGTGAGAGAGTTATGACCTGAATGGGCGCAACGATCGAATAGATCTGGATTGGGAAACCCATAGTCGAACTTAGAGCCACGAGCTCTTCCCGGAGATTTGGCCCTAATCTGCTGATCACCATACCGGCCGCGGCTTCTGGAAACGCCGCTTAGTATAGGCCTGAAAGAAGCACGCAATCGATCACACGCACAAACAGTCAGAAAAACTCTTGCACCACGGGCGGCAACCAAAGAAGTTCGACAGATCAACAGGTCCCTGATCGAAATGGCGCGGAGTTTCGGTGCATCGCCCACGGACGCCTTCTTCAAGATCTATTTCTGGGCCGCCCTGCCCGAGATCCTCGGCGGTGTGCGGATCGGCATCATCCGGGCGGTGAAAGGCGTGATCATCGGCCAGCTTCTGATCTCGATCGTGGGGTTTGGCGCCCTGTTCGAACTCTATTCTGCCAACTTCCTGATGGGGCATTTCTGGGCCGTGCTGATCGTGCTCTTCGCACTTGCTTTCACGATCTCGGAGTTCCTCGCCTATCTCGAACGGCGCGTGTCCTACTACGCGGCCAAGCGGTGATCGGAATGGAGGCAGAAACCGCGTGAGTCACCTGACCCTGACATTGGCCACCTGGGACCACGACCGCGTGATGGCGCTGCACGACGGGCGCGTCACGGTGCCGGGTGTCACGCTGGAAAGCCACATCCACCCGACCTCCAAGCTGTTCCCCTGGGCGGTTCAGGAGGCACGGTTCGACATCACCGAGATGTCGGTGTCGAGCTATGTGCTGCAATTGTCGCGCGGCGGGTCGGACTATACGGCGATCCCTGCCTTCGTCAGCCGCGCTTTCCGGCACAGCGGGTTCTTTGCCCGCGCGGGTTCCGGCATCGAAAGCCCGGCGGATTTCGCGGGCCGCCGGATCGGCGTGCCGGAATACCAGATGACCGCAGCACTCTGGATGCGAGGTATTCTGGCGGATGAATACGGCGTGGCCTGCGACCAAATCCACTGGCGCACCGGCGCCCTGGATGAAGGTGTGCGCCGCGAGCGGCTGGAACTGGCGCTGCCCGAAGGCATGGTGGTCGAGCCGATCACCGAAGGCGACACGCTTCAGGACATGCTCCTGCGCGGGGAAATCGACGGGCTGTTGGCTCCAAAGCCACCGCAGGCGTTCTTGGACGGAAACCCCGACCTTGTTCGCCTGATCCCCGATTTCGAGGCGGCCGAACAAGCCTATCACGCCAAGACCGGCTTCTTCCCGATCATGCATCTGATCGGCATCCGCAAATCCGTGGCCGAGCAATATCCCGAACTGCCGCGCGCGCTCTATGACGCCTTCGTGCAATCGCGGGACATGGCCATGGCACGGCTGCGGTCGGTCTGGCTTGGCAACGCCAACCGCATGACCCTGCCCTGGCTCAATTCCGCGATGGAACGGACGCTGGCCAGCATGGGCCCAGATTATTGGAGCTATGGCTGCAACGCCAACATGGCCGAGATCGACGCGATTTGCCGCTATTCGCTGGACCAGCACCTTGCCGCTGGACCGGTTGCTCCTGAAGCGCTGTTTCATTCGTCGGTTCTGGACACCTGAGATGATGGAGATGTGGCACGCAGGATTGGGATGGCCGACCGCAAGCGCATTGCTCGCCGTCAGCTTTGCCAGCTCCTTCATCACGATTGCCTTTGGCATCGGCGGCGGTGCGGTGATGCTGGCAGTACTGGCGACGCTGCTGCCTGCGTCTGCAATCGTTCCGGTACACGGTCTGGTGCAACTGGGTTCGAACGCCGGGCGCGCGGCCATCATGACGCGCTATATGCGGTTCGACCTGCTGGGTCCGTTCGCGCTTGGGGCAGTGATCGGGATCATCCTTGGCGGCTCTGTTGTGGTGCAGCTTGAACCAGGGTGGATTCAGATCGGCGTGGGCCTTTTCATCCTGTGGTCCGTCATCGCCAAACCGCCCGCGTTCCTACGGCAATCCGGTGTGGTGACGGGCGTGTTTTCCAGCTTTCTGACCATGTTCTTCGGCGGCACCGGGCCGTTCGTGGCCACCTATGTCAAGGCGCAGGACCTTGAACGTCATGCCCATGTCGCGACCCACGCGATGTTCATGACGTTGCAGCACCTGCTCAAGACCGTGGCCTTCGGCATTCTGGGCTTCGCCTTCAGCATCTGGGCCGGGCTGATCGTTCTGCTGATCGCCGCCGGGGTGCTGGGCACGCTGGCCGGGCGTGTGATGCTGGCGAGGATCGACGACCGGCGCTTCCGGATCGTGCTCAACGCCATACTGACGCTACTGGCGGCGCGGCTCATCTATGCCGGGGCCGTCGACATCTTTTTCACGAATGCGCCTCAGCTGACGACAGGAGGACAAGACTGACCCGCAGGAAGACAGCGCGCCCCTGCGGAGGACCACCCACAGCGCGTGTGAACTGGACCATGAAAACGGGAGGAAACCATGTCCATGAAACCGATGATCACCCGCCGGACCCTGCTGGGAACAGGTGCCGCTGCCGCAACGATGACCCTCGCCACACCGGGCCTCTTGCGGGCGAACACCTTCCCCGAACGAAACTTCAACGTCTATATCCCGACCGCTGAAGGCGGCGGCGCAGACCGCAACTTCCGCGCGTTCTCGAGCGTGTGGAAAACCCGCCTTGGTGTTGAATTCGAACCCAGCTTCTATCCGGGCGCATCCGGCCGCGTGGGATACGAGATCTACATGGGCAAGGCCGAGCCAGATGCCTACAACCTGCTTTTCGGCAATATCGGGCCGGAAGTGCTGAATTGGGCAATGCAGGCCCCCAGCTTTGACATCAACGACTACATCTATTTCGGACAGGTCGACAAAGACCCCTGTTGTCTGTTCGTGGGTGCGGAAAGCCCGCTTCAGACGATGGATGACATCATTGCGGCGGCCAAGACCCGCAAGCTCAATGTCGGCACCAGCCGCATGGCGCACCCGGCGTCGATCGGGCTTCTGGCTCTGGGCGACAAGCTGGGGCTGGATTTCAACCTGATCCCGCTGCAGGGCGGAAAGGGCACCGTCGCCGGTGCCGTCACCGGCGAGGTCGATTTCTCGGTCCTCACATCGGGTTCCGTGATCGCGGCGGGCGATGCGGTGAAAACGCTTCTGGTCTTCGGCAACAACATCGTCGGTGAGGCGCTCGACAATGCCCCGAGCATCAATGACGCCTACGATATGGACCTGCCGGAAATGCTGTCCACCCGTGCCTTCGGCATCCACAAGAAGGCGGTGGACGATTATCCGGACCGCTTCGAGGTGCTGACCCGGACCTTCAAGGAAACCCACGAAGACCCGGCCCTGATGGAAGCCTACATCGCCTCCAAGGGGCAGCCCGAGTACCTCGTCTACGCAGGGGTCGAGGAATGCGAGGCCGAGAAGGCCGCGATGCTCGAACTGGGCGCGCGCTACAAGTCGCTGCTCAGCGGCGCGTAATTCCAAGAACTCCGGATCGGCAGCGCAACCGCGCCTGCCGATCCGTTCCGGACCCCACTCCGCAGACAGGACGCCCTCACCATGTCATCCGAGCATCACAAACCGCCGCGCCAGATCGGCGGAGAGCTTGTCATCCCCATCCTTGCGGTGGGCTTCACGATCTACTTCTTCTCGACGATCTGGAATTCGCCGTGGACCGCGCAGGTCAGCACCTTCCTGATCGGAGGCATCCTGCTGCTTGTCTGCGCGATCTTCTTCATCCGCTGCGCCGTCTGGCTTGGTCGCGGTGAAGGCACGCTGGGGTTTGGAAACCTTGTCACCCTGGACGACATCCGGACCGGGCGGATCGGGCTTCTTGCCACGACAATCGGCTATGTCGCCCTGATCGACACGCTGGGGTTCACCCTGACCACCTTCCTGTTTCTGGCGGTCAGCATGCTGATCCTCGCACGTGGCAAGAATGCGGTGTTCATCACGATGATTTCGGCGGCGATGGCGCTGACCGGGTGGGCGGTGTTCATCTGGGCCTTCGACACACGCTTCCCGCGCGGCTGGTTCGAAACCACAATGAAGGCGGTGCTGGCCAATGGATAGCAGCACAGCCTCGATCCTGACCGAAGTGTTCTTCGAAACGCTCGGCTACTGGTACATCATCATCCCGACGATTTTCCTCGGCCTGATCGTCGGCGGCATCCCCGGTTTCTCGGCAGCGAACACGATCATCATCCTGATGCCGCTGACCCTCGCGCTCGACCTGCAATCCGGGCTCGTGTTCATGATCTCGCTTTATTGCGCCGCACGCATGGGGGCGGGCATTCCGGCCATCCTTGTCAACATCCCCGGCACGGCGGGGGCTGCAGCGACACCGCTTGACGGCTACCCGATGGCAAAGCAGGGCAAGGGCCAACAGGCGCTGGCGATTTCCTTTGTGGCCTCCTGTATCGGCGGTCTGCTGACAACCATCATCGCCCTTGCCGCCATGCCGATCCTCGCCCGGGTCGGGTTCTACATGCACTCGGTCGAAATGATCGTGGTCATGCTGTTCGGCATTTCCCTGATCGCGTCGATCGCGGCGCAGGACATGGTCAAAGGGCTGATTGCCGGGTTCTTGGGCCTGATGATCGGCTCCATCGGCACCGATGTGGTCTATGCCACACCGCGTGGCACGTTCGGGTTCCTTGAACTCTACGACGGGGTGCCCCTGATCCCAGCCCTTGTCGGCCTTTTTGCGGTCTCCGAAGCCTTCGTCATCATCGAAAAGCGCGTCATCGTGAACCATGACGGCGAACCAAAGGCCCCCAACTGGCACGACACGTTCGAAGGCGTGTCCATTGCGCTCAAACGCTGGGTGCATATCGTCTGGACCTCGATCATCGGTCTGGTGATCGGCGTGATCCCGGGTGCAGGTGCCTCCATCGCGAGCTTCGTGGCCTACCAACAATCGCGCAGCTTCTCCAAAACGCCCGAGAAATACGGCACCGGCCACCCGGAAGGCCTGATCGCGCCTGAATCCGCCAACAACGGCGTGACCTCGGGCACGCTGGTGCCGCTGCTGGTGCTGGGCATCCCCGGCGGAGCAACGGCGGCGATCATGCTTGTCGTGATGCAGTTCCATGGGGTGAGCTTTGGCCCCTCGCTGTTCGAGAACCAGCCCAAGGTCGGCTACGGCATGTTCATGGCGATGGCGGTCAGCTACGTCTTCATGTTCCTGACGATCCTGCCGCTGTCGCGCTACATGAGCCACGTGACCACGATCCCGACGATCTACCTTGCGCCGATGATCATCAGCTTCACGCTGGTGGGTGGCTTTGTTCCTCGCGAATACATGTTCGACATGTACCTCGCGCTGGCCTTCGGTGTGCTGGGCTACATCGCGCGGCGCACAGGATACCATGTGGCTGCGATCCTGATCGGGGTCATTCTTGGGCCGCTTCTGGAAAAGTACTTCCTCTGGTCGCTCAAGAAATCGGACGGCGACATCATGGTGCTATTCTCGTCCACGTTGGGCAACATCCTATGGGTGGCCTTCGCCCTGTCGATCATCCTGCCCATGGTGTTCAGCATGCGGCGCAAACGCAAACTCGAGGTGCCTGCGGAATGAAACGCGAAGTCACGTATGAATTGTCCCGCAACATCCGGCGGCTGGGACATCTGGACATCGAAGGCGGCGGCGAAGTGGTGGTGCGGGATGGCTATGCCTATGTCGGCCATATGAAGCCCCCGATGGGCACGTCGATCATCGACATGTCCGACCCTGCACATCCCAAGGTGGTGTCCCACGTTGCGCCGCCGGACGAGTGGTCGCACACCCACAAGGTCAAGGTGGTCGGCGATCTGATGATCACCAATGTCGAAATGGACCGCCGCCATTTCCTGCGCAAAGGCGACAAGATCGCGGGTCTGCGCGCCGAAGGGCTGTCGGACGACCAGATCGCAGAACGGCTTGCGGTCAAACCGTCGGACATTCCCGTGCTGGAAGAGGCTTTGGCGCGCGGTTACACCAGCGGTGGCTTCCGCGTTTGGGACATCTCGAACAAGGCCGAGCCCAAGCTGCTGTCCTACGTCAAGACCCACGGCTTTGGCGTGCACCGCTTCGATATGGATGCCAACTACGCGTATATCTCGACCGAGATGGAAGGGTATGTCGGCAACATCCTTGTCATCTACGATCTGTCCGATCCGACAAACCCCACCGAAGTGTCGCGCTGGCATATGCCGGGGCAGCATGTGGCAAATGGCGAAACCCCCACGGGTGTCGGCTACAGCCACCGCCTGCACCATGCGATGCGCTGCGGCGACGAGCTTTGGGCGGCGGTCTGGCATGCGGGCATTCGCGTGCTGGACGCCAGCGACATCACCAAGCCCACGCTCAAGGGCAGCTACCGGTTTCCCAAGGGCATTCCGGAACCAACGCACACCGTCATGCCGCTGGAACAGACGATCAACGGACGGCGCTATGCGATCGCCATTGACGAGGAACATGACCACAAACCCGGCCGCTTGCACGGGTTCATCTGGGTGATGGACGTGACCGATCTGGAGAACATGGAACCCATCGCAGCGTGGGACCTCTCGGAACGGGTCTGCCCCTGGGTGGGTGAAGCCGGTGTGCGTTTCGGTGGGCACCAATACCGCGAAAAGCTGGACAGCACACTGATCTATGCCACGTGGTTCGCAGGCGGTCTGCGCGTGCTCGACGTGGCCGACCCGCACCTGCCCGTCGAAGTGGCGCATTTCATGAAACCCGGCCCAACCGGCGCACCGCCGCAGTCGAACGACGTCGATGTGGACGATAACGGCCTGATCTATGTCCTCGACCGCAACCGGGGCCTCGACATTCTGGAGATGACCCTATGAGCGACAATGACCTTCTGCCCCCGAGTGTCGATCCCAACACCAAGGCGCTGGGCATCCGCCGCGTGAGCGCCCGGAACGAGGCCTCGACCCGGTCGGTCATGATGGTGCGCAACCATGTAGTCATCACGGATGAGAAAGAGTCGAACACCGGGCCGACACCTTTGGAGATGACGCTGTCGTCGCTGCTTGGCTGCGAGGGCGTCATCATCAACCGCTGCGCCGAGGCGATGCAGTTTTCCTACACCGCCGTCGACATGGAGGCCGATGGCGAGGTTGACCAGCGCGGCAGTCGCGGCGTGCAGGGCGTGCGCCCCTATTTCAATTGGGTCAAACTGCGTATTCGTGTCCACACAGACGAACCGCAGGACCGGTTTGATCGGCTCACCCGAAACGTCGAATACCGCTGCCCGGTGATGAACCTCTTCAAATCGGCGGATGTGGACGTGCAGATCACTTGGGAGCGCGTCACCCCGTGAGCCTGAGCCTGACGATCAACGGAACACAGCGCGAGATAACGTCAGACCCGGACACCCCGCTGGTTTATGTCCTGCGGGATGAGCTGAAGCTCAAAGGCACGAAACTGGGCTGCGGGTTGGAGCAATGCGGCGCTTGCGCGGTGATGGTCGATGGCAAGGTTGCGCTGTCCTGCGTGACACCGGTTGAGGCGTTCGACGGCAAAGAGATCACTACCATCGAAGGCATCGCTGAAACCGAGACAGGCCAACGCGTGCAACAGGCGTTCATCGAAGAGACCGCCGCGCAATGCGGCTATTGCACCTCTGGCCTCGTCGTCGCGGCGACGGCGCTCCTGTCGGAAAACCCCGCGCCGGATCTCGACACGACCAAGGCGGCGCTTACGCCACATCTGTGCCGCTGTGGATCACACCCACGCGTCCTCGCCGCCATAGAACGGGCGTCAAAAACATGAGCCTCGACGCGTATCCCCTTGTTTCAGATTGGTTAAGTCCATCTGCCGGTGGCTTCGTCATCCACAGCGGCAAGGTAGACATCGGCCAGCGCATTTCGACGGCGCTCTTGCGGATCGTTCAGGAAGAACTGGCGCTGCCCCTGGACCAGTTGAGGATCGCTGAGGTGCGGACAGGCGCCGCACCCGATGAAGGGATCACGTCCGGCAGCAATTCGATCGAACAGTCAGGCCGCGCCGTAGCCGCTGCCGCCGCGACCCTGCGCAGGCATCTTCTTGAAAACGCCGTTGCCCAGTATGGCGGCACGTTGGCCGACTGGTCCCTGGTAGACGGCTATGTGCAGCGTGCTGGCACGAACCAACGCATTGCCCTCACTGACCTTGCCCGCGATCTGCCGCTCGATCTGCCCGTAGACACCACGCTTCCGCGGCACGTGCCAGAGGACAGCGCCACCGCCACGATGCGCGGCATCACCGAGATGGTCACGGGACGCTTCACCTACGTCCACGATCTCGACCTGCCCGGCATGTGGCAGGCGCGCCGGGTCAGCCCTCCGCATGTGAAGGCAAAGTTGCAGGACATCGACATGACGGCGGTTGAGAAGGTGCAAGCCAAAGGCTTGCGCGTCTTTCGCGACGGCAGTTTCCTTGCCGTGGCGGGACCACGCGAATGGGACGTGGTCAAAGCCGCGACCAGTCTGGGCCTTGCCTGCACATGGGACACGGAAGGCGGACTGCCCGAAATCGATGTCTTCGCGCAGCTCATACCCGAAAATGCCAAACGCTTTCCGGTCGTGAACGGCACCCCGCAGAACGCCCCGGTTCCTGATCCCGACCCCACTCCCGACATCAGTTCCCGGTTCGAACGCCCCTACCAGATGCACGGCGCATTGGCCCCTTCCGCCGCACTGGCGGAATGGACCGGAGATCGCCTGATCATCAAAAGCCACAGCCAGGGCATCTACCCGCTGCGCGAAGCAATTGCCGACAGTCTTGGCCTTGCGCCCGAACAGGTCGAGATCACCCATGTTCCCGGCTCCGGCTGCTACGGCCATAACGGCGCCGACGATGCCGCATTCGAGTCCGCGCTGGTTGCGATGGCGCATCCCGGAACACCGATCCTGCTCAAATGGTCGCGCGAGGATGAACACGCATGGGAACCATACGCCCCGGCTATGGCGGTTCAGGTCGACGCGAGACTGACCGATGGCCGGATCACCGCCCTGTCGGCCGAAGCTTACAGCGACACCCATCGTGGCCGCCCCCGCCCCGGCCCGAACCGCGCGGGACCGGCCAAGCTTCTGGCCAACCGGTTTCAGGCAGACGCGATGGCCCCTTATGTCGCCCCACCGAACATGGGGAACCATGCCGGGATGCATCGGAACCTCGATCCGATCTACGACATTGCCGAAACGCGGCTGGTGAAGAACCTTGTGCAAGGGCTGCCTCACCGCACCTCCGCGATGCGCTGCCTGGGTGCGGTCGCCAACATCTTTGCGCTGGAAAGCACGATGGACGTAGCCGCGCACAGCGCGGGTGTCGATCCGATCACATTCCGCCGCACCCACCTGACCGACACCCGCGCCATTGCCGTTCTGGACGCGTTGGAACGCCGCCTCCTCCCCGTGCCCGAAGGAATGGGTCGCGGCATCGCCTATGCCCAGTACAAGAACGCCATGACCCGCGTTGGGCTTGCCGTCGATCTGACGGTGACGGACGCCGCCAAGGTCAAGCTTGACCGTGTGACGCTGGTGGCCGATGCGGGCCGCGTGATCGACCCGGAGGGCCTGAAGGCGCAGCTTGAAGGCGGGGTTATGCAGGCGGCCAGTTGGGCGCTCTATGAACAGGTGACATGGGATCGCGACGGCATCACGTCCCGCGATTGGGACAGCTACCCGGTAATCCGCTTCGACAATGTGCCGGTCTTCGACATCACGCTGCTGAACGACACCGCACAGCCCTCGGTCGGAGCGGGCGAGGCCTCGCCCGGGCCCACGGTCGCCGCCATCGCGAACGCCATCTTCGCCGCAACCGGCCTGCGCCTGCGCCGGATGCCATTCACACCGGATGCCATCACACAGGCCGCATTGTCCGTCTAGGCCGGACCACGGGGCGGGTTGCACGCCACCCGGCAAGCTGGCACAGCTAAGGCACCTGATACGGAGCATCCCATGTCCAAGACCATCTTTCTGATCAATGGCCCGAACCTGAACCTTCTGGGCAAGCGGGAACCCGCGATCTATGGCGCGGACACGCTCGACGATGTGGCGCAGCGCTGCGAGGCGTTGGCCCAACCGGCGGGGTTTGCTGTCAGGTCGATGCAATCGAACCACGAAGGTCAGATCATCGACTGGATCCACCAGGCCCGCGACGAGGCGCAGGCGATCATCATCAATCCCGGCGCGTTCACCCACACCTCTGTGGCGATCTTCGATGCGCTGCAGGCCTATGACGGGCTGGTGTTCGAGGTTCACATCTCGAACGTGCACAAACGCGAGGCGTTCAGGCATCACTCCTATGTGTCTGCTCGCGCAGAAGGTGTCCTCGCCGGGTTCGGGATCGAAGGATATGAACTGGCGCTGCGCCGGGTGATCAGCCTTCTGGGCTGACCCCTCCTAGAACGGGCCGTCCTCCAGCACGCCATCCGCCGACATCTGCGCGTAAAGCAAGCCTTCGCGCAGTCCCCGGTCCGCCACGGACAGCCGGTCGGTCGGCCAGCAGCGCAAAAGCGCCTGAAGGATCGCTGCCCCCGACATGATCAGCGCCTGACGGTCCAGCCCGATGCGCGGGTCTGCCCGGCGTCCTTCGGGACCCAGCTGCAGATAGCCCGAGATCACCTTTTCGATCTGGTCCGAGGTCATGCGCAGCCCGTCCACCTTGGTCCGGTCATAGCGTTTGAGACCCAGATGGCTGGCGGCCACGGTCGTCACCGTGCCGCTGGTGCCGACGATCTGGAATCCCTCGCGCGCCTGCTCGTCCTTGTAGGGGGCGAACTCGGCCAGGTTCTCCTCGAAATACCAGCTCATCAGAGCGTAGCGGGCGCTGTCGCTTTCCACATCCGAGAACTGATCGCGCAGCGTCGCGACCCCCAAGGGGACACTGATCCAGTCCACCACACGGGCCGCGGGAAACGGGCTGTCCTTGGTGTGGAACCCGGCATGCAGGCGCATGATGGCACGCGGGCGCTCGAACGGTGGCACCGCCGTCAGGTCGATCCAGACCAGCTCGGTCGAGCCGCCGCCGATATCCACCACCAGCAACTGCTCGGTCTTGGTGCTGACCAGAGGCGCGCAGGAAATGACCGCGAGCCGCGCTTCTTCCTCGGGCTGGATGATCTCGAGGGTCAACCCGGTCTCGCGTTTGACTTGGCGGATGAAATCCCGCGCATTGTGCGCGCGGCGGCACGCTTCGGTCGCCACCAGCCGCATGCGTGTCACTTCGTGCCGACGGATTTTCTGCTGGCACACCCGCAGTGCGGCAATGGTCCGGTTCATCGACGCGCGACTGAGCCGGCCCGATTTCTCGAGTCCGGCCCCAAGCTGGACCGATTTGGAAAAGCTGTCGACCACGTGGAATTGGTTGCCCTTGGGTTGGGCAATCAACATGCGACAACTGTTTGTGCCCAAATCCAGCGCGGCATAAAGCTCGGATGGATCGGGCCGTGACGGCGCGGGGCTCTCTACCGGTTTCGGGAATGCGCCCGCACCTTTGGGACGCTTTGGCGCCATGATTTCGCGCCTTCCGAATATGTAAGTTACCTCAACCCTAAGCCCGGTTTGCAAACGGCGCAAGTTTCGTGATGCGGCAGACGCCCGTTATGAAGCCACTTCATGCAAAGCCTGAGAAATTTGAACCTGCGGGGCCATCGCCTTCGCCAGCGACCTGCCCTATTGTTCGCGCGGGTCGCAGACGGAAGCGGACAAGTCGAAATTCGCCCTTATGTCGCGAATGGCGTAAACTACTTAGGCGCAAGCGGAACAAAGGAATCACGGACATGCCGGATGTCACAATTGTCTACTGGCGGGATATCCCGGCACAGGTGATCGTGGGCAAAGGCCGTCGCGGCGCAAAGGCACAATTGCCTGAACGCTTCGAGCAGGCCATCGACCGTGCCGCGATGAAGATCGGCGCGTCGGATACGGACAGCTATCTGGCCGAATGGCGCAAGGCCGACCCCTACCCGCTCGACGGCGAAGCAGACGAGGTCTGCGCCGCCGAAGCGGCCCGCATTGATGCGGAATACGACAAGGAGCGCCTCAAGGCGCTGATTGATAACGAAGGCTGGGCGTAAGCCCCCATGACCCTGAGGGAGGCCATCATGGCATTGTTGAATTTCCGCAAGCGCGAGACCGTCGAAACCGGCGCCACCCCCGAGATGGAAGCGTTCCTCAAGGGCTATTCCATCGAGGTCATGCCGCGCACCGCCGAGAAGGTCGAGAATTTCCGCGACCTGCTGGCCCCCGGCACCCGCGTCTACATCGCCCATATCGAGGGCACGCCGATCGAGGACATGGTCGCAACAGCAAAGCGCGTCGCCTCCGAAGGATTCCCGGTCATGCCGCACTTCCCCGCGCGCATCATCAAGGACGAAGCCACGCTGGCCGACTGGATCGCGCGCTACCAGGGCGAAGCAGGTGTCGATCAGGCGCTCCTGCTTGCCGGTGGCGTGAACCAGCCGCAGGGTGACTTTCACAGCTCCATGCAGCTGATGGAAACCGGTCTGTTCGACAAGGCGGGGTTCAAGCGTCTGCACGTTGCGGGTCACCCGGAAGGCAACAAGGATATCGACCCGAATGGCGGCATGAAGAACGTCGAAGACGCGCTGCGCTGGAAGCAGGCGTTCTCGGAGCGCACTGATGCCAAGATGGCGCTGGCCACCCAGTTCGCCTTTGACGCCGATCCGATCATCAAATGGGTCGACGACCTGTCTGCCGCCGGCATCAAACTGCCCGTCCATATCGGCATTGCCGGTCCGGCCAAGCTGCAGACCCTGATCAAGTTCGCGATCGCCTGCGGTGTCGGCCCGTCGCTCAAGGTTCTGCAGAAGCGCGCGATGGACGTGTCCAAACTGCTCCTGCCCTACGAGCCGACCGACGTGCTGACCAAGCTTGCCGCGCACAAGGCCAGGAACCCCGAGTTCAACATCGAACAGGTGCATTTCTTCCCGCTGGGTGGGATCAAGACCAACGCCACCTGGGCCATCGAAAACGGGGGTGCCGCAACCGCGCCCGCAGCCGCGAGCTGAACCGACCTGATGCCGGCCCTGCTCTTTGATCTCGACGGCACGATGCTGAACTCGGATCCGATCCATGAAGCCGTGTTCACCGAACTTTGGCAGTCCCGCGGACTGCCAACGCCGGAAGGGTTTTACATAGATCAGGTGCATGGCCGTCTGAACGTCGACGTCTTTGCGGAGCACCTGCCGGACGAGCCCGATCCGCAGGGCCTCAGCGAATGGAAGGAAGCGCAGTTTCGCGACCGCCTGCCCGCACCATACCCCGCCACACCGGGTGTCGAGGCTTTTCTCGACCATGCCGAAGCGCGAGGCTGGCAGATGGCGGTCGTGACAAATGCCATGCGCCTCAACGCCGAAGCCATGCTGGGCGCCATCGGGTTGCGCGACCGGTTCGAGGTGATCGTGATAGGTGAGGAATGTGCCCACGGCAAGCCGCATCCGCTTCCCTACCTGACGGCGATGGAGGCTCTGGGCGAAAACCCGCGCGCTTGCATCGCGTTCGAAGACAGCCCCTCCGGCATGCGCGCCGCCGCAGCTTCCGGGGCTTACAGCATCGGTGTCCGCTCTGCCCTGAGCGACGCAGACCTGCGTGCCGTCGGTGCGCAGATGACCATTGAGGATTTCACAGACCCCGCGTTGCCAGGCATTCTGGCCCGCATTGAAGGAGTAGCCGCATGACCCGCACCATCGTCGAGTCCAAGACCAAAACCGCCATCATCGGGTTCGACCAGCCGTTCTGCGTCATCGGTGAGCGGATCAATCCGACAGGCCGCAAGATCCTTAACGAGGAACTAGAGCGCGGCGATTTCAGCCGGGTCGAAGCCGATGCGCTGGCGCAGGTTGCGGCGGGCGCCAACATTCTCGACATCAACTCCGGCGCCGTATTCTCGAACAAGATGGCCGAAGATCCGCGTTATGCCGACAACAACTTTGTCGAACCGACCCTGATGAAGGAACTGGTGGAACGCGTCCAGGCCGTCACCGATTGCCCGCTCTGCATCGACTCGTCCGTTCCCGGCGCGCTGGAGAACGGTCTGGCCGCCGCCGAAGGCCGCCCGCTGTTGAATTCTGTCACCGGTGAGGAAGAGCGCCTCGAGATGGTGCTGCCGCTTGTGAAGAAATACAACGTGCCGGTGGTGGCGATCTCGAACGACGACACCGGCATCAGCGAAGACCCCGATGTGCGCTTTGCCGTGGCGAAAAAGATCGTCGAACGCGCTGCCGATTTCGGCATTCCCGCGCATGACATCGTGGTTGACCCGCTTGTCATGCCGATCGGCGCGATGGGCACCGCTGGCCTGCAGGTCTTCACCCTCGTCCGACGTCTGCGCGAGGAACTGGGCGTGAACACCACCTGCGGCGCGTCGAACATCAGCTTCGGCCTGCCGAACCGTCACGGCATCAACAACGCCTTCCTGCCGATGGCCATGGGTGCGGGCATGACCTCGGCGATCATGAACCCGGTCGCTCTGCCCGTTGGGGCCACCAAGATCGCCGAAAAGCGCGCCGAGGTGGCCGCCGCAGGGATCGTTCTGCCGGACGACATGGACGACGAGACCTTCTGCGTGCTTTTCGGCCTCGGTTCGACCAAGCCGCGTCCGGGCAAGGAGATGGAGGCCATCCGCGCAGCCAACTTCCTCACCAACAATGACGAAGGCGGTGGCGCCTGGATCGCGTTCAACCGTCAGCCGCCAAAAGCCGGTCAGGAAGGCCGGGGCCGTGACGGCCGCGCCGGAGGTGGTCGCCGCCGCCGCGCCTGAGTGCCGATGCAAAAACAGCCGCGCTCTGAGATTGGGCGCGGCTTTTTTGTGTGGACTTGTCCGTCATCTGAAACGGGGATGAGGGGTGTTGGATTTGCACCATGTCGCGTTTGCGGCACGTGAACAGCTTCATTGCCGCTCGGACATCTTTTGATCAGGTTTAACGATTTGTTCAGCTTGCCGATTCAGAATCTTCGTACGAAGATTCTGAGCCCCGCCCATAAAATTCTGGGCCGCAGGCCCATGGGCTGGTCAGCAGACGGTTCAGCGTCTCATGTCACGCCGACAACGCAACTCCACGCCGTCCCGCCAGATCGGTGAAATACTGCCACGCCACCCGGCCCGACCGCGCACCGCGCGTCGCCTGCCATTCGATGGCTTCCGCACGCAACGTCGCGTCGTCAATCTCGACGCCATATGCGTCGCAATAACCCCGGATCATCGCAAGATAATCGTCCTGATTGCACGGATGGAAGCCCAACCACAGACCGAACCGGTCCGACAGCGACACCTTTTCCTCGACTGCCTCGGACGGGTTGATCGCCGACGACCGCTCGTTCTCGATCATGTCCCGAGGCATCAGGTGCCGCCGGTTCGATGTGGCGTAGAACACCACGTTGTCCGGCCGTCCTTCGACCCCGCCATCCAGCACCGCTTTCAGCGATTTGTAATGCTGGTCGTCATGGCTGAAGCTCAGATCGTCACAAAACAGCAGGAAACGGTGATCGGCCACCCGAAGCAGGTTCAGAAGCCGCGCCACGCTTGGCAAATCCTCGCGCTGCAATTCCACCAGCTTCACTGGCAGACCCTCGGCCAACACGGCGGCATGCACCGCCTTCACCAGACTCGACTTGCCCATGCCGCGCGCGCCCCACAAGAGCGCGTTGTTCGCGGGCAGTCCTTTCGCAAACTGCCGCGTGTTGGTCAGGAGCGTATCCCGGCTGCGATCCACACCCACGAGCAGGTCCACCGGAACCCGGCTCACCTTGGGCACAGGTTGCAGGTGATCGGGGTCCACATGCCAGACAAACGCATCCGCCGCGTCGAAATCCGGCGCCGGCTGCGGCGCCGGAGCAAGGCGCTCCAGCGCGGCGGCAATCCGCTCCATCGGGTCCGTCACTTCTTCGCGTCCTCGTCGAATTCGCGCATCAGCGGGTCGTCATCCATGCCGTCGGCGGGATCATCCTCGAACCAGAGGCCCTGCGCCTTCAGTTCCTTCTCGCGTTTCTTCTCGACCCGGCGGACCAGAATGATCGACACCTCGTAAAGCCCATAAACCACGGTGAAGAGGATAAGCTGCGTCACCACGTCAGGCGGCGTCACCAAGGCGGCCAACACAAGAATGCCGACCATCGCGTATTTGCGCACGCTGCCGAGACCGTCTGCCGACACAAGCCCGGCCTTGCCCATCAGCGTCAGCAGAACCGGCAACTGGAAGCAGAGACCAAAGGCCATGATGAACACAAGCGAGGTCTGAAGGCTTTCGTTCACCTTGCCGAAGAAGGTGATCTTCAACCCTTCATTGGTCGCGGGCACCACCGCTGTGGGGTCCACGTCCACCGACTCGGACAGCAGGTTCGCAAACAGCGATGGCGCGTCCGTGAAGCCCAAGAAGAACGCCATGGCAAGCGGCGTCACCACGAAATGCGCAAAAGCGGCCCCGGCGAGGAACATCACGGGCGAGGCGATGATGAACGGCAAAAACGCCGACTTTTCGGATTTGTAGAGCCCGGGCGCAATGAACCGCCACATCTGGTGCGCGATCACCGGGAAGGCCAGGGCAAAGCCGAAGACAAGCCCGATGCGGAACAGCACGAACAGGTATTCCTGCGGGCTGGTATATTGCAGCGTCGGCGCCGGGTCCCCAAGCGCGCGGAGCGTTTCCTCGATCGGCACCAGCAGAAAGCGCAGCACGTGCTCGGCCAGGAAATCGCCTTGAATCGGCACGAACAGCACGCAGATGCCGACGAACAGCGCAAGAACGGACCGGATCAGTCGGGTGCGCAGCTCTGCCAGATGTTCGATCAGCGGAGCGCTGCTGTCTTCAAGCTCGTCGTCGCTGGCGCTCATGTCAGGCGTCCTTCTCCGGGCTGGACTCGGCTTTCAATGCCGCTTCCATTTCCTCGGCCTTTTTCAATGCCTCGTCCGCCTCGCGCTTCTTGCGGTCGGCGGCCGCACGGGCGGCACTGGCCTCGATCTTCTTCTTGGCGGCCTCGCGCTCTGCGGACAGCTTGCCGGTGTTGCTCGAGGGATCGACACTGGTCATTGATTTGGCCGCGTCCTTCACCCCGTCCATTGCGCTGCCCAGCGGGTTGGTCGCGGATTTGAACGTCTTCTGAACGTCGCGCATGCCGCTTTCGTCGGCCGCATCGTTCATCGCGCGGCTGAATTCCCGCGCCATGCCACGGGCCTTGCCCATGAAGTTGCCCACCTTCCGGAAGAGCACGGGCAAATCCTTGGGTCCGACGACGATCAACGCCACCACCCCGATCACCAACAGCTCGGCAAAGCCAAGATCGAACATGATGCTTTAGACCTTGTCCTTGTCTTTCGCCTCGTCCGGCGTCACGTCCTTGGCGCTTTCCGCCTTCTGGTCCTCAAGCTCCTGCTTGCCTTCATCCACGCCCTTCTTGAACGCGGTAATGCCCTTGCCCACTTCGCCCATCAGCGACGAGATCTTGCCACGACCGAACAGCACCAGCACCACAACGGCGATGAGCAGAAGGCCCGGCAAACCGATATTTCCGATACCCATGAAGTCTCTCCTTACCGGCAGGCGACCGCCTGCGTTGCATTCCATTGCGGTTATGTAATGACTCGCGCCGCCCGACGAAAGCGCGAAAACACGCCATTTCGGACCGTTTTTGTCAAGAGCTTGTCAGTTGACAGGTTTTTGTCAGTATGTGCGCAGTGCAGCACGGAGATTTCCATGAAACGCAGCGATCGACTCTATGCCCTGATGCACCGACTCAAGGATGGTCGTCTGCACACCGCCGAAGCCATGGCGCAGGATCTTGGCGTCTCGGTGCGGACCATCTACCGCGACATGGAAACCCTCGCGGCGTCGGGTGTGCCCGTCGAAGGCGCGCGCGGGTCGGGATATACGGCACAGGCGATGATCACCCTGCCCCCGCTCAACCTGACCCAGACCGAGCTCGAAGCTTTGCATATCGGTCTGGCGGCGGTGGGCGTTTCGGAAAGTGCCGATCTGGCCACGGCGGCTAAAGCGCTGTCTGACAAGATCGACGCCGTCCTGCCCGAAGATGTGGGCGCCCCTTCCGGCAAGTTCGGCTTTGCCACCTATCCCTTTGCCGAAGCGGCACAGGGGTTTCGGCACATGCCCGCCTTTCGCCGGGCGATCCGCGCGCGGCAGAAACTGCGCCTCGCCCTCGATGGTGACGCCCGCGGCCATATCGTGCGTCCGCTGCATCTGGACTATTGGGGCCGCATCTGGACCTGCATCGTCTGGGACGAAACCGACGACGGCTTTGCCACCTTTCGGATGGACCGCGTGACCGATCTGTCTCCGCTGCCAGGCCTGTTCGTCGACGAGCATGGCAAGACACTGAAGGATTTTCATACCTTGCAGTCCTGAGCGTCTGGTGGTGCACTCTGTCGGACCGCACAGAGAGGCGGCACAGGGAGGACATCATGGGCGTTCGGTTCTTTTCCGACAAAAACCGGCCGGTGCATCTGGGGCCGTTTCCGCTCGAACGGGCGGCACGTGGGCCGATGCCCGATCCGGCGACCGTCCCCCGCCATCCCGGTCTGAGCTTTCACCGCCCCGAGGACCCGGCCTCAATCGTCAACGCCATGGGCGAGTATCAGGCAATGATGGACGCGATCCGCGACGGGTTCGTGAACAAGGTGAAATCCGCCTGTCCGAATGATGCAACAGAACGCGCCAACCACCTGAAAGCATTCTGTTATTTCTCGGACGCCAGCATGGTCGGGATCGGCCCCCTGCTGCCTGAAGCGGTGCTTCCGGAACCCCGATTGAACCCGGATATCGACCGGCTCGCCCATGACCTCAAGACCCGCCAGACCAAGACACTCGCGTCGGGCATCGACCTCATCATGGCCGACCTCAAGGACTCGATGGACGCCCCGCCCAGCACCATCGCCGGGCATCACACCGTTCTGGTGTTCCTGTATGAAAGCCTCCGCGCACCCCGGCGCGGCGAAACCGGCAGCGACTGGATCAAGGACGCCCAACACCACCGCGCCTGCCTGCGGGCCACGGAGACCGCGGTGGTGATCGCGAATTACATCCGCTTGTTGGGATGGGACGCCAAGGCGCACACAGCCACCAGCACGGATGTCGATCTGAATCTCTGCACCGTGGCAGCGGGGCTGGCGCATGTGGACGAGGGCACACTCCGCAATCCGTGGTTGGGCGACCGGTTCGGTGTGGCCATCGTCACCACCAATTTCGACCTGACCCATGACCGCCCTCTTGCGGCGGACCAGCCCCGGTCAAAGACCCATGGTCTGGCCTGGAAACTGGGCACCACCTCCGTCCGGTCGACGCTCAATGGCGATCCCTACGAGACGCGACGCTACGTTGACGGACCCCACCCGTTCGAAACGCTGAAGCGCGTCGATTTGCCCACCACCTATATCGACGAAGCCAACGTGCCCCGCGTGCCGAAACGCACTGACATGTTCGCCCGCGCGCAGTTCGGTGACATGGGCAAGAAACTGCAGGATGGCGCAAAGGGCGGGTATTACGCGCGCAAGGCGGCCCCCTCGTCGGCGCAGCGGCGGATGCTCGGCGCCTTTGTGTTGTTGCAGGACGGGCCCCCTGAAAATGGCACGCGCCCGGAAGATGCGCAAAGCAATGCCAATGCTATCAAGGCAGCAGGCTATTGGCTGGGCGTCGACGCACTTGGCATCAGCCGCTGCCCGGACTGGACGTGGTACAGCCACGACGCGCGCGGGGACCCCATCGACCCACCCCATGATCAGGCGATCAGCATCATCATCGACCAGGGCTACGCGACCATGGACGGCGCATCCGGCGACGACTGGATCAGCGTGGCGCAATCCATGCGCGCCTATCTGCGGTTTTCCCTGCTGGGCGGCGTGCTCGCCAAACAGATCCGCAATCTGGGCTACAGCGCCAAGGCGCATACGGTGCTCGATGGCGAAGTGCTCCAACCCCCGCTCCTCCTGCTCTCTGGTCTGGGCGAGGTCAGCCGGATTGGTGAGGTCATCCTCAATCCCTTCCTTGGGCCGCGCCTCAAATCCGGCGTCGTGACGACGGACATGCCGCTCGCGCATGATAAACCCATAGACTTCGGTCTGCAGAGCTTCTGCGAAAGCTGCAACAAATGCGCCCGCGAATGCCCGTCGGGGGCGATCACCGCCGGGCCGAAGCTCATGTTCAACGGATACGAGATCTGGAAATCGGACAGCCAGAAATGTGCCACCTACCGCATCACCACCGAAGGTGGCGCAATGTGTGGGCGCTGCATGAAGACCTGCCCGTGGAACCTCGAAGGGCTGTTCGCCGAAAAGCCGTTCCGCTGGGCGGCGATGAACCTGCCCAAGGCTGCACCTCTGCTGGCCAAACTGGACGACGCGGCGGGGCGTGGCGGGTTGAACCCGGTGAAAAAATGGTGGTGGGACCTGGAGTTGCAGGACAACGGCAGCTACGCGCCCACCACCCACCCGGTCAATGCGCGCGATCTGCAAAAGGACCTCGACCTGAAATACGAGGACCAGACGCTAGCCGTCTACCCGGCCCCACTCGCCCCGCATCCCTACCCCTATCCGGATCCGATGGACCGTGAGGCGGGGATCGAGGCCTATACCAAAATGGTCAGCGCCAAGGAGCACAAGCAGCGGCTGGCCAAGGGCGACACCTCTCATCTGCACCGCCCCAAGGACGCATCCGACAGCCCCGTGGTTCCGGTCGTGGTGAGCAAGGTCGAGAAGATGTCGGCCTCTGTGACCAAATACGAATTCCGCCATGTCGACGGGCATGACCTGCCGGAATGGAGCGCCGGCGCGCATCTTGATCTGGTGGTGGCACCGGAGTTCCTGCGGCAATACTCCATGTCGGGCGATCCGGCGGATCGGTCGGTCTACCAGATCGGCGTGCTGCGCGAGGATCAGGGGCGCGGTGGCTCTGCCCTGTTGCACCGGATCTTTGCCGAAGGGCGACGGGTCTTCGTGTCGAACCCCATCAACCATTTCCCGCTGGTCGAGGACGCGAGCTTCACATGGCTGTTGGGGGGCGGCATTGGCGTCACCCCGATGATCGCCATGGCGCATCGGCTGCACGCGCTGGGGCGGCCCTTTGCGCTGCATTATTCGCTGAAAACGCGCGCCGAGGCCGGGTATCTGCACGATCTGGCCCGCGTGCCCTGGGCCGACAAGGTCCATATCCATGTCAGCAATGAGAACACCCGCGCCGATCTGGAGGCTCTGATCCCCGACTATGCGGAGGGTCAGCACATCTACACCTGCGGGCCTGATCTTTACATGAACGCCGTGATGCAAACCGCTGAGCGCAAAGGATTTCCGGACGAGGCAAGGCATCTGGAATACTTCGCTGTACCGGAACTGCCGGAGTATGAAAACCACCCGTTCACGCTCAAACTCAGCGACGGGCGCAGCTTTCATGTGCCGGCGGATCAGACGGCGACGGATGTTCTCAACGCCAATGGTGTGGCGGTGGACGTGAAATGCTCGGACGGGATTTGCGGGGTGTGCAAGGCGCGGGTTCTGTCAGGCGCGGTCGAGCATCGGGATTTCGTGCTGTCCAAGGCGCAACGGCAGGACACGATCATCCTCTGCCAGTCGCGCGCGGCCGAGCCGGATGGAGAGATCACGATCGAATTGTAAGCAGTTGAAATCCTTCAAAGGATTTCGCCAAACTCTTCGAAGAGTTTGGCTGCGCCCGCCGCGAAAGGGGGCGCAGCCAGATGGCTTTAACTGTCGGCTTCGGGCATCAGACCTTCGGTCTGCGCCACCGCCAGTTCATCCGCATTGATCAGGCCGTCCCCATCGGCATCCACCGCCATGAACGTGTCCGTCGTGACTTCGGGCAGGATGGCCTGCACCTCTTCATAGGACAGCATCCCATCCTGATTGGCATCTGCGGCCATGTAATCGGCGGCGAAGGCGGCCACAGGCAGCGTGACGAGGCCAGCGGCGATCAGTCGGGTCAGTGTCAGTGTCATGTTGGTCTCCAATTTGGTCCTTGGTGATGAAGCGCCGCGTCCTGCGGCCTTCACGGGGTATGAGGGGCAAACGCGCCCCCGCATCCCGGCCCCGTCCCGCCGTGGCGCAGACCTGCCCAAACCCGCCCATCGGCTGCGCAAACCACCGCGCAAATTGCGCTGCGTTCCGCCATCGGCGGAAACCCCCGGGATGGCCGGGGAATTCCCCGCCGTCATACTGCGCGCCATGGATATGCATGACCTTTCCCGCCTGCGCGCCCGCGCCCGTCGCCTGACGCGCAGCCCGCAGGATGCCGAAGACCTCTGCCACGAGGTCTGTCTGGCGTTTCTGGAACGCAAGGCTCTGGGCGCACGCATCGCGCGCCCCTTGCCCTACATGATGACCGCGCTGCGCCATGCCGCCGTCGCGCGGTCGCGGCGGCTGGCGCGTGAAGCGCCGCTGGACGACGGCGCTGAACCCCAGGTCGGTGACGCGGCGCTGGCCTGTCTCTGTTCCGAGGTGCTGGCGCATCTGGATCACCTGCCCGCCCCGGACCGCGCCTTGTTGCGGCGGGTGGCGTTCGAGGGGGTCACGCCCTCTGAACTGGCCGAGGAGATGGACGTGCCCGTGGGGACAATCATGTCCCGGCTCGCCCGCGCCCGTGCGCGCCTGCGGGAGGTCGCGGGGATTGCGTCGGTGTTTTGATCTTTCGCCCGACGGCACGTCGGGCCGCCCCCGACCGCCCCCACGGGCGGGGGCTACACACCCACCCGCGGTCGGGGTCAGCCCTTTGCGCTCAATAACAAAAAAAGGGGGCCGCAGAGGCCCCCTTTGAAGTTTCGCTCGTCAAGCTCTCAAGTTGTACACCGCTCGGAATAATCTTGCCTGCGGCCCGACGCGCGTCAGAGGCGGGCGCACCCGCCTCGTGACTGGTTGAAAATTGGCGATTAGTTCAGTTCGAAACCCGTCGCGATCTTTGCAAGATACTTGAGGCTGCTCTTGTGTTTAGGATCAAGATAATCACTCTCGAAAAAACAAGCCGTTAGTTCATGACCTTCGTGATAACACTTTAGTTCGCCGCGGTTTGCTCGGTGTCTATTCAGGAAGCCGTAGGGAACAAAAACGACACCATTTTTCGCCTTTGCCTTATCTACGCAGCACCTTGCTTTGCCGATGTGGAATTCAACAAACTCTTCCATCAGCTACACCCGCTCGTGGCGCCACAGGTGTTGCACTTCATGCAGGTGCCGTTGCGCACCAGCGTGTAGTTGCCGCAATCGCCGCAGGCCTCGCCTTCGTAGCCCTGCATCTTGGCTCGTGTGACCGCCGTCATGGCGGGCACCGACGCGCTGGACTTGGCTGTAGCCACGGCTGTCGCCACGCCGCCGGTCTCCGGCACCAGCGTGTTGAGCGCCGTCACCGCATCCACTCCGCCGCCAAAGGCCACGGCCCCGGTCTGGCCGCCCTGCAGCACGATCAGTTCCTGCGGCAGGCGCTTGCGCAGGTAGCCGGTGGAGCTGATCTGCTTGAGCACTTCGAGCGAGCGGGAGGCTGCGGTTTCGGAGAGTTCCTTGACGTTGGACACGCCCTCTTCCTCGCCCCGGCCCAGATCGTCGAAGGTTGCGCCTTCGGGTTTCACATGGGCCAGATCGGTGCGGTCGAGATAGCTGACAGCGAGTTCCCGGAAGATGTAGTCGAGGATCGAGGTCGCGTTCTTGATGCTGTCATTGCCCTGCACCATGCCCGCCGGTTCGAACTTGGTGAAGGTGAAGGCATCGACGAACTCTTCGAGCGGCACGCCATACTGGAGACCAACCGACACCGCGATGGCGAAGTTGTTCATCATGGCCCGGAAGCCTGCGCCTTCCTTGTGCATGTCGATGAAGATCTCGCCAAGGGAGCCGTCTTCGTATTCGCCGGTGCGCAGGTAGACCTTGTGCCCGCCGACGATGGCCTTCTGGGTGTAGCCCTTGCGGCGCTCCGGCATCTTGGTGCGCTGGGACTTGATGATCTCCTTGATGACCACCTTCTCGACGATCTTCTCGGCCAGCACCTGTGCCTTTTCCTGCGGCGAGCCGGATTCGAGCACCTCTGCCGCCTCGTCGTCGTCCTCGACCAGCGCCGCCGCCAAGGGTTGGGACAGTTTGGAGCCGTCGCGATAGAGCGCGTTGGCCTTGGTGCCCAGCGACCAGCTCAGCTCGTAGGCTTTCTGGCAGTCCTCGATGGTGGCGTCATTCGGCATGTTGATCGTCTTGGAGATCGCACCCGAGATGAAGCTTTGTGCCGCCGCCATCATGGTGATGTGGCTTTGCACCGACAGGAAGCGCTTGCCTTTCTTGCCGCAGGGGTTGGCGCAATCGAAGACCGGGTAGTGTTCAACCTTCAGGTGCGGCGCGCCTTCCAGCGTCATTGTCCCGCAGACATGGTCGTTGGCGGCGTCGATCTCCGCCTTGGTGTACCCGAGGTGACGCAGCAGGTCGAAGGTCGGATCGTTCAGCTTATCCGCCGGGATGCCCAGCACTTCGCGGCAGAACTCTTCGCCCAGCGTCCACTGGTTGAACACGAAACGGATGTCGAAAGCCGAAGCCAGCGCCTTGTCCACCTTTTCGAGCTGTGCCGGGCCAAAGCCGTGGCCTGCCAGCGAGGTGTGGTTGATACCGGGCGCGTTGCCGATGGTGCCGTGGCCCACGGCGTAGGACACGATCTCTTCGATCTGCGCAGAGCCGTAGCCCAGCTTTTCCAAGGCCGCCGGGACCGACTGGTTGATGATCTTGAAGTACCCGCCACCGGCGAGTTTCTTGAACTTCACCAGCGCAAAGTCCGGCTCGATGCCTGTGGTGTCGCAATCCATGACCAGACCGATGGTGCCTGTGGGCGCGATCACCGTCGCTTGCGCGTTGCGGTAGCCGTGCTTTTCACCAAGGCGCAGCGCCTCGTCCCAGCTTGCCATCGCCAGATCGACCAGAGTGCTGTCCGGGCAGTTGGCGTGATCGAGCGGAACCGGCTTGACCGACAGGCCTTCATACCCATCCGTCGCGCCATAGGCGGCATTGCGGTGGTTGCGGATCACGCGGAGCATGTGATCGGCGTTCTTCTTGTAGCCCGGGAAGGCCCCCAGCTCTCCGGCGATTTCCGCGGATGTCGCATAGGACACACCGGTCATGATGGCGGTCAGCGCACCACACAGCGCGCGGCCTTCGTCGCTGTCATAGCTGTAGCCGAGATTCATCAGCAGGCCGCCGATATTGGCATAGCCCAGACCCAGCGTGCGGAAGTCATAGGACCGCTGCGCGATTTCTTTGGATGGGAACTGCGCCATCATCACCGAGATTTCCAGCGTCAGCGTCCAGAGGCGGACGGCGTGCGTGTAATCCTCGGACTGGAACACCCCGTCCTTGAGGAAGGTCAGCAGGTTCATCGACGCGAGGTTACAGGCCGTGTCGTCGAGGAACATGTATTCCGAACACGGGTTGGAGCCGCGAATCTCGCCATCCGCCGGGCAGGTGTGCCATTCGTTCACGGTGTCGTGGAACTGGATGCCCGGATCGGCGCAGGCCCAGGCAGCGTGGCCCACATCTTCCCACAGCTTGCGGGCCTTGATCGTCTTGGCGACGCTGCCATCGGTGCGGCGGAGCAGTTCCCAGTCTGCGTCATCCTTGACCGCCTGTAGGAAAGCATTGGTCACGCGGATCGAGTTGTTCGAGTTCTGGCCCGACACGGATGCGTAGGCTTCAGAGTCCCAATCGGTGTCGTAGGTCGGGAATTCGATCGACGCATAGCCCTGCCGCGCGTAATCCAGCACGCGCTTGATGTAGGTCTCGGGGATCATGACGCCTTTGGCCGCGCGAATTGCGTCCTTCAAGGCATTGTTTTTCTTGGGGTCATAGGCGTCTTCTTCCAGCCCGTCCCATGCGCCGATTGCCTTGAAGATCCCGTTGAGCATCTTCTCGTGCATCTTGGAGCCTGCGACGATGCTGGCGACCTTCTGCTCTTCCTTGACCTTCCAATTGATGAATTCCTCGATGTCCGGATGGTCGGCATCGCAGATCACCATCTTGGCCGCACGGCGCGTGGTGCCGCCGGATTTGATCGCACCGGCTGCGCGGTCACCGATCTTGAGGAAGCCCATGAGGCCCGAGGACTTGCCACCGCCCGAAAGCGGCTCATTCGCGGCGCGGAGCGAGGAGAAGTTGGTTCCGGTGCCCGAGCCATATTTGAAAAGACGCGCCTCGCGGACCCAGAGGTCCATGATGCCACCATCGCCCACCAGATCGTCTGCCACGGACTGGATGAAGCACGCATGGGGCTGCGGGTGTTCGTAGGCCGAGGAGGACTTGGTCAGTTCGCCTGTCTTGTAGTCGACATAGAAGTGGCCCTGGCTTGGCCCGTCGATGCCGTAGGCCCAGTGCAGACCGGTGTTGAACCATTGCGGGCTGTTCGGAGCGGCCTTCTGCGTGGCCAGCATGAAGCGCATCTCGTCGTAATAGGCCTGCGCGTCTTCCTCGGTTGTGAAATAACCGCCCTTCCAGCCCCAATAGGCCCAGGCCCCTGCCAGACGGTCGAACACCTGCTTGGAGGACACTTCGCCGGTGCGCGGCGTGTCGTCGGCCTCTGGTACGGAGCGCCACAGGAAGCTGGGTACGTCCTTTTCCTTGACCTTCTTCAGGGCAACCGGGACACCCGCCTTGCGGAAATATTTCTGTGCGATGACATCGCTGGCGACCTGGCTCCAGCTGGCCGGCACTTCGACATTGTCGAGTTTGAAAACCACGGACCCGTCAGGATTCCGGATTTCAGAGGTGGTCGAGACAAACTCGATCCCTGCATATGCGTCCTGCCCAGATTTCGTAAATTTTCTTTCGATTTTCATCGCACCGGTCCGTTTTTTGTGACTACGCCATGGCCCTTGCAAGGCCGCGACAGGCACGAGCATTCCGGCCCCGCGTGGCATGCACGCAGGAAAGCGCCTCAAAAGCTGTTAACCGGTGTTCCCGTCCCTGTTGTCGACCCTGACACTATATGTTGTGGTTCCCCGAGCCGACCCGCACAAATTGACGGGAACATCACGGAGTCGTCAATACGTTTTTTGCAGATTTGGACATAGATTTTGGGTTGACCGGCACCGCGAACACAATGGGTGGTGATTCAGCTGTGGATGATCCCGGGAAAGGTCTGTGGATAAGTGAAGGGATAAAAAATCCTGTCCGCACAGAAAGTTATCCACAGGCATTCGGACCCCGCTTGAACCCTCCGCGGCACGCTGTGGCGCAGATGGGGTGCACCGTCCCGAATCTCGGATCGGGGACGCCTTGTGGCCAGCAGGACACGCACAACCCGTGCAGGCCCGGATCGCCGCGATATGACGGAGCAATGGTATCGGAATGAAGATTGGTCGGGACGGCAAGATTCGAACTTGCGACCTACGGTACCCAAAACCGTCGCGCTACCAGGCTGCGCTACGCCCCGACTTGCGCGTCGTTTACCGACCGTCGGCAGGATTGGAAAGCGGTTTTTTCCAGCCGCGTCAGGACGCGCAGGCCCAGCTTGCAATCTCGTCCAGAATCGCAGGATGACGCATCTGCGTGCCGACGTCGATACCCAACCGATCGGCCATGCCGCCATTGATTTCCAGCACGAACTGGATGTTTGAGCCGCCAGGAATGGACGTGAGGTCCCCCGGCACCGCGTTCTCATGCACGCGCTGCACGACGCCGCTGCCATCGGCAAAGAGCATATCGAGCGGGATCAGCGTGTTCTTCATCCAGAACGACACGGATTGTTCGCGGTCATAAACAAAAAGCATGCCGCTCATCGTCGGCATACTTTCCACGAACATCAAACCGCGTCCGCGCGACTCGGGCGTGTCCACGACCTCGACCGAAAACCGCGCGCTCCCCCAATCGCCCCGCAGGAACACGACATCATCGCTGCAGGCCGGATCGGCTGCAGCTGTCGATGCCACAATCGCGAGAAAACCGCTTAGGACAGACCACTTTCCCATGGGAGTACCTCGACCGCCATGCGCCCGCGGCTGCTCTGGATCGAGCGCAACGCCAACGCCTCGCCCGGAAACAAATCCGAAAGGCCGGAACGGCGCAAGACCTCGACATGGATAAAGATGTCCTCGGACCGGCCATACACATTGGCAAATCCGAATCCCTTGGCCTTGTCGAACCACTTGACCCGTGCAGGCTCAAGCGGTGCGGCCGCCAGTTCTTCCGCCGAAACACCGCTGAAATCCTCCAGAGGTGCAATGCCGGACTGTTCAGGCGGCGTGATATTCAAGACTTCGACGGCCTGAAGGCCGCGTGTGGTGGTTTGAACCACGACTTCGATACGCGCTCCGTCTGCGACGGAACCTTGGCCGTAATTGCGAAGTACGTTTGCATGCAGCAAGATATCAGGCCCTCCCTCGTCTGAAACGAGGAAGCCGAAACCTTTGGCTGGGTCAAACCACTTCACTTGGCCCGCAACGCGCGCGCCAGGCTGTTGTGACTGTTCCACGACTCTTTCCAACATCAAATTCCCACCACAGTGTGCGGTGCCCCAACCTTAGTTGCAAGTATAAGAAAAAAAGTGGGAATTTCATCCCCGCATTTCACGTGACGTGAATGTCAAGGGTTCAACCTACTGATTTCCCATGTTATTTTTTCATCCGACTTCGTCCAGCGAAACCGGTCATGAAGACGAAACGCCCCATCTGCCCAAAATTCGATCTCGGTCGGATGAATGCGGAATCCCCCCCAAAACGCCGGACGCGGGGGATTTGTTCCAAGTTTTGCAGTAAGCTGGGCCACTTCGGCCATCAACTCGGTGCGGGATCCCAGAGGCTGCGACTGGCGTGACGCCCATGCGCCGAGGCGACTCTTGAGCGACCGTGACGTGTAATACTCGTCCGCCTGTTCGCCGTCTTCGCGGGTCACGGTGCCACGCACCCGGATCTGACGCCGCAAGGATTTCCAATGAAGCACAAAAGCCGCTTTGCCGGAGGCGGAAATCTCCTGCCCCTTCACGCTGTCATAGTTCGTGTAGAAAACGAACGCGTCCGCCTCGATTTCCTTGAGCAGCACCATCCGCACATTGGGCATGCCGTCAGCATCCACCGTCGACAGCGCGATGGCATTGGGGTCGTTGAGTTCCGACGCTTCGGCTTCTGTCAGCCAGCGGCGCGCGATGTCGAACGGATCATCTCCTGCAAAAATTCCAGAGCGATCACTCATAGTAACCTCCAGTTGAAGCGTGCGCGGTAACGCACAACTCGGGCATTGTCCACCACGACGTCGTGTCACGAAATCGCGATGCCGAATTGGTCCCATTGACAGCCTTGCCGCGCAAGGCGGCATCGCCTAAACGGAAGGCATACAGACCAAGAAGGGGCGTGGCACCATGAAAACCGAAATAATGGCCGGAAAGCGTGGGCTTATCATGGGCCTTGCCAATGACAAGTCGATCGCTTGGGGCATCGCCCGCACCTTGGCGGATGCGGGGGCGCAGCTCGCCTTCTCCTATCAAGGCGACGCGCTCAAGAAACGGGTGGATCCGCTGGCAGCGCAACTTGGGTCGGATATCGTTCTGCCCTGCGATGTCGGTGACGCGGCCTCGATTGATTCTCTGTTCGAAGGTCTGAAAGAGCATTGGGACAGCCTTGACTTCGTGGTGCATGCCATCGGCTTTTCCGACAAGAACGAACTGCGCGGCCGCTATGTGGACACCAGCCGCGACAATTTCATGATGACCATGGACATCTCGGTCTATTCCTTCACCGCCGTGATGCAGCGCGCGGAAAAGATGATGACCAATGGTGGCTCGGCCCTGACCATGACCTATTACGGCGCGGAACGGATCATGCCGCATTACAACGTGATGGGCGTGGCCAAAGCCGCGCTGGAATCCTCTGTGCGCTACCTGGCCGAAGACCTCGGCAAGGATGGCATCCGCGTCAACGCCATCAGCGCCGGCCCGATCAAGACGCTGGCCGCCTCCGGCATCGGTGATTTCCGCTACATCATGAAGTGGAACGAATACAACTCGCCGCTCCGCCGCAACGTAACCATCGACGACGTGGGCAAGTCGGCGCTTTACCTGCTGTCCGATCTCGGCTCCGGCGTCACCGGCGAGACCCACCATGTCGATTCCGGCTACCATGTCGTCGGCATGAAGGCGGTCGACGCACCGGACATGAGCAAGGAATAAGCCATGACCACGGCGCAGCTCATCGCGTTCAACCTCACGCTGCTGGCGGCGATGGCCGCGCCGGGCCCGGCGCTGCTCTATGCGCTGCGCCAATCCGTGGCGGGTGGCTTCGCAACCGGAGTTGCGACCGGTGTCGGGCTTGGTTTGGTCGCCGCCCTCTGGACAGGTGCGGCGCTTCTGGGCCTCAATGCGGTCTTCGCGCTTGTGCCCTGGGCCTATCTTGCGCTGAAGACCGCAGGCGCGGCCTACCTGATCTGGGTCGCGATCCAACTCTGGCGTCACGCGCACACACCCGTGGCCGACAGCGCGCGTCCCGGCGCGCGGGCGTTCCTGGGGGGCGTGTTGGTCAATCTGGCCAACCCCAAATCAGTGCTTTTTGCAGGGGCGGTTCTGGTGGTGATCTTCCCCCCGGACCTGACGCTTGCCCAGAAGGGCCTGATCGTTCTCAATCATTTCATCGTCGAAGTGATCGTCTACACCCTGTTTGCCGCCTTCCTGTCCAGCGCCCCCGCCCGCGCCGGATACCTGCGGCTCAAACCGATCATCGACCGCACCGCCGCCGTGATCCTTGGCGCGCTTGGCCTGCGCCTGCTCTTCGGCCGCTGACCCTTTGAAGGAGCCAACCATGACCGACCGCCTGCCCCACGAAAAAGGCTTCCACGTCAGCTGGGACCAACTGCACCGCGACGCCCGCGCCCTTGCTTGGCGGCTTCAGGGCGAAGGCCCAGACGAAGGCGGCTGGCGCGCCGTTGTCGCCATCACCCGCGGCGGCATGGCCCCGGCGATGATCGTGGCCCGCGAGCTCGACATCCGCATGGTCGATACGATCAGCGTCAAAAGCTACAACCACCAGACCCAATCCGAACCCAAGGTGATCAAATCGCCCGATATGGACGTGGTCGGCGACGGCACCGGCGTGCTGGTGGTGGACGATCTGGTGGACACCGGGCGCACGCTCGAAGTGGTGCGCAAACACATGCCGAACGCCCATATCGCCACCGTCTACGCCAAGCCGATGGGCCGCCCGCAGGTGAACACCTACATCACCGAAGTCAGCCAGGACACGTGGATCTTCTTCCCGTGGGACATGGCGCTGCAATATGTCGAACCCTATCGCGGCAAGGACTGACCCGGCTTCTCTGGTTCCCAAATACTTCGGGGGAGTCCGCCACAGGCGGACGGGGGCAGCGCCCCCAAACCCAAAAATACAGCGCGCCGCAGGCGCACAATGTGGAAAGACAGGCATGACCTCACGCACCCAGACCACATTCGCCCCTCCGGTCATGGAAGCCCGGCGCTGGCTGGCTGGCGTGACCTTCCCGGACAACCAGCCCCTGATCAACGTGAGCCAGGCCGCTCCGGTCGAGCCGCCGCCCGCGCCCCTGCGTGCCGCCATGGCCGAGGCACTGGACCTGCCCGAAACGCATCTCTACGGCCCGGTGCTGGGCCTGCCTGCCTTGCGAACCGAACTCGCCGCGCAATGGTCGGCGCATTACCACGGCACCGCCACACCGGATCAGGTCGCCATCACCTCGGGCTGCAATCAGGCCTTTGCCGCGATCATCACGGCGATCTGCACCGAAGGGGATGAGGTGATCCTGCCAACCCCATGGTATTTCAACCATAAAATGTGGCTCGACATGTCCGGCGTCACCTCGGTCGCGCTGCCGACCGGTGCTGACCTGATCCCGGACGCCGAGATCGCGCGCACCCTGATCACGCCGCGCACCCGCGCCATCGCGCTGGTCACACCGAACAATCCCGGCGGCGTCGAATACCCGGCCGAGACGCTCTCCGCGTTCTTGGCACTCGCCCGCGAGACCGGCATCAGGCTGATCGTCGACGAGACCTATCGCGACTTCGACAGCCGCCCCAATCCGCCACACAGCCTGCTGTCGGACCCCACCTGGGACGACACGCTGATCCAGCTCTATTCCTTCTCCAAGGCCTACCGCCTGACCGGCCACCGCGTCGGCGCGATCATCGCTGCACCGGCTCTTCTGGCCGAGGTCGAGAAATTCCTAGACACCGTCGCCATCTGCCCCTCGCAACTTGGCCAGCGCGCAGCGCTCTGGGGCCTGCAAAACCTGGGCGATT
Source organism: Marivita sp. (assembly GCF_022763305.1). Classification (GTDB taxonomy): domain Bacteria; phylum Pseudomonadota; class Alphaproteobacteria; order Rhodobacterales; family Rhodobacteraceae; genus Marivita. The sequence goes on along the minus strand of NZ_JALEGT010000067.1, from coordinate 47,181 downwards.
GGCTCGCAGGCGAACGGGCCGAGACCCTCGATCGCCGCGCGGCGATCCATGACTACATGCCTCTGATCGAAGCAAAAGGCTGGCGGCTCATGGGGTGTGGTGCCTATTTCGCCTATCTCGAACATCCCTTCGCCGAAAGCAGCGCCACCTTGGCCCCGAAACTCGTGCAGGAGATCGGCGTGCTCGCCCTGCCCGGCACCATGTTCACCCCGGACAGTGACCCAAGCGGCGCACGCCAATTCCGCGTGGCGTTCGCCAATGTCGACCGGGCCGGGATCGAGGCGCTTTTCACCCGTCTGGCCAGCCTCGACTGGCCCCTTGCGACCCCAGTCTCTGCCGCGTAGACACGTCGCACGAACTCACACCTAAGCAAGGGGCACACCTGCATGGCCATGGGCAAAGGCAAGCTCTCGAAGACGTTCATCTGGATCCTGATGGGGCTTCTCATCGTCGGGCTTGCGGGCTTCGGCGCCACCAGCCTGTCGGGCACCGCACGCAGCGTCGCCACGGTCGGCGACAAGGAAGTGTCGACGGACGCCTATCTGCGAACCCTGCGCACCGAGATCAACGCCTTCGCCGCGCAGGCCGGTCGCGCCGTGCCGATGTCCGAAGCGCAGATGCTCGGACTGGACCGGCAGGTGCTGGCTCAGCTGGTCACCGCCCGTGGCCTCGACAACGAAGCGGCGCGCATCGGCATCTCGGTCGGGGACGACGTGGTGGCGGACCAGCTCTTGCAGGTGCCCTCGTTCCAGGGGGCCGATGGCAGCTTCAACCGCGAAGCCTACAGCTTTGCCCTGCGCAACCAGGGCCTGTCGGAATCCGAATTCGAGGAACAGCTGCGCGATGACACCGCGCGCACCATCCTGCAAAGCGCGCTCATCGCGGGAAACACCCTGCCCAATACCTATATCGACACGCTGCTGGCCTATACCGGTGAAACCCGCGACTTCACCTGGGCGCGTCTGACCGGATCGAACCTGCAAACCGGCCTGCCGGAGCCGTCGGACGCTGATCTGCAGTCCTATTACGACGACAACATCGCCAACTACACCCTGCCCGAGCTCCGGGACATCACCTATGCGTGGATCACCCCCGAGATGCTTGTCGACACGGTCGAGGTGGACGAGGACACGCTGCGCGCCGCCTATGAAGAGCGGTTCGACGAATTCAACCTTCCCGAACGGCGCCTTGTCGAACGGCTGGTCTTCAGCACCGAAGATGCCGCAGCCGACGCCGCCGCGCGCCTCGGTGACGACTTTACCTTTGAAGCGCTTGTTGCCGAGCGCGGCCTCGCGCTGGCCGATATCGACATGGGCGATGTCACCCGCGACGGGCTGGGCGACGCGGCCGATGGCGTCTTCGCCGCAGAGCCCGGCGAGGTCGTGGGCCCCCTTCCGTCCTCGCTTGGACCGGCGCTCTACCGTGTGAACGCCGTGCTGGACGCGCAATCCACCCCGTTCGAAGACGCCCGCCCCGATCTGCGCGGCGAACTGGCACTTGACCGGGCCCGCCGCGTGATCGAAACGCTGGCTCAGACGATCGACGACGAACTGGCAGCCGGCGCCACGCTGGAAGAGATCGCCAACACCACCGAGGCCGAACTGGGCCAGATCGACTGGTATCCCGGTGCGGATGGCGCGATCGCCGCCTATGACGCGTTCCGCGAGGCGGCGGCCCAGCTGGATGAAGGCGATTTCCCCGAGGTGATGCAGCTTGGCGATGGTGGCGTGTTCGCCATGCGCCTCAACCGCATTCAGCCCCCCGCGCCGCAGGCGCTGGACGAGGTGATCGACCAGGTCCGCCAGGGCTGGGACACCCGCGAACAGACCGCTCAGCTGATGGCTCAGGCCGAAGAGCTCGCAGCCTCGCTGGTCAATGGCAACAGCTTCGAAGATCTGGGTCTGACCCCGCAACCTGAAACCGGGCTGGGCCGCAATGCGCAGATCGCAGATCTGCCTGCCGGCCTGCTGTCCGCCGTGTTCGAAATGGGTGTCGGCGACACCCGCGCCGTCGCAGGGATCGGCGAGGTCATCCTGCTCAGGCTCGACGCCATCACCCCGGTCGACCGCAGCGATGGCGATATCGAACTGCTGGCACAGGCGCTGCGCAATCAGGCCTCCAACAGCATCGCCGAAGATCTGTTCCGCGCCTTTGCCACCGATGTGCAGCAGCGCGCCGGGGTCGAAATCAACCAACCCGCGATCAACGCGGTCCATGCCTTGATCCAGTAAGACAGATGGCCAGCCTGACCCCCGATTACGACAGCTTCGCCCGCGCCTACGAGGCCGGCGAGAACCAGGTCGTCTATGCCCGCCTTGCCGCCGATCTCGACACGCCGGTGTCGCTGATGCTGAAACTCACCGGGGCCGCCAAGGATGCCTTCGTGCTGGAAAGCGTGACAGGCGGTGAAGTGCGCGGGCGCTATTCGATCATCGGCATGAAACCCGATGTTATCTGGCAGTGCCACGGCACCGAGAGCCGGATCAACCGCGCCGCGCGGTATGACCCTGACGCGTTCGACCCGCTGGAAGGCGATCCGCTCACCACCCTGCGCGCGCTCATCGCCGAATCGAAGATCGACCTGCCTGCGGACCTCCCACAAGCGGCGGCGGGTCTGTTCGGCTATCTCGGCTATGACATGATCCGGCTGGTCGAACATCTGCCGCATATCAACCCCGACCCCCTTGGCCTACCCGATGCGGTCATGATGCGACCGTCCGTGGTGGCAGTTCTGGACGGCGTCAAGGGTGAGGTGACTGTGGTCTCTCCGGCATGGGTCAATGACGGGCTGTCCGCCCGTGCCGCCTATGCGCAGGCAGCCGAGCGGGTGATGGATGCGGTGCGCGATCTCGAGCGCGCCCTGCCGCAACAGGCCCGCGAGATGGGCGAAGCCGCCGACATCCCCCCGCCCGTGTCGAACTTCACCCATGAGGGCTACAAACAGGCCGTCGAAAAGGCCAAGGACTACATCCGCGCGGGCGACATCTTCCAGGTCGTCCCCGCACAGCGCTGGACGCAGGACTTCCCGCTGCCGCCCTTCGCGCTTTACCGATCGCTGCGGCGCACCAACCCGTCACCCTTCATGTTCTATTTCAACTTCGGCGGCTTCCAGGTGATCGGGGCCAGCCCCGAGATCCTCGTGCGCGTCTTCGGCAACGAGGTCACCATCCGCCCCATCGCTGGCACCCGCCCGCGCGGCGCGACACCTGCCCAGGACGACGCGCTCGAGGCCGACCTGCTGGCCGATCCCAAGGAATGCGCCGAACACCTGATGCTGCTCGATCTGGGCCGCAACGATGTGGGCCGTGTGGCCAAGATCGGCACGGTGCGCCCGACCGAGAAATTCATCATCGAACGCTACAGCCACGTGATGCACATTGTGTCCAACGTGGTGGGCGAACTCAGCCCCGACCATGATGCGCTTTCGGCCCTTCTGGCGGGCCTGCCCGCAGGCACGGTCTCCGGCGCGCCCAAGGTCCGCGCGATGGAAATAATCGACGAGCTGGAGCCGGAAAAACGCGGCATCTATGGCGGCGGTGTCGGCTATTTCAGCGCAGGTGGCGACATGGACATGTGCATCGCGCTGCGCACCGCGCTGGTCAAGGACAAGAAGCTCTACATACAGGCCGGTGGCGGTGTCGTCTATGACAGCGATCCGGAAGCGGAATATCAGGAAACCGTGCACAAATCGAACGCGATCCGCCGTGCCGCCGCAGACGCCGCGCGCTTTACCGGCAACGGCAATTCCTGACCGGAACCGCACACCCAGTCCGTCTTCTTCGGTTTCAAAATACTTCGGGGGCTTTGGGGGCAGCGCCCCCAATGGGCTTTGCGGCCTGAAGGGCAGCAAAGCTTGAACCTGTGCGCCGAAGGCGCTCAAATCAACTTGAAGATGCCCGCGCAAACCCTTGCAAACGCTCGATCATCGCCCGCAACCCGTTAGACCGCTGCGCCGACAGATGGTCGTTCAATCCCAGCCGCCCCAATTCGGCCCGCGCGTCGATGGCAGCGACCTCGGAAGGCGGCAACCCGTTGTATAGCTTGCGCAACACAGCGATCAGCCCGTTGACGATCATCGCATCCGACTCGCCTTCAAAGACCACCACACCGTCTTCGATCTGCGGATGCAGCCAGACCTGACTGGCGCAGCCCTCGACCTTGGTGGCCGGCACTTTGAGCGCGTCGGGCAGTGGCTCCATCGCCTTGCCCAACTCGATCACCATCCGGTAGCGGTCTTCCCAATCGTCCAGAAATTCGAAATCCTCGACAATCTCTTCAAAAGCGGCGCTCGCCATCGCGGTCTCCGGGTCTCTGTCCTTGTGTTCCCCGAACACCTAGGCAGGGACGGCACAAAGGTCCAGCCCGGGCTTCGCGCTTTTCAACGGCGGCGCAATCGGTTACGTCGAAGACAGACAGGCAGAGGGACCGACCATGCGCAAATCCGTGACGCTCTTGATCCTTGCAACCGTGACGTTGACGGGGTGCGCCACCATCAGCGAGTCGCGCCTCAACCCGTTCAACTGGTTCGGCCGCAGCGAGGCCGATCCCGCGGCGGTGGCCAATGCGACGGTCAATCCCCTGATCCCCCAGCGTCGGGCATCCGTCTTCCTCGACAACCGCCCCGAAGTCTTTGCGGGTCGCCCGATCGCCGAGGTGACGGAGCTTTTGGTCGAACGCCGCCCCGGCGGGGCCATCATCCGCGCCACCGGCGAGGCCAATCGCCTCGGGCCATTCGACGTGCGCCTGATCCAGGACGAGGCAGCCAGCGACGAGGGCACACTGGTCTATGATCTCAAGGCCTTGCAACAGCCCGGCCCGCGCAACACCAACCCGCGCTCGCGTCAGGTAACGGTGGGCCTCTGGATCACCGATCAGGACCTGGCCGGCATCCGCACCATCACCGTGCGCGGTGCCGAGAATGCCCGCAGCGTGCGGCGCTGACCCGACTTACAATTCGATGATCTGAACCTGCTTGCCCTTCGCGGCAAGCCCGACATGCCCGTCGCAGAGGCGCAGCGCGTCATGGCCAAAGACCTCGCGCCGCCAGCCCTGCAGCGCGGGCACATTACGGTCGCCCGCCGCCAGCGCGTCGAGTTCCGCAGACGTGGCGATCAGCTTGGACGCGACGCCTGACGCCTCGGTCTTGGCCTTGAGCAGCACCCGCAGCAGATCGGCCAGGGCGGGGTTCACCTGCGGCGAAGGTCGGTTGTCATCCTGCGACGGCAACTGATCCTTGGGCAGGCTCTGCGCCCGGTGCACCGCCTCGAGAATGCCGTTGGCGATCTCACCCTTGCGCGCCTCGCGCAGCAAAAGCCGAGACCGGCCCAGATCGGTCATGTCCTTGGGTTTGGTCGAGGCCAGCTCGACCAGCGCGTCATCCTTGAACACCCGGCTGCGCGGAATGTTGCGCTCCTGCGCATAGGCTTCGCGGAACCGCGCGAGTTCCTTGACGAGCGCAAGGAAGCGCGGCGCATTGGAGCGTGTCTTCACGCGCATCCACGCATCCTCGGGTTTCGTGACATAGGTCGCAGGATCAAGCAGCGTGGCGATCTCTTCCTCGACCCAGCGGTCGCGCCCGGTTTCAGCCAGTTTCTTGCGGAGGAATTCGTAGATCACCCGCAGATGGGTCACGTCCGCCAGCGCGTAGGCGGTCTGACTGTCCGACAGGGGCCGCCGCGACCAGTCGGTGAAGCGCGAGGATTTGTCGAGCGACTGCTTGGCAATCTTGCGCACGAGGGTCTCGTAGCCGACCTGTTCGCCGAACCCCGCGACCATCGCCGCGACCTGACTGTCGAACAGCGGTTCGGGGATGACACCATGGTCGATATAGAAGATTTCCAGATCCTGCCGCGCGGCGTGAAACACCTTGACCACGTCCCGGTTGCGGAAGAGCTCCAATAATGGCTCCAGTGACAACCCGTCCACAAGTGGGTCGACCAGAACCGCATCGGTCTTGCCGTCACCGCGAAAGGCCAGCTGAATCAGGCACAGCTTGGAGTAATAGGTCCGTTCGCGCAGGAATTCCGTGTCGACGGTGACATAAGGGGTCTGGGCGGCGCGCTCGCAAAAGGCGTCAAGCTCGGTCGTGGTCGTGATGATGTGCATGTCTCGGGTCGTTCGTTCTTCTTGTTCTGTCGGCACCCCGACTTGCGTATAGCCCAAATGCCGGGCTTTGCCTAGCGGGGGCGCCTCTGCCGTCAGGGCAGGTCGATGCGGGTCCGGTCACCGGCCGCAAAACGGCGCAGGATCAACGGGTAAAGCATATGTTCCTGCACCAGCACCTTGGCGGCCAGCGTGTCGGCGCTGTCCTCGGGTGCAATGGGCACCCGGGCCTGCCCGAGCACCTGACCGCCGTCCAGCTCTGCCGTAACCTCGTGTACGGAACAGCCCGCCTCGGCATCGCCCGCATCGATGGCGCGCTGATGGGTGTGCAGCCCTTTGTACTTCGGCAGAAGCGACGGGTGGATGTTGAGCATCTTGCCCTGCCAGCGCGTCACGAAACTTTCGGTCAGCACCCGCATGAAACCGGCAAGGCAGAGGATGTCGGGACGAGCCTGATCCAGCACATGGGTCAGCGCGTCCTCAAATGCCGGACGGTCTGATCCGAACGGCCGATGGTCCACCACTGCCGTGGGGATGCCGTGCGCCCGCGCCTTCTCCAACCCACCCGCATCGGCGCGGTTGGACAGCACAAGCACAGGCCGCGCCGGGTGATCCCCGGTCATGTCCTCGACCAGCGACACCATGTTGGAGCCACCACCCGAAATCAGGATCGCAACCCGTTTCGTCAAAGCAACGTGCCTGTGTAAGCCACACCCGGCGTGCCGGTCACAGAGCCGATCCGCGACACGGTCTCGCCCGCCTCCTCCAGAACCGCTGTCAGCGCGTCGGCGCGGTCTGCAGCGACGACGACGATCATGCCGATGCCGCAGTTGAAGGTCTTGAGCAGTTCCGCCTCGGCCATTCCGCCGGTTGCCGCCAGCCATTTGAACACCGGCGGCAGGTCCCATGCGGAAAGGTCAATCTCGGCACCCATGTCTTCGGGCAGCACGCGTGGCAGGTTCTCGGTCAGGCCACCGCCGGTGATATGCGCCAGCGCATGCACGCCGCCCGCCTTCACCGCCGCCAGCGCCTGTGTCACGTAAAGCCGCGTCGGCGTCAGCAGCACCTCGCCCAGCGATCCGTCGGCCCAGGGGCAGTCCGCCTCCCAACCAAGGCCGGACACCTCCACCAACTTACGCACAAGGCTGTATCCGTTGGAATGCACACCGTCCGAAGCCAGACCCAGCAGCACGTCGCCCGTCGCCACCCCCGACGGAAGGTCCGTACCCCGCTCCATCGCGCCCACGGCAAAGCCAGCAAGGTCGAAATCGCCGGCCGGATACATTCCCGGCATCTCGGCCGTTTCGCCACCGATCAGCGCACAGCCCGACCGCGCGCATCCTTCGGCAATACCTTCGATCACCCGTGCCGCCGTGTCGGTATCGAGCTTGCCTGTCGCGAAATAATCGAGGAAAAACAGCGGCTCAGCGCCCTGGCAGACCAGATCATTCACACACATCGCCACAAGGTCGATGCCCACGCCATCCACATGGCCCGTATCAATCGCAATCCGCAGCTTCGTGCCCACGCCATCGGTCGCGGCCACCAGCACCGGATCGGTAAAGCCTGCACCCTTGAGATCGAACAGCGCGCCAAAGCCGCCCAGCCCGGACATCACACCGGGCCGCGCCGTGCGCTTGGCCGCGGGTTTGATCCGCTCCACCAGCGCGTTGCCCGCGTCGATATCCACACCCGCATCCGCGTAGGTGATGCCGTTCTTGCCGTCTGTCATGCTGCACCCTCCGAAGGTCGCGCGTGCCTTAGCGCAGCGACGAACACGAGTCCATCATCCCTGTGCCGCGCCTCTTGACGCGCCCCGGTTGTCTGCTACAGAAACACACATGGCGGGCCTGTAGCTCAATTGGTTAGAGCAGAGCGCTCATAACGCTTTGGTTGCGGGTTCAAGTCCTGCCGGGCCTACCATTCTCGTCACACACCACCAGTCCAGATGCGGGTGCCGCCACGACACGCCGCGTTCTGGCCGGTTCAGATATGAAGCGGCAGAGGCATGGTCATGAACATGTGGCTCAGATGGATTTTCTGCATGTATCCGGGCCAATCCCAGTTCGGTCCGGGACAATTGTGATTGGTGGTCGCGATCTCCTGATGGCCGAGGATATGCGTGCGATCTATGGGGACAGAGTATTTGTGGCAGAGATAGCGAACGAGAACCGCTGACGAGCAGTACTGGACATCTGTCGGGCTTTCTCCACTTCGATTGCTGGCACCGTGTTCGATCCCGATGCTGCGTTCGTTCGCACTGGACCCGGCATGGTGAGCGCGGTCCTTCTCCCGCACCATCTGAAAGATCTCGCCTTCCTGCCCGACGACATAATGGCTCGAGGTCCTGTTCGCGTTTCTGTCGGTTGCAAAGGTGCTGATCGCGCTCGAGATATTCGGGCCACCGGTGATGTGTATGACAATCCGGTCGATGTCGGCAGCGGTTCTGTTCGATACCGTGAAGTTGGTCGAAGCCGCAGGAACAAACCCTTCTGCCCAAGGGTACTCGGCGGTATGGCCTCGTCGTTCGTAGTACCCCGAGTCCAACGCCCTCCGCCACCAGGGTTTAGCCATGTCCGGCCTCCTGATCGATCTGGAAAGATGATCCAGAGTGCGCGCGCAGGTGACTTCAGTCAAATCCTTGCTGCACAGCATCGCGATTTGGGCGACTTCTGGCGCATCACCGGCCAGGGATATCGACTTACGCCTTGAGTGAAGCCCGCCAGCGCAGCGCATCCGCGATCATCTTGGGCACGTCCGGGTGCAGGCCGATGGGATCAAGGACGACACCCTCGAACCCCGATGCCGCGACCGCCTCGGGCAGATCGTCGAGCACGTGGCCGCGCTTGGCGGCGAAGAACGGCAGGCAGATGGCGTTTGCCCCCAGACCGGACAGCGCGTTGGTCAGGGAAGGCTCTTCCTCGACAAAGCCGCAGCGGACGGACCTTGGCCCGAAATCCTTGGCCACGCGGTCGGCAAAGGCGCGGGTGGCCTCGGACACGCGCCGGGATTTGCCCGAGCCGTGGCCTGCGATGACGAGGTCGGTTCCGTACGGCTCGAACCCGTGATCCGTACAGACCCGCCGCAGCCAGTTCGCAGCGAGCATCGGCAGGGTGCAGTCCAGACCAAAGCTGACCAGTTGCGGCCCCACGCCATCCGCCAGCCGCTTGGGCAGTTGCACCTGCGTGAACCAGCCATCGGCCATGAACATCGGATAGATCAGCGCCCCGGGGCGGTCTGCCGACAGCGCCTCGATCCGGCCCTCGGCGGCCAGCGTCACGCCTTCCACCCGCGCCTCGGGCAGATGCGCCGCAACGGCCGCCGCAAGCGTTGCGATTTCCGCCTCGCCCACATCCGGGTCCGAGGGCTGGCCGTGGCTGACGATCAGGGCATCGAAGGTCATGAACGTCTCCGGGGTTGCTCCTGACGAGACTTAGCGCGGGGCCATGCGGATGGCACCATCCAAGCGGATCACTTCGCCGTTGAGCATCGGGTTCTCGACGATATGGCGCACCAAAGCCGCGTATTCGCTTGGACGACCCAGACGCGAGGGATTCGGCACCTGCGCGCCAAGGCTGTCCTGCACCTCCTGCGGCAAGCCTTCGAGCATGGGTGTCTTGAAGAGCCCCGGCGCGATAGCGCAGACGCGGATGCCCAGTTGCGCCAGATCGCGCGCCATCGGCAGGGTCATGCCGACCACCCCGCCCTTGGAGGCCGCATAGGCCACCTGCCCCACCTGCCCTTCAAAGGCCGCGACAGAGGCGGTGTTGACGATGACACCGCGCGCCCCGTCCGCATCCAGGCGGTCGTTCGCGGCCATCAGCGCCGCTGCTTGCGAGGCCACGTTGAAGGTGCCGATCAGGTTGACATTGATCGTGGCGATAAAGGGCTTCGGGTCATGTGCTGCGGCTTTCGACACGGTCTTGGCGGCAGGCGCAATGCCTGCACAGTTCACCGCGATATGGGCGGCGCCATAGGTGGTTTTGACAGCCTCCATGGCGGCGGCGACGCTGGCGGGGTCGCTGACATCGGTCTTGACGAAGGTGCCCCCCAGAGCTTCGGCCTGCGCGGTGCCAGCCGCCTCGTTCATGTCGAGAAGAACAACCTTTGCCCCGGCGTCGGCCAGAGCGGTTGCGGCGGCGGCCCCGAGGCCGGATGCGCCGCCCGATACGATGGCGACGGTGTTTTCGGTGATGATCATGTGCGCTCCCTCTTCCCCTTAAAGTCACAGGTGGTGATGCCTTGCGATCCTTACAGAAGTGTTTCGAACGGGAAAAACAAGGTCGGGCATGGCACGGGGGGCAAGCCCGTTGCAACGGGCTTTGACACGCGATTTGCAAATCGCGTATCAAGCGCCTTCGAAGGCGCTTCCCGCCGACACCAGAACAGGTTTTCCTTTTGGCCAAGACGAAGAAGCGCAAACACACCCCCGGCGGCTGGGAGGACTGGGCCACGGATCGCGTGCTGCGCGCGGCGATCTGGTGCGCGCTGCGCCTGCCGCTCCGTGCCCGGCTGTGGTTGATGGGGCGGCTCATCCGCCATGTGGTGGCCCCGCTTGCGGGCTACCGCGACCGTGCGATGGACAATCTCGCCCATGTCTGGCCCGAGATGGGCGTGCTTGACCGCCGCCGTCTGGCCGATCTGGTGGCCGACAATGCCGGGCGCACGATGATCGACAATTACGACGTCAAAGGCCTGATGCGCCGGATGGCGAAGGCGGAAATCAGCGGTGAAGGGCTGGCCGAGGTGGAACAGGCCCGCGCCGAGGGGCGTCCGGTGCTGTTCGTCACCGGGCATTTCGGCAATTTCGAAGCGCCGCGCGCGGCGCTGGTGGCACGGGGATACCGGATCGGCGGGCTCTATCGTCCGATGTCCAACCCCTATTTCAACGCGCATTACGCCGCCAACATGCATGCCCTGTCAGACCCGGTCTTCGAACAGGGTCGGCGCGGCACGATGGGGCTGATCAAGCACATCCGCGAGGGCGGCATGGGGGTTCTCTTGTTCGATGTCTATGACAGCGCAGGCGAACCCATCGACTTCATGGGGCAACCCGCCCCGACCCTGACCTCAGCCGCCGACATCGCGCTCAAGACAGGGGCGCTGCTGGTTCCGTTCTTCGGCATACGCAAGGCAGATGGCATCAGCTTCGAGGCGGTGTTCGAGGCCCCGATCCCGCATGGGGACCCGGTCGAGATGATGCGCGAGGCAACCCGCAGGCTCGAGGCGCGCGTCCATGCGCATCCCGAGCAATGGTTCTGGATTCACCGCCGGTGGAAGCCCAAACGTCAGCGCAAACGCGCCGCTGCAAAGATGGGGCCGTAGTCCTTTTTCTGCACCAGAACCACGATAGGCGCATTGCCCGAAACGGGCACCGAAGAGGACAGCGGCGCGCGGCCGTTCCAATCGCCGATGTCGGACCATTCCGTGACGATGTGGCTGTAGCTCAGGGTCTTGCCGGCGTTTTCACCGCGCGGGATCTGCACATTGGCAGACGGGGTGTAGCGGATAAGGATCACATCCGCCTCGGCCAGACCCGACGCGGCCGGAGCGGAAATGGTCAACCGGTCGCCGGAGCGTTTCAACGTCAGGCGCACCGGCAGACCTTTGGCGGAATGCGCCTGCACCGTGTCGCTCACATCCATGGGACGGTTGCCCACCACATCGGCTGCCCCGTTGACGACCATCTGCGGCGTGTAGATCGACCGGTTGCCGAATGACCGGGCATAGCCCTTCTGGCGCTTGGTGAAGGCGGCATGGGCGAACTTATCCTTCCAGCCGATGTAATCCCAGTAATCGACATGCAACGCCAGCGCGATCACGTTGTCGCGTTCCCCAAGACGGGCCAGCATCTCATCGGCGGGAGGACAGGACGAACAGCCTTGCGAGGTGAACAGCTCGACCACAACCGGTGTGTCCTGCGCCCGAGTGGCGGTTGCCGTCACACCGACGATCAGCGCCGTCAGCAAAGCCATGACCTTCTTCATTCCACTGGTGTCCCGTGCTCGTTTCTGCCTGTCCGTACTTAGCGGCAGCGCGTTGAAATAACCAATCAAGGTTTTGCGATAGGCTGCGATCAGGGCGGCACCAAAGAATTGTGCACAATAGTATACCAAAATCGTCGCACCCCCCTTGATCGACTCTGTGGCATCAGGCAAAGAGCGCGCAAAGACCCCTTTTCCCCTTTTGAGGAGCCATGTCATGCCCATCATCGTTGGTCAGGATACAGCCAAGACTCGCAAGACCCTTACGGTCAATGGCCAGTCCATCGCCTATTACTCGATCCCTGCGGCAGAAGCCGCCGGGCTTGGGACGTTTTCCAACCTGCCCGCCTGCCTCAAGGTGGTGCTCGAGAACATGCTGCGCTTCGAAGATGGCAAGACCGTCAGCGTGGACGACATCAAGGCCTTTTCCGAATGGGGCGCCAATGGCGGCCAGAACCCGCGCGAGATCGCCTATCGTCCCGCCCGCGTGCTGATGCAGGACTTCACCGGCGTTCCGGCGGTTGTCGACCTTGCGGCAATGCGTGACGGGATCGTGGCGCTGGGGGGTGATCCCGAAAAGATCAACCCGCTGAACCCGGTCGATCTGGTCATCGACCACTCGGTCATGATCGACGAATTCGGCAACCCGCGGGCGTTCCAGATGAACGTCGACCGCGAATACGAACGCAACATGGAGCGCTACACGTTCCTGAAATGGGGCCAGAACGCGTTCAACAACTTCCGTGTGGTTCCCCCGGGCACCGGCATCTGCCACCAGGTGAACCTCGAATACCTGGCACAGACCGTCTGGACCGATGCGGATCAGAACGGTGTTGAGGTCGCGTACCCCGACACGCTGGTCGGCACCGACAGCCACACCACGATGGTGAATGGCGCGGCCGTTCTCGGTTGGGGTGTAGGCGGGATCGAGGCCGAGGCCGCGATGCTGGGTCAGCCGATCTCCATGCTGATCCCCGAGGTTGTGGGTTTTGAGCTGACCGGCCAGATGATGGAAGGCACCACCGGCACGGACCTCGTGCTCAAGGTCGTGGAAATGCTGCGCGCCAAAGGCGTGGTCGGCAAGTTCGTGGAATTCTACGGCGCAGGTCTTGATACGCTGCCGCTGGCAGATCGCGCGACCATCGCCAACATGGCGCCGGAATACGGCGCGACCTGTGGCTTCTTCCCGATCGACGACGAAACGCTGCGCTATCTCAAGACCACCGGCCGCGACATGGACCGGATCGCACTGGTCGAAGCCTATGCCAAGGAAAACGGCTTCTGGCGCGACGCGGATTACGCTCCGGTCTACACCGACACTCTGCATCTCGACATGGGCACCATCGTTCCGGCGATCTCCGGCCCCAAGCGTCCGCAGGATTACATCGCACTCGACAAGGCCGGCAAAGCCTTTGGCGAGTACGTCAAGGGCATCCGTTCCGGCAAGGACGCCAGCCCGAAAGAGGAAATCCGTTGGGAAGGTGAAGGAGGCGCACCCGAACCGACCGAGATTCCGGGGGACGAAGGCCACCACAAGCGGGGCTATGTCGCCAGCAAGGACGGCAACTATCAGCTGCATGACGGCTCGGTCGTGATCGCGTCGATCACCTCCTGCACGAACACGTCGAACCCCTATGTGATGATCGGTGCTGGCCTTGTCGCCCGCAAGGCGCGTGAAAAGGGCCTGACCCGCAAGCCTTGGGTCAAGACATCGCTCGCCCCCGGCTCGCAGGTCGTCTCCGCCTATCTCGAAGCGGCAAACCTGCAGGAAGATCTGGACGCCATCGGCTTCAACCTCGTGGGCTATGGCTGCACCACCTGTATCGGCAACTCCGGTCCGCTGGCCGAAGAGATCTCGAAGTGCATCAACGACAACGACCTGATCGCGACGTCGGTCCTGTCGGGCAACCGCAACTTCGAAGGCCGGATTTCCCCGGACGTTCGCGCCAACTACCTCGCCTCCCCGCCCCTCGTGGTGGCCTACGCGCTGGTTGGTGACATGAACGTGGACATCGCAAACGAACCGCTGGGCCAGGACAAGGACGGCAATGACGTCTATCTTAAGGACATCTGGCCGACACAGGCCGAGATCGCCGAGCTGGTCGAACAGACCGTGACCCGCGAGGCGTTCCAGTCGAAATATGCGGATGTGTTCAAAGGCGACGAAAAGTGGCAGGGCGTCGAAACCACGGACGCCAAGACCTATGACTGGCCGCCGACCTCGACCTATGTGCAGAACCCGCCCTATTTCCAGGGCATCACCATGGCGACCAAGAAGATCGAGAACATCGAAGGTGCCAAGGTTCTGGCCCTCCTGGGCGACATGATCACCACCGACCACATCAGCCCGGCGGGGTCCTTCAAGGACACAACCCCGGCAGGCAAGTACCTGATCGAACGTCAGGTGCCGGTGCGTGAATTCAACTCCTACGGGTCGCGTCGCGGCAACCACGAGATCATGATGCGCGGCACCTTCGCCAACATCCGCATCAAGAACGAGATGCTGGATGGCGTCGAGGGCGGCTACACCAAGGGCCCCGACGGTCAGCAGACCTCGATCTATGACGCGGCGATGGCCTATCAGGAGGCGGGTGTTCCGCTGGTTGTCTTCGGGGGCGAACAGTACGGCGCAGGCTCCAGCCGCGACTGGGCGGCCAAAGGCACCGCGCTGCTGGGCGTCAAGGCCGTGATCGCCGAGAGCTTCGAGCGTATCCACCGCTCCAACCTGGTTGGCATGGGGGTGATCCCGTTCGAGTTCACCGGCGGTGACACCCGCAAGTCGCTGGGTCTCAAGGGCGATGAAACCGTGTCGATCCACGGGCTCGACACCATCACCCCGCTGGCCGAGGTGCCCTGCACCATCACCTATGCGGACGGAACCGAGAAGACGATCACGATCAAGTGCCGGATCGATACCGCCATCGAGATCGAATACATCGAACATGGCGGCGTGCTGCACTACGTGCTGCGCGATCTCGCCAGCCGCGACACGGTGGCTGCGGAATAAGACGTCTGTCTGCCTGAGGGCAGACAGAGCACACAAACAGACAGGCGGGCTTTGGCCCGCCTGTTTTCATTTCAGGACCCGTCCACGGCGCACGCCGCACCGCGCATTCCCGGACCTGCCTTGAAACCGGGCAGCTTCGGCAAAAATCTGCACAAAAATGAAAAAGATATTCAGAATTTGGCACAAGTTGTCGCATGTGACAGCTTGGACCCTACAAATTCCCCAAGAATGTCCCACTTATCTGCCACACAGGCACGATAACCCGACGAGTTGGACCATGAAGCTGTTAACGATCATCCAGACCGCTGCCTTGCTTCTGATTGCAGGTGCAAGTGTGTTCGCAGGTATCCCGGACGCCGGACCTGCCCTGATTCCCTGAAGGGATGTCAGTCGGCCAGCGCTTTTTCCAGCGCTGGGACAAACCGCTGTTCATAATCCGATCCGACAAGCGGGCCGGCAAACCGGAACAGCACAACCCCATCTCCATCGACGATGAACGTCTCCGGCGGCGCGGTCACACCCCAGTCAATTGACGTCCGCCCCGCAGGATCAAACGGCACGGCGGCAAAGGGATTGCCGTCCTCTTCAAGATACGTTCTGGCGTTGGCTTCCTGATCCCGGATATTGACGCCGACGATCTGCATGCCCTCGGCCTGCATTTCGAGAAGTTTGGGGTGTTCGATCCGGCACGGCGGACACCAGCTGGCCCAGAAGTTCACCAGAGTCACCTCGCCCGAGGTCAGCATCTCGGGCGAAAACGCCGGATAGCCCGCCAGCGGAACGTCCGTGATCGGCGGCGCAGGCTGACCCACGCGTGTGGACGGCAAGCCCTGCGGGTCTTCACGGAACATGCCGACATAGGCGAGCACCGCGAAGGCCCCAAAAATCACCGGCGGCAGGATCATCAGGGGCGAGACACGGGCCATCAGGGTTTGCGCCTCTGTTCGACATCGTCCAGCGCACGGCGCGCCTGACGCGCGCGGCGCAGGCTGGCGGCAACCAGTCCGACCAGCAGAACAATGGTCACGGCGTAAGAGCTCAACACCTCGAACGCGTATTTCCCGAGATCCGGCATCATGCCTGCCCGTCCCGCGCCAGAAGCGCCCGCGTGCGGCGGGCCCGGATTTCGGTCTGGGTGCGCAGGAAGACCAGCGCCACGAACAGAAGGCCGAAGCCCAACATGCTGATCACGGCTGGAAACCAGAACACGTCGGCAATGTTCTCTTCCTTGTCCATCGAGAAGGTCGCGCCCTGATGCAGGCCCTGATTCCAGAAGTTCACCGCGTAGCGGCTGAGGATCGCGAAGACCGACCCCACAAGGCAGAGGATCGAGGTCAGGTCCGCCGCCGTATCATCGTTCTCGATCGCCGCCCAAAGCGCCATATAGCCGAGATAGAAGAGGAAGAGGATCAGGAAGGAGGTCAGGCGCGGGTCCCATTCCCACCAGGTGCCCCACATCGGCTGGCCCCAGAACGCGCCCGTGACCAGCGCAATCACGGTCATCACAGCCCCCACGGGCGCCGCAGCGCGGGCGGCCAGAGCCGAAACGTGGTGGCGGCGCACAATCCAGATGAGCGACGCGACCAGCATCATCAACCAGGCATTGATCGCCATCAGCGCCGAGGGCACGTGGATGTAGATGATCTTGACCGTCGATCCCATGCGAAAATCGTCCGGAGTGAAGAAGAATCCCCAGATCAGGCCGGTGCACAGACATCCGAGCGCAAGAGTCCAGACCCACGGCAACACCTTGTCGGTGGTGCGGATGAACTTCACCGGATTTGCGTATTCCCACAAAGACATGACAGTCAGGTAGGCGGTTTTGCGGCGGCCTTCAATTCAAAAAACCGCATGGGACGCGTTATCGCAGATTGATCCGCAGAACCGCCGCACTGGCAAAGGGCAAAAGCGCCATTACGCCAAAGCTGATCCCCGCCAGAAGCATCAGCGGCGTCTGCACCGTAAGCCCTTCGGCCCCACGCCGCGCTACCTCGGCGCCGAAAATGAGCGTCGGCACATAGAGCGGCAGCACGAGGAGCGACATCAGCAGCCCGCCGCGCTTCAGACCCACGGTGAGTGCCGCGCCAAAGGTGCCGATCACGCTCAGTGCAGGAGTGCCCACGGCAAGGCTGATCAGCACCCACTGATAGGCGGCGAGCGGCAGGTTCAGCAGCACCCCGAGCACCGGGGCCGCGAAGACAAGCGGAAGTCCGGTGGTGATCCAGTGCGCCAGCGCCTTGATCGTGACGATCCCTTCCATCGGCAGGGGCGCCGTGGCCAGCAGATCAAGCGATCCGTCCTCCCAGTCGAGCGCGAGAATGCGATCCAGCGACAGAAGACACGCCAGAAGCGCGCCAATCCACAGAATGCCCGGCGCAATGCGCGAGAGCAGATCTGTTTGCGGACCGACTCCGAAGGGCACCAGCACGGTGACGATCAGAAAGAACGCAAGACCGAGGCCAAAGCCGCCGCCTGCCCGGATCGCAAGCCGCAAATCCCGCAGAAGAAGGGCGATCACAGGAAGGCCTCATCGATCTGGCGCGTGCGCGGCCTCGCCTTGAACGGGGTGAGGTCAAGCACCCGCGCCTCGTCGAGGCCAAGGTCGATATGGGTGGCCATCAGTGCACTGCCGCCACGACCGAGGTGGTCGCGCACCGCGTCGGCGAACAGGGCCACCGAGGCGGCGTCGAGCGACACGGTCGGCTCGTCCAGAACCCAGATCGGCCGTCCCGTCACCATCAGCCGCGCAAGCCCCAGACGCCGTTTCTGCCCCGCCGACAAGGTGCCTGCGAGGCGCATGCGCAGATCAAGAAGATCGAAGGCCGTCAGCGCCTGTTCGATCTCCGTCAGGCCGAAGACGGACGCCCAGAACTGCAGATTCTCGGTCACACTCAGCATCGCCTTCAGCCCGTCGGAATGACCTGCATAAGCGATCTGGTCCTCGGCCCCGGTCACACTGCCGGTTTCGGGGGGTTGCAGCCCGGCGATGCTCCGCAAGAGCGTCGTCTTGCCGATCCCGTTCGGACCGCGCAGCACCAGCGCCTCGCCCGGGGCCATGTCGAAAGACACGCCTTCCAGGATCGCAAGGCCACCCCGGGTGACGGACAGATCGCGGACAGTCAGAACCATGGCCCCGACTTAGACCAAGGCGACCGATGTCGAAAGCGCGAAAATGCCGCTGTGGCTGTCCCGTGTCAGGTGGTTTGCAAAGTCGCATCGGTGGTGCGGTTCCGTTTGACCGGTCAGGCTTTGCGCCAACGCACAGCGGTGATGCTTCAACCCATCGTTCAGCCTGTCGCGTCTGATGGGACAAGCTTTGCGTCAACGCAAAGCGGCGATGCGTCAACGCATCGTTCAGCCGGACGTGTCGGATCGGGCAGGCTTTGCGTCAACGCAAAGCGGCGATGCGTCAACGCATCGTTCAGCCGGACGTGTCGGATCGGACAGGCTTTGCGTCAACGCAAAGCGGCGATGCGTCAACGCATCGTTCAGGCTGTCGCGCCGGATCCCACAGGCTTTGCGTCAACGCAAAGCAGCGATGCGTCAACGCATCGCAAACACCACCCCGATGAAACGCAGGTTGATTGCACCTGCATCCACAATGCGGTTTCGCCGCCTCTCCGGTGCATCGGCGTGACTGGCGGAAGAGCGCGGTCCGTCAGGCCCCGCCACGCACCGGCATCAGCGCGAGCGCCACCCTGCGACCCTCGGACAGAAGCACGTTATAGGTCCGGCAGGCCGCCGGAGAACTCATGATCTCGACCCCCAGCCCGGCCTCTTCGAGCGTGGCGCGCAACGTGGCGGGCAGATGCGCGATGTCATCGCCGGTGCCCACAAACAGGACATCTGTTGACCCGGCCAGCGCCAGAAGGGTCTCGACATCGTCGTACCCACCCCAATCCGTCGTGCCGCCCGGTCCCGTGACAAGCGGTGCTGCATGTTTCTGTCCGCCGATCCGGAAAAACCCCGGGCCATAGCCTTCGATCGGTTCGGCGTCGGTAAAGACCACCTCGTTCAGTCGCATGTCGCCTCCTTGTCTCAGACCTTGTCCCACAGTGGCACCCCCATCAAGGTCGCCGCTCCAATAATGACATAAGCCGTCAGCCGATAGAACCGTTCCCAGCGCGGCTGAAACAGCGCCTGTCCCAGCAGCGATCCCGCGCCATAGGGCACCAGCAACAGCGCACCCACGACCACGGCCTCAAGCGTCAGCAGCCCCTGCAGGTACATCAGCGGCAAGAGCAGCAGGCTCGTCGATGTCAGGAAGACGACCGTTGTGGCACGGCTCGTGGCCACCGAGTCCCGTCCGGCCAGTTGAAACAGCACCATGATCGGCCCAAGCAGACCGCTCACACCCCCCACGAATCCGGTCGCGCAGCCAATGACGATCCGTGTTCTAAGCGACGGGGTCACCGCATAGCGCCAGCCCGCGATCAGGGCGATCAGTGTCACGGCGCAGATCGTGACGACGGTCCAGCGGATGGCCGTGACATCCGCAACCCGCAGCACCCAGAAGCCCAGAGAGGCCGCGACCGCAGCGCTCAGGATCAGAACGGTGACAGCCTGCCGGTCCACCAGCGGAACCGCGCGGGGAAAGACCGTCACGAACGAAGACAGCGCAGAGACCGAAAACGCCGCAATCGCCACGGCTGGAGGCAGGAAGATCACCGCCACCGGCATGAAGATCAACGCCGCGCCAAACCCGGCAAAGCCATAGACCACCCCGGCGATGATGGTGGTCAGGATCAGCCATCCCAGCCCCGCTGTGTCCAGCGCGGCCAGGACGATCTCAGGCATCGACATTCGCGAACTGGTTGCCCGTCGTGTCGGTGGGCTTGGTCCAGTCGCGCTTCACACCCAGCCAGAGCAGGATCGCGGAGGCCACGAAGATCGACGAATAGGTGCCTACGATCACACCCCAGATCATCGCGAAGACGAAGCCGCGGATCACGTCTCCCCCCAGTGCGAACAGCGCGATCAGCGCCAACAACGTGGTGGCAGAGGTCATGAAGGTCCGGCTCAGCGTCTCGTTGATCGAGATGTTGAGAACCTCCTTGAGGCTCTTCTGTTTGTACTTGATCAGGTTCTCGCGCACCCGGTCGAACACGACGACGGTGTCGTTGAGCGAATAGCCGACGATGGTGAGCAGCGCTGCGATGATCGCAAGATCGAACTTGATCTGCAGTTCCGAGAAGATGCCGATGGTCAGGATCACGTCATGCACCAGCGCGATCACCGCGCCGAGCGCGAACTGCCATTCGAACCGCAGCCAGATGTAGATCAGAACCGCACCAATCGCGAGGATCACCGCAATCGCGGCGGTCTGGATCAGTTCGCCGGACACTTTCGGCCCAACGGATTCGACCGACACGAACCGGATATCCGGCACGACCTCGGCCAGCGCCGCTTCGACCTGCTCGATCACGGCAACGCTCACCGCCTCTTCGCCATCCTGCGCCTGAATACGCACCATGGCGACGTTCTGATCGGGTCCGAAGGTCGGGTCGAAGACTTCGGAAATGGTGATGTCCCCCAGGTTCAGCGCACCGATCGCATCGCGGTACTGACCCACATCCACCGGCTGCGTGCTTTCGGTGCGGATCGTGGTGCCGCCCCGGAAGTCGATCCCGTAGTTGAGCCCCTGCAGCAGGAACGACCCGAAGGAGATCACCATCAGCACGGCAGAGATGCCGAACCACAGCTTCCAGCGGTTGAAGAAATCGAAATTCGTGTTCTCTTTGACCAGTCGCAAGCGCATGTCAGACCTCGATCGTCTTGGGGCGACGGCGTTCGAACCACATCACGATCAGAAGCCGGGTAACATAGATGGCGGTGAAAACCGAGGTCAGAATGCCCAGACCCAAGGTGATCGCGAAGCCGCGCACCGGGCCCGAGCCCATGACGAAGAGGATCACCGCCGTGATGAAGGTTGTGATATTGGCGTCCAGAATGGCCGAAAGCGCCTTTTCATAGCCCAGTTCGATGGCACGCGCCGGGCCCTTGGCGGTCTTCAGCTCTTCTCGGATGCGCTCGAAGATCAGCACGTTCGCATCGACCGCCATGCCCACCGTCAAAACGATCCCAGCGATGCCCGGCAGCGTGAGCGTCGCGCCGATCAGGCTCAGCAGACCGAAGATCAGGGCGATGTTGATGATCAGCGCGATATTGGCGAACATGCCGAAGAGGCCGTAGCTGAGCGTCATGAAGATCAGCACGGCGGCAAAGGCGACAACCGTCGCGATCTGTCCCGCCTCGATGCTGTCCTGACCAAGCTCCGGCCCGATGGTGCGTTCCTCGAGGAACTCAAGCCCCGCCGGCAGCGCCCCTGCCCGCAGCAGAACCGCCAGCTGCGTGCTTTCCTCGACCGAGAAATTGCCCGTGATGATCCCCGAGCCGCCGGGAATATGGCTCTGGATCACCGGGGCGCTGATCACCTCTTCGTCCAGAACGATGGCAAAGGGATTGCCGATATTCGCCGCCGTGTAGTCACCGAACTTGCGCGCGCCGGTCGGGTTGAAGCGGAAATTGACCGCGGGCCGTCCGTTCTGGTCAAACGACGGCTGCGCATCCACAAGCTCTTCCCCGGTCACGACCGGCGCCTGTTCAAGAATGTAGAAAACGCCGTTTTCGTCCAGCGACGGCAGCACTTCATTGCCCACGCCGGGGGCTGTATTGCCGTCATCGGTGCGGCCGACCACGGGCTGGAACGTCAGCTGCGCGGTTGTGCCGATGATCTCTTTCAGCTCGGCTGCCGAGCCGATGCCGGGCACCTGGATCAGGATGCGGTCACTGCCCTGACGTTGGATCGTCGGCTCGCGCGTGCCCACCTCGTCGATCCGGCGACGGATGATTTCGAGGCTCTGCAGCATCGTACGCTCGTCGGTCGCCGTCTGCTCGGCTTCCGACAGGGTCACGACGATGTCGGACCCTTCGGCCCGCACATCGAGATCATCGCTCAAGGCGCCTGTGACGGACACGACGGGCTGCGCCAGACCGCGCACCAGTTCCAGTGCGCGCGCCATGCCTTCGGGCTGCGAGATCCGGACCCGCAATTCGCCATTGGCGGACGGCTGCAGGCGGATCGTGCCGACCGTGTCCCGTTCGGGGCGCAGAACATCGCGCACCTCGGGCCAGAGCGCTTCGAGCCGCGCCTCATAAACGTCCTGCACCTGGACTTCAGCCAGCAGATGCGCCCCGCCGCGCAGGTCGAGGCCGAGGTTCACCAGACCCGACGGCAGGAAAGACGGCCAGGCGGACGCCTGCTGCACCAGTTCCGGGTTTTCGCCCGTCTGGGCGATCGCCGCGATCGCGTCATTGTGTTGCTCGACCCGGGGGTAGAACAGGTTGGGCAGCGCCAGAACCAGACCCACCACGACGGTGATCCAGATCAGAAGGCGCTTCCAGAGGTCGATCTGAAGCATGAGCGATGGGTCCGATGCGGCAGGAGAACAGGATCAGGTGTTGGCGGGTTCGGTCTTGGAGACAACCGTGGCGATGGTGTTCTGCACCACGCGCACCTTCACGCCTTCGGCGATTTCCACGTCCAGCTCGTTGTTTTCCTTGACCTTTACGACCTTGCCGATCAACCCGCCCTGGGTGATGACGACATCGCCGCGGCGCAGCCCTTCGACCATTTTCTGATGCTCTTTCATCTTTTTCTGCTGCGGACGGATCAGCAGGAAATACATGATCGCAAAGATCAGGATGAGCGGAATGAACTGGGCAATGGCGTTGCCTTCCATGGGCGTGCTCCTTGAAGATGGCGGGGCACACCCCCGCGTGATCAGGCCGTAAATTTGGGCGGAACCTATGTTGCCGGGTCAGGCTTTGCAAGGCGGGTTCGGCAGCGCTAGCAAGGCGGTAATGTCACAGGGCCAGCGGCATCATGGCTTTTTCCCGGGTCCGCGCGAAAACTTGACTTGGCGCATTGTACAGCCGAGCGCTTTGCGCCTTACATCGCCATCATGAGATCTCTGGTATCCCTGTTGCTCATGGTCTGGACCAGCGCCGCTGCCGCGCAGGACCTGCCCGTGCTGCCCGCCTCGGACCATGCGCTCTGGCAGGCGGTGGGGCGCGTCAACGCAGCGGGCTACCGCACACGCGAGATGTGCACCGGCACGCTGATCGCGCCGGACAAGGTGCTGACCGCCGCGCATTGCGTGGCCGGAACCGACGGGCTTGGCCCGCGTGCCGACGAGATCACCTTCGTGGCAGGCTGGCTGCGCGGGACGGCCGCCGACAGCGTGTCGGGACAGTCGGTCTGGATCCATCCCGAGGCCTATGCCGAGGGGCAGCTTGACCTGCGCTTTGACCTTGCCATCCTGACGCTGGACCGGGTGGCCGAGGTCGCGCCCCTGCCCCTGATCACCGCCGAGTCGCATCCACCCTATGGCATTTTGGGCTACTCCGTCCGGCGCCCCCACATGCTGGGCGCCGCGTTCGAGTGCGACGGCAAGATCGCGTCCGCGCTGCTGCGCCTCGACTGTCCGGTCAGTCCCGGCAATTCGGGCGGTCCGGTCCTTGCAAAGATGGGCGATCACTGGGCTGTGGCCGGGGTCATCAGCGCCATGGGGCAGACCGGCGCACTGGCCGTTCCCGTATCGCGCCTGCCGCCGCCCTGACCCCCTACCAAAGGCGCGCGTTCCGGTGCATAACGCCGCCCATCCCATTGCGAGTCAGAAGGACAAGACCCATGCATGACATCCGAGCCATCCGCGAGAACCCCGCAGCGTTCGACGCCGCGCTGTCGCGCCGTGGACTGGAGCCGGTCTCGTCCGAAATCCTGCGCATCGACGAAGCCCGCCGCGCCGCGATCCTTGCCGCCGAAACCGCACAGGCCGACCAGAACAAGGCCGCCAAGGAAATCGGCAAGGTCAAAGCCTCGGGGGACGAGGCCGCCTTTGAAAAGCTGCGCGACGAGGTCGCGGCCAAGAAAACCGCCGTGGCGGACATGCAGGCCCGTGCCAAGGACCTGGACGAACAATTGACCGAGTTGCTGGTGGGCCTGCCCAACCTGCCCTTCGAGGACGTGCCGAACGGCGCGGACGAGGCTGACAACGTCGAGATCCGCCGCTGGGGCACGCCACGCACATTCGATTTCCAGCCCAAGGAACATTACGAGATCACCGGTGTTCTTCCCGGAATGGATTTCGAAACCGCCGCCAAGCTGTCCGGCTCGCGCTTTGTCGTGATGTCGGGGGCCGTGGCGCGGGTACACCGGGCCTTGGCGCAATTCATGCTGGACACGCACATCACCGAGAACGGCCTGACCGAGACATGGACCCCCGTCCTTGTCCGCGATGACATGATGTACGGCACCGGCCAGTTGCCGAAATTCGGCGAAGACAGCTACCAGACCACAAATGGCTGGTGGCTGGTGCCGACTGCCGAAGTGACGCTGACCAACATCGTCAACGGGGTGACGGTGGACGAGGATTATTTGCCCCGCCGCTATGTTGCCCACACCCAGTGCTTCCGCTCCGAGGCGGGCAGCGCCGGGCGCGACACCGCGGGCATGCTGCGTCAGCACCAGTTCGAAAAGGTCGAGATGGTGTCGATCACGCACCCGGACAAAAGCCGTGAAGAGCTGGACCGCATGACCGCCTGTGCGCAGGGCATTCTGGAAAAGCTGGGCCTGCCCTACCGCACCGTGGTGCTCTGCACCGGCGACATGGGCTTTGGCGCGCGCCGCACCCATGACATCGAGGTCTGGCTGCCCGGTCAGAACACCTACCGCGAGATCAGCTCTTGTTCGGTCTGCGGCGATTTCCAGGCCCGCCGCATGAACGCCCGCTTCAAGCCTGCAGGCGGCGGCAAGCCGGAATTCCTGCACACGCTGAACGGATCGGGCCTTGCCGTCGGGCGCTGCCTGATCGCCGTGCTGGAGAACGGTCAGGAGGCGGATGGCTCCGTCACCCTGCCCGAGGCGCTGCATCCGTGGCTGGGCGGCAAGACGCGGATCACTGCAGACGGGGTGATGGCATAGGCATGACACGGGTTTGGGCAGCTCTGGTTCTGGGCGCGGCGATCCTTTTCGCCGCGTCGCCTTGGTTCACCCAGGGGTTCAACGGGTTCGAGCCCGACCAATTCCCGGTGCCGCAGAATGATCCGCCCGTACAACCTGCCGGCTACGCCTTCTCGATCTGGGGTCTGATCTATCTCTGGCTGATCGTCGGGGCGGCATTCGGCCTGCTCAAGCGCGGTGACGATCCCGACTGGGCTGACATGCGCCCGCCGCTTGCGGTGAGCCTTGCCATCGGAGCCACTTGGCTGCCGGTGGCCAATGTCTCGCCCGTGATCGCAACGGTGCTGATCCTTGCGATGCTCGGAACCGCCCTGCTCAGCCTGTTCCGCGTCGGTGACACAGACCGGTGGCTTCAGCAGACCCCTGTGGCGATCTACGCGGGCTGGCTGACCGCCGCCTCTTCCGTCTCGGTTGGTCTTCTGCTGGGCGGCTACGGCATCCTCAATGCCACATGGGCGGCCATCGTGTCTCTGTCGCTCGGTCTGGTTCTGGCGCTTGTCGCGCAATACCGCCTGCACCGCGCACCGGAATACGGGATCACCGTCATCTGGGCCCTGATCGGGGTGATCGTGGCCAATACCGGACCGCTGAACATCGCCGTTGCGGGCCTCTGCGTGATCGGCATCATCGCGATCCTGTCCCTGCGCGCGACGGACACCGAATAGCCCGCAACAAAAAGGGCTTCGGTGTCCCGAAGCCCCCACCTTGACACGCGTCTGCCGGATCAGTTGACGACGAGGATCTCCGCGTCCTGAGCGGCGGTCAGTTCTTCCAGGCTGACAGCGCCGTCCCCATCGGTGTCCACTTCAGCGAACACGTCTTCGGTCAGGTCGGTATAGGTGACCATCAGTTCTTCCATCGAATAGCTGCCATTGCCATCCGTGTCTTCCACCGCAACCTGCGCATGCGCCAAACCTGCCGTCAGCGCGACCACGGTTCCAAGGGTTACAATTGCGTTCTTCATGATGTTCCAGTGCTCCATTGCGGACAGGGCCGCAAACAACGACTCCGTGTCGTCGAGGCCTGAGATATCATGGCAGAAACGCGCCACAAGGTGCTGAAATAATGCCGTGATCCCGGATCGGCACCAAAGCGCCGATGGCCGTTTCCGTCAACGGAAACGCTGGATGCGTCGACGCATCCAACCCACGTCAAACCAAGCGCATCGCCGACAGACCGGAACCCGACAGCGCCACACGCTCCTCCTGTTTCCGTCAACGGAAACATTGGATGCGTCGACGCATCCAACCCGCGCCAACCACACGCGCAGCGCCGTCAGACCGGGACCTTTCGGCGCCACACACTCCCCTGTTTCCGTCAACGGAAACATTGGATGCGTCAACGCATCCAACCCACGCCAACCACGCGCAGCGCCGACAGGCCGATACCCGACAGCGCCACGCGCAGGGATCACCCCATCGCGCGCAGGCGCTTGATCAGGCTCGACGTGTCCCAGCGCCCACCGCCAAGCTTCTGCACATCCTTGTAGAACTGATCGACCAGCGCCGTGACCGGCAGGGACGCGCCCACCTCGTCCGCCGTGTCAAGGCAGATGCCGAGATCCTTGCGCATCCAGTCAACGGCAAAGCCGTGGTTGAACTTGTCGTCGATCATCGTCTCGTAGCGGTTCGACATCTGCCACGACCCGGCTGCCCCCTGGCTGATCACCTCGACCACCGCGCGGCCATCGAGCCCCGCCTTCTCGGCGAAATGCAGCGCCTCGCTCAGGCCCTGCACCAGGCCGGCGATGGCGATCTGGTTGCACATCTTCGTCATCTGTCCGGCCCCGCTCTCGCCAATCCGGCGGCAGATACGGGCATAGGCGTCGATCACCGGTTCGGCGCTGTCGTAGGCCGCCTGATCGCCACCGCACATCACCGAAAGGACGCCATTCTCGGCCCCGGCCTGACCGCCCGAGATCGGCGCATCGACAAAGGCGATGCCTTTCGCCGCACCGGCCTCGTACAGCTCGCGCGTCACCTTCGCCGACACGGTGGTGTGATCGACAAAGATGCTGCCTTCGACCATCCCCGCAAAGGCACCATCCTCACCGAGGCAGACGCTGCGCAGGTCATCGTCATTGCCGACGCAGGACATGACGAAATCGCACCCCGCCGCCGCCTCGCGCGGGGTGGCCGCATGGGCGCCGCCATATTCACTGGCCCAGGCCTCGGCCTTCGAGGCCGTGCGATTGTAGACGGTCACGTCGTGCCCGGCTTTCACCAGATGCCCCGCCATCGGGTAGCCCATGACCCCCAACCCCAAGAATGCCACTTTCGCCATGTCCTGTGCTCCCTATCTTTCATGGTAATGGTCTGCGGCCTTTACCTGACGCTGCACCGCCCCCTTGGCAAGGGCTTGCGTGTTCGGTAGGGCATCGCTGGGCTATTCGGTCCGGGCCCGGCTGCGGGGTCCGGTCCCCCGTGTGAGAGGTGAAACTGGCGTGGCGCTGATCTTCAGAACCCTGGTGTGGCTGACGACGGCCTGTCTGGTCCTAGCGACGATCGGGGTCATCACCGTCTATTATCTCGCGTCCCGTTCGCTGCCGGAGTATGACAACGTTGTGCTGGCCACCGGACTGACCGCGGATGTGGAGATCCTGCGCGACAATTCCGGCGTGCCGCATATCTTCGCAGCCTCCGACCGCGACGCTTTCTTTGCTCTGGGCTATGCCCATGCGCAGGATCGGCTGTGGCAGATGACGCTGATGCGCCGTACCGCGCAGGGCCGCCTGTCCGAGCTTTTCGGCGCCCGCACGGTCGAGACCGACAAGCTCCTGCGCCGACTTGACCTCCATGCACTCGCGGTGCAGTCGGTCGACGCGCAGGATGCCCGCACCCGTGACGCGCTCGAGTCCTATTCAGCCGGCGTCAATGCCAGGATCAATGAGATCAACCGCGACAGTCTCGGCCGGGGTGCGCCGGAATTCTTCGTGTTCAACGCGCCACTGGCACCGTGGCAGCCTGCGGATTCGCTGTCACTGATCAAGCTGATGGCGCTGCAGCTGTCCAGCCATCTGCGCGAAGAGGTGCTGCGTGCGCGCACCTCGCTGCTGCTGCCGGATGAAAACCGGTTGGCCGACATCCTGCCCGACATCCCCGGCTCCGGTGTCGCGGCCTTGCCCGAATACGCGTCACTTGTGCCAGGCCTGCCGGATCAGCACCAGTTTGCCACAACCCGCCCCGACCCGCTCTTCTGGCCCGTCGCTCCCCGTGGTCTTGCCGGCGCGTCGAACGCCTGGGCTGCGGATTCGACCCGGTCGGCCACCGGATCGACCCTGATGGCCAACGATCCGCATCTGCAATTCACGGCCCCTGCCACATGGTATCTGGCGCGGTTGCAGCTCTCGTCGGGTGGGGTGATCGGGGCCACGATTCCTGGCATCCCGGCGATCATGGCTGGCCGGTCCGATGCCATCGCCTGGGGGCTGACCTCTTCATATCTCGACGATCAGGACCTCTTCATCGAAGAGCTGAACCCGGACAATCGCGAACAGTACCGCACGCCCGACGGCTTCAAGGAGTTCGTCACCCGCCGCTCGATCATCGAGATCAAGGATGCAGCGCCTGTCACGCTGACCCTGCGCTGGACCGACAACGGCCCGGTGCTGCCCGGAACACAGTTCGACCTGGCCGCCATCACGCCGCCCGATCACGTGACGGCGCTCGGCTGGACGGCGCTGAGCCCGCGCGACACCTCCATGTCCGCCGCCATCGCGCTGATGCATGCGCAATCCGTCGACGAGGCGCTGGACGTGTCCAAGGCCTTCGTGGCCCCCTCGCAGAACCTGACCGTGATCGACGGCGACAGCATTGCGATGAAGCTGATCGGCGCGATGCCCCGCCGGGATGCCGCGCATCAGAGCCAGGGGCGCCTGCCCGCGCCTGGATGGCGGGCCGAGAACCGCTGGCAGGGCGTGTTCCCCGACGACTCGAACCCGGTCTTCCGCAACCCCACGGGCGGCATCGTCGGCAACACCAACAACAAGATCGTCGACCGCCCCTTCCCGCTCCATGTCAGCTTTGACTGGGGCGACAGCCAGCGGGTGATGCGCTGGCAAGGGCTGATGCAGGGTCGCGAGGTCCACACCCGCGACAGCTTTATCGAAGCGCAGCTCGACACCGTATCCATCACAGCCCGCGCCCTTCTGCCCCTGATCGGCGCGGATCTCTGGTTCACCGGCGAAGCCGCCCCGGAAGGCACCCCCGAACGCCTGCGCCAGCGCGCGCTCGATCTCCTGGCCAACTGGAACGGCGAGATGAACGAACACCTGCCGGAACCCCTGATCTATTCCGCCTGGCTGCGCGCTCTGCAGGAACGTCTGATCCGCGACGACCTCGGCCCGCTTGCGTCCGAGTTCACACGGGTGGAGCCGCTCTTCATCGAACGGGTCTACCGCGACGTGGACGGTGCGAGCGCCTGGTGCAACGTCATCCGGTCGGCGGTCGAGGAAACCTGCACCGACATCGCGCGGCTCGCGCTCGACGACGCGCTGGTCTGGATTTCCGAAAACTGGGGCACGTCGCTGGAATCCCTGCGTTGGGGCGACGCGCATCAGGCCACCCATGACCATCCCGTCCTCGGAGAGGTGCCGATCCTGCGGTACTTCGTGAACATCCGTCAAAGCACCTCTGGCGGCGATCACACGCTGATGCGGGGTCGCGGCGCAGGCGAAGGCCCCAACCCGTTCCTCAATGTGCATGGCGCGGCCTATCGTGGCGTCTATGATTTCGCCGATCCCGACAGTTCCGTCTTCATCCTGTCCACCGGGCAGGCGGGCCATTTCCTGTCGCGCCACTATGACGATCTGGGCACGCTCTGGCGTCGGGGTGAGTACATCCCGATGTCGCTGGATGTGGACCTTGCGCGCGCGGCCTCGGTCGGGGTGACGCGGCTGGTCCGGGAGTAAGGGGGCTCTGCCCCCGTCGCCCAAGGGCGACGCCCCCGAGGTATTTCCGGCCCAAAGAAGCCGGACACAGCGCGCGGCTAGAGCGTTTCGAACTGCCGGGCATCCTTGGCAGACCAGCGCACGCGCAAGGTATAGCCGGTCTCGTCCTGACGTTCCTCTTCGACCAGCGCCTTGTCGAAAAGCCACGCCCGCTTGCGCCCGTCCTCAAAACCAAGGTGCAGGGTTTCCTCGCGCCGTTCGCCTTCGAGATGCCGGTTGATCGCCGCCAGAAGCACATCAAGCCCGGCCCCCGTCAGCGCCGATGTCGCGTAGACATCCGTGCTGCGTTCGGCACGCGCCTGTGTCGCCTCCCGAAGTTCGGGGTCCATCGCGTCGATCTTGTTCCACACTTCCAGCAGCGGCGTCGTGTCCGTCACCCCCAGCGAATTGAGGATCTCGCGCACGTCCTGCGCCTGTTCCTCGGTGGCGGTGTGGCTGATGTCGCGCACGTGCAGGATCAGGTCGGCCGCCAGAACCTCTTCCAAGGTGGCGCGGAAGGCCGCAACCAATTCGGTCGGCAGATCGCTGATGAACCCCACCGTGTCCGACAGGATCACCTCCGGACCGTCGGGCAGCCGGACGGAGCGCATGGTCGGATCAAGCGTGGCAAAGAGCATGTCCTTGGCCATCACATCCGCCCCTGTCAACCGGTTGAACAGCGTGGACTTGCCCGCGTTCGTGTAGCCGACAAGCGCGACAATCGGATAGGGCACCTTGGCCCGCGCCGCGCGGTGCAGGCTGCGGGTCTTGACCACCTTGTCCAGTTGCCGCCGCAGGTTGACCAACTGCTCGTCGATGGCGCGCCGGTCGGCCTCGATCTGGGTTTCGCCGGGGCCACCCACGAACCCGAGCCCACCGCGCTGCCGCTCGAGGTGGGTCCAGGCGCGCACCAGCCGGGTGCGCTGGTAACTGAGCGCGGCCATCTCGACCTGTAGCACCCCTTCCCGGGTCGCGGCCCGATCGCTGAAGATCTCGAGGATCAGGCCGGTCCGGTCGAGGAGTTTCACCCCCCAGGTCTTTTCGAGGTTGCGCTGCTGCACCGGAGACACCGGCCCGTCGACCAGCACCAGTTCGACCTCGGACTCCTTGAACAGGGTCTTCAGTTCTTCGATCTTGCCCGATCCGAAAAGCGCGCCGGGATGCGGTTTGGGCAGGCGCACAACGCTGCTGCCCACAACTTCGAGTCCCGGAAGAGCCGCCGCCAGGGCCACGGCTTCTTCCAAGGCAGGCAGCGCGGCCCGGCGGGACCGGTCGCTGGTGATGTCAGGATGCAGGACCCATGCGGGGGTCACATGCGCCTTGTGTTCTTTCAATTGTCGCCTTCGCCGTCATACAGGTTGATCGGCTGCGCTGGCATGATTGTCGAAATGGCGTGCTTGTAGACAAGCTGCGATTGTCCGTCGCGACGCAAAAGCACGCAGAAATTGTCAAACCACGTGATGACGCCCTGCAATTTGACGCCGTTGATCAAGAAAACCGTTACCGGAACCTTCGTTTTGCGGACGTGGTTTAGAAACGCGTCCTGAAGGTTCTGCTTGTCAGATGCCATAAAATTAGCCTTTGTTCTTGCTCTTGTCGCGCCGGAAGTCGTGATTTGAGGTCACTATGTCTTGGCAATCATGTAAATTCCAGTGGAAAAACAAGGAATTTCGGCAGTTGTCGGCCGAAGGGTCAATCGCGCCAGAGATCTGGTGTCAAAATGACCACAAGTGCAAGCATTTCCAGACGCCCCATGATCATGGCAATCGCGGCAATGACTTTCGGCCCGGGGCCAAGCTCGATCAGCGTCAGACGCCCGGCCTGAACCACATCGACGAGAGGTCCGCAATTCGACAGGCTCGCCACGGCGAGGACAAGGGACTGTTCGAACGGGATGCTGAACGCGGCAAAGGCCACCGTGGTGGCGGCCAGTGTGATCGCAAAGATCATGAAGAAGACCCAGGCGATGAACGCCCCCTCGCGCCGCGTGCGGCGTGACACCAGCCCCGAGCGTCCAACCGAGGACGGGTGCACCAGCCGGTCCACCTCGCGCATGCCGTTCATGCTCAACGCGAACACCCGCATGAGCTTGACCCCGCCCGCGGTCGTCGCCACGCCTCCGCCGATCAGCGCAAGACCCATCAGGATCAGCCCCGGTGTCTCCAGTCCCGACCAGGCCTGCGCATCGACCCAGTCGACACTGGAATAGCCATGGGTGGTCAGGAACGAGAGGACCGTAAAGGCGGCGCCCCAAAAAGCCCGAAGCGCGGCGATGAGGTTGTTCTGGTCGCCGATATCGAGCGCCGCCACGAAATGGCGCAGCACCAGCAACGTCGGGACCGTCAAGACGATGGCAAGGCCCAGCCGGAATTCCGGATCGTAAAAAAGCCCGGCACGCCGCGCAGTGCTCGCATCCTGCGAAAACGTCACCCGCGACAGCGCGAACAGCAGGAACACCGCCATGATCAGCTCTCCCGTGATCCCGCTGCCGGCCCCGGACGGCCCTCCGACAGGCGAGATTCCCGAAGTGGACATCACGCTCATTGCATGCACCAGCGCCACGAAGGGCGTATCCCCCGCAACCAGCAGCAGCACCCAAAGCGCCAGCGTCAGCAGCGCATAGGACGGCACCAGAACGGCGGCGCTGCGGGCCAGTCGGCTCGCGGGGTTGGCGGTGTCGCGGCGCGCGGCCCCCACCACGAGGTCCTGCCCCGGCTCGCCCAGCGATGTCACCTCGAACCCGCCCAGGTTCAGCGGCGCAAGGATGGCCGCCGCTGCAACCCACATCAGCAGCCCCCCCATCCAGGCCACCTGCGCGCGCCACAGATGCTCCGCCATCGACAGGCGCTCGGGCTCGAACAGCGGCAGGCCCGTGGTCGACAGGCTCGACACCATCTCGAGATAGGCGTTCAGAAAGCTGGTCGTCTGCACCGATTCGTAGAACGGCACCGCCAGCACCGCCGGCAGGATCGCGAACCCGCCCAGCAGCGCCAGCAGCTGCCGCATGGCGTTGCGGTTGTGCGGACGGTTCGCCAGTGCCAGACCGACCAGCGTGCAGAGGATCAGCCCCACCAGCCCCGAATAGAAGAACGACCGCGCCTCCTGGTAGGCCTCGGCCCAGAGCGCCACCACGGCCGGCACGATCATCGAGACCGATCCCAGCCCCGTCAGCAGCAAGAGCAGCGGCAGGCGAGACAGCAACACCATCGGATCAGAAGAAGTCGATCGACACCTGGAGCAGGCGTTCGACCTCCGGCACGTCCTTGGCCAGCGTGAAGAGCACCACCTGGTCGCCCTCCTCGATCACCATCGACCCCACCGGGCGCTTGACCTTGCCTGCCTTGCGCACAGCACCGACCAGCACGCCTTCGGGGAAGTCGATGTCGCGCAGCTTCTGCCCCGCCATGGGTGACGTAGACAGCACCTCCGCCTCGATCACCTCGGCCTCCGCATCGCCGATGGAATAGACCGCGCGCACCCGGCCATGCCGGAAATGGCGCAGGATCGAACTCACCGTGACCGAGCGCGGGTTGATATAGGCGTCGATCCCCAAGGGCTCCATCAGCGGCTCCAGCGTGGGGTCGTTGATCAGCGCGATCGCCATCCGGCAGCCTTCGGACTTGGCGCGCACCGCGGCCAGCATGTTGGTCTTGTCGTCATCGGTCACGCAGAGCACCGCATCCGCGCGCTCGATATTCGCCTCGGCCAGCAGCGCAACGTCCAGACCGTCGCCATTGAGGACAATCGTCCGCTCCAGCGCCTCGGCCGCGCGTTCGGCGATCTTGCGGTTGCGCTCGATGACCTTGACCCGCACCCGGTCGGCGCGCTGTTCAAGGTCCTTGGCCACCATCAGCCCGACATTGCCGCCGCCGATGATCACCACCCGCTCCTGCTTGTGATGGGTCTTGCCGAAGATCTCCAGCGTCCGGCGCACGTCCTCGATATGGCACATCACGTAGCAGGAATCGCCCTCGAAGATCTGGTCCCCCGATTCCGGCGCGAACAGAGTGCCCTCGCGGCGGATGCCCACCACGATGCTGCGCAGCGTCGAGAACAGATCGGTCAGCTGTCGCAGCGGCGTGTTCACGATGGGGCAATCGGCGTCGATGGTCAGCCCCATCAGCGCCGCATCGCCATCCAGAAACTTCTCCGTGTCAAAAGCCGCCGGCGCGTTGAGCCGCTGCAGTGCCGCCTCGGCCACCTCCATCTCGGGGCTGATCACCACGTCGATGGGCATGTGATCGCGGCGGTAGAGATCGGAATAGATCGCCGTCAGATAGGATTTCGACCGCAGCCGCGCGATCTTGCGCGGGATCGAGAACACCGAATGCGCCACCTGGCAGGTCACCATGTTGACCTCGTCCGAATGGGTCGCCGCGATGATCATGTCCGCGTCCCGCGCCCCCGCCTGGTCGAGCACATCCGGATACGAGGCGAACCCCGCGATCCCCTGCACATCCAGCGCATCCGTCGCCCGGCGCACCAGATCGGGGTTGTTGTCCACCACGGTGACGTCATTGCGCTCCCCCGAGAGGTGCCGCGCGATCTGCCAGCCGACCTGACCTGCTCCGCAGATAATAACCTTCATGTCCCGCAGCCCGCCGCCGGGCCCCTTGGCTGTGTCGCAGCCTTCTCAATGGCAGAGGTCCGGGGTGGGGTCAATTGCAGAGGGCCGCGCCACCCGCCCCGTAGGGTGCGTGCCCGCACGCGCCACCGACCTCTACACTCCGCGCAACGCTCACCCGCCGCGTATCGCCGACGCGCGCGGTGGCGATCCAACCACCGAATCCCTCGATTTATCCCGGCCACGTCCGAAGAAGATCAAAGCGGAGCACTGGCCCCACCAAATCGCCACCACCCCGCGCAACGCTCACCAGCCGCGCATTGCCGACGCGCGCGGTGGCGATCCAACCGTCGAATCCCTTGATTTATCCCGGCCACATCCGAAGAAGGTCAAAGCGGAGCACTGGCCCCACCAAATCGCCGCCGCGTGGGGGCGCGTCATGCCGAAGGCATGCCTCCGGCATGGCGATGCGCGGCGGGCTGCGCCCGCTGTTTCGCGCAGTGTTTGGGAAAACGGCCCAAACCTGTCGTCTATGACTTCTCCGATGGTAATCCCTACGCTTTCGGCTCTGGCCGCTGCCGAGGAGTTCTTCACACAAACGCAATGGCTGGTTCGCGGGCCTTTTCCCAAGGCATGAAATCCCAGTTTCCTCTAGCACCGGAAATTCGGAGCAATCGGGGCGGATTCAACCCCATTCCCATCAGGTAAGAGATAACGAGCCAACTCTGCGCTTGCACGCAAATCTGCATGTCTTGCCGGAAGTCTCATTCTAAATGAATTGCGTTGATTGACCCGCCTTCCGCAACCTAGCATTATGAGCGGAAGACTATGTCACAGACTCCAAAATCGGCACGAGTTGACGCAACACGCGGACCACGAAAGTTGCTGCAGTCTATTCGGGTCCTTTATGTCGGCCTATGTGGGAGGCGAACGATGCAATCGAAAGAGTACTTCGGCGTAGTACCAATCAAGGGGATTAAGATTGCGCAGGGCGAAGCGAATCCAGAAATATTCGAGAACCGGTGGTCATTGGTCAGCACACAAGATACAGGTATCTTGAATTCGATGCTTGAGGATCATGCTGGTTTCAAGGGAAATCTGGAGATGCTCATAGAAAGACTTCATCCATCTTGTTACTTATTGTTTAGAAGACACATAAGTGATCTGAATTTCCTTACTTGGCGAGAAATTGTCCATGACGCAGAATTAGTGGTAGCCGCGCTTAATCTCGTTCTTCTTACACAAGTGCGTAGCGATCACTACGGGTCGGATCGAGATCGGGTTTCACGCGAGTTACCTTCACCTATCTGGATTCCCACAGCCCGCGAGCATTGCGAGTTACCGATTGTGTTTAGTCGCGCAAACCTTGCGATGGTAGGTCACAGTTCCTACGCACCAAATTGGCAAGCGCTGGAAATGATAAGTGGTGAACCAATTACCAACACCCTGATCAGAAGCATTATCGAGAGATCGGATGATTTCATAAGGAACATATTCAACCGAAAGGGACCCGCTTTTCTGAGAAACGCAAGCCGAGCGCTTGTTCGAAGTCTCAATAGCCCAAGTATTGGAAACTTCAATGCACAGAATCTGGCTTGTTTAGATATTTTGTTTGGGGAATCAGGTACGGTAAGATGGGATTCACTGAAAGACTATGTGAATTCAATTTGCACTGACGCCAATCCTGACGATACTACCCGCCTGTTTGAAGCTAGGCATGAGTTCGTCCACAGGGGCTTGGAACCCGTGGACATGTCGCTTCACTTCAAATCGCTTGCGCTCGTCGTTGCGACGATTTCTGGCTACATGGAACTTATTTCACGCTATTCCGATCGCGCGGTAGTGAGGCATCTTCTTGACGCCAACTCAAAACTGGCGGCTGCACGATTGCAAGCAAATGTCACTGGTTTTTCCGTATCCATCGATGATCATCTGGGAACAGCGCCCCCTGCGCAGTGGGTTAGAGACTGGTTGGATGCCGAGGTATTCAAAGTTCCGTTTACCAGATCGTCATCTAAATGAATCTAATCTTGTGAAGATAAAATATGCCTGCGCTGAAATTTATTTTCTGTGTATTTCGATGTTTTCTTATTGAGGCATCATGGTAACTTATAGCCCTTTCCGAATTATAATTGACTGGCTTAGGACAAGTGCTGTGCAACACACTTGTGGCCGTCTTGGAGTGGGCTCACTGAAGCGTGATGTTCTCGGCGCAGCCCAATCCTACCTAGAGGTCCGCTTTGACCATGAGGCTCAGATCTCTTCGCTTTCGCAGAGAAGGTCCGTTATCCGCCCAATCCCCAACCTTACCAAACCCTTAATAGGTCCAGATCGGACCCAATGTTTCGCGCGCGAAACAATAGGCCCAGACCGGACCTATCCGCCCGGAGCGAGATCCCGCGCCACGCGGAAGCCGACATTGGCCTGGCGGCGGGTCTTGGGGATGCCCACCCGATAGCTCACCCGAAGGTTCTCCGGCGGATCGTCCCAGGACCCGCCCCGCAGCACCCGGCTGCTGCACGTCCCGCCCGTCCGCGCCGCCCCGTCCGAAGGCGCGCCGCGATGCGATCCGTCCCAGCAATCCGCCGTCCATTCCCAGAGGTTCCCGATCATGTGCGACAGCCCGAACGGGTTGACCGGGAACACCCCCGCCGGCACAGGCGCCTCGGTCCCGTCGTTGCAGGCGGTGTTGCGGTGCCGGAACCGGCTCTCCGCCCCGGCCCCGTTCACCCGCTGGCAGATCGCCCCCAGCCCGCCGGGCCACGGGTATTGCTGATCCAGCGTGCCACGGGCCGCGTATTCGAACTCCGCCTCAGACGGCAGCCGCCACCCGCCGCGCGGGTCTTCGTCGTTGAGCCAGTCCACATAGGCCATCGCGTCGTCCCAGTTGAGGCAGGCCGCCGGATGATCGTCCGTCACGTCAAACCCCGGCGCGCCCCAATAGGCCCCGTCCCGCGACCGCATCCGCCCCTCCGGCGTCCAGACAAAACAGGACCGCCCCGTCCGCGTCCCCGTCGCCTCCTCGAAGGCGCGCATGTCGCCCACGGTGATCTCGGTCGCCGCAATCTCGAACGCCGCGATGGTCTGGCTGGTGCGCGGCCCCTCGGCCCCGCCCTGCTCCGACCCCATCACCGTGTCGCCCCCGGGCACCCGCACCACGCGCGGACAGACCGTACATTGCTCCTGCGGCGGGTTCACCAGCACCAGCGACGGACGCGGCGGTTCGGGCACAGGGTCAGGCTCCGGCTGCGGCGCAAGATCGGGCCGCAGCGCAAAGAGCTGCGCCTCCGCCTCGCCGCGAAACAGCCCGTCTGGAAACGCTTCCAGATAGGCGCGGAACGCATCGGCGGTGTTCAACTCCTGCGCAAACTCCCACGCCGCCCGGTCAACCCCCGACGGATCGATCTGCCGCGTGCCCTGCGCCCCCGCCATCCCGGCAGTCGTCATCAGCGCCAATGCGGCGGCCAACATCAGATGTCGCATGGTCCAGACCCGGTTCGTTTCGACATCCGTAAAGATAATGTCTTACGACGCCTCTTCCACCTCATCCTCGAGATAGGCCACCCGCCCGCCGGACTTGGACCCGGTGACCACTCCCAGCGATTTCAGCTTGCGGTGCAGCGCGCTGCGCTCCATCCCGACAAAGCTCGCGGTGCGGCTGATATTGCCCCCGAACCGGTTGATCTGGGTCAGCAGGTATTCCCGCTCGAACGCCTCGCGCGCCTCGCGCAGCGGCATGGTGGCGAGCGTGCCCGACAGCACCACCCGGCCCTCTTCATCCTCGGCCGGCCCACTGTCCTGCGGCAATTCCCGCGCGGCGATGTCGCCCGTGCCGTCGCCCAGGATCAGCACCCGCTCGATCAGGTTCTTGAGCTGCCGCACGTTCCCCGGCCAGACCATGGTCTGCAAGAGCGCCACCGCATCCGGGCTGAGTCCCCGCTTGGGCAGGCCCTGCGACTGGTTGAAGAGGTCGATGAAATGCGCGGCCAGCATCGGAATATCCTCGCGCCGCTCTTCAAGGCTGGGGACGCTGATCGGCACGACATTCAGCCGGTGATACAGCTCCTCGCGGAACGTGCCCGCGGCGATCTCGGCCTGCAGATCGCGGTTGGTGCTTGAGATCACCCGCAGATCCACCCGCACCTTGTCCGCCCCGCCAACGCGCTGGAACTGCTGATCCACCAGCACGCGCAGGATCTTGGACTGCGTGCCGATCGGCATGTCAGCCACCTCGTCGAAATAGATCACCCCGCCATGCGCCTGTTCCAGCAGGCCCGGCTCCACCCCGCGTTCCGGCGTTTCACGGCCGAACAGCACCTCTTCCATCGTCTCGGGCGCAACACCCGCACAGTTCACCGTGACGAACGGCGCGCTGGCGCGGTTGGAATTGGCGTGGATGTAGCGGGCGGCCACTTCCTTGCCGCTGCCTGCGGGACCGGACAGAAGAACCCGACCATTCGACTTCGTCACCTTGTCGAGGTTCGAAACAAGACCGCGATAGGCCGCACATTCGCCGACCATCTGGGCCACGTCGGTTTCGCGGCGTTTGAGCTTGTTGTTCTCGCGGCGCAGGCGACTGGTTTCCATCGCACGGCGAATGACGACCAGCAACTGGTCGATATTGAACGGTTTTTCGATGAAGTCATACGCGCCCTGCTTGATCGCAGCGACCGCGATTTCAATGTTGCCGTGGCCTGAAATGATCACCACGGGCACATCCGGGTTGTCGCGCTTGACGGTCTTCAGGATGTCGATCCCGTCCATCTTGCTGTCTTTCAGCCAGATGTCGAGGATCAGGAGCGACGGTTCCTCTGCATTGATCTCGGCCAACGCTTCGGACGAATTTCCGGCAAGCCGGGTCGTGTAGCCTTCGTCTTCAAGGATGTCTCCGATCAGTTCGCGGATGTCGCGCTCATCGTCCACAATCAGAATATCGCTCATAACCTCACCCCTGTTTTTCTCTACATCACGTCTCTGATAAAGGTTCAGCTGCATCAGCTTCGACTTGCAGCGCATTCATTTCATTCTGCAATTTGCCTTTTGACAGGACAGGCAGACGGATGACCGCCATCGCCCCGCAGCGGCCGGTCTCATCAAAAGGCTCGGCCTGTTCGAGGGTCAGCGTGCCGCCATGTTCCTCGATGATCTTCTTCACGATGGGCAGGCCAAGCCCGGTGCCTTTCTCGCGCGTTGTCACATAGGGTTCAAAGAGGCGCGACGGGTCTTCAGGCAGCCCGATCCCATTGTCTGAAATCCGGATGACGGCATGATCGCCGTCGATCACGCAGGCCAGCCGGATCTCCGGCGTGACCGATGCCTCAAGCTTCGTTTCAACATAGCTTTCAATAGCTTCCCCGGCGTTCTTTACGAGGTTTGTCAGAGCCTGCCCGATCATCGTGGCATCGATCTCGGCCGGAATCGCCTGCTCGGGCATGTCAGTGACGAATGTGACCTCGGGCTGACCGGCCTCCTGCAGGAGGATGACGCTGCGCAGGATATCGACGATATCCTCGGGCTTACGGTCAGGTTCGGGCATCCGCGCGAACTTGGAGAATTCATCAACAATGCGCCGCAAGTCATTTGTTTGACGCACGATGACCTCGGTGAGCTGCTCAAGACTCTGGGCATCTTCCTCGCCCAGAGCGCGCCGGAATTTGCGACGGATCCGCTCGGCGGACAATTGGATCGGAGTCAGAGGATTCTTGATCTCATGTGCGATCCTGCGGGCCACATCGCCCCAGGCCGCCATGCGCTGCGCACTGACAAGGTCGGTCACGTCATCAAAGGCAATCACATAGCCTTCCAGACCGCCATCCTCCCGACGCCGCGTCGACAGGCGGACCAGCAGATTCTCCAGTCGTCCCGCGCGGCTGACCTTGATCTCTTCCTGCGCCGTTTCGATGCCCTGTTCGCGCAACCGATCGAAGAGCGGGCCGAATTCCGGCACAGCCATGGTGATCGCGACGCTGCGCTGCGTTTCGTGCCAGGCCAGAAGGCGTTCGGCAGACCGGTTGACGAACGTCACGCGCCCGTCCGCATCAAGCCCCACCACCCCCGAAGTGACAGAGGTCAACACGGAGTCGAAAAGCCGCTGGCGGCGTTCAATCTGACGGGTGTTGTCGAGCAGCGTTTCGCGCTGGCCTTTCAGTTGCCGCGTCATCTGGTTGAAATACCGGCCCAGCATGGCGATTTCGTCGTCGCCCTCTTCTTCGACCACCTTCACATCCAGATCACCCGACCCGACCCGCTGAGCAGCCCCGGTCAGACGTCCCACGGGTCGGCTCAGTCGTTCAGCGAACCAAAGGCCCAGCCAGACCGCGGCCAGGATCAGAAGGAAGGCAAAGCCAAGGTAGAGCAACGCAAAGTCGAAGAGCACGCGCCCCCGATCGTTTTCCTGCTGCTGGTAGAAGCGTGCGGTTTCCTGCGTGTCATCCAGCAGGTTCAGGATTTGCCCGTCCACTTCGCGGGTGATGTAGAGGTAACGGTCCGTGAAAGCGCGCAGTGGGATCAGCGCGCGCAGCTCGTTGTTGTCCCAGTCCTGAACAAGCGCGACACCGATCTCGTTCGCCTCGGTAAAGACGTCGGATGCGGGGCGTTCGTAGTCGAACAGATACGACCCTTCGCCACGCGCCCGGATTTCACGCGCGCCATCAATGACATAGGCCTCGCGCAAGCCGCGTTGGATCTGCGCCTGTCCCTGGCTCAACGCCTGCCGCAATTCGCCGTCATCCATGATGAAAGTCGCCCGGCGGTTTGCGTCCAGAAACGCCGCTAGCGCTTCGGCGTCTTGGGTCAGACCCTCGCGGTGTTCCTGCTCGTAGGCTTCGGCGGCGGACAGCGACGCGCCCACCACGTTGCGGACACGTTCCGAGAACCATGTCTCGAGCCCGATATTGATGGTCAGAACCGCGAAGACAGCCACCGTGATCGTTGGCAGCAGCGCCATGAGGGCAAAAGCGCCCGTGAGGCGCAGGTGCAGGCGGGATCCGGCGGATTTGGCGCGTCTGGCGGCAATCAGGTTGACGACCCGCCGCAACACCAGCGCCGCCAGCAAGAGCACGTAGATGAGATCGGCGAGCAGGACGAGCCGCAGGTTGAACTGCGCGCCCGCGCCCGTGTCGAGCGGTCCAAGCACGAGGATCGTGGCAATGGCCAGCACGGGCCCGAGAAGCACCAGACCGAGGGTCATGGCGTTCTGATAGCGCCGTTGCCGACGCGCCCGGTTGAACCGGGTCCAATTCCACGAGCGTGCCCAGGTGGCCACAGCCAACCCCCGCCTAGATGTGCCGCGCAGTCCGGCTACCGCCACATATTGTGTTTCCGGCCAACTGCGTCACCGCCAGAACACGATTATGTGGCAGTTTTACATCAACTTGCGGCGGCGTGTCACCTGAATATCGAGGTCGGTGATCTTCTTTCTCAACGTATTGCGGTTGATTCCGAGCAAATCCGCACACTTGGCCTGATTTCCACCTGTCGCCTCGAGGGCGATTTCGATCAGCGGCGCCTCGATTTCGCGCAGGATTCGCGGATAGAGCCCCGGCGGCGGCAGCATCGTTCCGTGCAGATCGAAGTAGCGACGCAGGTGGCGCGAGACGGACGTGCTGAGCTTCTCGCTGTCGCCACCGCGCAGGACGGGGCCGGTTTCCGGCTGGTTGCCCAGCACGTTCTCGACCTCGGCGCGGGTGATCTCGTCGGCGCGCGAGGTCAGGCTCAGGCGGCGCACGACGTTTTCCAACTGGCGCACGTTGCCGGGCCAGCTGTAGGCGCGGAACAGATCGGCGGCATCCTCGGACAGCCAGCGCTTGGCCCCGCCATCGCGTTCAGCGCGGGCAAGGAAGTGTTCGCAGAGCAGCGCGATGTCATCGACCCTTTCGCGCAGGGACGGCACAGAGATCGTGGCGCCGCTGATCCGGTAATAGAGGTCTTCGCGCACGCCACTGTCGGAGATGCCCTGCCCCGGATCGGACTGGCTGGTCGCGATAAAACGCGGGACGTGTTCGCCGGGGCCATCCATCATACGCACGATGCGGGCCTGAACCTCGTCCGGAACATCGGCCAGCTCGTCGATCAGAAGCGTGCCGCCGCGTACACGGGCAAGGATGCGGGCCGGGCCTTCGATATCGGCGAGGTCACTTCCTGTCACGGTGACGAAAGGCAAGGAGCGGCGATCGGAGAAGTCATGCAGGGCACGGGCGATCAGGGATTTTCCCGTCCCCGATTCGCCACAGATCAGCACCGGCAGATCGGTGTTCATCACCTTGGCCACCAGACGGTAGAGCGCCTGCATGGCCGGGGTCTTGCCGATCAGGGGCAGATCGTCTGGCGCGTCGTCGATCACCCGGTCAGGTGACGGGCGCGCAACGCGACTTCGGGAATCGAGCGCCTTGGCGGTGCGCTTCATCAGGTCCGGCAGGTCGAAGGGTTTGGGCAGGTAATCATAGGCCTCGGCTTCGGCGGCCTGAATGGCGGTCATGATGGTGTTCTGCGCCGAAATCACGATCACCGGCAGATCGGGCCGGTCCTGGCTGATCTTGGGCAGCATCTCGAGCCCGTTGCCATCGGGCATGATCACGTCCGAAATCACCACGTCGCCCTTGCCCTCGGCGACCCAGCGCATGAGGGTCGTTAGCGACGAGGTCGCATGCACCTTGCACCCCGCCCGCGTCAGCGCCTGTGTCAGAACCGTGCGGATCGTGCGATCATCATCCGCGACAAGTACCGTACCATCCATCAGTTTGACTCCTTTTGTTTTCGCGGTGCCTGCGGCAGCGAAATGCGAAAGCGGGTTTTTCCGGGAACGCTGTCGACGGCGACCCAGCCGTCATGGTCCGAGATGATCTTGCTCACCAACGCGAGGCCAAGGCCGGTGCCGTTCTCGCGCCCCGACACGAAGGGGTCGAACACGTCGCCGCGGATCTCGGGTGGCAGGCCGGGGCCGTCGTCGATCACCTCGACCTGAAGCGGCAGCGACTGGCCGGTGCCATCGGCGCGGCGCAGGCTGTAGCTGTGTTCGTAATAGGTGTGCAGGCGGATGGTGCCGCCTGTCTTGGGGTCTGCCGCCTCGGACGCGTTCTTGATGAGGTTCAGGACCACCTGAAGCAGTTGGTCCGCATCTCCCAAAGCCAGCGGCAGCGAGGGGTCGTAATCCTCGATGATCTTCATATGGGCCCCGAAGCCCAGCAAAGCAGAGCGGCGGGCTCGGTCGAGCACGTCGTGCAGGTTGACCGGCTTGCGTTCAGGGGCGGACAGGTTGCCGAATTGTTCGACCTGTTCCAACAGCTTCACGATGCGGCGGGTTTCAGCGACTATGAGATCAGTCAGTTCCAGATCGCCATTGCTGAGGCTCATGCTCAAAAGCTGTGCTGCCCCGGTGATGCCCGCCAGCGGGTTTTTGATCTCGTGCGCCAACATCTCGGCCATGCCGATCGCGGATTTGGCGGCGGATTTGACGGAATGGCTCTGGTTCACGCGGCCCGCCAGCTCACGCGGGCTGATGAGCAGGATCATGCAGCCGTCCATGCCCTGAACGGGCGCGAATTGCAGGTTGCAGACCAGCGGCGGGCGGTTGCCGGTGCCGACATCCACGTCATTGACGAAGAGCGGCGTGCCGTTCGCGCGGGCTCGGGCAAGGCTGTTTTCCATCGGCGCATCGACGGTGAGCCGGTCCCAGATCGGCTGGCCGCGCAGCCATTTGGCCGAGTTGTTCATGAAGCCTTCGGCGGCGGGGTTCATGTCGTAGATGTTTTCATCGCCGTCGATGATGATGGCGGGCACTGGCAGCGATGACCAGATCAGCCGTTCATCCACCATCTCGACCTCACCGGACTCGTGGTCGGTCATGCGGCCTTCCTTACATCGGTCAAAAGCGCATCGGGCAGCGCGGCGAGAACTGTGGCGGGGTCTTTTGCGGTGAGCACCGTCTTGCGCAGCGGGGCTGCTGTACCGGCCTCGTCCATGTACCAGCCCAGATGCTTGCGGGCGACGCGGTTGCCCAGATCGGTGCCGTAGAAATCGAGCATGGACTCGTAATGGCCGGCCACCATGTCGACCAGCTTGTGTCCCTTTGGGATGTCGGGCCTTGGCGTGCCGTAGATGTCCGCCGCGATCTGCGCCAGAACCCACGGTTTGCCCTGCGCCCCGCGTCCGACCATCACGCCGTCGGCACCGCTTTGCGCAAGTGCGGTCCGCGCCGTTGCGGTGTCGGTGATGTCGCCGTTTGCGATGACAGGGATCGACACGGCATCCTTGATCTGCCGGATCGCGGCCCAGTCTGCGCGGCCCTTGTAGAACTGGC
This sequence comes from Marivita sp., assembly GCF_022763305.1. Lineage (GTDB taxonomy): Bacteria > Pseudomonadota > Alphaproteobacteria > Rhodobacterales > Rhodobacteraceae > Marivita. The sequence continues at coordinate 2,276 of NZ_JALEGT010000067.1, read as the reverse complement.
AGCGGGTGCGCCCGTGAATGACGATCATCGCGATCCCCAGCGCCTCGGCCCGTTGCGCCAGTTCAGCGGCGTTGTGCGTGGCATCATCCCAGCCCAGTCGGGTCTTGAGCGTGACGGGTACACTGACTGCCCCCACCACCGCGTCGATCAGGCGGCAGGCGTGGTCGAGATCGCGCAAGAGCGCCGAGCCGGAATAGCCGCCAACGACCTTTTTCGCAGGGCAGCCCATGTTGATGTCGATCACCTGCGCGCCCATGCCTTCGACCCTGCGGGCGGCCTCGGCCATCGCCTCGGGTGTGCGGCCTGCAAGCTGCACCGAGGTATTGGCGATCCCTGCCCCCAGCTCTGCCTTTTCGCGTGTACCCGGGCGCGCGGTCAGGAATTCCCCGCTGGCGATCATTTCGGACACGACGCGGCCTGCCCCGAAGCCCGACACCAGCGTGCGGAACGGCAGATCGGTGATGCCGGCAAGCGGTGCCAGCATCACGGGAGGAGAAATCAGGTTGTCTGGAACCGACGGAGTCACCGCTGCAATCCTTGATTGATGAGTTTGAGCTACGCTGTGGCTGCATGCCATTCAATGATAATAGCCTGAAAAACAGACCGACAAAACGCATATGCCTAATTATTAGGCAAACAGCCGGGGGAGATTGCACAGCCACCGGACAGAGCTTAGACAGGCGCCACGATTTCAAAGGATCTGCACATGAAAGTTCGGCTGGGCAATGGCTATGATGTTCACAAGTTCGGACCGGGCGATCATGTCGTTCTGTGCGGAATAAAGGTTCCGCATGATCAGGGACTTATGGGCCATTCTGATGCCGATGTCGGCATGCACGCGATCACCGATGCGATCTATGGCGCGCTGGCGGCGGGCGATATCGGGCGACACTTCCCGCCCTCGGACCCGCAGTGGAAGGGCGCCGCGAGCGAGATTTTCCTCAGACACGCGGTTCAGATGGCGGGGGATGCGGGATTCGTGATCAGCAACGTCGATTGCACGCTGGTCTGCGAATACCCCAAGATCGGCCCCCATGCCGACGCCATGCGCGCGGCCCTGTCCGAGATCATGGACCTGCCGGTGGAAGACATCTCGGTCAAGGCGACCACATCCGAGAAACTGGGCTTTACCGGGCGCGGCGAAGGGATCGCGGCGATGGCAACGGCCGCACTGGTGTCGGCATGAACAAGCTGATCGCCACGTTCTTCGGTATCGGATACCTGAGGCCCGCGCCGGGCACATGGGGGTCACTGGCTGCCCTGCCCGTCGCCTATGCGGTTCTGTCGATCGGGGGCTTCTGGCTCTTGGTGAACCTGACGTTTTTCGTATTCATGTCCGGCTGGATCGCAACCCGCGAATTGACCCGTGGGCAGGAGGATCACGATCCATCCTATATCGTGGTGGACGAAGTGGTGGGCCAGTGGATCGCCCTCTTTCCAGTGGCTTACGGGGCGTCGCGCATGTCGGCGGACCTTTTGGCGCTGTACCCCGGCTGGATCGCGGCCTTTGTGCTGTTCCGGCTGTTCGACATCTGGAAGCCCTGGCTTGTGGGCCGCGCGGACGCGCGGGGTGATGCGTTGGGCGTGATGCTGGACGACGTGATTGCGGGTGTGTTTGCGGCCATCGGCGTGGTGGCTTTGGCGGCACTGTTTCATCTGGTGCTGATGTGACCTTGCCTTTGGCAGACGAGTTGCTGCGCCTTGCGGTGGCGGCCGGAGCCACCGTGACAACGGCCGAGAGTTGCACCGGCGGGATGGTCGCAGCGGCGATCACCGATGTGGCCGGATCGTCGGCGGTGTTCGAGCGGGGATTCGTGACCTACTCGAACGTGGCCAAGACCGAGATGCTGGGCGTGGCACCCGCCACGCTGGAGGCCCATGGCGCAGTGTCGGAAGAGGTTGCGAGGGAAATGGCGACGGGGGCGCTGCAGGCGGCACAGGCCACGGTCGCGGTGTCGATCAGCGGCATTGCCGGGCCTGGCGGGTCGGAGTTCAAGCCCGAAGGTCGGGTCTGTTTCGGGCTGGCGACAACCAACACTGTCGAGACCAAAACCATCGACTTCGGCGCGCTGGGGCGGGCCAATGTGCGGGCCGCAGCACGGGACGAAGCGCTGTCATTGCTGCTGACAGGGCTGCGCAACTTGTGACGCATTATTGCGCACGGACGACCATTTTTGCACAATATACTCATGCGCCTGAATTGACCTGATGTCGTTTCAGACGATTTTGTATTTTTCTAGGGATACGACGCGGAAGTTGTCGGTTACGGTATCGCG
>NZ_JALEGT010000002.1 GCF_022763305.1 Marivita sp. | reverse complement strand
GTAGCAACCCGCTACGATCGATGCCCGAAAGTGTTCCTCTCGGCCATCGCCCTCGCGGCCATCGTCATCTATTGGTTATGAATCCTGACCCTAATTCTATTCTACAATTTTCCTCGTGCGGCCGGCCTCGGCCCGAAGCTGCCATTTTGATTTGTTCGGATTGCTGTTGCGCGGCGCGTCGAAGCTGACCTTCGCTGCTGATGCGAAACATGGGCGGATGCAAGTCAAAGGATTTGGGTTTGTGGGAGCCATTCACGCTGTACGTTCGGGCATCGACGGCAACTCTTTCGGATGCCATCTTTTGACTGAACTCCGAAAGGCCAAGAAGCCAAATTGGCTTACGAGCGGGTTCACCAAGCTCAATGGTGTCGCGTCTTGATTGTTGAGATGATGGCTTTGCGCAGGATTTCCACCACCGTGCCAGCCAAAAGGCCCCAAAGCGGGTTTGCAAACACCGTGGCCAGCGCCGCTGCCGCGATGACCGGGCGGCAGGACGGGCGCGCGTCGATCAGACGGTGGCTGATGGCCAGGTTCCATGCCGCGATTCCCAGCAACGCCCCCAGTGTCGCAGCTGGAATGGCCGACAGGATGGACGCTTGAACCGAAACTGGCAATGCGGCGATGATCAAGAGCGCGACGCCGATCAGGCAGGGCGCCGCGCCTGAACGGGCGCCAAAGCGGTGATGCGCCACGACGCCGCCTGCGCCGTGGCACATGGGCAAGGCTCCCAGCGGTGCGAGCACCAGATTGGCCAAACCAGAGGTCAGGCACAGGCGGCGCGGGGTGACATGGGCTGCCCGCTCTCTGAACAGATCGCCCGCGACGAGCGCTGTCAGAAAGACCGCATTGGTCAGAGTCAGCGCCAGCTGTGGCAGGGCCAAATCGGTGACGGCGCGGCACAGGTCTTGCATATCGGGGAAGGACAAGGGCGCGGGCGCGGCGGTCAGGGCTGGGGCGTCCGGCAGGCCAAGGGCCATTCCCGCCCCGATACCGACGATGATCGTCAGCAAAGCCGCCTAAGAGCCCGCCCAAAGCGCTGCCGTGGCCACCCCAAGCGACAGCGCGCCGACCGGCCAATGCTCCTGCATCAACCCGATGGCCACCCACGCCAGCGACAGGCCAAGGCCCAGTTGCAACCCCGACAGCACCGATTGCGGCACAAGCCGTGCGATCCGGTCGATCAACCCAGTGCTGCCAAGCCCCAACAGAACCAACCCGATCAGGACGCCGCTCAGCGCGATCTCTTTCGGGGTGACGAAACCCAGCAGGGCCACTGCGGCAATCGCCTTCATCGGCTGCACGGGGATCGGCAGACGATAGTAAAATCCGGTGGCGATGTAGAAAATCCCGAAGCCCGTCAACACCATATGTGGTGAAAGACCGGCCAGCAGAATGGCACCAAGGCTGAGCGGCAGCAGTGTGCCGATGTCGCCCAAGGCGCCGTTCGCCTCGCGCAGGGTCAGGCGATACGCAATGCCGCGCGGATCATCCATGACGTCGTACCCCGTTGATATCGCTTCACCGCATCATACTCTCACAGGAAAAGAAAAGCAGTGACAGAGGTACGATCATGAAAATTAGCGCGTCGGGCTTGAGCACATAGACCAGCACGGAGGCCGGCGGACCGGCGGCAAAGGCGGTGGCGACCTTGTCAGGCACCTCGACGACGCGACTCGCGCTGTCGGACACGGAGCGGGCATGGGCGGGCAGCGCCGGAGCCGCGAGGGTCGTCAGGAGATAGCGCATCTTAGCCTCCGTTCGGCGTGTCAAAGCCATACTGGGCCAACATGGCCTGCCTCTCGCGTGAGAGGATGCAATCCGCGAACGCCTGCGCGGCCTCCGGCGCGTCGTTCAGCACAATCAGGCCGTACTCGGCGTCAACAGACAGGGCTTCAGGGATTTGGACGATCTTCAAGCCAGGCGCCTCTTTCTTGGCCAGCGCCGCATTGGTGCAAGAGGTCGGGAAGACTTCGGCCTGATTGCTGTCCAGCACCCACGCGCAATTGTTGCGCCCGTATGGCGGCTTGGCGCTATCGGGCCGCCGGTCAGTTGCAGAGCCTTTCGCTTCAAAGCATCCATATGGCCGGACTTTTTGAACAGTGCAAAGGCGCGGTCGCCGGAGGTGTCCGCCTTGGGTGTCGAGGTGCCAAAGCGGGTGCTTTCCGCCAGCATCACGTGCAGCAATGTGTCGGTCGATACATCGATCTCGGGCCGGGCCAGACCGCACGGCCGATTGCGGGCAACAGCGTCACCGCGCCCGCTTTTCCCGCATTCGCCAGCGTCTACGGGTGGCGCATGTTGGCCGTGGCAAAGACATGCGCAGTCTCGCCTGCCTCGATCCGTTCGCGCATCGGGCCCGAGGGACCAAAAGCAGAAGTAATGGGTGTGCCCGTGGCTTCGGTGAACGCGGTTACCACGTCGGTCAAAGCAGCTTTCGGACTGCCCGCTGCAAGCAGCGACACATTCTGCGCCTTGGCCGGGGTCACTGTCACCGCGAACACTGCGGCGATAAGCGATCTAAACATGGCGGTCCTTCCAAGGTTGGTCCTATGCGGTCTGCCCGTCGCTGCGCGGGCTCTTACGGGACGCGTCGCGGCGGCTTTGGTTCAGCCAATACAGAACCTCGATCGTGCCATAAACGTCGAGCCCGTCGAGCGCATCCTGCGAGACCGGATCAAGCGCGATCCGACACTCCGACCCTTCGAGATGCGCCCGCCGCGGGCAGTCAGACCGCGTCGCCCAAGGCGTGCGAGTCCGGCCGAAAAAGCGCAGCTCGTAATCTGATGGCGGGGCAAGCTGGACAATTTGTTTACTCTCGCGCAGTTCGCCGGACATTGGCATCAAGTCTTCAAAAATTATGCAATAAAATGCAAAGCGACGTAGCAGGTTGCCAGGGAATCCACTAAAAAGTCCAATAAAAATAAAGAAATGACAGTCTTGAATTTTTGTCCTCTTGGCGCAAGGAATGCGCGGTGCGGGAAAAATAACAGGATTTTGCAAACCTGCCACCTGCAAACACGGGGAGGCTTTGATGCTGAAAATATCCGAAGACGCAGGCGACCCGCTTGGCGCGGCGCGCATCCTCATCGTCGATGACGAGCCGGGCATGCGGCATTTCCTCGTCAACACGCTGCGCCCCATCTCACGTCATGTCGACAGTGCCGCAGATGCCCGCGCTGCCGAGGCGATGCTGGCCACGCGCCAATACGATGTCATGGTACTTGACAACATCATGCCGGGGCAGAAGGGACTGGAATGGCTTCGGGATCAACGGTCCAAGGGCGGTTTTACCGACACGATCCTGATCACTGCATATGCCGATCTTCAGACTGCGATCGACGCGATGCGCGCTGGGGCGTCTGATTTCCTCGTCAAGCCCTTCCGGTCGAACCAGATCCTGAACGCGCTGCGCAAATGTCTGGAACTGGCGCAATTGAAACGCGAAAATGCGCTGTTGCGGCGTGAGCTTGATACGGTCGCCAATGGCAATCGCCGCAAGGAACTGATTGGAGCCTCGCCGGTCATCGCCGAGGTGCGCGCGCTGCTGGACCGCGTTGCGCCGCTGTCCACGCCTGTGTTGATCACCGGGCCGTCCGGCTCTGGAAAGGAAGTCGCGGCGCGCCATCTGCATGGACGGTCCGGGCGTGGCACGGCTCCATTCGTCACGATCCAGTGCGGTGCAATCCCGGCCGACAACATCGAATACGAACTGTTCGGTCACGGTGCCGGGGCATTTCCTGGCGCGCACGGCGGGCGCGAGGGATTACTCGCAAAGGCTTCGGGAGGGACTGTCTTTCTGGACGATGTCAGTGAACTCAGTGCCAGTGCGCAGACGGCTCTGTTGCGCGTGATCGAAGACGGGGTGATCCGACCCATAGGCACCGGGCGCGACGTTCAATTGGACCTGCGCTTCGTGATTGCCTCCAGTAAGCCACTGCAGAAGGCCGTGCAGGATGGACATTTCCGAGAGGATTTTCTTTTCCGCATCAACGTGATCGATGTGACTATGCCTCCGCTCAAGGATCGGGGTAGCGATATTCTGGACCTTGCCGAGCTGTTCCAAACCGAGATTGCAGCCGCGCTCAACCTTCCGCAGGTCGAGATCACCTCGGCTGTGCGCTCGGCCATGCTGCGCCACGATTGGCCCGGCAACATTCGGGAACTGCATAATTTCGTTGAACGAGCACTGATCTTTGGGCGGTTTCCGTTGGAAACCCTTGGCAGCGTCAGCACATCTGATGACATTGCCCCTTTGGAGGATATGGAAAAACGTGAAATCCTCAAAGCGCTCGACGCGCTTGGCGGCAATCGAACCGAAGCAGCACGACGGTTAGGCATTTCTCGCAAGACCATCGATCGCAAATGCGCGGGATGGGGACTGTAGCTGATGACGCGTCTGCCAGCGGTCCTGTCCGGCGCCATGCGATCCGTCCGGGTGCGACTGCTGGTGATCGCGCTCTTGCCGATGCTGGTGCTCCTGCCGGTCCTTCTGGGCAGCACGGTCTGGCGCTGGTCGGGCAAGGTCGATGCAATCTTGGTCAATAAGGTGACGGGCGACCTGACGATTGCGGATCAATACCTGGCGCGGCTGATCGAAACCTCAGGCGAGCGCGTCGACGCAATCGCGCGGTCTGTGGCTTTGCAGACCGCAGTGGCGGCCGGAACGATCGACGGTTTTTTGGAACAGGAGCGTAGGCGGCTGGGTCTCGATTTCCTGCAGATCTCCAGCGACACGCAGTGGCCCGTCGTCCAAGAAGCGCTTGGCGGACACTGGCGCAGCACAATCGATGTGTTCGACGCCGAAACACTGGCAGCGCTGTCGCCGGACTTGTCGGCGCTGGCCGAAATTCCCTTGGTCCCCACCCGCGGCGCAGTGCCGACGGATCGCACAGTCGAGACGCGCGGCATGGTAATCCATTCCGCCGCGCCTCTGAACTTACAGGACGGGCCACGGGCGGCTCTGGTTGGTGGTGTCCTACTGAACCGCAACCTTGGCTTCATCGACACGATCAATGCGCTAGTC